>NZ_CABHOL010000016.1 GCF_902168135.1 uncultured Fluviicola sp.
TTTTTTTTTTCAAGCAGAAGACGGCATACGAGATGCTCAGGAGTCTCGTGGGCTCGGAGATGTGTATAAGAGACAGAATGAAACGTATATAATATCACAAGGGGCCAGTTGTTCCAAAACATGCTGAACAATAGCCTGCGCACCTTCCTTACGCACCGATTCTACCGTGTGATTGGTGATGTTGTTTTCTGTGATTAACTGATTTTCCTCATACTCAGTATCTCTTACGCCGATAAAAACCAAATCCGCAGGGTTTAGTTTAATTGTGCCGGTGTATTTGTGTTTTAGCTCGTTCCAGGTAGATACGGTTTCTTCCGAAGGCGTATTTCGTTGGTATCCCATATTGTCATTTCCCAATGAAAGGCTCAAAGGCATTCCGTGGATATTTCCGGAAGGTGTGGTATAAGGAGAGTGAAGATCTCCGTGAGCATCAATCCACACAACTCCGAGGCGCTTGTCAGGGTAAGCAGCTTTGATACCCGCAATTGTTCCGGCTGCCGAACCGTGGTCTCCGGCTAAAATAAGCGGAAAAGACCCTTTATGGAGTATTTCGGTCGTTTTTTCAGCTGCAGACTCGAAAACCAGCTTGAAACCCTGCAGGTTTTTGGCAAACTCGGTTTCGTTCTTTTGGTCTAAAAATCGATTGTAATCAGGCAAAGGGTGAAGGGGGTAAAGTCCGAAATACGGATTGTTTGCTTTCCTGGCTGCTGTCATAATAGCTCCCGGTCCCAATGATGCTCCCCTGGTGCCTGCGGCCAATTCTGAGTTGTTTACAATGATTTCAATTTTCCGATGCATAACAAATTGTTAATAGCGCAAAAATACATATTTGGTTTTGTCTGACTCTTTTAAGTTATCCAAGCTCGCGAAACCTTTTCAACAATTTACCGTATCAGGTTCTTATTAAAGATCTTATATGTTGGTAAAGCAGTCATCCATATTCTTAGGGATTTGCATTTTTCTGGTGTGTTCATGTACTTCTAAAAAGGAAGTTATCAGTGAGGGGACAATCATTTATGCTGCAGATTATCCGAATCACAAAAAGAATGTATTCCTTTATAATATCCTGCCGAAAGAAATCGAGATCAGCTTCAAGAATGGAAAGGTACGGAATGATATCAGTCGCGGAAATTTTCAAAATGTTTTGCTGATTGACTGTAACAAAAAAGAAATGGACATTTATTTCCAATATGGAGAAGAGGCGTTTAAAACGGATTTAACTCCCGATGAAATTCACAAAATGTTAAACGATCAAACGAAATACACTATCCGTTTCACAGACGAAACAGACACACTTGCTGGTTTTAATGTGAAAAAAGCTGTTGCGACAGGTGTTAAGAATAAGTCGGATGTGATTACACTTTGGTATACGGAAGAGATTGAGTTGAAAAATCCGAATTGGTACAATACATTTAAAGAAGTTCCGGGAGTATTGCTTGCTTATTCCGTAGATCGTTTTGGTATTCGAATGGACTACAAAGCAACAAAATTTATCCCGAAAGTCGACGAGTCTAAAAAACAGTTGTTTACTTTGCCTGCAAAAGGAACTGCTATCAGTTACGACGAATACAATCAGAAAATGAACGATTTATTTGCCACCTTTGAGTAAGAGATCTGCTGTGGCTGATTAGCTCAGTTTTAACTAAAACAAGTATTTCTCTTTATAAAAAATTACCTTCAATTAAAATTGAAACATGAAATTAATCTGTGTTATTAGCATTCTTTTAATCACTGTATTTTCCGGATTTTCGCAAGAAGCTTTTTCCGGTGTTTTGAAGTACAAAGCTACGGTCATGGCTCCCGATTCGAATGTTGTCTGGAAATCCTGGAATGTGACATTGTATACGAACGATACGGTGGTTCGTGTTGAAACGGAGACCCAGCAGTTCGGAGTTCAGGTTTATATCCGGAATATGTTGTTGAATAAAGCATATCTGCTGTTAGAACTGGACGGGAATAAATATGCGATCCATACCGATCTTTCGAAAAAAACAGATACCATCCCGAAAACATACACGGTAACAAAAAAAAGAGGTTCAAAAAAAATAGCCGGACTAAAAGCAAAGAAATACCTCATTAAGGATGAGAATACAGAAGGTTTCTATTGCTATTTTTCTAAGAAATTGTCAAATAAATACCTGCAGGTCTACCCGGAAGTAAAAGGCCTGGCACTTGATTATTACATTCCTTCACAGGATGGCTTGATACATTATGAATTGGTTGAGAAAAAAGATCAACCCGTAAATCGCGATTTGTTTGGAATTCCATCGGATTATAAACGAATCAGTTTCGAAGAATTCATGCGTGCCTTCTATTCGAATAATGAACAGTAGTTTGTTTATAGTTAAATCAAAAACCGTTAACCAAAGCCCTCTTCTATCGTTATCTTCGTAAGATACTTCGTGAAGAATGGCATTGGAAAACGAATACAGACAAAAAAGCGAACAAACGGCTGAAGAACAAACGAAAAAAGCACCGAAAGGAAAGCCTGCAAAAGAACGCAAGCCTACTGATAATGCTTTGTTGGATCGTCTTGCAAACCGCTTTGATAAGAAAAGATTCAAAACAATCCTGGGGATTGCTATGATTCTGTTTTCCTTTTTCACCTTTCTTTCCTGCTTTTCTTATTTTTTCACGTGGACTTCAGACCAGGACCGCGTTTTAGATGTATCTCTATTTACTTTTCTTTTCGACAGTAATCCGGAACCTGTACAAAACTGGCTGGGAAAATTCGGTGCCTGGATGGCTCATTTATTTATGTACCGTTGGTTTGGGATTTCTTCGTTTGCTATTTCTTTCATCATTTTCCTGATCGGCTTCAAATGGACTTTGAATATCTTACTGCTTCCGATCAGACGTTCAATTGCCGTAGCGGTTTTGTTTATGGTGTGGAGTTCCATCTTCCTGGGGTATTTCGTAGAGCATATTGATTACTTGGGGGGAACTTTCGGATTTGCGATCAACAACTGGCTGCGCCTCACAATCGGGAGTTTCGGAAGTTTTGTAGCGATTGTAGCACTTTTATGGGTTGTTTTAGTAGTACTGTTCAATGCGGATATTATGTCCTGGTGGAACAGGGCAAAAGGGGCGAAAGAATTCTTCTTTGAAGACGATCAGCCGATTCAGGCAAATATGACGGATATTCACGTGGTAAATACCATCCGCGAAGACCAGATCCGTGCGGAACAGGAAGCTGCAGAAGTGAATTTCGATGAGGATGAGGAAGAAGACGAATCTTATGGAGACGGTGAAGATGAGAGTTTTATTGTCATTCAGTCCGGAGTTGAGAAAATAGCAGAAGAACCTGTTGTTGAGTCTGAGCCGGTAGAAGTATTCGAAGATGATGAAGAAGAGGACGAAGGTGATTTCAAAGTGAGTATCGCAAAAACAGATGCAACACTTTCTGACGATGAGTTTAACTCGATCCGCCAGGAATACGGGGATTACGATCCTACATTAGAACTTTCCGGATATCTGCTTCCTCCGATCGACTTATTGAAAGATTATGGGAACGGTCAGGTTTCGATCAATAAGCAGGAATTGGAAGACAATAAGAACCGGATTGTAGAAACGCTGTCTCATTACAAGATCGATATTGCCAAAATTAAAGCAACGGTAGGTCCTACGGTAACTTTGTATGAAATCGTACCTGCTCCGGGGGTTCGTATTTCGAAAATTAAGAACCTGGAAGACGATATCGCTCTAAGTTTATCCGCATTGGGTATTCGTATTATTGCTCCGATCCCGGGGAAAGGAACAATTGGTATTGAAGTTCCGAATAGTAAGCCGGACATGGTTTCCATGAAATCATTGATTGCTTCGGAGAAATTCCAGAATTCCGATTTCGAATTGCCGATCGTAATGGGTAAAACGATTACGAATGAAACCTATACGTTCGATTTAACAAAAGCACCTCACTTATTGGTTGCGGGTGCTACCGGACAAGGTAAATCCGTTGGTTTGAACGCCATCCTGGTTTCTATCCTTTATAAGAAACATCCAGCACAGGTTAAATTCGTATTGGTCGATCCGAAAAAAGTGGAATTAACGCTTTACAACCGGATTGAGCGCCATTTCCTGGCCAAACTTCCGGGAGAGGAAGATGCCATCATTACGGATACATCCAAAGTGGTCAATACTTTGAACTCTTTGTGTATTGAGATGGATAACCGCTACGAGCTGCTGAAAGAAGCACAGGTACGTACAATCAAGGAATACAATGCCAAGTTTATTGCTCGTAAGTTGAACCCGGAAAAGGGACATCGTTACCTGCCGTATATTGTAGTATTGATCGATGAGTTCGCGGATTTGATCATGACCGCCGGAAAAGAGGTTGAACACCCGATTGCGCGTTTGGCGCAGCTGGCACGGGCGATTGGTATCCACTTGATTGTCGCTACTCAGCGTCCTTCCGTAAACGTAATTACGGGTATGATCAAAGCAAACTTCCCGGCGCGTATTGCATTCCGTGTGCTTTCCAAGATTGATTCCCGTACCATCCTGGATTCCTCTGGTGCGGATCAGTTGATCGGGCGGGGGGATATGTTGATTTCCCTAGGTCAGGATCTGATTCGTGTACAGTGTGGTTTCGCAGATACTCCGGAAGTAGAAGACATTTGTAAGTTTATCGGTGAGCAGCGCGCTTATCCTGAAGCTCTTATTCTGCCGGAATATGTGGGGGCTGATGGAGGAGAAGATCGCGACATCGACCTGGATGAGATTGATTCGATGTTTGCCGATGCAGCACGGATTGTTGTGATCAATAACCAGGGATCCGCGTCCTTGTTGCAGCGTAAACTGAAGTTGGGATATAACCGTGCCGGAAGAATCGTTGATCAGCTGGAAGGATATGGAATTATTGGTCCGTTCCAGGGAAGTAAAGCCCGGGAAGTGCTTTTCAGTGATGTGGAAAGCCTGGAAGAGTTCTTGCGCTCAAAAGGAATCAGCTAATTTTTAATGTTCAAAAAGGGGCTAAAGTTTAAATCGTTCAAAATTGAGCGCTTGAACTTTCTGAACATTCAACTGTTTTAACAGAAATCTAACAGGTATTTTTTTAATATGTAACTTATTCTTGGCACAATTTCTGATATTTGCAGAGAAAATTGTGAAACATGAAATACTTATTTATTTGCCTGACTTTACTGGGAAGTACATTGGCTTACAGTCAGGATGCAAAAGCAGACGCAATCCTTGATAAAGTTTCGGCTAAAATAAAAGGACTAAAAACCTTCTACGTAGAATTTAGCGCTACAATCAAAAACAGTACAAACGGAACTAACTCCAATATGTCCGGTAAAGGATGGGTAAAAGGAGATAAATTCAGTGCTGTTTACGGAGAAACGACCTTGATCTCAAACGGATTGAAAAAATGGTCTATCGTAAAAGAAGAGAAAACAGTTTATGAATCAGATGCTTCGGGTGATGACGAAGATGCGATCAATCCTAAGAAGTTGATGACAATCTGGGAATCAGGATTCAAGAGCAAGTACGAAAAGGAGGAAACATTGGGAGGTGAAAAGGTACATGTGATCTATTTGTACCCGAAGACCCCGAAAAAAGCAAATTACCATACAATCATTGTATATGTTGCGAAAGCCGATAACGAGGTGAAAAAGGCAATCATGAAAGCAAATGACGGAACTGTTTCCACGTTTACAATGACGAAATTTACATCCAATCCGGCTATCGAAGACAGCAAGTTTGTATTCGATAAATCCAAATACCCTGGATATACGGTTGTGAAGGATTAATCAAAATATGATATAACAAAAAACGGTCATTCGAATTATCGGATGACCGTTTTTTTGTTTTGTAAGGAAGGGTGGGTACGCGATTAATGCGTACCCACAGTGCCCACACATTATTTTTTGTGATTAAAATTCGTACAATTCAATCAACGCCTGCTTGAATCGTTCTACAGGAAGGAATTGTTTTTCCAATGCCACTGCAAACGGCACAGGGGTGTCTAAAGATGCTACACGTTTCACAGGTGCATCCAGTGAGTCGAAACAGTTTTCGTTGATCAATGCAACCAATTCACCGCCAATTCCTCCTGTCATGCAGTCTTCATGCAATACGATTACTTTTCCAGTTTGACGAACCGCCTCGTAAATCGTTTCCGTATCCAAAGGAAGCAGTGTCTTCAAGTCAACCAGGTTGGCAGAAATCTCAGGATGTGCGTCCAAAGCTTCCATTGCCCAATGAACTCCCAACCCATAAGTAATGATTGTCAGATCATCACCTTTGCGCACGTAGCCCGCTTTCCCGATTTCAGCCGTGTAATAATCATCATGAATATCTTCGCGGATACTTCTGTAAAGGTATTTGTGCTCGAAGAACAAAACCGGGTTCGGATCTTCAATAGACGCGTTCAATAATCCTTTCGCATCACCCGGGAAAGCCGGATAAACCACCTTTAATCCCGGAGTGTGGAAGAACCACGCTTCATTACTTTGACTGTGGAATGGTCCGGCAGCAGTATTTGCCCCGGTAGGCATGCGGACAACCACATCGGCATTTTGTCCCCATCTCCAATGTATTTTAGCTAAATTATTGATGATTTGGTTGAATCCGCAAGTTACGAAGTCTGCAAACTGCATTTCAACTACAGCTTTCATTCCTGCGATGGATAAACCAAGTCCTGCACCGACAATTGCAGATTCACAAATCGGAGTATTACGTACGCGCTCTTTTCCGAATTGCTCTACAAAGCCTTCGGTCACTTTGAAAGCACCTCCGTATTCGGCAATATCCTGCCCCATGATCACTAAATCCGGGTAGCGCACCATACTTTCTCTCAAAGAATCTGAAACCGCATCGATCAAACGCTTTTCTGTCTTCTTATCACTGACAGGTTCAATCACCGTTTGAGTGAAAGGAGCGTAAATATCGTCTAATTCTCGTTGAAGATCCGCTTCGACCGGGCCTTCCGCAAATGCGATCTCCAATCCCTGTTGGATTTCGTCCTTAATTTCCTGTTGAATTTGAGCAACCGTTTCTTCGGTCAAAATACCTTGTTCCAATAAGAAAAGTTCATAGTTGGTAACAGGATCTTTCTTTGCCCATTCGTCCTGGATTCCTTCCGGGTAATATTTTGTTCCGGAAGCCTCTTCGTGTCCGCGCATACGGAAAGTCATAAATTCCAATAAGAACGGACGAGGTTTTTGTCGGATCGAATCAGCGATTTTACGCACTGTACGGATTACATCCAGGATATTGTTCCCGTCTACCTGGAAAGCGTCCATTCCATAACCGATTCCTTTATCGATAAACTGTTTGCACCGGAATTGCTCAATACTTGGTGTAGATAATCCCCAGCAGTTGTTTTCCACTCCAAAGATCACCGGAAGGTCCCAAACAGCTGCAACGTTCAGTGATTCGTGAAAGTCACCCTCCGAAGCTCCGCCATCACCTGTAAATACGATGGTTGCATGGTCGTTTCCTTTTAATTTATTAGCGAGGGCGATTCCATCAGCAATCCCCATTTGAGGACCTAAATGGGAAATCATTCCGACAATGTTATAATCTTTTGTTCCGAAATGGAAAGAACGGTCACGGCCTTTGGTAAAACCTGACATTTTTCCCTGGAATTGAGCAAAAAGCCGATTTAAAGGAATTCCGCGAGTAGTGAAAACTCCGAGGTTGCGGTGCATTGGAAGAATAAATTCTTCCTCTTTCATTGCATACGCCGATCCAACTGAAATACCTTCTTGCCCCCAGCCGGAAAACCATTTGGAAATTTTCCCCTGACGCAGGAGAATCAACATTTTTTCCTCAATTAATCGAGGTTTTGCAATTGCTTTATATATAGTGACAAGTTCTTCGTTGTCAAATCCGGTCCGATCGAATTCAATCAATCGTTTTGTTTTTTCTTTTTCCATAGTGAATCTCGCACACAAATGTACTCAATTGCGAATTGTGAATGCCGAATTGCCAATTAAAAAACAATAGGGGCGGAAAATTTTCCACCCCTATTGTTTAAAACAAAAAAACCGCCTCGGCATAGCTGAGACGGTTTTCGGGTATTTTGTTTTTTCGATTATACCAATCCCTGGTCAATCATAGAATCTGCAACTTTCACGAAACCTGCAATATTTGCACCTTTCACGTAGTCAACATTTCCTTTAGCATCTTTTCCGTATTTCACGCAAGCTTCGTGGATAGAAACCATGATACCGTGTAAACGTTGGTCAACTTCTTCAGCAGACCAGCTCAAACGCAAAGAGTTTTGAGACATTTCCAATCCGGATGTTGCAACACCACCTGCGTTTGACGCTTTCCCAGGAGAGAACAATACGTTTGCAGCCTGGAATGCAGCGATAGCTTCCGGTGTAGAAGGCATGTTAGCTCCCTCAGCAACACAGATCACTCCGTTTGCGATCAAAGCTTTTGCTTCATCACCGTTCAATTCGTTTTGAGTAGCGCAAGGCAATGCGATATCAGCTTTCACTTCCCAAGGACGTTTTCCAGCTACGAATTTCGCGCCAGGGTATTGTTTTACGTACTCTTCAATACGACCGCGTTTCACGTTTTTCAATTCCATTACGAATGCCAATTTTGCTGCGTCGATACCTTCAGCATCCAAAATATATCCTGATGAATCAGAAAGAGTAACAACTTTACCACCCAATTGTGTTGCTTTTTCACAAGCAAATTGAGCTACGTTTCCTGAACCCGAAACAACAACTGTTTTACCTAAGAAAGAATCATCCTTAGTAGCCAGCATTTCTTTTGCGAAATATACAGTTCCATAACCTGTAGCTTCCGGACGAATCAAAGATCCACCCCAGTTACGAGCTTTTCCGGTTAATACACCTGTAAATTCGTTGCGGATACGCTTGTATTGACCGAACATGTAACCGATCTCACGACCACCAACACCGATGTCACCTGCAGGTACATCCGTATCAGCACCAATGTGGCGGGAAAGTTCAGTCATGAATGATTGACAGAATTTCATGACTTCATTATCCGATTTTCCTTTCGGGTCAAAATCAGATCCACCTTTACCACCTCCCATAGGAAGTGTTGTTAAAGAGTTTTTGAAGATTTGCTCAAATCCTAAGAATTTCAAGATAGAAAGATTCACAGAAGGGTGGAAGCGAAGACCTCCTTTATATGGACCGATTGCAGAGTTGAATTCTACACGGTATCCGCGGTTTACCTGAATTTCACCTTTGTCATCCAACCAAGGAACACGGAAAATGATTGTTCTTTCCGGCTCAATGATACGCTCCAAAATTTTTGCGCTCTTATATTTTGGATTTTCTTCCATAAAAGGAATAACTGCTTCAGCAACTTCATGAACAGCTTGTAAAAATTCTGCTTCATGACCGTTGGTTGCTTTTACTTTCTCCATAAAAGCGTCAATCTGTGCTTGGTATTTACTTGACATATTATTTGTAATTAATGCTTTTGTTTTTACTTGGGGCAAATGTAACTAATTTTAAAAATGGACAAGAACTTTTATAGAACATTATAAATTAATCGATGTGAACCCTATTTTGATTGTTGAAATGACCGAATTGGTAATAATTTAGGAAATAAGAGACAACCTAATCTTAATAATTGCGTCTTTTGCTTGTATTACAATTAATCCAAAATGAAGAATTATTTACTACTAATCGCATTCAGTACTATTTTTTTGACCTTCAAATCCTATGGCCAGGTCTATGAAAAAATTTATAGCGTGTCAGGATCTGAAGTTCAGAATCAGATCAATCAAAACAAAATGGCTGGTATTGATATCCTAACCGGTGTAAAAGCCCATCATGTAATCGGTCTTGCAGGAATCGGTGCTTCTCAAAAAGCTGCTTTGGAAACGTCATTGACAAATGATTCCAGAGTTATTTCCTTCGTGTTAAGCGAAGATGGTACTTCGGTGATTATAGAATCACAGGCCGTCTTTACAAAAGAAGAATTCCAAACCATCCTTCAGCCTTTAAACGGCACAATTACCGGCTACGCTGCAGAATACTCTATTTAACCCAATTTACTTAAGAGATTTTTGATATGAAAACAATAAGAATTTTCCAGTTTATCATTTTACTACTGGTAAGCTCGTCCTTGTATGGGCAGATCAACCCCGGGACCTCACCATGTACATCTAACTGTGCTGTTTCCGGATCGTATCCAAGTGGAACCGGTACTGCCGGATCAGGATCCTGGGGGTGTCTCGGATCAACTCCTAACCCAAATTGGGTTGCAATTGGGGCTGCCAGTAACGGATATATTTCACTTCAGCTGACACAGACAACTTCCGGAGGTAGCGGGATAGATGTAGACTTCGGTGTTTTCGGTCCATTTACCAGTATTGCGTCTGGTTGTGGTTCCATTGTTCCCGGTTCTACACCAATGGTAGATTGTTCCTATTCAGGATCATCGGTTGAAACAATTGAAATCCCAAATGCGGTTGCCGGACAAGTGTACCTTATATTGATTACTAATTTTAGTGGTCAGCCCGGAACAATTTCATTGACACCAACATCCGGTTCAGTCAATTGTTCGGTAAACTTCGGTGTTACGGCAACAATGACACCGGCAACTTGTAATCAGCCAACCGGAACTGTAACAGCAACACCAAACGGAGGTTTTGCACCTTATACTTATTCCTGGTCGATTCCCGGAAATCCAACAACTCAAACGGTAAGCAATGTTGCACCCGGAACTTACACTGTTACGGTTACTTCCAGCCCGAATCCTGCTGGTGGAGCGGTAATTCTTCCTGCAACGGCTACTGTTACGGTTACAAATATCAATGCAACATTCAGCGGAACTACCACAAATGCTTCCTGTCCAATGGGGCATAACGGTACTGCCACTGCGAATTATAATATCCCGGGGAATCCAACGAGTACGGGAGTTACGGCTTCTTACTTATGGAATGACCCGGCTGGTCAGACTACAAAAACTGCAACGGGCCTTTTACCTGGTGCGTATTCATGTGCAGTAACTTTGTCAAACGGATGTACCGGAACAGTGAACGTTACAGTTGGAGCGAACCCGGTGGCATATTCGGCTACTTCAACGGTTGTTTCATGTCCGGGTGGTGCAGATGGTACTGCAACTGCAAACATGGCTCCTGTAGTAGGAACATTGTCTTATGCATGGAGTGATCCTGCCGGTCAAACAACACAAACGGCAACAGGCCTTTCTGCAGGTGCTTACTCTTGTGTGATCACTTCAGATATCGGGTGTACAGGAACTGTAAATGTTACAGTAACGGAAATCCCGGGAATGGTTTCAAATGTTGACAATTATACGGACGTTACCTGCCATTCCAAGAATGATGGGATGATTTTAGTGGGTGTAAATTATGGTACGCCTCCATATAGTTATTCGTGGGATCATTCGGCTTCTACCGGACCAATGGCAAATGACCTTTATGTAGGAACAAGCACTGTGACAATTACGGATGCGAATGGTTGTGTGATTACTCAAAGCCAGACTTTATCACAACCGCCGGCTTTACAGGTTACTTATGTGACACCGGACCAGATTATTTGTCCGGAGGATTCAACAACGATCAGTGTAATTGGTGTTGGTGGTAATGGTCCTTCAAACAACAATTATACTTTTACCTGGAAAGAAAACGGAGATGTGATCGGGACGGGTGCATCCATTACGGTTAATCCGGATGTAACAGGAACAGAATACTGCGTAGAATTGACTGAGGCATGTGGGTCTCCGAGTGCGGATTCATGTATGACAATCACATTCCCAACTCCGATCAAACCGATTTACAGATCAAACAAACCATATTCTTGTTTGCCGGGTGATCTGGTATTCTACCTGGATACTGCAGCTATGGTTAATTTTGATTACGATGATCCGATTGATTCGGTATTGGTTTCTTTCGGAAACGGAGATGAAGGGGTTGTTTATGGAAACGATAGTATTCATTACATCTATACAGCTGCCGGGGTTTATACTATTGACGTTACAGTAGTTTCTGAATTGGGATGTGTAACAGATAGTTCATTTGTTGGAATTGCTAACGTTATTGCAAACCCTGTTGCTGATTTTACCATGTCTGCGAATCCAACAACCATTTTTGAAACAGTTGTGAAAATGCAGGATAAGTCGAGTCCGAATGTTATAAACTGGACATGGTCTTCGCCGGGTTCAGATCCGAATAACAGTACTTATCAAAACCCGACTTTCCATTTCCCTGAAGGAATCATAGCAACTTATCCGATCCAATTAATCGTTGAAACACCGGAAGGATGTATTGATACGATTGAGCGTGTTTTGATGGTAAACAGCGATATTATCTTCTATGCACCGAATGCATTTACACCTGATGGCGACGAATTCAACCAAACATGGAAGTTCTATGTTTCCGGGATTGATGAATTCAATTTTGAATTGTTAATCTTTAACCGTTGGGGTGAAGTTATTTGGGAAACGCATGATGTAAACGCTGCATGGGATGGAACTTATAATGGAGTAAAAGTGAAAGAAGGAGCTTATTCCTGGGTTGCCCGAGTAAAAGATATTTATACGGATAACAAAAAAACATTTACAGGAGCAATCACAATTATTGAGTAAATACCAACTACTTTAATATATAGATCAGGGAATCCCGTCTCGGCTAAGTCGAGGCGGGATTTTTTTGTTGACTTAACCAGAATCTTTAAAGTGAAATCATTCGGTGTTTAATGGGTTGAAAATGAAATAGGTGTGGTATTTTTAGCTTTCAGGCGATTTATTTGTTGATTTTTCTAAGATAACTTCATTTTTAAGCAACCTGGAATTAAAAAATTCGTTTTAAAAGTAATACAATAAGGTGATTATGAAGAAGATAATTTTAATAGGTACGTTGTTGTTTAGCTCAATGAGTGCATTAAATGCCCAGGTTACGCTTTGTCTCGGACAGGATGCAACAGTTTGCGCCGGACAGACAGTCCAGATTACAAATTGTTCGGGTGGAGGTCCTGTTGTAGGTGCCGGAATAACCCTGGATAATCCGGTTACGCTTCCTCAATTGCCGGATGATATGTGGTCGGGATTAATTCCGATAGGTTTTAATTTTAGTTTTTACGGAACAAATTACACCAACTGTGTCATCGGATCGAATGGTTTGGTGAGTTTTAATGCAAGTAATGCAAATACAGGTTGTGCCTGGAGTTTGGTGGGCATGGGAACGCTTCCGAACACAACATTGACAACAGCAAGAAATTCTGCAATGCTCTTTTATTCTGATATTAATCCGTCCCAAACACCAATCGGGCCGATTAAGTATCAGACTATTGGAACGGCACCAAACAGAAAATTCGTTGTGTTGTATGAAAGTGTAAATGCCTTTTCATGTCAGAATACTTGTTACTATGGAGCACTTGTATTTTATGAGACAACGAATGTCATCGACATGATGATCGGTCAAAAACCGAATTGTTCCAGCTGGAATGGTGGGTTGGCTATTCAGGGTGTTGAAAATGCTGCTGGAACAGTAGCTACAATTACACCGGGAAGAAACAACAGTGTTTGGACAGCCAATCAGGACGGTAAACGATTTACACCGATTGCACCGGGTAACACATCCAACTATTCCGTAGCTACAATTCAGTATTATACGGTTTCTTCTGCGTCAAACAACACCATTGCATGGGCAAGTACAGCAGGAGGTTTCTACCCTTACAATGGCGGGGTGTTGAATGTAACTGTAGTGCCTCCCGGAACAACCGGTTATTATTTGACTGCATCTGCATGTAATGCTGCAGTGGGAGGTGTCAGTGATACAACCTTTATTACCAGACAAGTTGTTTCCGGTACTGCAACTGCAACAACAGATTATTGTTTCGGAGGTGTTGGTTCTGCAACAGTCAATCCTGTTCAGGGTTCTGCACCGTTTACTTATTTGTGGTCACCTGGTGGACAGACCACGCAGACAGCAACCAATCTTGTTTCGGGAGCTTACACGGTTCAAATTACCGATGCCCTTGGCTGTTCGGCAAACGTCAATGTAAATGTTCCGAATACGAATGCGACATTTAGCGGTACTTCTACTTTGGTAAGTTGTCCGGGAGGAAGTGATGGTACGGCAACTGCTACAATGACACCTCCATTAGGAGTTGTTTCTTATAATTGGTATGATGCGGGTGGACAAACTACACAAACTGCAACTGGTCTTGCGGCAGGAACTTATCATTGTGAGGTCACAACATCTCTGTCTACAGGTTGTACGGATACCGTAGAAGTGGTGGTTAGTGAGATTCCCGGAATGGTTTCAACAATTATTAACCAGCAGGATGTGACTTGTAACAGTGCCAATGATGGTATCGTGGAAATTAATGTGGTGAACGGAACAGCGCCTTATACTTATTCCTGGAGCAGTTCCGCTTCTACAGGACCGTTAGCGAACGATTTATATGCCGGAACTCATACGGTAACAATTACTGATGCTAACAATTGTATAATATCAACCACAACTGCAATCGGTGAACCGGCTGCATTGAAGATCACCAACCTGACTCCCGATACGATTATTTGTCCGGAGGCATCTATTGTTTTAACGGTTCAGGGAACAGGCGGTAACGGAAGCCAGTATTATACATTTACCTGGAAAGAAAACGGGAATGTGATAGGTCAGGGAACATCAATAACGGTTGATCCTGAAGTGTCTGCAACCAACTATTGTGTGGAATTGACAGAAACCTGCGGTTCGCCAAGTACGGATTCCTGTATGACGATCAATTTCCCACCACCGGTAAGACCTAACTATGTGTCCAATCTTGCTTATTCTTGTTTACCCGGAGCATTTATATTCCTGAATAACTCGGATAACAAAGATCAGATAGATTCGGTGTTTGTTGATTTTGGAAATGGAGAGACAGGAGTTTTCTATGGAGATTCCAATATCACCTATACCTATACATCTGCAGGAATTTATACCATAAGCGTTGTGGCAACTTCTACACGAGGGTGCGTGACTGACAGTACCTTTGTTGGAATTGCTAATGTAATAGCCAATCCTGTAGCAGATTTTACGATGTCTGCAAACCCGACGACCATTTTTGAAACAGTTGTAAAAATGCAGGATAAATCTAGTCCCGGTGTGGTAAGTTGGGAATGGACAGCCATAGGATCAGATCCGAACAGTAGTACCAATGAAAATCCAACGTTCCATTATCCGGAAGGTGTGATTGCAACGTATCCTATTCAGCTGATTGTTGAAACGGCCGAAGGGTGTGTTGATACTATTGTACGAGTGCTGTCGGTAAACAGTGATATCATTTTCTACGCTCCGAATGCATTTACGCCGGATGGAGATGAATTCAATCAAACATGGAAATTCTATGTTTCAGGAATTGATGCATATAATTTTGAGTTGGTGATCTTTGATCGCTGGGGAGAAGTTATCTGGGAAACACACGATCCGAATACTGCCTGGGACGGGACCTACGACGGTAAGGTTGTTCCGGCCGGGGCTTACTCCTGGATTGCAAATGTGAAAGACCCATATACGGATGCTAAAAAAACGTTCAGCGGAGCCATTCATATACTCAAATAAAGATTACCGACTACTTTAAATATAAATGAGCCCCGATGTAAAAGTCGGGGTTTACTTTTTAATAAATCTTCGGTTTCGGGAGGAAAGCTGTGTCCTCATGCTTATTTTTGTTCGCGTCAAATAAAAATAACTATGAAAAAGGTACTGGCAATAGGTTGTCTCCTGATGCTCTCATTTGGTATAGAGGCTCAAACAAAAGATTCCAGCAGGATCATCATCCCTGAATTGAAGTTGAATTTCAACAAGGCCGGTACAAGCTACATTAAAGGGACCTTTTTGGCTCAGACCTGGGCCAGGTATTCCGAGTTTAACCCCGGAACTACAATTGACGGAACACCAAAATCAGGTTATGGTGATATCGGCATCAGAAGATGGCGTATCCAGGCCTTTGGCCAGTTGACAAAGCGGGTTTATTTCTACACGCAATTCGGACAGAATAATTTTAGTTTCCTGCAGCCACGTCATACAGGTGCTTTTTTGCATGACGCGATAACTGAATTTACCATAGTTAAACAACTACAGATCGGAGGCGGATTGACGGCCTGGGGAGGTGTTTCTCGTTTTTCTTCACCAGCAGTAGCGAATATTATGGGCCTGGATGCACCCATATACCAGCAGGCAACTAATGGCGTTAATGACCAATTTGCCCGGAAACTTTCACTTTACATGAAAGGAGAAATTTCGCGTTTGAATTACCGCATTGTTTTATCGAGGCCAATGTCCGTAAAAAACAGCACGGTTGCGATTCCGCCTATCAATGCAAATTCGGACTTTAATACAGAGGCCCCGCGTGCACAAACTTCCGGATACTTATTCTGGCAGTTTTTTGATCGGGAGTCAACACCAAACCCCTATATGAGCGGGACATACCTGGGAAAGAAGAAAATACTGAATTTAGGACTTGGCTGGGTGCATCAAAATCAGGCTATGTGGCATACAACGGATTCCGGAGATACAAACAGAACGGCTTTGTTATTGCTTGGTGCTGACCTATTCCTGGATCTACCGGTAGGAAACAAAGGAGCGGTATTCAATGCGTACCTTGCATACAACAATTTCAATTACGGTAAAAATTACTTGCGTATGCTAAACGGAATGAACCCTGCCAACGGTGTGAATTCCTCAGCAACAATCAACGGCCCGGGAGTCAATTACCCGATGATGGGAACCGGAAATATACTGTTTGCTCAGGTAGGCTATAAATTCAAAGACGATTTATTCGCCAAAGACAACGGAACGCTGATGCCTTATGTTGAAGTTCAGTATTCTCAATTCCAGGCATTGAAAGATCCTTCGGTGATGGGGGAAGTCGGTATTAACTGGCTGATCCACGGAACCCACGGGGCGAAGCTGTCTTTAGGACTTCAAAACAGGCCTGTTTTCGAAAATAACTCACTGGGACAAGCGATCCAAACAATGCGTAAAAATATGTTGGTGCTTCAATACCAAATTGCATTTTAACTTTTTTATATTTAATGCATTATAGGTTTAACAACATCACAAGCAACATGAAATATTTAAGCATCCTTGCATTTGCTCTCGTCTTTTCGTTCCATGGCAAGACACAAAAGGTTCAAAGTTGTGATTCGGTTCCAGCCTTGAATTCAGAGATATTGAAAGTTTTAAAACCGTACGTGGGACAGAAGATTCTTCGGGGTGAATGCTGGGATGTTTTGAGTTTGGCATTGAATGAAACCCATGCAGACTGGAACGGGTATGATGTGTTCGGAACATCTTACGATTACAAGAAAAATTGTGTTTCTCCCGGAGATATTATTGCGTTTAAGGGAGTGAAATTCGGGGGAATCCAAAATGGTCAGAAGTATTTTGAAGAAATGGAAAAGCATTTTGCCGTTGTAAAGGAAGTAAAAGCCAACGGAGAATTGGTCTTGTGGCATCAAAATACCGGCCGGTTCGGAAAAAAGCTTGGAGAATCAAGCATTTTCCTGGGCGATTTAAAGAAAGGGAAACTGGAGTTCTTTCGTCCGAAACGTTAATCGATCCGCATTCGGATCCGCCATTCCTTGGGGAATAAATTATTGAAGCGATTACCCAGGTGCTTGATCCAGCCCAATTTTGTTCCTTCAAATGAAACCGTATTGAATCCTTGTTTTCCTTCCAGGCTGAAAGTTTCACCTTTTAAGTAATGCAATGCCTGTTCATGAGTCAAAGAAATATCGGGAACCTCTGCGGATAAAATGCCCGGATCAAAAACCAAAGCTTCGTGAGGAATCAGCCCTTTCCGGGAAATTTCACCCAATTCCTGTCTCTTATACACATCTGACGCTGCCGACGATCTACTCTGTGTAGATCTCGGTGG
>NZ_CABHOL010000017.1 GCF_902168135.1 uncultured Fluviicola sp.
GTTCGTGGCACAGGGACAGGAACGCGGACACGACCCGGTTGTACTGGAGAAAATCTGGAAAGACTGGGAAGCATTTGCATCCTATGCCTTCAACAAATCGCACTCCACGTGTTACGCCTGGATTGCATACCAGACGGCTTACCTGAAAGCAAATTACCCGGCCGAATTTATGGCTGCGGTACTCTCCAATAACCTGAACGACATTACGCAGGTGAGTTTCTTCATGGAAGAATGCCGCCGGATGGGAATTGAAGTATTGGGACCGGATGTGAACGAATCTTCCTATGAATTTACTGTAAACCAGGCCGGAGCAGTGCGTTTCGGATTGGGAGGTATCAAAGGTTTGGGAAGCGGACCTGTTGAGAATATTATCGAAGAACGCCAGAATGGATTTTTTACCTCGATCTTCGACATGACCAAGCGCCTGAACCTGCGTTTGGTAAACAAAAAAGCATTGGAAAGCATGGCTTATGCCGGTTGTTTCGATTCCTTCAAAGGTGCTCACAGAGCGCAGTATTTTGCATTGGACGGTTCCGGAAAGACCTTCATTGAAAATGCGTTGAAATACGGGAACAGCTTACAGGATAATGAAAATTCGGCGCAGGTTTCCATGTTCGGGGAATCCACCGACGTGAAAATGCCCGAACCAACAATCCCGAATTCGGAAGAATGGAGTTTGCTGTATAAGCTGAACCGCGAAAGGGAAGTGGTGGGGATTTTTATTTCGGGTCACCCGCTGGATGATTTCCGGGTGGAGATTGAAGCATTCTGTAACGGAAATGTGGAACTGCTTTCAAATGTGAAGAATCATTTGGGGCGTGATTTCACCATTCCGGCTATTATTACGGATGCACAGCATTTAACCACGAAAACCGGAAAACCGTTCGGGTTGATTCTCATTGAAGATTATACCAATTCGCACAAACAATACATTTTCGGGGATACTTATTTGAAGTTTAAACACCTGTTGACAAAAGATTTGTTCGTAGCGATCAAGGGAAGAGTGCAGGAAGGGCCGTATCCTGACAAGATCACGAAAATGAAACCGATCGAGTTCAGTATCAATTCCATTGAGCAGCTGCAGGATATGATGGGAAATAAATCAGCAACGATTAATATTACCGTTCCGATCAAATTACTGGACCAAATGATGCTCAATAAGCTGGAAACGATGTTCAAAGAAAGCGAAGAAGGAAACTGCTCGGTAAAATTCACCGTGGTAGATCATTTGGACAATCTGACGGTGAGTATGCCTTCCAAACGGCTTCGGATCAATCCATCGGCTAAAATGCTCTCGGAAATGAAAGAAATGCAGCTGGAAGTTGGTTTTGATACGAATTGATTCAATTGACAATTGAAAAATGGATAATTGAAAAGTTTTGTATCGGTTTATTCATTTTGAAAGAGGATCACACGCTTCTCCCCTTGAGGGGAGATTGAGAGGGGTGGGAAGCTTCGGCTCGGTATGGAGACTATTTTTCTTTAGCCATTCAAGATCCGATTTGTCCAAATCGCTTTGAGAAATCAACCGACCGTTTTGAATATCAGTTTCACTCATTTCAAGCATGAGTTTTTGCTCCTTGGTCAATTTGATTTTCTCATTTTGCAGATCGCTGTTGTCAACTAAATGCATTAAAGCCATTAGATAGTCTTTATCAGAGATTGCTAATAGCTTGTCAATAATTCCATTGCGTATTGCATCAATTTGAGCCATTTTTTTCTTATTTCTTCTAAATTAATTATTTGGTTTTGTTTTTCCAAAAGAGAAATTGGTCACTATTCTCAATCCATCGGCTAAAATGCTCTCAGAAATGAAAGAAATGCAGTTGGAGGTCGGTTTTGATACGAATTAACGACTGATCTGTTTCAAGGCAAATTCCAAAACCCGATCGCTGCTTTGCAGGTATTCTTCAATGGTTTGTTCCACTGTGAAATCCGGTTTGACACCATCTCCATAGCTTTGATCAGGCAGTTTTTGTACATCCTGTTCGAGGTCTACAATTGAAAAGGACAATTGAAGTTCCGTATTCGGAAGTTGGTAGGTAACGGAGATGTGCCCGGTGTGTCCGTAATATCCCCCCAAAGCTTCCTGTCCGATAACGACCGTTCCTTCATCGCTTTTCACCATGCTGGCAAATAATGAACCTGCGGAAGCTACGAACGGACTGATCAACAGGTAAACTTTCCCGGTAAAAGCGTTGGGTTTGGGAGTCCAGAACGCATTGAATGTTTCGTTTTGATAGAACTTTCCGTCTTTTTGAATCGAATGTTCTTCCAGAAGTGTTTCTTCCAGGTCTTTGATCTCATCGGTTTCTTCTTCAACATAGTATTTCTTAAAAGGAACGGATTGAAAAAGCGTGAAAGCGGAACGGTTTTCCCTGAAATTTCGCCCGGTCAGGTAAGAATACAGTAACAGATCATTCGGATCGTTCCCGCCCCCATTTTCCCGGATATCAACGATGAGGTTTTGAATGTTCCGGCTTTTCAGATCATTGAATACTGAGTCTAGAAAAGCTGCATAGTGTTTATGACCTTCACTTTTCGGTCCGCCCAGCGCAAAAGTATTCACCGTCAGTAAACCGGTTTCGGAACTGTCCGGGTATTGAAAAGAGTAATCCGGGCCCTGACTTTTGTCGTATGTGGGAATGAACCGTTTTCGATAGTTTTCCAGGCATTTTTTGTAATCATGGGGCTTCAGGTTTTTTTGCCTGATTCCCGATTGATCCTTGTAGCTGACGGCAAAAGAATCGCATGTTCCGTAAGCCAGATAAACATAGAATGGGAGCGAACCTGTCTCAAGGAAAGCATATTTTCCGGTAAGATTGTGTCCGTCCGTGCTGGTGTACTTTGCAACTTCCTTCGCGAAGTCTTTAGCAGGAACCCCGTTTACGGAAAGTATCTCACTTCCGAGAGGAATGTTGTCATAATCGAGGTTGGAGTACAAGTTGTTATCCAGGTATTTCAAAGGCAGCGGAAAGAATATTTTTTGCCTGCGGAGTTCTTTTTTCAGGGAGTCCGGAAAATACAGTTCATTGTGGCAGCTTCCGGTAAAATCAATGACCTTCCAAATAATGTTGTAAAATTCGCGGTAAGAAGTGTGCTTTTGAATGGATTTTCTGCTTGTGGAGAATATGCTGTCTGTTTCCCGTTTTGAATGGTATTTGTATAACCCGGCATTTGCTTTTTCATAAATGCGCCGGAAAAGGTCAAAATCTTTCAATAGTTGCCGTTTGCTGAAGGATTGGTTTTGCTGGGCAGAACACTCGAGTATCAGAAGGAGGATTGACAGAACGGAAAACAGCTTGTTCATGGATTTTTTTCCAAAGATAGACCGGGCAATCCTCAATTACTTGTATAATCTTGGCAATTGCCTGTTCAATTGATCCCGGTATGCTTTGGGTGAAATACCGACATACTTCTTAAAACTGTGGGAAAAATGGGAGATATCCGTAAAATTGTAGGCATAGGCCAGGTCTGTGAGGTCGCAATCGGCATGGATTTTGGCTTTTGCGGCAAACACTTTTTTCATCAGCACATAACTCATGGGTGACATGCCGGTCAGTGATTTGAATTTTTTGGCAAACCCGTATTTATTCAGATGGACAATGCGGGCCAGTTCATCGAGGTAAAGTTTGTCTTCCAGGTTTTGCTCAATGTAGGTCGTCAGTTCGGTCAGGTAATCCGAATGGAAAGCTGTTTCCTCCTTTGTTGCTTGAGCATAGAGTGACAGTTGTGAGATGAATTCCTTTAGGAGCAATTCGGAACCTGAAGGCTTGTTTTGTTTCATTTCTGCCAGCAGCTGCGTGAAGGTCCCATTGATTTTTACATCGCGGATCTGCCTGTTCCGGAACCCGATTTCTGTTCCGCTAAGCGCATGTGCCATTAATTCCGGGGATACATAGATTGTATCAAAGCTGAGCCTGCTGTCCGGATCAATCAGCGGATTGGCATGCACCTCGTACGGATTGGTGATGGATATACAGCCGGATTCACTGTATAAAAATTGGTCGTCCAATTCTATTTTTTCAATGCCATTGCTGATAAGTGAAATGCAAAAGGTTTCATGGAAATGCTTTGGGAAATCCTGGCTTTGATTCCTGACAGAAATAAAATCAATCTCATTTGTCATGACTTTCTTTGTTTTTCATGCGTTTACGGTGTGCAAGACATCGAATATACAAATAATACCACGCTTCTCTAAGCCTTCAGGTTACCACTTATCCTTCATCATCTTTCCCTGCCTGGTAGTTTCGATTCGCATGATCGTAATCAAAAACAGGCATGTAACCATGTCTTTTGATTTCTTCCAAATCGGTGTGATCACTGGTTTTCACTTTCCAGGTCATGATAAAATCCGGGTTTTCTATCGTTTCTCCGGTGGATACCTCCCGGTACTTTCCTTCTTTGGCTTTTTTGATGGTTTCCTTCAGGTAAGGAATACGGAAAATACTGTTGTCTTCCCGGATGATCTTGAAAAATCCGTCTATGGTTAATTTGGCAATCGTACCGTGTGTCTGGTACCGCTCTATTACCTTTCCTTCCTGGTCAATAAAAGTCAATCCAACAAGAACTACTTTCCCTTTCAAATAATTTCGCAATTGTCTCCAGGTCATCATAACATTTCATATTGGTGAATTCTTTAAGTTACTGATTATCGTCCCTTTTTACTGCGTTGGAATTGTAAGAGAATGTTAATATTTTGGATTATTTAAGAAACTAGCAGTTTATTTTCTATTGATAACATAACTTGTTATCATGCGGCTTTCGGTTTTAATACTTATTCCTTTGTTTTTTAAAAAATCATGGATTTCGGTCGGATTAGCCTCGTGCAATCGTTTCCATTCCATTCCCTGGTTGTAGACAAGCATGTCTTTCATAGAAGGATCTATGATGTAGTATTGCTTCGTCAATTCTTCCAGCCGGCTTGTAAAATCGTTAATGGAAGTATATGCTTTCTCCGTTCCTTCTTCCAATTGCTCCGGACTTCGAATGTATTCACTGGCTTTGCTTAGTGATAAAGTATTCACATTTTTCTTACTCGAAATGGAATCGAAAGTGATGGATAAACCACTTAGTAATCCTTCTTCGATTTCGGCAATTGCTTTTTCAAAACTATCGTTTTTTCTCCAGTAAACAAGATCATAGCGACAACTCTCCGGGACCTTGTTTTCAATCCAAACGGTGGATGGAAGTTCATGCAAAAAGACGAATAGATCTTCCAGTGATCCGCAAGAATAGGTGATACCCACATGGTTCTCTTTCATGCGATAAGCAGAAGCACCGCTTGAGTTGTTTTCTAATGAAGGCCGGATAATGAACTGATCGATTAATTCAGGACTGCAGGACTTGTCTTTTCCGGTCATCATCTTCATTCCATTAAATACCGGGTCTTCCCCTCCACGAAATCCGCCATTTGAAATCACTTCGTGGTATGTGCTTTTTTGTTCCGGAGCTACTCCATTGGTATTGATTACTTCCAAAAGGGTTTCTTCCGTTAAATGATTGCTGCGGGAAACAATCGTGCCGTCCCGGTTTATGACGAACATAGCCGGACGACCTGTGACATTATAATTTTTAAAATCCTGTTGATCATCATCCCTTCCGACACAGAAATCGATTTTCACTTTTTTCAGGAAGTTCTCCAGCTTTTCTTTCGGATCGTCTGTAATGGCAATGAAAACCACGTCTTTGTCCTTGTATTTTGCATAGAGTGCATTATTCTCCGGGAATGCGGCTACGCAGGGAGAACACCAGGTTGCCCAGAAATCCAATACGATCACTTTTCCTTTTAGAGATTCCAATTTTAGGGATTTATCTCCACAATTGTAGTTTTCCTCAAGAGTTAATTCGGGTGCTTTCATACCTGTCTCAGCTTGAGATAAGCAAAAGAAAGGAAATACCAGAAAGCTAAGCAGGAATAGGGTATTTATTCTCAGTGTCATGGTTTTATTTTGATTTCAAAATTATTGAAAATTGATATTGAAAAATGGAAAGGATGATTTTTTTGACTTTTGTATTGGATGGAGAGATTGAAAAGGGGGGCGAGTCCTATTTCAATTTGAAATCATGTGTTTTCTCGTTATAATCGATTAGTTCAGCAATGAATTCATTATATTTCTCACGCATAGGGAGTTCATAATCTACAAATAATTCTCGACGATCAACAGAAACATTTTCTTGTGTCTTTGGATTGTAGCCGGCTTTCTTAACATTTTTCCAGTAAATCCCGATTCCTCTTTTTTGCCAGTTTGGGAGTTCATTAAAATTAATACCATACTGAAATAAAAGCTCATTTTTTTCGGCAATACTCAAACCTTCAATTTTTTTTGTTGCCTCATTTTGGGAAAAATTATCCTTCCTTAAGCGCCAATAACAGTGTGCATTTAACGCATTTCTATGCGCATCCTCATTTCTCCATCTAAAATAATCTTCTACAAGTTGTTTGTTAGGAAGCTCTGAAAGTCTGCAATCAAATGCACCGACATCACCAAGCAATGATGAAAACTTAGCACTGGCTTCGCCTGCTAAAATGGAAATGTACTTTCTGGTCTTACGGGAGAAAGCATATTCATTGTAATGGAATAATAAGGATATTTCATCGCTTTCAGTAAAACCATAAATGACATTGAAACCGCATTTCATCAGATGCTTTACGGTTTCTACCATGAGGTCTCGAAATCGTTCGTCAAAAGGAGTTTCGAACGGATGCATTTCTTTGGTAAGCTTTGTGAAACTTCTTCCGTCAATTCTTGCGACGATATACATTCCGGGTAGAATACACCTATCTTGCGAGGTCTCGTAAACCCGCATTTTAAGATCCAAATCGTCAAATTTCATTTTCCCAGTGATTTATTTTAAATGCATTGTTTTCAATTTTTACATAGTAAAGTTCGTCGAATCCCTCTTCGAAACCTGGAATTTCCAATTTACTGAATGTTCCTTTGATTCCGACTTCAGGAATGTTTTCTTTACCCGTTCTTTGATTATTCCGACTGATTGATTCGCCTAATTTTGATTGAAAATAATAACCTACCACTTTAAACCTATTGCTTTTAGCAATTGAAATATACCTTTCACGGTCTTCTTTCGTCGGATTTGTATTATCTACCACGAATGGCTGCTGGATTGAAAGACATGTTTCAATGAACTTTTGCTCTTTATTTCTTGTATTGAGCTGATCCATAGAAATACGCATGTGGGTTTTAAAGAAATATTCCTTAAAAAAAGTCGTCTTTCCAGTCGCCTGAATCCCGCAAAATAAGATCATTTCCATGCCTGATAAGGTTAGTCAGTAAGCTCTTTTCAATTGTCAATTCTCCATTTTCAATTACCTCAACTTCATCAACAAATAAGAAAATACCAGGGCATTGGATTTGGCGCTTTGTTCATTGGTCGATGAGCCTGCGTGTCCGCCTTCGGTGTTTTCGTAGTAATAGGTTTTGTACCCCAATTCATTCATTTTAGCGGCCATTTTTCGGGCATGCCCAGGGTGAACACGGTCGTCGCGGGTAGAGGTCGTGAAGAAAACTTCCGGGTAATTCATTCCCGGTTTCAGGTTTTGGTAAGGAGAATATTTCTGAATGTATGCCCATTCTTCCGGAATGTCCGGATTTCCATATTCACCCATCCAGCTGGCTCCGGCCAATAATTTGTTGAAACGCTGCATGTCCAAAAGCGGAACCTGGCAAACAACCGCGTTGTAAAGGTCCGGGCGCTGCGTAAACGCTACTCCGACCAGTAAACCGCCGTTACTTCCACCGGTAATGCCCAGGTGTTTCGGAGAAGTGATTTTTTTAGCAATCAAATCTTCCGAAACAGCAAATAAATCGTCAAACACATTCTGGCGCTTTTCCTTGATCCCGTCCTGGTGCCATTTCGGACCGAACTCGCCGCCTCCGCGAATGTTAGCAATGACGAAAACACCGCCTTTGTCCAACCAGGAATTCCCGTAAGTGGACATGTAAAAAGGCTGATAGGAAACTTCAAAACCACCGTAAGCAAGGACCAGCGTGGGATTCGTTCCATCGGTTTTAAGATCTTTTGAAGCCACCACGAAGTAGGGCACCATCGTTCCGTCTTTTGATTTTGCCTTAAACTGCTTGACTTCGTATTTGCCCGCATCAAAATAGGAGGGAAGTGACTGGCTGGACTTAAATGTATTGTTTCCGGCATCAGCAATATACAAAGTAGTCGGAGTAATGAAGTTTTCGTACTCAAAGAAATACTGGTCTGAAAGCTCGGCAGTTGACAGGATTGCAATCGTTCCGAATTCCGGAGCTTTTACTTTTTCACTGCTCCATTTTCCATTGTCGAAGGAGTAAATGTACAACTGGCTGGTTACGTTGGTCAACAGGTTAATCAGTACTTTGTTTTTTGTCGTTGAGACTTCTGAAATGCTTGAAAATTCATCCGGTTGAATGATTAACTGAACTTCCTTTATTCCCGTTAAAAGTTTGGTGAAGTTTACACTTAAAAGTGCGCCGTTTTGATAGGTTTTGGAATTGACTGTCCAATCGGATTTCAGTTGGATGATCAACTGATCGTTCAGTAAACCATTGATCCCGCAGTCTTCAGGAATATCAAGCGTAACAATTTTGTTATTGATCCAGATGAGCTTTTTGGAAGTAAAGAAGGTGGGAGCCTGTGAAATGAAGGTATAGATTTTATCGCCGTCTCTCAGAGTTCCACCCCAGGTACCAACATCCGACTGCTGGCCTTCATAGATCAACCTGGCGTCTTTCAATAATGTACCGCGTTTCCAGATCTTCACCTGGTTCGGGTAGCCTGAAGTGGTCATGGTTCCTTCGCCGAAATCGGTTGAAACGCACAAAGTATTTTCGTCAATGTAACTGGCTTCCCCTTTTGCCTCATCGATTTGGAATCCGTCAGCGATAAATTGTTTTTTTCCGGCGTCAAATTCTTTGATAAATACCGCGTCGCCGCCACCATTGGAAAGCTGAACGAGGAATCGATTGTCGGAACCATGCAGGGCAGAAACGCCTTTGTAAACCCATTTGATGTTGTCTTTTTTGGACAATTCGTCAAAATCCAGGAGAATGTCCCAGTTCATTTTTCCAGTGGTGTAGTCCGTCAAAAGGCATCTTCTCCAGATTCCACGCTCGTGGTCTTTGTCTTTCCAAAAATTGTAAACATACTTTCCGCGAATTCCCGGGTAAACAATCTTTTCGGAAGAATTGGAAATCTCCAGACTTTTGTCGTAGATGAACTGGTAGTCTTTCTCCTTGCTTAAACGGTCAAGGGTGGCTTTGTTCTGAGCCGCTACGAATTCGAGTGCTTTTTCGCTTTCCACTTCTTCCAGCCAAAGGTATTTGTCTTCCTGTGCCTGGATTGTTGGAGTGATTCCGAGGATTGTCATGAGAATAAGAGGATATTTTGTCATGGTACTGTTTTTAGATGTGGTTTATGAATCGTGGTAAAGCTGTTAATTGTAAGCGGATACAATATACGGATAAATAGAAGTAAATAATAGTGCGGGAAAGAAAAACCAGATTTCTAAGACTTCATTTTCTTGACTTTCCGAAAAATAGCTTTGAAAAAACACTTGTTTTACTACTGTTTTTCACTAGTCTTTGCCGCTTTAAAATTTCGTCTCGGGCCAGTTGGTAGTAAGTTGTATTACTCACCGAAAATCCTCCAGAGTTTTTTTTGCTTATTTCCGTTTCAGCCAATTTCATCGCTTTATCAAGTTGGTCGATTCGAATTAAACAAGTCACCAAAAGAGGCATAATTGATGTTTGTTCAGCTTGTAATTCAAGATGGTTTATAAATGTTTGCAAATCAGTAATATGTTCCAATTTGGCTATGTGTTGATTTACTTTTTGAAGAACGGATTCAAATGCCAATTCAGGTTTATTCGGATCAATAACCTCTATCCAATTAGCAATAGGACACCCTTTTAAGACCCATGCTCCGATAATCCGGAAACTCATCGGTTGTTGTTTATTTTCAGGTAAACTGACAATTTCCCAGAATAACAGGTCTATATCGGCAGGTTTAAATTCCAGATAGATAACAACCTCATTTTTTTTGTTCACCTTCATACACGAAAAAGAAAATAGAAGGTCTCCTTTTTGTTGAAAGTTTGCCCAGGCAGATCGTTTCCACTTTTCTTTCCTGAAAATTTGCTTGCCAATATTAAGCCATTCTTTTTCAGTTGTTTTTTCTCCGAAAGCCATGGTTTAAGTTAGTCCAGCAAACTCCGCAATTCTATCAGCTCATTCACCTTTTCCAGGTTTCCTACCTGCTGGAAAGAAGAGACCAGGTTGGTCAGCATGCGGCGGATAATGTCCGAATTGGAGCAGGGTTGAAAGTGACTCGCCTGCGGGGCAACCTGTATGCTCGACAAGAACTGAACAATGTCGTCTTTTTGAAGCATGCTTCCTTTGGAAAATGCGTTGATGTAGAACAAAACCCCGTATTCATTTCCGTTCGAGATAAACTGGTTCACTCCATTGTTGTCCATATAAGCCAGCACGAAATGGTTGGGAAGGTTTACTCCGTAAATAGGAAGTTTTAATTCCTGGGCAATAATACTGTAAAGAATACTCAGGCTCAGCGGATTTCCTTTCTTAGTCTCAATCACCGTATTCAGGAAAGAATTCAGCGGTGAGTTGTAATTCTTGGAATTTCCGGAGAAACCGTATTGCCCGAAAAGGACTTTATTGATAATACGGATTGATTCGAAAGCGGTCATGTTCGGGTTCAGTTCCAGCCAGCAATCCCTGCGGACACGTTCAATGAACTCGTAAATATGCTTCTCGTCTAAACCGGGATATTGGTATTTTGCCACAATGATGGCACCTTTCAGTAAATCTTTGGTAGAACTATGGTACCAGGAAACCAGCTGGCGTTTGCATTCTTCGAATTGGATTTCGTGGATCAGGGTCTCAATACGCGACTGGAAAAGCAATCCGTAATCTTTTTCTTCCCAGGAAGATTCCAACAACTGCACTGCATCCGGTCCTATCTCCAGTAAGCGATCTCTTACATGCGCATAAACTTGCTCATCCGGATCATCCATGAGTGCAATTAGGGCTTGTAAAGATTTGAGATCTTTCATGTAACAAAGATATAGGAAGCTGAATTCGGATTTTGAATTCTTTCGTTGAAACTATTAATACTGGAATGTGAACAACGAATTAAAACGATGTAAACAGCTTGGTTTTGCTCAGAAAAGAATTCGAATAGGTGTAACTTTTTGTCAAATAATCGATTAAAAGTGATATTTACTCATTTAACCCCAAAACGTTTGGTATGTTATTTGTTATCAACGATATTCGCATCACTAAAACTACAGCACAATGAAACGTCTATTAATTTTCAGCCTTTCTTTAGCGGCACTTGCACAAGTTGTATCTTGTAAGAAAACAAAATGGGAATACGATGAAAGTAATGCCCCAAAAACCAACGCAATCGTAGAAAATGCTTTTGCTGAAATGGCAAGTATGTCAGATCAGGCTTACGAGGGCGGGGACTTCGTTTACGGGATCGACAAGCCGATTATCCGTTACCAGGACAAACACACAGTTACTGAGTCCGAAAAAGCAAATTGTAATGTGATCATTACTATTGATACCATCGGTTCACAAGATACCATTACGATCGATTGGGGAAACACCAATTGTACTTGTAATGACCAAAAACAACGCCGTGGTAAGTTGATCATTTCTTACAACGGACCTTATTACAACCAGGGAACAATTATCCGATATACTCCGGTTAATTACTATGTAAACAACCACAAAGTAGAAGGATTGATGACTGTTGAGAATATGGGGGCAAACGGACAGGGACAGCCTTATTTCAATGTCAGCATCAATGGTGTGGTGACTTTGGCTACCGGTGAGATCGCAACCTATGTTTCATCTCAGGTCAGAACATTTACAAACGGATATACGACACATTTGTGGATTTACGATGACGAATGGGATGTTACCGGAACAGCTACCGCACAAGTGGTGAACGGAGACGGATATGTGGCGAATATTACAAGCCCATTGCATGTGAAGGTAGGATGTCCTTACATCACAAAAGGAACTCTTGAAATTACTCCAACCGGAAAATCAATGCGCAAGATTGATTACGGATCCGGAACTTGCGACGGAACGTTCACGATCGAGATCAACGGACATACGTATACGATTACGTATTAATACATCCGGTATTCATATAAAAAACGTAGGGGCGTCTCGGTTTAACCGAGACGCCCCTACGTTTTTATTTAATATTGAATTACTGGCTCTTCATCAATTCTGTAATCAATCGGTCATTGGAGAAACCTTCGGCTTCTGCCCGGTAGTTTCGAACGATACGATGTCTCAGGATCGGCAGAGCTACTGCTTTCACATCATCGATATCAGGAGAAAAACGTCCGTGTAACGCTGCGTGGCATTTTGCTCCAACGATTAAGTATTGTGATGCTCTCGGACCTGCTCCCCAGGAAATAAAGTCTTTGGTCAATTGCGGCGCCATAGGATTGTCCTTTCGCGTCTTTGCAACCAGTTTTACGGCATATTCCAATACATTATCAGGAACCGGAATACGTCGGATCAATTCCTGGTATTCGGCAATTTTTTCGCCGGAAACGATCTGTTTCAATTGGATTTTCGTGTCTGAAGTCGTGCTTTTTACAATCGCGAGTTCTTCTACAAATGTCGGATAGTCTACCCAGATGTTGAACATAAAACGGTCCAATTGAGCTTCAGGCAGGGGATAAGTTCCTTCCTGTTCAATCGGGTTTTGTGTTGCCAATACAAAGAATGGGTGCGGAAGCGTGTAGGTTGTTCCGGCAGCAGTTACTCTTCGTTCCTGCATAGCTTCCAACAATGCTGATTGCGTTTTTGGAGGCGTACGGTTGATCTCATCGGCCAAAATGATATTGTTGAACAATGGCCCTTTAATGAATTTGAACTGGCGGCTTTCGTCCAGGATTTCAGAACCAATAATATCCGAAGGCATTAGATCGGGAGTAAACTGAACTCTGTTGAAAGATAGTCCGAGTGTATCGGCAATGGTGTTGACCAAAAGTGTTTTTGCCAAGCCGGGAACACCGACAAGCAAACAGTGCCCGCGGGAGAAAATAGAGATCAATACCTGATCAACTACTTCTTCCTGGCCAACAATTACCTGGTGAATTTCGTTTTTAAGTGCTTTGTAGTCTTTTACCAGTTGTTCAATAGCAGCGACGTCTGACATAGTTTTATAGTTTTTCTTTAAGGTGCTTTAGGAACCCACTGATTTTCAAAAGTGCAATTTTTGAAAGAATCATCAATGCGGATATATGCAGTTGAAATTTTGGTTTTCGTCCATTTGGCGATTGCCTGTTGTTTCTTTTGTTCCAAAGCCATCATGCGGAAAAGGTTGTAGTCATCCTTCAAATTACCGACATGCGGCATCGTGCGCTCAGCTACACGTACAATACGGATCGCTTCTTTGCGTTCGTTGAAGTCGTAATATAAAAGCGGTGCAGTGACCTGGTTCAATTCCAACCCGTCTGTTAACTGGAACATCATGGGATCTACCTGGTTCACTTGTTCCACGCTCCATTTGATTTCTCCGGTTATCGGGTTTGTAATGTAACCGTTGTTTTCTTTGGTGTTTGCATCGTTGGAATAGATTTTCACAGCATCCTCCCAGGTTACTTTATTTTCTTTGAGTTCACTATAACACTTTTCCATTCGCTTGCTGGAAGCGTCCAGGTTGTCCAGGCTGAATTTCGGAGCGATCAGGATGTGGTTAACAATGTAATCGTCTCCCTTTCTTTCGATCAACTGCATGAAGTGGTAACCGAATTCTGTTTCGAATACTTCACTGATCTCACCCACTTTTAAGCTGTATGCTGTGGCTTCAAACGGTTTTACCATTGCTCCGCGAGTAGCCTCAATGCGTCCGCAGGCTTTGGCACTTCCGGGATCTTCCGAATAAAAAGCTGCGGCTGAACAAAAGCTTGTTTTCCCGGATGCAACTTGTTTCCGGATGTCAGAGATTTGTTTGTAAGCAATTTCCTTATCATTTTTTGTAATGGCCGGGAAAATAGCGATTTGCTGGAAAGAAAGCTGCGAATTGATATAAGGCAGACTGTCTTTTGGAATGGAATTGAAAAAGGTTTCGACTTCCATTGGGGAAACATCAATGGTGGCAGTAATTCCCCGCTCTACTTCCTGTCCCTGCATACGTTTTTTGATCGTAGCCCGGAATTCTTCTTTGATCTGAAGTTTTGTCTTTCCGTAAAATGATTCGATAGTAATGGGATTTCCTTTTTCATCTTTCACATTCTTCATTTGACTTTCAATCAGGCGAAGTTTGTTTTCCATTTCTGCATCAACCTGTTCGTCGCTAATCTGAATAGAATCCAGTTCTGCCTGGTTGACCAAAAGGAAATTATAGAGCATTTGTTCCAGAATGGCACATTCGTCAATGTCCTGGTCCGTCACTCCATTCTGCTTCATGGATTGTTTTTGTCCCTCAATTTCAGAATGAAGCACAATGTTATCACCCACCTGAGCAACTACTTTATCAATGATTTTCGGTTGGGCAAAGGATTCGGTGAATGCCAATGTGAAGAATAAACTAAGGAATATGCTGTATTTCATGTTGTTTTTGTCAAGCAAATGAGTTGCTAATTTCGTGTTCTTTTTTGAGATTCAATCAATAACGCAAAGCAAATTACATTATTTTAAGAATTAACTGTTTTTTCCAAAAAGAAAAACCGGCATCGCCGGCTTTCTTTTGATTATTTTCCTAAACTATAAAGGACCTGTTCATGTATGACAATCGGATGCTTTTTGGCAATTTCAGTCAGCCATTCCTTTTCCAGGTAAGTCTGGTAATCCGAAGTTGCAGCTCCCTTTGCTTCAGCCATTGTTTTTTGAGTTGGTTCCAGGATTTCGTCTACTTTAACAATGTAGTACTTACCATCAAACACATACGCCGGATTCACTCCTTTTTTCAGGTCATGTCCTTTTAGGTAAGGGGTAGATTCCACTTCGAATTTTCCGGTTCTCACACGCAGATTTAACTCGGAATCTTTATTGATTGTATTGATAACCGTGCGTGAAGAGATGGTGTCATTTTTCAGCATTACAGCTACCTTCTTAGAGATGTCTTCAGTAGAACATTCGTAGATATAAGCGTTATATCTTTTTCCCCAGGTGTAGTTTGCATTGTGGCCTTCGAAGAATGTTTTCAATCCTGAAGTGTCTTTGATGGCTTTATTCCAAACTTTATCTGACATGATCTCATACAATAAGATACCGTCGTGGTATTCCTGCATCAAAGCTTTGAAATCCGGGTACTTGCTGTCTAATTTGCTTTCTTCATAAGCAAGGATCTCGCTGTTCTGCCAGGCTGCATATTGTTTTTTAACCAATGCATGTGCATCCATGTTTCTGTAAGTTCTGAAATTCTTTTGAAGGTATGAAGCGAACTCTTTTTGTGTAAACGCTTTTTTGTCCAAAGTGAACATGGCTGTATTTGTCTTCAGCTTATCCGCATTCCAGGTTCCTTTGTAGTAATTGGTGTCGATGTTTTGTACGAACCATTTGCTGGTTTTGCTGTAACTGTCCTTGAAAGCATAGGTCTTCTTCAATTTCTCGATGAATGACTGCTGTGTTACAACAGAACGTTCGTCTTTATTGACTTTCCCCTGGATTTCTTTTTTCAATTCTTCGAAACTGCGCAATGGAGTTAAGTCCAGACGCTTAATGATGTGGTATCCGAAGGCTGTTTGAACCGGTTGTGAAACATCACCGTTTGCTTTTAGCTGGAATGCAGCTTCTTCGAATTCCGGTACCATGCGTGTAGTGGTTCCTGTTCCGAACAACGGCAGTTCGCCTCCTTTTTCAGCTGTTTGTGAATCGTCTGAGAATTCACTTGCCAATTTTTCGAAGGATTCACCTGCCTGAAGTTTAGCGTAGATTTCATCCACTTTTTTATGAGCCGATTCGATGTCTTCCGCACTTGCATCTTTTCCGGTCGCAACCATGATGTGCGCCGCTTTCATCGTACCTCTTGCCGGTCGCATGTCGATGACTTTCAAAATGTGGTAACCGAATTTGGTGCGTACCGGATCGGAGATTTTTCCGATCGGTGTATTGTATGCAGCTTCCTCAAATTGGTAAACCATCTGGAATGCCGTAAAATAACCTAAATCACCGCCGTTTCTAACAGCAGAAGGATCGTCTGAGCCATTCTTGCCTTTTGCAACGGTTGCAAAATCCTCACCGTTCTCAATGCGTTTCTTGATCGCCAGGATACGGTTGTATGCAGCAAGTGTATCTTCCGGGGACGCATTTTCAGCGACTTTAACCAGGATGTGTGCTGCATGAACTTCATTTTTCATGCGCTCATATGCTTGTTTCACCAGCGAGCTATTCTTTGTAGAATCAATCAGATAAGGTTGCGACAATTGTTTTCTGTAACCAGCCAATTCCTTTTTCAATTTAGGAATGGTGTCGTATCCGAGCGCTTCTGCTTCTGCAACTTTCAGCTTGAATTTCTTGAATAATTCCATGTATTCATCCAACGCCTGTTTGTCGTATTTCGGATTTGGATTATTCTTTAAATAAATTTGTAAAAATTCGGATTTGGTAACCTTTTTACCGTCAATTTCCATGACAACATTGTCCGTTTGAGCGGTAGTATTTAGGGAAAATAGAATTCCTAAGGCTAATATTAGTTGTTTTTTCATGTATTGTTATACTTTATTCAAACCAAGAACGCCAAAAATAACACATTGTTTCGGCTTTGAAAGTAAAATCGAATGAATTAAGAAAAAATTAAGGTTTGTTTATTCATAAACACAGTAGGGGCGGAAAATTTTCCGCCCCTACTGTGTTTAATTTGTTTTAACGATCATTTCAAGCTGTAATTCGGAGCTTCGCGCGTGATAGTTACATCATGCGGGTGTGATTCGCGCATTCCTGCTGAGGTGATGCGTACAAATTCGGCACCTTTCAATTTATCGATAGAACCAGCTCCGCAGTAACCCATTCCTGCTCTCAGACCACCAACGATCTGGTATACCACTTCGAATAAGTTTCCTTTGTAAGGAACGCGTCCTGAAATCCCTTCCGGAACCAGTTTCTTGATATCGTCCTCTGCATCCTGGAAATAACGGTCTTTTGAACCTTTCTGCATGGCTTCCAAAGATCCCATTCCGCGGTAAGATTTGAACTTTCTTCCTTCGTAGATGATGGTTTCACCCGGAGATTCTTCCACTCCTGCAAACATGGAGCCGATCATGACTACGTCCGCTCCGGCCGCGATTGCCTTTACGATGTCTCCGGTATAGCGGATTCCTCCGTCGGCAATTACCGGAACACCAGTTCCTTCCAAAGCCAAAGCAACATCATTTACCGCTGTTAATTGGGGAACTCCAACTCCGGCAATAACGCGTGTAGTACAAATGGATCCGGGACCAATTCCTACTTTCACCGCATCAGCTCCGGCTTCAACCAGGTATTTGGCAGCTGCTGCAGTAGCGATGTTCCCTACAATAACATCCAGTTTCGGATATTTCGCTTTTACTTCTTTTAGTTTTACAACTACTCCCTCCGTGTGCCCGTGAGCGGTATCAATAACGATAGCATCAACACCTGCATCAACCAACGCCTGAACGCGTTCGATTGTATCGTGAGTAACTCCAACAGCGGCAGCAACACGTAATCTTCCGTATTGGTCCTTGCAGGAGTTCGGATGTGTTTTTACTTTGATGATATCGCGGTAAGTGATCAACCCGATTAAGGTGTTGTTTGCATCAACAACCGGTAGTTTTTCGATTTTATTTTCCTGTAATATTTCTTCGGCAGTTGCCAGGCTGGTGCCGTCTTTGGTAGTGATCAGGTTTTGGGTAGTCATGATCTCTCTAACCGGGCGTGAATGGTTTTTCTCAAAACGCAAATCACGGTTTGTAATGATCCCTTTTAGTTTTCGTGCTCCGTCAACAACCGGGATTCCGCCGATCTTGTATTCTGCCATTAATTCCAACGCATCATTAACGAGGGCATGCTCCGATAAAGTAACCGGGTCAAGGATCATTCCGCTTTCGGAACGCTTGACTTTTCTTACTTCCAATGCCTGATCGGCAATGGTCATGTTTTTGTGAATTACTCCGATTCCTCCGTGCTGGGCAAGTGCAATTGCCAAACTTGCTTCCGTAACCGTGTCCATTGCAGCGGAAACGATAGGAGTGTTAACCTCGATATTGCGGGTAATTTTACTTTTTAATTGAACGTCGCGAGGTAGAACTTGTGAAAATGCCGGGACTAAGAGTACGTCGTCGTATGTGAGACCTTCTCTGACTGAATTAAGATTGGACAGTGCCATGTGTGAACCTACTTTTGAAATAAATTCTCGCAAAAGTAATTATTTTCGGTCACAAACAAATCGGTTTAGTTAAACTTTCTGTTAACTTTTCGACTTTCAGCTTATAATTAATGTTAAACGGAGTGAAAGCTTTCGATGATTATCGAAAATTCCGTATTCTTGCTGTATGAATAATTGGTTGAAATACGGACTTATCGGGATGGTAATTGCCATTTCGCTGAACGCAAATTCTCAGAAGGATGAGCGTTTAATTCAATTGTCAGGTGTGGTCGTTTCATCAGACAGTCTGCAGGAAATGCCTTATGCCGGCGTTTATAATAAAACAACCCGCAGAGGAACGATTGCCGATATTTACGGCTTTTTCTCCCTGGTAGTTCATCCGAGTGATACGATTATGTTCCGCTATTACGGGCATAAACCGTCTTCTTATATCGTTCCGGATACTTTAAGTGAGAACAGATATTCCATTATTCACATGATGACTGTTGATACGATTCAATTGAGTGAAGTTGTTATTTATCCATGGCCTTCCAAAGAAGCATTTGCCCAGGCTTTTGTGGAGATGAATCCTTACGACGACGCGATGTTGAGAGCTCAAAAAGAATTGTCAGGACAATCGCTGGCACAAATTGCTTCACTGGTTCCGAATGATGCTTCTCTTTCTTTCGGAAATGTGGTGAATCAGAACAATACGCGTTTATACACCATGGGGCAATCTCCGGTAAACAACTTGCTTAACCCGTTTGCATGGGCTACCTTTCTGCAGAAATGGAGATCGGGTGAGCTAAGACGGCAATAAATTCACCAATAGATCCTTTTTAGGGTTCACCGCAAAGAATGGAAGGACGCAAAGATTAAACCAATGAACTTTGCTCCCAGCGCTCTTTGCGGTAAAAATGTCCTTTATTTCGTGTTCAAAGCTTTTTTGTAGCGGTCTAAAACCCTTTCTCGTGCCCATTTATGCTCTACGATTGGTTTCGGGTAATCTGCGGTTCCAAATTCAGTGACCCATTTTTTGATGTATTCGAACTTCGGATCGAATTTTTCCTGCTGGCTGGTCGGATTAAAAATCCGGAAGTAGGGAGCTGCATCAACACCTGAACCGGCAGCCCACTGCCATCCTCCGACATTGCTAGCCAAATCAAAATCCAATAGTTTCTCTGCGAAATAACGCTCGCCCAGTCGCCAGTCGTGCAATAAATGTTTGCATAAAAAACTTGCAACAACCATCCGAATGCGATTATGCATATGACCGGTCTCATTCAGTTCGCGCATTCCGGCGTCGACCAGCGGATAACCTGTTTTCCCTTCACACCAGGCACGGAACTGCTTTTCATCAAATTCCCAGGTGATCCGGTCATATTCCGCTTTGAATGCATGATCCACGCTTTTGGGATACCAATACAGGATCATTTGGTAGAAATCCCGCCAGATCAATTCGTTGAAGTATTTTTCATTGGTTTCCATTGCTTTTTTCGCAAGTTCACGGATCGAAATGGTCCCGAAGCGTAAATGGACACTCAAACGGGAAGTGCCTTCAATGGATGGGATGTCGCGAGTATCATGATAGTTCCTCAGGATGTTCTCCGGAATTTTTGAAGCCGGAAAGTCTTGGGTTTGTTTGTCGCTGAATCCTAATTCTTCCAATGATGGAAAGGATATTTCGGCGTTATTGCTAAGGTTGTAAGCGTATTTCTCTACCGGGTAAGAGCTCAGGTAAAAGTCGTTCAGTTTTTCTTTCCAGCGCTTCATGTATGGTGTGAAGACGTGGTAAGGATTTCCGTCGGGTTTTACGACCTCATCTTTTTCAAAAATAACCTGGTCTTTTGATCCTGAAAATGTGCAGTTTAGTTTTTGAAGTGCTTCGTGGACGAATTTATCCCGTTTAATGGCATTTGGTTCATAATCGCGGTTGCAGAAAACTTTCCGGACAGCATGTTTTTTGACCAGCTCCGGAATAACCTGTTCCGGATTTCCGTGAAATACCCAGAGAGAAGATCCTAATTTTTGATATGCGGCGTTTAGTTCTTCAATGAAGCGGTAAATAAATAGAACCCGCTGGTCGTGATTAGGAAGTAAATTTAAGATCTCAGTATCGAAAATGAATATTGGCTGAACATTTTCTCCTTGTTTTAAAGCTTTGAAAAGTCCGGCGTTATCGTGGATTCTCAAATCTCTTCGGTGCCAGAAAAATGTCAAATTTCCCATGAACGGACCTGTTTTATTGTTGTAGTAGGGTAGCGATTAATCGCCACCCTACGATCAAATGAATATTAATACCACGAATGTATAATTCCCATTACAGCTACAAAAACGCCTAAAATGGTTCCGATTAAAGTCATTCGCGTGCGTTTCTTCAGGTAAACAATAGAGCAAAACAATACTGAAAAAACACCGACAATGATGCTGAGCATACTCAGGAAAAACAACTGATTCTCATAATTGAACCGCAGGGATTGAGTAAACTCATTGTCTTTGATAGCTGCATTGCTGTTCAGGTCAGTCAAAAAAGGAATAATAGCAAATTGATTGTAGCAAACCAAAAGCAGACCGATGACGCTGATTACAAAACCTATTGCTGAAAGAGCTCTCATATTGATTGATATGTTCTGTAAAATTAGAAGAAAAAGCTAAGCTTTTGATATTGATTCTGAATTTTTAGTCATCATTAAAAGTTTAGTTTCCATCGTATTCAACTCCATTTCTGGGTGTCTCCCAAAGTCGGACTTTTAATTTCAGCTCAGAAGGCAGTTTCTCGCGCAGAATATTCCAGCAAACCCATGCAATATTTTCTGCAGAAGGGATCAGATCCTTGAATTCCGGACAATCTAAATTGAGGTTTCGATGATCAAAACGTTCCAGGATTTCCAATTTCATAATATCAGAAAGATGTTTCATGTCCATGACATATCCGGTTTCCGGATTGATCGGACCATCCAGTTCAACCTCCAGTTTGTAGTTGTGTCCGTGGAAATTAGGGTTATTGCATTTTCCGAAAACGCGGTTGTTGGTCTCATCATCCCATTTCGGATTGAACAGACGATGTGCTGCATTGAATTGTTCGACGCGAAAGATTTTCATGAGAATAGTATTTCTTCAATTTTTTGTTTGTGATCTGCTATAAGGATTTGAAGCCAGGCTGTATACCTTTCCGGATGAAGAGTGATATCGCTGGTCAATTCATTCCAGGGCATCCATTTGTAATCCATTACTTCGTCCGGATTCGGATAGATTTCACCATCGTAAGTTCCGAAAAGAACATGGTCCAACTCGTTTTCAATTAAACCACTATCTAATTGTACTTTATAAATGAAATGGAAAGATGCTTTTACCGGGCAGTCAATCCCCATTTCTTCTTTCAAGCGCCGACTTCCTGCATTGGAGAGTGTTTCGTCAGGTCCGGGGTGTGAACAACAGGTGTTCGTCCATAATCCGCTGGAGTGATACTTGTTCAGACTGCGTTGCTGCAGGAGAACCTTTCCGTTTTTATGAATAAAGACAGAAAATGCACGATGCAGTAATCCTTTTTGATGGGCTTCCAATTTTTCCATGGAACCGATCACTTCATCCTGTTCATTCACTAATAAAACTGTTTCCAATACTACAACAAATTCAAGTTATGGCGAAGATAAGAAGTAAATAGCAAACGGTACTTTTTATTGTCCGGAATCCGGATGCGCTCCCCTAAAATAATTTGAGCGTCGGTTTTCTGGATCTTATGGAATAATTTGACGTAGTAACGATAAGCCATGTAAACACCGAATCGTGCGTCCTTCGGAAGTTTCTTGATTCCCTCATACCCGGCTTTGAAATCGAGTGCGATTTCCTGCTCAATTTTCTGTTTCATGGCACGGTCAAACAAATCGAAATTCATTTCCGGGAAATAAGTCCGGCCCAATTGAAAGTAATCTGCATTCAGGTCGCGCAGAAAATTGATTTTTTGGAAAGCAGCCCCCAGTTTCATGGCAGAATCTTTCAATTTCAAATAGCTTTCTTCGTTTCCGCGAACAAACACTTTCAGGCACATTAGTCCGACAACTTCTGCAGAACCCAGGATGTATTGCTCATAGACTTTTTGCTCGTATTGTATCGTCTGCAGGTCCATTTCCATGGACTGCAGAAACGTTTCAATGAGCTCCGGATCAATCTGGTATTTGTTTACAGCCCATTGAAAACTGTTTAGGATCGGGTTCAGGGAAATGCCGCGATCGATGGCCTTGTAGGTTTCGTCTTTGAATTCTTTTAGCAATTCCTGTTTTTCGTAATCGTGAAAAGTGTCGACAATTTCATCTGCAAAGCGCACAAATCCGTAAATGGCATGTATGGGAGCTTGCAGGTCTTTACTTAAAAAGTGAACACCAATAGAGAAGGAAGTGCTGTATCGTTTAGTAGTCAGAGCACTCATTTCCAGGGAAAGGGTATCGAATAGTTGTTTCATAGCAGGGTTCTTAGTTCAGTTTTTCAATCCGTTTGATCACATGTTTTGCGACCACTTCTCCCGAAACAATTGATGGCGGAACTCCAGGTCCGGGAACTGTCAATTGCCCTGTGTAAAACAGGTTAGATAAATGCTTGTTCTTGATGCGGGGTTTCAATAAAGCAGTTTGTTTTAATGTATTTGCCAATCCGTAGGCATTTCCTTTATATGCATTGTAATCTGTCATAAAGTCAGCGATGCAATAACTACGTTTGTAAACGATATGTGGATTGATATCAAATCCGATTTTTTCGATTAAGCGTTTTCTAAGTATTTCAAAATAGACTTCGCGTTGTTCTTCCGAATCTTCCAGGTTCGGGGCGATCGGAATCAGGAGAAATAAATTTTCCCCGGTTGCAGGAGCCACTGAAGGATCTGTTTTTGAAGGACAGCTGACATAAAAAAGTGGTTTTCGCGGCCATTTCGGATTTTTATAAATGTCGGAAGCATGTGTGTCAAAATCCTCATCAAAAAACAAATTATGATGCAACAGGTTGGGTATTTTGCAATCCAGACCGATGTAAAATAATAAGCAGGATGGTGCCATTGTTCGTTTGGACCAGTAAGCATCCGTGTAATTCGCTTTATTCTTTAACAATTGCTCTGTATGCCGGTAATCTGCTCCCGAGATCACATAATCGCATTTCATTTGTCCTTTGGAAGTTGTAATGGACTCGATTTTGCCGTTTAAAGTGTTAAACCCAAGAACGCGGGTATTTAATGAAAAAGTAACTCCCTGGTCCAGAGCAATCCGCTCGAAAGCTTTTACAAATTCGAACATCCCACCCATCGGATACCAGGTTCCCAGGCGGATGTCTGCATAATTCATCAGGGAATAAAGTGCGGGTGTGTCTTTTGGGGTAGCACCCAGGAAAAGGATTGGGAATTCAAGCAGGGAAATGATTTTCGGATGGGTGAAGTATTTCCGGATAAAGGAAGCATAGGACGTGAATAAATGCATTTTGAAAAGACCGGCTAGTATTCGCGTATCTGCAAATTCCGTCAATTTCAAACTTGGCTTGTAAACCAGGTCCTTCATCCCGATCTCATATTTCTTTTCGGCATCAGCCAGGAATTTTCTCAATTTTATACTGCTTCCTATTTCGAGTTTTTCGAAGTACTCTTCCAGTTCTTCAAGAGAAGCCGGAATAGGATCAATGTCGTTATTGCCCCAGATTACCTGGTAGGAAGGGTCCAATCTTACCAGTTCATAAAAGTTTGAAGTAGTATAACCGAATTGGTTGTAGAAATTCTCGAAAATATCCGGCATCCAGTACCAGCTTGGTCCCATGTCGAACATGAATCCGTTATCGGTCTTAAACCGCCGTGCTCTCCCCCCGATACTGTCGTTTTGTTCCAGGATCATTACCTCATGCCCTTCCTTTGCAAGGAACGCCGCGCAGGATAGACTTGAAATACCCGAACCGATGATAGCTATTTTTTTTCCTGACATTGAGCACTTTAAATTGAATGTTGAACCTCTCCGCAATGAATTTACAATTAAAATCAACTCGGGAAGACAAAATCATTCTGTTTAACAAATATATAAAAAGATTAAACAAAAGTAAAATGTTACTATTTAAAATAATAATCCCGGACCTCAGATAGGATTCTCTAAATCAGAAAGTGTGCGGATACGCCGGATATTTTTCGAAAGAGACGTTTCCAATTGGTCGATTTGATAACCGCCTGCGAAAATAGTTATTGCCGGCATGTGGGTTTCGATCTGTTTGAAATGATCCATAATCTTTTGAGGCTCGATAGCAGTAAGCCAACTGGAAACAATAGCTACGGGTTCCAGGGTTTTTACTATTTTGATTAAAGCATCGTATGGAAGTGCCTGCCCTAAATAAACACTGTAGAGTCCTTTCGAGCGGAGGTGGTAGTGGTAAACGAGCAGACTGATTTCATGCCATTCGTGTTCCGGCAGGTAAAGAACAATTTTTCCTTTGGTCGGGTCAGGAATGGGAAGCTGATCGATGGAAGCAATGATTTTTTGCCGGATGAGACTGGAAATGAAATGTTCCTGCGCGGGATTAATGGTTCCAACCAGCCACATAATCCCGATGCGGTTCAAAAAAGGAATAATGTGCTCTGAAAATATGATCGAAAGGTTGTCTTTTTGAATGAGTTCATGGAATGTATTGTGAAATAGTTGTTCGTCAAGTTGCAATACGGAAACAATAAATTGCTCTACTGCAGTATCACTGTCTCCGGAATCCTGCATGGATCTGGATGCTTCGAAAATTTGAGTTGTACTCATTTCTGCAATCCTGGAAATTTTAATTCCTTTTTTATACAGAAGGGAGATGTTCAAAAGAAGCAGTAATTCATCGTCGGAGTAAGTTCGTATTTGGGTGCTTGTTCTTTGTGGTGTGAGCATCCCATACCTCTTCTCCCACATCCTGATCGTATGTGCTTTAATTCCTGTCAGAATTTCCAGGTCCCGGATCTTGTATCCTGCCATAATTTTTGAACTTACAAACGATAAATGGTTTCAAAACAACAAAATTTTTGCTCGTAATTAATTGAAACCGTCAATTTGGGTCAAAATTGATAAAAAAACTATATTTGTCCTAATTACTTCTCCTTTTGGATTATAATCCGGATGGATAATTAAAAAACAGGTATGAAAAAATTTCCGCTCTTTTTGTTGTTTTTAACTCTTTCGCTGGTTGCTGTTCGCTGTGGTGATTCTGAGGAAGGTAAAGAATTGACTGATGAGGAATTGTATGAGTTCCAGGGTTTTTCCATGAAGCCGTATGACATTCCGGTTATGATTATGCTGCCGGATGAAACTGCAAATATCGGTGCATCTACACAGCCTGAGATTATTCACGTGGAAGATGATTTTAAATGGGAATTAATGGTTGGACCTAATTTTCATATGATTATTGATGACTGGGGATCTGATCGTGAAATGGTTTCTTCCGAGAAGAAACGTTTGGCCGGTTTGAACTTTTATAAAATCAAATACCTGGTGGATGAGCCTGATTTCATTTTATACGAACGCGAATTGAAAGTGGACGGTAAAAAAGGCGCTTCGAAATCTGTTGGGGTAGAGCACAAGACTTATCATGTTTACGGGCAAAAGGTAATTGATGGAATTACCTATGTATTCAGAAGCCGTGATGACGGATTTGAGAAAATCATTATCGACCTGATGGCCAAATCGATCAAATCGGTGAAGCCGTTGAAAGGGAATTCATAATCGCACCCCTACTTTTTTTGGATAAATCATTTTTTGTAAAATGTGGCTTCAACCCGTCGGTTCGCTTGCCGCTGCCATTCAGAATCATCCGGATACAAGGGTTTTTTGTTTCCGTATCCGATTGTTGTAATCCGGTCGCTTGAGATATTTCCTTCCAGGATAAGGATTTGTTTGACCTTTTCTGCGCGTTTCCCGGAAAGGTTTTGAGTATCTGTTCCACAGCAAACATGTCCCGCAAGTGTTACTTGCAAGTCTTTGTCGGATTTGAGCGTTTCTATCAGGAACTGAATGTCTGCGTTGGAGCTCTTGATTAACTCGTCCATTCCATAAACAAATTGAATTCCAAGCTTGATTGGCACATTCAATTCGAATGTCCTGTTTTTAGCAGTTGTTTTTCGTGATACCAAAATATCTACCCGTCGTTTATCTGCATCGGATCGTTGAGAAAGATCTTCACCTATAGCGACTTCTGTCCGGATGGTGAATTGGTTCGGATAGGTTTTGTTCAGGAACTTCTTAGCTGCATCCAATCGTGCTTCAGCTAATTTGATATTGTATTCTTTAGAACCGGTCGAATCTGTATATGCCCTGAGAACCAATGACTGGTTTTTAAGCGCCGAAAGTTTCGTTTTGGTTTCTGAATTGTGTTGGTCCTGAAAAGAGATTTCACGACTATTGAACCCGAAATGGAAAGACATCGAATCAATAGATGCCTTCGATTGAGCGAATGACAAAGCAGGTGCGAGGATGAGAAGTGAATGTAAGAGTCCTTTCATAAGTTTTTTCAAAGTTGATAATGTAAACTTAGGGGATTCGTTACAAAAACAAGTAAGCACGCAAGGCATTGCGTGCTTACTTGTTTTTCATGACCATGCGGATGGTTTGTCTGGTCCGCTGTTCCAAAAGAATGTCTTTGTCAACAGTTACACGATCAATAGTTGCCTGGTCGTAATGGCGAATAGTAACTAATTCCAGTCCTTCATTGTAGCGGACCGTATATTGATCTTTGAATTTTTCAACCAGTTTCATCGGATCCGTTTTGGATCTGTCAAATAAGATTGAGAAGCTCAGTGCTGAATTCTGCATCAAATTAATTTTCACCCCGTAGAATGCCAGTTGCTGGAAAATGTCCCCAAGGTTTTCTTCAACAATGAAAGAAAAATCTTTCGGTGTAAAGGACATCAATACCTGGTCCATTTTGAAAATAAAGGATGGAACAAGGTGGTCAAAATCCATGGATTCCTGGATGACTGTTCCTTCGGCACTCGGGTCAATAAATGATTTTACATACAATGGAATTCCCTTATTCTGAAGCGGTTTGATTGTTTTCGGGTGAATAACACTTGCTCCGTAATAAGAAAGTTCAATGGCTTCCTTGAAAGAAATTTTCTGGAGTTTGATCGTGTCGTCGAACCATTTCGGATCTGCATTCAACATTCCCGGAACGTCTTTCCAGATCGTAACACCCGAAGCATTGGTGCAATAAGCTAAAATCCCCGCAGTGAAATCAGAGCCTTCTCTTCCCAGTGTTGTTGTAAAACCTTCGGAAGTGTGACCAATAAAACCTTGCGTGATTGCAATGCGCTTGTCTTTGAATAAAGGCAGTAATCGTTCTTTTACCAAAGCTTCAGTTTTCGCCCAGTCGACTTCTCCTTCGCGGTATTCATGATTGGTACGGATAATCTTTCTGCAATCTACCCAGGCAGTTACATGTCCTTCTTCTTTCATGAAAGCCTCAACAATCATAGTTGACAAAACCTCTCCCAAAGAAACGATCTGATCATACTCGAAGTTATAATTATCCGAAAGCGGCTGGTGAAAGCGTTTTTTCAGGGATTCGAAGAGTTCATCCATCTGCTGGTAAATGAAATAATGCTTCTCCGGGAATAAATCGGCAACGATCAATTGATGAAATTGGTAGCGGTCCTCAATCAATTCCATATAACGTTTCTCATTCCTGTTCCATAGACAATCTACAATCTCCTCCATTGCATTGGTTGTTTTTCCCATCGCGGATACAACAACAATCAATTGGTCTTTAGGGAAAAGGGAAAGAATGCGTGATACATTCCTTACTGCATTGGCGTCTTTCACGGAAGCTCCACCAAATTTGAAAACGTTCATCTGAAATTAATTTTCGGCAAAAATAATCCAAAAACAATTCCAATGATTCTGTAAAATTAAATTATCACAATTTTTTAGAAATAAAACATAAAGTGTTAAATGTTTAATTTTGATTTATTGGTTGTGAAAAAACAGGTTTTGACTTAAGCGTGTCAAAGAGAATAAAAAAGGCCTCCGTCGATTGAGGGAAGCCTTGCGTTTTTTTTAATGTATTTTATTAACTATTTAGCCTTCATAACGAGGTTCAATTCAAATTCAACATCCGGTTTGATGTATTGGGTTTCTTTTCCAGGTTCTTTTCCGGGTTGGAAACCTTCTGCTTTCATCGGTGAAAAATCAACCGTGAATTTTCCTTTTGCGGTTAATTCTTTGTCTGTCTTTTTAACTTTAACCGGCATTTTAGCGGGAACTTCTTTTCCGGCAACTTTAAGCGTAGCGTCAATTTCCTTGTCAGAAATACTATTTATAACAACATCTACATTCGGGAATTGAGCTGTATTGAATAACCCTTCTCCCATGATTGAGCTGTTCAGGTCTTCCGAGCCCATTTCGGGAGTTAATTCATTTTTGATTGTGTTCATATCGACTGTGAAGCTCCCGGTTTCGAAAGTTTCGCCTTTGTAACTCATGGATCCGCTGGATATATTGACAGTACCGTTGTGGGAGTGCCCGTCTGCTGCATACGTACCTTTCCATTTCAAGGTAGTAGCATTTGCATCCAATGTATAAGTGACTGGAGTTTCTTCCGAATTTTCTTCTGTTGAAGCTCCGCAAGCGGTCATTCCAAAAGCGATAAATGCCAGGGATGCGGCATAAAAAATAGTTTTCTTCATAGGGTTTACGAATTAAAGTTTTTACAAAATAGGCGTTTTTTAGTTATGAAGTCAGCAAAATTTGAGAAAGCTGAAAATTTGTTCATTTCTTCGTTAATAGCTTCTCAAATTCGTCAAAGAGTATGTGTTGAAAAAGTGTAATTTCGTGATGATGAGTAAAGGAATCGAAAAAACAGGAAAGAAAGGACTGCGAACCAGTTACATTTCAACCGTAATTGGAATTTCGCTGGTCTTGTTTATGATTGGTTTGGTCCTTGCCGGAGTTATCGGTCTGGATTCACTGCAAAAACAGGCGCGCGAGAACCTGCATGGTGACCTGTTCTTTAAATCGGAATATAATCCGGGAGATATTAAGCAGGTTGCCCAGGAACTGAAATCCTGGAACTGCTTTAAAGAAGTTGTGTTTGTTTCGCCGGAACGTGCCATCGATGAGTTTAAAGGCTCGGACCAGAATTCGGCTGAAATTCTTGCCATTTTTGAAGGAGAAAACCCACTTCCTCCGACTATTAACTTCAGACCGGTTAGCTCTTATGTGACAAAAAAAGGGATGAAGGAAATTGAAACACGTCTGAATAGTAAGTACGGAGATATGCTTGCTGAAGTAAATTACGATAAGGCTGCCCTGGAGGAGGTGAATTTAGGTTTCAAGCAATTTGCTTTCCTGATTTTGATAGTTGCATCGTTATTAATTGTGATTGCTGTTGCTATGATCAATAATACGATCCGACTGGCTCTTTATTCCAAGCGTTTTACAATCAAAACCATGCAATTGGTAGGAGCTACAAGTGGTTTTATCAGGAGGCCATTCTTAAAACAAGCCATTTTCCAGGGAATTGTTTCCGGAATTATCGGAATGGCTTTTCTGATGACCGTGTTTTTTGCATTGAACAATGTCCTTGATATTGTCGAAATTGATATGAAACTGCTCGATGTGCTGCTGCTGTTTGCTTCCTTGTTGATTATCGGTTGTCTGCTAACGGTTGTTTCTACCTGGTTTGCGCTAAACAAATATTTACGTGCGAAATTGGATGATTTATATTAATTTAGCGACACATTCATTTATATCATGAACAATAAATTCGACTTTCCTATTAAAAAAGAAAACCTGCGGATCATTTTCATCGGTTTGGCAATTAACATCATCGGCTACCTGTTAATGATTGGCGGTGGCGCGGATAACCCTTCCGAATTTCATGAAAAGGAATTGTTTTCTACCGTTCGAATTACAGTTGCTCCGATTTTAATTGTGGCTGGTTTCGTCGTAATGATTTACGGCATCATGAAGAAAGCAAAAGATTCTAACTCCCAAGAATAAATAATCCATGAATTGGTTTGAAGCAATTATATTGGCTCTCATTGAGGGCCTAACCGAGTTTTTGCCTGTTTCATCAACAGGGCATATGATCTTTGCGAGTTCTATTGCTGAAATCCAGGACAGTGCATTTATTAAGATGTTCCAGGTGTCGATTCAATTCGGGGCAATTCTGGCGGTTGTTTTCTTATATTGGAAAAAATTCTTTAAAGAAACCTCCTTCCAATTTTATTTAAAGCTTGGTTTTGCTGTAATTCCTGCACTGGTGCTGGGATTATTCTTTGATGATTTGATCGAAAGTGTCTTGGAAAAACCAGTTCCGATTGCAATTACATTGATTGTTGGAGGAGTTGTATTGGTGTTTATTGACCGTTTTTTCGGTACTCCGCGTATTGTGAAAGAAGAGAATATTTCATTCCGGAAGGCGATTATTATTGGTTTCTGGCAATGTTTGGCAATGATGCCCGGAACAAGTCGTTCCGCAGCCTCGATTATTGGAGGTATGCAGCAGGGATTGTCCCGGAAAACCGCTGCTGAATTTAGTTTTTTCCTTGCAGTGCCAACCATGCTGGCAGTTACATGTTATTCTGTTTTCCTGAAGAAATGGACTGTGAGCCCGACCGTTGAACAAAAGGGGTATGAGATGATCCTTGCGTCAAACCAATCGCTGATGTTTTTCCTGATCGGGAATATCGTTGCGTTTATTGTAGCGGTGTTGGCGATCAAGTTCTTTATCGGTATCCTGAATAAATATGGCTTTAAAGTTTGGGGTTGGTACCGAATAGTTGCAGGAAGCTTATTGTTGCTTTATTTCTTATTGTAATATGATTACAGAATTTGCTCAGGGAAGCACCATTTTGGTGGATAAACCTTTTGAATGGACTTCTTTTGATGCGGTCAATAAACTGCGTTGGCATTTACGTAAGAGGTTGGGAGTTAAAAAGCTCAAGGTCGGTCATGCCGGAACATTGGATCCTTTGGCAACTGGTTTGTTAGTGATCTGCATTGGGAAACACACCAAACTGATCGAGGGGCTCACTTCGGATGCAAAAACATACACAGGAACTTTCCTTTTGGGCAAAACAACTCCTTCGTATGATTTGGAAACAGCGTACAATTCAGAGAAAGATACTTCAGGTATTACTTCGGAACGATTGGAGGAAGTCCGTCAAAGTTTCCTGGGAGTGCAGCAGCAGGTCCCACCTTTATTCTCAGCGAAACAAATCAATGGTAAGCGCGCTTATGATTATGCGAGAGCAGGAATTGAGAAAGAATTAAAACCCAATACGATTGAAGTGATGGATTTCAAAATTGATGCTTCTCGTTTTCCCGAAGTTGATTTTGAGATTTCTTGTTCAAAAGGGACTTACATTCGTTCGATTGCTCATGATTTCGGGCAAAAATTGGGGTGTGGAGCTACGCTCATAGCATTGCGAAGAACCAAATCAGGTATTTACGATATCAAAGATTCCAGGAGTGTTGAAGAATGGATCTCATTCATTGAAGAACAACCTTTGTAAATAGCCTGATTTTTTGTAATTTTGCCCACTTTTGATTTAAAGCAGATAAAAATACAGCTTGTATGAATAAAATGAAGCTTTCTGAATTCAGTTTTGACCTTCCGGACGAACTGATTGCTGAATACCCAAGTGAAAACCGTGATGAAGCACGATTGATGGTTATCCACCGAGATACCGGAAAAATTGAGCACCGTTTGTTTAAGGATATTATCAACTACTTCGGAGAAGGTGATGTGATGATTATGAACAATACACGTGTATTTCCAGCTCGTATGTACGGGAACAAAGAGAAAACGGGTGCTAAGATCGAGGTATTCTTATTGCGAGAATTGAACCGTGAAAGTTTGTTGTGGGATGTATTGGTAGACCCTGCACGAAAAATCAGAATCGGTAATAAATTGTATTTTGGTGATGATGATTCATTGGTTGCGGAAGTAATTGATAATACAACCTCACGAGGACGAACACTTAGATTCTTATTTGACGGTCCTTACGAGGAATTTAAAGCGAAAATTACAGAACTTGGAGAAACTCCGCTTCCGAAATATATCAAGCGTGATGTGGAAGAGGCTGATGAGGAGAGATACCAAACAATCTATGCTAAAGAAGAGGGAGCTGTTGCAGCGCCGACTGCAGGATTACATTTCTCACGTGAATTGTTGAAGCGTTTGGAATTGAAAGGTGTCAACTTTGCTGAGGTTACATTACATGTTGGATTGGGGACATTCCGTTCGGTGGAAGTAGAAGATCTGACAAAGCATAAAATGGACTCGGAGCAGGTGATTATTACCGAGAAAGCTGCAAATATCGTTAACGAAGCGAAAAGAAATAAGAAACGTGTTTGTGCTATCGGAACAACGTCTATGCGCGCAGTAGAGACTTCAGTTTCTACAGATAACATGCTAAAAGCATTTGATGGCTGGACAAATAAATTCATTTTCCCACCATACGATTTCAGTATTGCAGACAGTTTGGTAACAAACTTCCATACACCACTCTCTACATTGTTAATGATGATTTCTGCTTTTTGTGGACATGACTTAATGATGGAAGCCTATCATGAAGCAATTAAAGAAAAATATAAGTTCTATTCGTACGGAGATGCGATGTTGATACTTTAAGAAGTTCCCCGAAAAAGTGAGAAAATTTTTTCGGGGATTTTTTTACCTGAAAAAATTGACTAAATTTGTCTAAAATAATTTGGTCAAAATGAGTTTAGGATCAGTTTTTAAGGAAGCACGCTTGCAGTTCAACTACACCTTGAAAGAACTTTCAAATCTTTCAGGAATAGATACAGCTTTACTGAATAAGTATGAAAAAGGAGAGAGACAGCCTTCTGAAAAGCATCTTCAATTACTCATTTTACATTTAGATTTGGATGAAGATGATACTAAAGCAACCTGGATAGGCGAGCGAATATATGCTTTATTTGATGATGACAGCCGTTTGTTTGAAAAGGCAATGCAAGTCGCAGAGAAACGTGTCAGGTATAACCGTAAAAACAAAACAAAGCATGAGAAATCCATTTCTTCAGAATTGAGTGAATTGCTGCAGGAATGTTCACATTTATTAAGCACATGGTCATCGAAGCGCCCTTTGAATCAGTTACAACTGAAGAAAATGGAAGAGTATTTCAATTTGAATTATACTTATGAGAGTAATCGAATTGAAGGAAATACCTTGACCTTACAGGAAACCTACCTGGTAGTTAATGATGGAATTACCGTTGGCGGGAAATCTGTTCGGGAACATTTAGAAGCAATTAATCATGCTGAAGCGATCAGTTACCTGGGAGAAATCATTCAGAATAAAACCGTTTTTTCGGAGCGAGTCCTGAAAGAAATCCACTACTTGATCCTAAAAGGAATAGATCGTGAGAATGCCGGGGTTTATCGGGCTATAGGTGTACGCATTTCCGGGAGCAGCCATCTTCCGCCGGAGCCATACCTGCTTAATCCATTGATGGAAGAAGTCTTTGTGTATTATAAAGAAAACAAGTCAATTCTCCATCCGGTTATTCTCGCGGCAGAAATGCACGAGCGCATAGTTCGGATTCATCCCTTTATAGATGGCAATGGCAGAACCTGCAGGTTAATTATGAACCTCATTTTGATGCAGCATGGTTATCCGATCGCCAATATTAAGGGAGAGCTGGAAAATCGTCTTCGTTATTACAATGCCTTGGAAACGGCTTCTGAAGATAACAAGAACGCATTCCATACTCTAATTGCAGAAACGGTCATTCATGCATTAAAGGAACACATTGCTCTTTGTGGTTAGGCATAAAAAAATCTTGCTTGAGAAAAGCAAGATTTTTTTTGTTCTAGTAATTTCCAATAGATAGCATCACCAATGTACAGGCGATTTCAGGATGGATTTTGGCAGCTCTCAGTTTTTCAATAAACTCCGGATTCTCGGTTCCCGGATTGAAAATCACCCTGTTTGGTTTCAGGGCGATGATTTTATCTATGTATTCTTTCTGATTTTGAGGTCCCAGATATAACGTAACTGTTTCAATATCCCAATCCGGATTCCATTCCGTTTCAATATCAACATCCAATACCGTACCTGCTTTCTGTCCGAAGGCAACTACCGGATATTTGTGACTTCTTAATGCGCGTATCGCTCTGTTGGCGTAACGATCTTCCTTCGTTGTTGCTCCTATGACCAATGTTTGTTCCATTTGAATGTTCTTTCTTTTGTATACTTTAAGTTACGAATTATTCCATAAAAAAAGACACTCAAAAGAGTGCCTTTCTTGGATGTCCATCTGTAAATTATTTCCCGTCTAAAATCTGGTATAACTCATTTAAGTTCGGTGAGATAATCACCTCAATGCGTCTGTTTTTTGCCTTGTCCTTTGGATCAACAGGATGATATTCTCCTCTTCCTGCGGCCATTAACTGCATCGGATTCATATTGCTGTTCCCGACCATAATTTCAACGACAGCCGTTGAGCGAAGAACGCTTAATTCCCAGTTGTTTTTAGGGTGGGCAGAACTTGCCAGTTTATCGGTGTCAGTATGACCCTCAACGATGATTTCCAAATCCTTTTCATTTTCCAATACTTTTGCCAGGTCAATCAAAGCCTTTTTACCGTCGGGTTCCACGGTTGTGCTTCCGGATGCAAAAAGTAGTTTGGCTTCCAATGAAACGTAAATCTTTCCGTTCTTTTCGACAACCGTCAAACCTTTGTTCTCAAATCCTTTTAATGCGTTCGAAACACGTGTTTTTAACTGTTTCATTGCATCATCTTTGCGCTTGATCATTTCTTCGAGTTCTGTAACACGCTCTTCGCGTTCAATCAGAAGTTTCTCTTTGGCAACCAATTCGCTTTCCAGGACCTTTAGCGCATCTTCTTTTCGTTGAAGTTCCTGGTTCTTTGCATCGATATCTGCCTGGTAATTTGCCGACTCTTTGGCTCCTTTCATGCGCATTTGATCCAATTTCTGCTCATATGCTTCGTTTTGCGCCACCATCAGATCATATTGTGATTGCAGGAAGCGCAGGTTTGACCCTAATTCCAAAGTGTCTTTCTTTAGAGAAACAATATCCTTCCGGAACTGATCTACCATTACCTGAAGATCCTTTGCTTTTCCTTCATTTTCGATACTGGAAGCTTTGTATTTACTTAATTCCTCGCTGCATGTTTTTTCTTTTTCAAGGAGTTCGTTGTATTTTTTTGCCGGTACGCATGCAGCCAATGCGCAAGTTAATGCGATTATAGAAAGTTGTTTTTTCATTCAAAAATGCTTTACCCTCAAATTTCGAAAGAAATCAGCCTTTGTAGAGGCGAGAAGCGGATACTTATAAACAGTGAAATGGGAATAGCTGGAGAATTTAATCGAAATCGGCGCAGCCTGATGTGCTTTCCGAGCGCTGCTTGCACGGTGAAAATGAAAGGGTGATCTCGTGTGAGTGGAATGTGTTCGGGCGCATTTTAGAAAGAACAAAATCATAGGAGTAACCCAGTTTCCATTTTTCTTTGAACCGGAATCCAATCAGGGCAATTAAAGCATCTGTATTCCTTAAACCTAATCCGATATTGAACTTGCGCTGGAATTCGACCAGTGTATGTATTTGCAGTTCCAGCGGCGTGTTTTTAGTATATGCGATATACATGCCCGGATACAAATCTATTTTAGGGTTGATATAGAATTTATATCCGCCCGTAACCATCCAATGCATTTGTGATCCTGCGTTTGTACCGATTACATTCCATTTTTGAGGAATTAATTCATACAAAGTAAATCCGGCAAAGTAGTTTTTTCCGTTCCACCATGCACCGAAAGTTGCAGTAGGAAGAATTTGGGAGGCACTTCCGTTAATAGTTGGGTCGGGGGTTAAAGGTTTTGCTTCGTTTAGGTCAAAAGAAAGCTGCCTTGCACCAACTGCGAGCCCCAATGACAAGCGGTTGGTTAGTGAGAAATTGAAATGCCCGGCATAGGATAATTGTACCCGGATATCCTGGAAAGGACCGATTTTGTCCAGGTAAACCATTCCGCCCAAGCCGTGTCTGCCACTCAGGAATTTTCTTCGTTTTGCCTGCAGGGGAGCATGAACGCTTACCCATCCGGAATAAGGGGCTCCGTCTACTTTGATCCACTGGCCTCTGAATGTTGATTGTGCTTCAAGGCAGGTCTTAATTCCGGTATATGCCGGATTAAGCGCATACTGATGATGCATCCATTGCGACATATGGCTCACCTGTTGTCCATAAGAACAAAAGGTCATCAAAAAAAGTACACATGGCAAAATCTTTTTCATCATCGGATTACGGTAATACTTCCTTTCAGAGGTTTGGTGTCGTTATTTTGGCGCAGATCCAATGAATAGAAATACACTCCATCCGAAACAGGTTTTCCTTTATTGGTACCGTCCCAGGCTTTGATTAGGCTATAACCGGAAATCTCTGCAATTTTTTGCCCCCAGCGGTCGTAAATGACTACTTGAGCATCGGGATAGAAACCGATTCCATCAATAACCCATTTGTCATTGTGTCCGTCGCCATTCGGAGAAAAGCTTCCCGGAATGTCCAGATTGTTTGAAACAAAAACGGTCATCTCATCGGAAAGGGAACAATTCGTATTTAAAGCGGTCAGGGTGTAAACGGTCGTTTCTTCCGGTGATGCGTAAGTGGTGATAGAGTAAGGTGTGTTTAATGTTTGTGTCGGACTCCACATGAAATCGGTTCCATTAGAGGTTCCTGTAATCTGTACACTCCCTCCGGCCTGGATCGTGTAATCAGGACCGGCATCTACAGTTAAAGGATCAACGGTCACCGCTGAATAAGCATAAGTCAAAGATTGAGGGCAAACATCAAAACAACTGCAGTCTACCGAAACTACATCCCCGTCTTGCAAACTGCTTGTTATCCATAAAGAAGATTGTGTAACTGCCGTCAGTGTGCCGTTGACATACCAACTGAAATCGCTCGTATCAGTGCAATTGCTTAGATAGGCAGTAAACGAAGTGGGGGTTTCCGGACAAACCGTAATGGTTGGGCCGCCGATCGAAAGCCCGGGAGCAGGTCTGTCAAATCCGGTGCCTGAGCCAATCAAATCGAAAGTAGCTTCTGCCGGAAGCACAGCACCGCCATTTGTTGCACCGTTTACTACCAGGTAATAAGTTGTGTTTGCAGGAAGTCCCAATGCTGCGAGGGAGAAATTCCCCGCTGATCCGGCTTCACAGTTGCTAATTAATGTATAAGTTGCAGCATCACAAGGGACGGCTGCTTGTATAATTGCTGCTTGTAATTCAGTACCTCGGGTTGCCTGAAGATTGAAAAGAATATTGCTGAAATTAAAGGTGACATCGCCGCCTGTTACATTGGTGTTGAATTGGTACCAAACACTGTTTGTTCCTGAGAAACAAAACGCGAAATCATCTTCGCAGTCGGGACATACCGTTGCTGTTGCTCCGATATTGGATCCCGAAACAGATACCCCCGGACATAAAGGAATTGCGCTCGGACATCCGTCGTTTGTCAACTGGGCGAACCCGGATGCTACACTTAAAAACGAGATTAACAATACTTTAACAGCGCTGAGATTCATGTGCGAAAGATGCGTATATGATTGTAAAACTAATACATTCGGGGATATTTTAATGGTTTTTTCGTAGTTTCGCGCCGTCAATTTTGTTAAATGGAAACCTTTTTGTGTTTTTTTGGCATAGGAATGGTTAGGGCTCAAAATAGATTAAACTTTAGACTATGAAATATTTTTACACACTAATTGTAGGTCTACTATTAACCACCACCTTATTTTCTCAAAACGAAAAAGTAAACTACGACAATGATAGTCGCTGGTTTTGGGGTTTAAATGTTGGTGGAACGTGGACGAAAACAGATGTTCCATACAAACTGGATTTGGGATATGGGTTGATACTTGGGCGTCAGTTCAATTACAACTACGGAAAGCCGATCAGTTTTGATTTGCGTTTACGTTATTTGACCGGACTCTGGAAAGGTTACAATACCGATTCTACAACTGTTTCTTCCAATCCTGTTTATACGGAGTACACTGCCGCTGGTCAGCCTGTAGTCTTGAATTTTGGTACAAGATTGCATGAATTGAGCCTGGAATTGGCGATCCATTTCAACAGATTAAGAGAGCGTACCGGCTGGGACCCTTATATTTTCGGTGGGATAGGTTATACCTGGTATCGTGCGAAAGGGGATTTGAAAGGATCTGATGAATTCACTTACTTGTATGATTCCACAAAATTGGCGGAAAGTTCGTATACACAGACTGAAATTCATGCAATGACGGATAAGAAGTTCGAAACGGATCTGAATTCACCGGCAAGCATGGGTAAATTTATGCCAAGCGTTGGTATAGGTCTCGGATACCAGATTGCAAAAGGAGTTTCTTTGGGGATTGAACACAAGACTACTTTTACAATGGCTGACAATTTTGACGGTCATCTTTCTTCCAAAGGAAAATATGCCAATGACTGGTATCATTATACCAGTGTGTACCTCAAGTTCCACATCAGAAGCCATTACGAACATACAACGACTTACCAGGATACTGTCCGCCAGCCGGTTGTTACGAATCCATCCTGGACTCAGCCTACCAGAACTCCTCCGGTAGTGGATTTCACGAATCCGAGTGTCAGCGGAACTACGGTGAATTCAACCAGTTACGTAATCAGAGCGAAAATTCAAAACGTTCCTTCAAGTTCCAATGTCGTTTTCAGACAAAATGGGAATTACGTTACAAACTTTACATTCAACCCTTCTACCCAGGAGTTCCAAAGTGTTGTAACATTAGTTGCGGGACAGAATGTGTTTGAATTGACAGGAACCAATGATTTTGGTTCGGATATGGACCAGACAGTCATTAACTATGTGAGAGAAACACCAACTCCACCGGTTGTTACTTATTCCAATCCGGCTTCAAACCCTACAACCGTTCAAAATCCGGTGTTTTACCTAACAGGAACCGTATTGAATGTTACCGGACAGGATAAAATTACAATGACCCTGAACGGAAGTCCCGTTGTATTTACTTACAATGCTTCAACCCGTGGAATTACTTCTACCTTGAATTTAGTGACAGGATCAAATGTGGTCGTTACAACAGGAACAAACCAATACGGTTCTGATAGTGAAACTGCAACGATTATTTACCAACCTCAGCAAATCATTCAGCCGCCGGTTGTTTATTTCGTGAATCCGAATATCAATCCATATACGGTCAATCAAAATACGTTTGCTTTAACTGCTGATGTGTTGAATGTAGCAGATGCACAGCATGTAACCTTTAAGCAGAATGGTACGATCAATAATAACTTTGCTTACAACGCTCAAACGGATAAGTTTACCAGCAATGTGATCTTAGGTCCGGGACAAAACGTGTTCGAAGTGATCGGAACTAACGCTGCAGGGTCTGCTTCTGCAACAACGATCATTATTTATAACCGCATTGCTCCGAAACCTCCGATTGTTACAATTACAAACCCGGGGACAAATCCGTATGAAACTTCCAGTGCTGTGTTCAACCTGAATGCAACTGTATTGAATGTGACTCAGAAGAGCCAGGTTAAAGTAACGCTGAATGGCACGAATTTGACAACTTTCAATTACAATGCTGCTTCAAATGGTGTCACTGAATCATTGAACCTGGTACCGGGAGCAAACGTTGTAACGGTTACCGGAACAAATGCAGACGGAACTGATTCCAAGCAGACTACCATTATTTACAAGCGGGTTGAAACGGTGCAGCCGCCGGTTGTTCAGTTTACAACTCCGAATATTGATCCGTACAATACTTCGGCGGGAACGCAGAATGTAATAGCTTCTGTTCTTCATGTAACCAGTCAAAGCGGTGTAAACGTAAATGTCAACGGAGCGAATGTGACCAATTTTACGTTTATGAACAACAATGCTTCTTTCGCGGTAAACTTAATTGAAGGGGCAAATATCATTACCGTAACAGGAACAAATACCGCAGGAACAGCAAGTGAAACACAAACGATTATTTACAGAAAACCGGTTTCTGTTCAGCCTCCGATTGTTTCTTTCATCGACCCGAGCCTGAATCCTGCTACGTCTCTGAATGCTTCTTACCCTGTGAAAGCACGCGTTCGCTTTGTAAGCACAGCAAACCAGATCGTATTGAAGATTAACGGACAGGTTTCTTCAAACTTCATTTATACGGCATCCAATGAATTAATGGAATTCACCACAGGTTTGGTGAACGGGGCAAATGTGATCGAAATTACGGCTACAAACGCTGCAGGTTCCGATATGGAAACAACAGTGATCAATTACAGAGCACCAAATCCGACATTGCCTCCGGTTGTAACAATTACTTATCCGGCTGCGAACCCGCATACCGTGAATGTGCCGAACAGCACTATTTCAGCTACAGTACTGAATGTGGATAATCAACAGCAGATCCAGGTATTGGTAAACGGTGCACCATACTCCGCATTCACTTATTCGACATCTACTAAAGTTTTAACACTGAACACAGCTTTGAATTTGGGGGCGAACACAGTAACTGTTACTGCAACAAATACTGCGGGGACCTCATCGGATGCAACACAGATCATCTACAAACGCGACGAGGTTATCCAGCCTCCGGTGGTTAGCTTTATTAATCCTGCAGTTCCGGGACAAGTAGTTTCTTCGCCTGCTTATGTGGTAAGAGCGAAGGTTACGAACGTGACCATGCAGTCGCAAATCGTGGTGAAAGAAGATGGGTTGGTAGTGAACCCGGGATTCTGGACATTTAATCCGGCAACTTTGGAAGTGACATTCAATCACACTTTGAATGCAGGGAATAACATCTTTGAAATTACAGGAACAAATGCAGGTGGAAGTCACACCGCATCTACTTCGGTAATTTACAAACGAATCGAAACTCCATGTAACAAACCGGTTATTACGTTCATCAATCCAACAGTTCAGAATTCAGCTGTTGAGAATTCAGCTTTCACCGTAAAAGCAACTATTGCCAATATCACTTCTGTAAACCAGGTAGAGGTTTACCTGAACGGAAACCTGCAGTCTGCAGGAACGTTTAACGCAGGTACTTCCCAGTTTGAGAAAACGGTGAATTTAATAGAAGGATCAAATTCCATCGAGATTAAATCAACCAATACTTGCGGTACGACAACCAATACTGTCGTAGTTATTATGAAGCCGAAAGTGATTCCATGTGTTGCTCCGGATATTATACGATTGACACCTGTGCGCGAAGGACTGATTACAGAAAGTGAATCGGTTCCTGTTTCAGCAACAGTAAGCAACATAACCCAGGCTTCTCAAATCCAGGTGAAAGTTGACGGAATCAACACCACTTTCAATTACGATGAAGGTTCCCATACCATTTCTTCAACAATTGCTTTGACAGAAGGAGCGCACGTGATTGAGATCTTCGTAAGAAACGAATGCGGTTCCAAACAATTAACCTGGAAGATAACACGTACGGTTTGTAAACCTCCGGTTGTAACCATTACAGGAAGCTCTACACCCAATAATTCGGTAGTCACTTCAGACGGGTTTAACTTATCTGCGACCGTATCTAACGTAGCGAACCAGTCTGAAATTACGGTGACACACAACGGACAGGTAATCGGGTTTGTTTATAACCCGCAAACCGGAGTTCTGACTTTGGACAGAAACTTAGTGGTGGGGACTAATGCAATCGTTATAAAGGCGAATAACAAATGTGGTGAGAACAGTAAATCGATCAGTGTATTGAGAAATGAGGTGATCAAAGTTCCTGCTCCAACGATCCAGATTACAAGTCCTTCGATTTCTCCTCTGGAAACAGATCAGTCTGCACAAACGGTTCAGATTGCGACTACCGGGGTTACTTCGGCATCCCAGGTTTCAGTAACAGTGAATGGTGTTGCAACAAACTTTGATTACAAAGCCTCTACCGGAGGAATTCGTTTCAATGCAACATACCTGTTAGGCCAAAACGTGATTGTTGCAACTGCTGTTACACCGGGCGGAACTGCTACCGATTCGAAGATTGTTATTTATAACGCACCGGAGGTCATCCCGGCGCCAGTGATTACTTTAACGAAACCGCTTCGCTGCCCGGCAGTATTCATGGTTGGAACGGCATTAATTACAGGAACTGTTCAGAACGTAGCAAATGCAAGCCAGGTAAGTATTTTGTATAACGGAGGAAATGTAGCGTTTACTTCAAGCATTGAAAGTAATGTTCTCACTTTCTCTTTCGAGGTGAATATAACTTTGTCTACTGTTTCGATTCCTTTGGTAATTACAGCTACGAATGCAAGCGGATCAGATACGAAATCTTGTGAGGTAAGCGCTGCCCGTCCGAGCGAAAACGGGAATGGTACTATTGGTACAGGTAATGGTAACGGGAATAATGGCCACGGAAATAATACAGACGGAACGGACGAATCCAACCCGGGTCAAGGGTCCGGAGGCCCTAACGGCGGAACAAACGGAACGGTTGATGATGAGAACGGAAACGGGAATGGAAATAATAACGGGAAGACAACTACACCTGTTAGAACTCCTAAACCGGGAACAATAACCACTCCGACAAGACCAACTACTCCTACCAGACCGGCGGGAAGACCTTAAGTATTCGAAATCACTTTTAATAAAATAAGTCCTTCTGTTACGACAGAGGGACTTTTTAGTTTATTTCCGGATGAATGCAGAAGCCAATCGGGTGAAAGGTTAAATCTTGGGTATTCTGACAGAAAATAGTTTGTTTTAAGAGAAGTTCCGCGAACGAATACCTATTTTTGCAGTGTAAATAAATTACCATGACCAAGGAAGCAGTTTTGGAAGTATTGGCAACCATTTTGGAGCCAGATCTAAAAAAAGATATCGTAACACTCAATTTTGTAGAAGATCTGCAGATTGAAGGTTCGAAAATTACCCTTACGATTTATGTCTCAAATCCGGCATTGCACGCCAGAAAACGCATGCAGGAAGCTGTTGAGTTTAATTTAAAGCGTGTTTTCGGAGAAGGTATCGAAATTACCTGCATGGTAAAAGGATTGCCGTCCGAAGCGCGTGAAACTCACCGTAAAATCCTCCCGGAAGTAAAAAATATCATTGCTGTGGCATCCGGGAAAGGCGGAGTTGGTAAATCAACCGTAACTGCGAATTTAGCCGGTGGATTAGCAAAAGCAGGATTCCGTGTCGGGATTGTAGATGCAGATATTTACGGACCAAGTATCCCTACGATGTTTGACGTGAACGGCGAGAGACCGACGATGTTGGATGTAGATGGAAAACCGATGATCAATCCGGTGATGAGCTACGGGATCAAGATCTTGTCCATGGGATTCTTCTCCCAGAATGATGAAGCGATTGTATGGCGCGGACCAATGGCTGCAAAGGCAATGACACAGTTATTTACAGATGCATACTGGGGAGAATTGGATTATTTATTGATCGACCTTCCTCCGGGAACGGGAGATATTCACTTATCGCTGGTGCAAACCGTACCATTGGACGGAGTAGTAATCGTAAGTACACCGCAGGAAGTTGCTCTTGCAGATGCGCGCAAAGGAGTAAACATGTTCAAATTGGATACGATCAACGTTCCGATTGTTGGTTTGGTGGAGAACATGGCTTGGTTTACACCTGCTGAACTTCCCGAGAATAAATACTACATTTTTGGGCGTGACGGGGTGAAAAACCTGGCTGCCGGAATGAATGAAACCTTCCTGGGGCATATTCCATTGGTACAGGGAGTGCGTGAGTCCGGAGATGCGGGCCGACCTGCTGTATTTCAGGAAAATACGCCTACAGCATTAGCATTTGAAGAATTAGTGCGTATCTTTGTGGAAGAGGTAAACGTGCTAAAAGCGCGTAAAGCATTAAAAACACAAAAAGATGGTGTTAAATAAATCCGAATTAACTGATAAGATCAACCTTTCGCTAAGTGAATTAAGACCTCACTTAAATGCAGACGGAGGTGATATGGAATTGGTTAATATTACTGATGAAGGAGTTGCGCAGGTGAGATTGCTCGGAGCTTGCAGCGATTGTTCCATGAGTATGATGACAATTAAAGCAGGATTGGAAGAAGCAGTGAAAAAGGTTGCTCCTGAGATCGTTGCTGTGGAAGCAATAAACTAAGTTTTTCAGTCAGTGGAAAAGTAGTAGTGCAACTTTCTTTTGAATCGTGGCGTCTAAGTCATGTTCAAAAAAATTACCCGCGCTATGAAACAATTGAAAACAACCTTAGTAATTGCTCTCCTCCTCACTTATTCCAATTTTTCGAATTCCCAGCTCATTTATTCCGGTGTTTCAGACCTGGAAGTATTGATCACGAATATTTTCGGTGTGCAGTGCCAAGGCATTTCCAATGTGGGAATACAAGGCGCGCAGCCTCAAATTGCCCGTTTTGAAAATGGCTCTTCATTGGGGGTAAACAGTGGTCTGGTACTCTCAACAGGATTTCCAAATATGTCAAGTGTCCAATCGGCTAATTTTTCAAGTTATGATTTGAATATGCCCGGAGATTATGATATCATCCAATATGGGAACTTAACCGGTCAGGGGGCTTCCAGCCACGATGCAATCGCGGTTCATTTTGATTTCACACCGATCATTACCGATACCATCCGGTTCAACTACATTTTTGCTTCGGAAGAATACCCGGAATATTCAAATACGACTTATAACGATCGTTTCCTCTTCCTGGTTTCTGAAAATGGGGGAGTTCCCGTAAATATTGCGAATGTTCCCGGAACTGCTATTCCGGTAGAGATCAACTCAATCAATCAACTGGTAAACTCTCAGTACTATATTGACAATCTGAGCGGACCTAATTCGGTGAATTTTGTATTTGATGCATACACCGTTCCGTTACAGGCAAAGTTTTTTGCGCAGGTAGGGAACACTTACCACATTAAACTGGTTATTTCCGATGTTTCAGACGGAATATATGATTCGGCTATTTTCCTGGATGAGCAGGAAGCAAACAACGATATTTCCGGTAGTTTGACAGTAAACGGCCAACCGGCTGAAGGAGTCCTGGAGGTATTCAACTTCGTTCAGGATACCATTGTTGCAATACCGGTAGAAACAGTGAACGTAACGAATGGAACCTATGTAGCCGACAGCCTTCCTACCGGATTGTACCATGTGCGTTTTACTCCTGATCCGGTTCTGTTTCCGGGAGCAGTTCCACTTTACTTTGCAACAAGTTCTACCTGGACAGGAGCAGACGCGATCGGGTTGCCTTGCTTCCTGAATAATGCAAATATCAACTCGGATACACTGGATGTATTGAGCGGAACCGGAAGTGTCTCGGGAACGATCGTAGTGGATACTTCTTACCTGAAATCACTGAACGTGCCGTTTGGAGGAGCACTGATGCTTTTGAAAGATGCACAGACGCATGAAACAAGAGGTTTCGCATACACTGCTGCAGACGGAACTTATACGATCGATCACGTATCAGACGGTTCTTACTACTTATTAGTTGATGTTCCTTACGTTCCGCATACGGATACCATGTTCTTCGATCTTCCGGTCGGAGGGATTTTATTGGGAGCCGATTATGCAATCGTTTTAAACGGAATTGAAACAAACGGAACGCCGTATTTGGGATTGGAAGAATACAAAGAAATTGAATGGAGGATTGCTCCGAACCCGGCTGATAAGGTCGTTGAGATTACTTCAGACCAGGCGGTGAAAGTGATCCGGATTATTTCGATCGACGGGGCAGTAGTAACAGAAATTAACCCGGCGGAAGGTGCATTAAAAACAACCCTCGACATCAGTCAGTTGAAACAAGGGGTTTACCTGGTACGCATGGATCAGTCGGCACCAAAAAGATTGGTTGTGACGAAGAAATAAGCAGCAAGTAGGGGCGTAAAATTTTACGCCCCTACTTGCTTTGCCTGGATTCATAAGGATGAAAAAATAAAACCCCGACATTTATCGTCGGGGTTTTATTTTTTTATTGCCAGCTAATATAGATTTTGTTTTACTACTGCGCTAACGCTTACGCAGTAGCTTGTGCCGCCGCTAAAGCTTTGGCGACATGCCGGTCAGCGAAGGCGCAACGCTTGTCTTTAACGAATCAAAAGCTTTTCTTACTTCTTCGCTGCAGCGTATTTCTCTGCAACTTTGTTCCAGTTAATTACATTAAAGAATGCGTTGATGTAATCCGGGCGACGGTTTTGGTAATGCAGATAGTAAGCGTGTTCCCAAACGTCCATAGCAAGGATCGGTGTTCCTTTACATCCTTCACCCATCAATGGATTATCCTGGTTTGCCGTAGAACAAACAACCAATTTACCGTCTTCTACACACAACCAGGCCCATCCTGAACCGAAACGCGTTGCTCCGGCCTTTGCAAACTCTTCTTTGAAGTGTTCGAATGTTCCGAAAGCATCGTTGATTGCCTGAGCCAGTTCACCTGTTGGAACTCCTCCTGCATTCGGTGCCATAATTTCCCAGAACAGGTTGTGGTTCCAGAAACCTCCGCCATTATTGCGGACAGCCGGCTTGTCTTTGCAGTTTTGTAAAATATATTCGATTGATTTTCCTTCTAAATCCGTTCCTGCAATCGCATTATTCAGGTTTGTTGCGTATGCCTGGTGGTGTTTTGAATAATGGATCTCCATCGTGCGAGCGTCAATGTGTGGCTCTAATGCATCGTATGCGTATGCTAATTTTGGTAATTCAAATGCCATAACAGTTATTTTTTATGTTGTCTAACAAAAATAGGAAACAAAATTGATAATGCCTGTTTCAGACGAAAGAAGCTTTTGTTATGAAAGGTTAAAAGGGATTCAAAATGCAAAATTCAAAAATGATGAAAACAAAAGAGACCAAATAAAGGTATAAACAAAAAATCCTTCTACCCTGAGGCAGAAGGATTTTGAAAGAATTTAATATCGGCTTAGTTCTTTGAAACGCGTTTAACAGAAACAGCTCCGTTCGTTCCGTATACTTTCACCAGGTACATTCCTGTGTTCAAAGCAGAAAGATCCATTTCCAAAGAAGTAGTGTTTGCAGATTGCTCCAAAGCCAATTCACCGGATAATTGGTAAACTTCGACTTTAGAAATTACCTCATCGGAGTTGATGTGAACAGAACCTGTAGTTGGGTTCGGGAACATCAATAAATTGATCAATTCGCTTTCTTCCAATCCAAGGTTTGCAGGAACGCTTGTGTAATAAGCAGACTGGGAAGTTTGAGCACCTGTAATGTCAGAAACATTTGCCAATTCGTGGTTAACTCCTGCTTTGTACCAGTTGTAAGCAACAATCGATGAGTTGACAGTTCCTCCGGCATAAGTGTCCGTGTTTGTCTGAGTGGACTTGATACGAACCACATTGGTGAAAGTTCCTTCCGGAGTGATCAATGTACCTGTACCGGAATACTCAGATTGGATTGTTCCGGCTCTGTTGAAAGCATAACCGCTTACAGAAAAACTTGCGGCACATGCATCTGTATAATTATAGCTGCTTGTAACCGGGAACTGCATGTAAGTTTGAGAATTCGAATAGGTGAAAACAGTTCCTCCTGCATCCAAACCTACCAATTCCATTTTAGAAGCGGAAATGTTGTAGTAAATAACTCCTCCGTTTGACTGGGTTATTTTGACATTTGCAGTTGGGAAAGTTCCTCCTGAATTAGCTGTTACCGAAGCTGTTACCTGGCTGTTGTCAGTCATGGCAGACAAATCCCATGTTACACCTGTCCCTGCACTTCCTGGGTTTACGTAGTCTGAAACGTACATCGTATAGTTGTCGCCTGCCGTATAACCGACATCTGTACGAGTTAAATTTTGAGCAAACAGCGCATTGCCTGAAATCAGCATCGCCGCGAAAAAGTAGATTTTTTTCATGATCCAGATAATTAAAATTAGACCGCTAAGTTATCGAATCAAATGATTGATTGCCCGGATAATTGAAAATAGATGCATAAAAATACAAAATGTTCGTAAGGTCAGTTTAAAAATGCTTTAACGGTATCAAGCGGTAAATGATCCCCGATGTAGCTGCAGTAATAAGCTCTGTTTACAATTCCGTTCTCGTCAATTAAAAAATCCGCTCCCAGGGTACCCATGTCCCCATCCTGCTTCATTTTTGTCTTAAAAAGCTTACTGCCTTTCTTTGCCTTGCCAATAGCCCCATGGAAAATACTTTTAAAAATTTTCCCCTTATTCCTTTCGATGCCGTACAATTGATACAGGGTTTTCTCCGGGTTAGGCAGCATGACGGCATAGGGAGGAGTTTCACCTTCCAGGTAAGTTCTCATATTTTCGGCAGTGCTTTCATAGACAGCCAGAACAATTAAGTTTTTTGATTTAAAGTAAGCTGCTTCTTCCTGCACTTCATGGAAGCGGAGGTTGCAAATCGGACAACCCACGTTCCTGTAAAAAGTGAGCAGTATTTTTTTTCCTTTGTAATCGGATAGATTAACGGTACTTCCGTTTACATCTTTAATGGTAAATGACGGAGCTGCTTGTCCCTGACTAATTTTCATGTTTTCTTTTTTGTTTGTAAATGATAAAATGGTGATAGCAAATAATGCTGGTAAGAGCCAACCGGAAAAATTCATTTTTTTTGCATTTCAATCGTTACGTCACTATTGACTATGCAAAGTTGCGGGACAAAAAAGAAACCGATTTTGCGAATCAGCTCAACTATTTGTTGATTTGGGTCAAACGGTATTTTGTAGGGGCAATACCATATTTTTCACGAAAACTTTTTGTAAAGTTGGCAAGGTCATTAAAACCGCAGTCGAAAGCAATTTCCGTGATCCGGTTATCGGACGTTGAAAGCAGGGCAGCAGCTTTTTCAAGTCTCCGGATTTTGATATAATTGGCAGGAGAATCGTTGTACAACTTTCTAAACTCTCTTTTAAAAGAGGAAACACTCAGATTGGTTTTTTGCGCCAACTCGTCGATGCTTATCGGTGAAAAGAGATTCGCTTCAATGATTTGCTTAAAAGTATAAACAACCGGGGAGAAAAGCTGTGAAAGTATCACGCGGATGGTTTCTGCACTCCGGTTTTGTAAAAGCAGCAGAATGATTTCCTTCAATTTTAAGGTGAGAATTTCATCATTTGCCAAAGCCGGATTCTCAAAATAAAGAATGAGGCCTTCCATGTATTTCCGGATAAGGAAGTCATTGTTTACTTTTTCACTGGATTGGTTCGATACGATATGCTTTGCCGGTTGGATAATCAATGGAAGTTCCTTTTCATAGATCCGCTTTAAAATATCCGGATGGAAATGAATAACCACAATCTCATTGACATTGTCTGAAAGAGCCTGGCTTATTTTCTTTTCGGTATTGATGCAGTTTAGAAATAAGGAATAATTGCTTGGAATTACAAACTGTTCTTCGTTTACATGAAACTGGATTTCACCCTGCAGGGAAAATAAAAAACAAGCATTGTCTGAAACCGGAAATGAAAATTCAAACGGTGGTTTCACCACTACTTTCTGAAGCAAAGGTTTTCCGTAAAGATCAATTTTCTGATGGTCGATTACCATAGCCGTTCATTTAGCGGTCTTCCCTGTAAATTATTTCCCGTACTTCGTCTTATACTTTTTATAAAGCTCCGTCTGGAAATTCGTAGTCGGAACAAAAATTCCGTTGATAAGCAGGAGCGAAGCCTGGTTGCTCTTCATCTCTAAAGCGGATCCGGTAGAACCGTATAGTACCGCTTTTTTTCCAACCTCAATGGTTCCGTAGTTTTTGGAAATTCCCATAATCTCGCAGGCACTCAAAGTAATTGAACGAATGGCTTCTTCCTCCGTCAAACCGTATGACATCGCTGTTCCTGCAAGGAACGGAAGGTTTCTTGCATTCATCGCTTCCATATCTCCCTCATTCTGCAGACAGAATTGTACCCCGGCTTGTTGTAACAGGAACGGTAGTTTGTAAGGAAGGTCGAAAGCGTCATCGTCATGCCGCGGAAGCGAATGCAGACGTCCGATCATCACCGGAACATTCTTGATCTTCAGGCGTTCTGCAACCAGGTAGCTTTCATAACCGCCGACAATTACCGGGAATTTGATGTCCAGTTCAGAGATCAGGTCCAGGATATCATTGATTTGCTGTACCTCATCCGCATGGAAATAAAAACGTTTTTCTCCGTTGAAACAATCGCTCATGGCGCTGTACTGAAGTGGTGTGTTTTTATCCTTATTACCTGCACTTACCTTCGCATACTTCAAATAAGCAATCAATTCACGCTTTTGTTCTTCGTAAGTTTCATTCGTTTTGGTAATCGGATCGCCCCACTTGCGGGTGTAAGCAGACGGCCAGTCAATGTGTACACCGTCATCTGCTTTGATTGTTCCGTCTTCCCAATTCCAGCAAGAACTTGCCATTAAACTTGACTGACCGGAAATGCGTCCGCCGCGAGGAGTTGTTTGGATCATCAATACTCCGTTCGTGCGAACAGTTTCTATCACATCGGATTCACAATTGTAAGCGATCTGTGCACGCACATGCGGGTTGAAAGTCCCCATTTCCTGAAAATCACGGGAAGCACGAACCGCATCGATTTCCGTTAAGCCCAGTGTAGAGTTCGGAGCTACGAATCCCGGGTACAAATGGTGTCCGTTGAGCGTAATTACCGTATCCCAATCGGATTTATCATAAGTGTAAGCAAGTGTATTCTTCACTAAAGTAATGATACCGTTCTCAATTCCTACGGACCCGGTGCTGATCACATTCCCGTTTCCGATATGTACCGTTGCACCTTCAACGAGGATCTTGTTGTATTTCTTTTGTCCGTAGCCATTTACACTTACCAGCAGGACCAAAAAAGTATAGATAATTGTTTTCATGTTCTTGAATGCCGGATGTTTAATGTTCGTTCACTTCCAATGATTCTTCTTCACCCAATGTGTTGCAGTGGAAATGCCCTTTGCGCTTGCGTAAAAAAGGCTTGGTTGATTCGCCTTTCTTGCTTTCTTCGGACATTTTTGCAATGATACGTGCTCTTTCAGCTGCAATTTCCTGCTGAATGATGAAATCTTTTTGAGCATCGAAAAGAATCTCCCCGTCTACAACGGTATATAGTGGTTTCGCCGTAACACTTAACGGATTGTTTGTCCAAAGCACTAAATCCGCGTCTTTCCCAACCTGTATGGTCCCCATGCGGTCGTCGAGGTGGAGCAGTTTTGCAGGGTTCAACGTCACCATTTTCCACGCCTGTTCTTCCGTTGCACCACCGTATTTGATCGTTTTTGCTGCTTCCTGGTTCAAACGTCTTCCCATTTCGGCGTCATCCGAATTGATGGCAACTGTTAATCCCATGTTTGTCATTAAAGCGGCATTTTGGGGAATTGCATCCATTACTTCGAATTTATAGGCCCACCAATCTGAGAAGGTAGAAGCACCGACTCCATGCTCTTTCATTTTGTCGGCCAATTTGTATCCTTCCAAAATGTGTGTGAAGGTATTTACCTTAAATCCGAAGGAATCAGCTACATGCATCAGCATATTGATCTCTGACTGGACATAACTGTGACAGGTAATTTTGCGTTCACCAGATACAATCTCGTATAAAGCCTCCAGTTCCAGGTCTACTGCCGGGGGAGTGATGTTTTTATCTTTTTGTTTACCGGTTTGTTGTCCGCTTTTCGCCTGGTGATAAGCCAAAGCGCGGGAAAATGCATCAATGTAAACCTGCTCAACACCCATACGTGTTTGCGGGAAGCGGTTACTCACTCCCCAATTGGACTGTTTTACATTTTCTCCCAAAGCAAACTTTACGAATTTCGGAGCATTTTTGATCGGATATTCGTGCGGGTAATGGCCCCATTTCAATTTGATCAAAGCAGATTGACCACCGATCGGGTTCGCGGAACCGTGTAATAATTGTGCTGCAGTAACACCTCCGGCCAGTTGACGGTATACATCAATGTCTTCTGCGTTAATGGCATCTTCCATGCGCACTTCACAGGTTACAGCCTGTCCGCCTTCATTTACGCCGCGCGTTAGCGCAATGTGGGAATGTTCGTCAATAATTCCGGTCGTAAGGATTTTTCCGCGAGCATTGATCACCACTGCGTCGTTTGGTTTCATGTAAGTTCCGGAACCTTTGTGAATGGCTTTGATCTTCCCGTTTTCTACAATAACAGTCCCTTCCTGGATAATTCCTTCGTCGGTATTTGTCCAGATAGTAGCCTGTTCGAAAATGATCACAGATTGTTTGGGCGGAGCAGTGAAACCAAAGGCACTGTTGGGAAAACGAGTGGGAGAAATGGTAAGAGTATCTGCTGTCCAGGCTTGTTTGTTCTCGTCTTTCGCTTCGTATTTCTTGTTGCGTAAGGCACTCCATTTGATCCACCTTCCCTTGTTGTTTGTTCCTTCACCTTCGAAGATGAATACGCGTGGATTGACATCGCCTTTTAAGCTGAAAGCCTGGTTCTCACCATCTATTTGCTGTACAAAGTGGATAGCGATGTCGTTGTTTAGCAAGGTGAGTTTCGCCTTGGTCGTCAGAGTGTCTGATTTATTGGCAAGTGTCAAAGAATCCTGGATAGTACGCACTAATTTTACTTTTGCTTCCGGCTGACTTGGTGTTCCGGCAATTTCCAGCCAGTATTTAACACCATCAATGTTTAAACTATAAGTTCCGCGGATGTCTGAGATCGGGGCATTTTGGAGAATCCTGCGTTCTCCTTTTGAGAAGACTTCCAGCACTTTCGCCTTGTAGAGAAAAGGATTTTGATCATAAACCGTGAAATTCGCCCATTTATCCGTTTCAATAGTTCCCAATTCTTTCTGAACTCCCAATAAAGTCGCAGGTGCTATGGTTAAAGAGCGCAAAACATCATTTACAGACCAGCCTGCAGCCAGGGCCTGGTGAATGTGTTTCCAGAAATCAGCAGCGGTGGTATGTCCGGCTGCGGATGTAATGAAAGGAACTTTGTGTTTGAATAAAAATCCCGGGTTTCTCGAAGCCATTTCCCAAATCTTCAATTCACTGTAAGGAATTTCGTGGGCCAGGTAAGGATCCTTCAAGTCAAATGCTTCCGGGAAATTGATCGGGATGACCACTGGTATTTTCAGGGTGTCCCAGGCATTTCCGAGGAATTGTTCCTGTCCGGTCCCGATTACTGCAAATTCGCGCTTGAATTCCCGCATGAATGACTTCACACGGAACACATCCGATTTGTCATCCAAAGTAAAGAAAGCCGGTTTTTTCAATTGAAGGGTTAAAGCTTCAAGGGTGTAATTGGCATCTTTTCCGTATTCGGCGTGCCATTGCGCATCGTAAAAAGACTGTCTCAATAAAGCGATTGATCCAACCAAAGAACTCGGGTAATCCTGCGGAGAACTCCCTTTGCGGAAGGAATAGAAAGAAGCTGCTTTGCTCAAATAGGGCTGATTATCTGTGTTTGTTGTACCCAGCTGCATGAGAGAACCGTAGCCTTGTGCCAGGCCGTCGTTTCTGTGAATCAATACAGATCCGAATCCCATTTTCTGGTATTCTGCCGTCATTTTCTCATCCGCTTTGTACCAGTCGATTGCGTCGAATTCAGCACGTATTGCATGGTTCCAATAGTATGGACCTGTTTTGTTTTCCGCTTTTTGGTCGGCCGGGATTCCCATGGTAGAGTTTACTTCGATGAAGGAAGGAACAACTACGGCATTGTTTCCGTCTATCACTACCAGGTCTTTAGGAGTTGTGAGTAAGATTTTGTCTACAGATGTGATTTTTCCATTCCGGACTGTAATGGTACCGTTTTCGATGGTTTTATCGGGAGAGATCAAAATAGTCACATTCGTAAGCACAAATGAGTTTTGATCAGGGGCTTTAACTCCATTATGAGGCTTTTCAGCTTGAGAAAAAACGCTCAGTGGAAATAAGAGAGCAACAATATAGCGAATCATTTTTCGACGACTTCTGGTTTTAAGGGCTGAAAAATAGTGATTCTATGTGGAAATAAGTGATTGAGTTCGACCAATGAGGTCTTTTTTTCGGTAATTTTGCCCAAAAAAGGAACTTATTATGGGAGCATTGGTACATGTACATTCTGGATTGCGCTGGTTGGCACTGGCATTGTTGCTTTTCGCAATCGTAAATGCCATTCTGAAATTGAAAAGTGGTAAATACGAGAAAGGCGATAAAATGCTGAACTTGTTTGCAATGGTGTTGTTGCACATCCAGATTTTGATAGGAACTATTCTTTCCTTTGTAACCGGAAAGATTTCTTATGCAGAAGGATGGATGAAAAATCCGCAATACCGTTTCTTCGGACTGGAACATATCCTGTTGATGGTAATCGCAGTTACGTTGATCACGATCGGAAGAAAGAAAGCGGAAAAAGCGATTGATCCGGCTAAAAAGCACAAAACCATTTTGATTTGGTATGTGATTGTATTGGTGATCATTTTCCTTGCAATTCCCTGGCCTTTCAGAACAGCATTAGGAGGATCATGGTTCTAAGAACAAGTGCCGGAATACTTCTTTCCGTTTGTTTATTGAGTGCTGGTTGCGGAGAAACAGAAAAGCCGGAAGTTAGCAGTAAGCCTGTTTCCAATGAACCGATCCCGCTGGAAGATGCAAGAGCGGTTTATACTCTGAACTGTGCTTCCTGCCATGGGCCGGACGGAACCCTTCAGGCTTCGAATGCAAAGGATTTGTCGATCAGTACGCTGGATGAAAAAGCGATTGAGAAAATGATCCGTAAAGGGAATGACAAGGGTATGATGCCATACGAGGATATGTTAAGCACACCCGAAATTAAAGGATTGGTAAAATTCGTTCAAACATTACGAAAATAGAATAATGAGTGAAGGTCACGTTTTAGTTGATGCAGTAGAAGAAACCTGCGTACTTGTTGGGATCATTACATCTACGGTGACCGATGAACAAGCTCACGAGTACCTGGATGAATTGGAGTTCCTGGCAGAAACTGCCGGTGCTACTGCTGTTAAACGGTTTACACAAAAACTTCCGTTAGCCAACCCGAGAACCTTTGTTGGAACGGGAAAGCTGGAGGAAATCAAAGATTACATCAAAGAACACGGGATTGAACTGGTCATTTTTGACGATGAGCTTTCACCTTCCCAATTGCGAAATATTGAGAAAGAACTGGAATGCAAGATCCTCGACCGGAATATTTTGATCCTGGATATTTTCGCTTCCAGGGCACGTACTTCCCACGCAAAAACGCAGGTCGAACTGGCACAGATGCAGTACATGCTTCCAAGACTGAAAAGATTGTGGACTCACCTTGAGCGTCAAAAAGGGGGGATCGGTCTGCGTGGTCCGGGGGAATCACAGATTGAAACGGATAGACGGATCATTCAAACACGTATTGCGCTCCTGAAGGAAAAACTCAAAGAGATCGATAAGCAGATGGCTGTTCAGCGCGGAAACCGCGGACAATTGGTGCGTGTAGCCCTGGTTGGTTATACGAACGTGGGGAAAAGCACCCTGATGAACCTGTTGAGCAAGTCGGAAGTATTTGCAGAGAATAAACTCTTTGCAACTTTGGATACAACTGTTCGCAAAGTGGTGATTGAGAACCTGCCTTTCCTGCTGACAGATACCGTTGGATTCATCCGCAAATTACCTCATCAGTTGGTGGAATCATTTAAATCCACGCTGGATGAGGTTCGGGAAGCGGATCTGTTGATCCATGTGGTGGATATTTCCCATCCGAACTTTGAAGATCAGCTACACATTGTGAATGAAACGCTGGCTGAACTGGATAACAAGGATAAACCCATGATTCTTGTTTTCAATAAGATCGACGCATACAAACCGGATGAAAGCGGTTCGAACATGACGCTGGAGGAATTGAAAAAAACCTGGATGAATCGCTTACCGGCTACCAAATGTGTCTTTATTTCCGCTACTGACAAAGAAAACGTGGAAGAACTTAAGGAAACCATGTATTCCGAGATCAAGCGCATCTTTGCCATTCGCTATCCGTTTAATAATTTCCTTTATTAATGCAAACAGTCAAAATCAACCGAAAGGTTGATTTTTTGGGAATGCTCTTTTTGGCGTATTTCGGTACCTTCGCGGGAAACTAATTGGAATGAAAATCGCGTTGCTTTTAAGTTTATTGTCTTCTGCAAGTTTGTTTGCACAAATGGAGGTCGGAAGCGTTTGGAAAGTTTCCGGAAATACGGCTGTCGGTTTAGAAGGATTGGGTATTGATTCTACCAAAATTCATTTCCTGGCATCCGGTGTATTCCAAATCAGCTATGAGCAGGGCGGGAATCCGGCAACTGAGACCAGTACCTGGCACGACCTCTCAGCTAATTCAGTAATGGTTACATACGATCCGGCCGGTGCCGCTTTCGGTGTGATGTGCCCGGATGATTCCACTTCTTTTGTTTATTCCGTTAACTCGAATACCATGACACTGTCGAACATTCAGGGTTCGTGCAGTTCTGCGGCAAGCATCCTGAATAATAGTACCTGGCAAAAAGTGGGGGGAACGAGCACAGCCGGCCTAAGTGATTTCCCTTTAGGGTCTTTAAGCGCTTATCCCAATCCTGCGGAAACCATTTTGACCATTGTTTCTTCAGAGATTATTTTCGTGGATGTCATCAAAGTGTATAATCTGTTTGGTAAAGAAGAACCAGTGAACGGGAACCAACTAAGTGCAAATAGTCTGGATCTGGATGTTTCGGCATTCTCTCCGGGTTGGTACCTGGTGCAAGCGCCGGGTGGACAATACCTGCATTTTGAAGTCAGATAGCAGTTGTGGAGCATACTCAATTTAAAGTTTTGGCATAAGATTTTCGTTCATTTTGGTATATTCGCTTATGCAATTTCGACTCTTAATCGGTTCACTGTTTTTAGTGCTTGGTTTGCAAGCTCAGAGTCCGTATCTGGATAGTCTTCGAAGTTGTTTATCAAAACCCGTTTCCTCGGATACCATGCGCGTTTTTCAATACAACGAGATTGCCTGGACCTACCTGGATTATTCGTTGGATTCTACTTTTTCTTTTGCGAATAAGGCCTTGCACCTGGCCCGAAAACGGAACTATCCGAACGGTGTTATGGATGCAAAGAACACCCTGGGGATCTATTACCGGTACACTACAGAATATTCAAAGGCGATCACCATGTACAATGAATTGATTGCACTTCGGATAAAGAACCACCAGGAAGATAAATTAACAGGTGCTTATTCGAACCTGGGGTCTGTTTATTTTGAAAAAGGATCCTATGCGCAGGCGTTGAAATATTACCAAAAAGCCATTGATATTGCCAAAAAATTCCGCCAGAATGATAAAGTGCTGGTTTTGTACTCGAATTTGGGGGCAGCCTATAAATCGGTGGGACTTTACGATCAGGCCATAGCTACTTTCAACGAAGGGCTGAAGCTCAATAAAAGAATTAAGAATAAGGAACAGGAAGCGCAGCTTTACGTGAACCTGAGTACTGTTTATCATGATAGAGACATGATAGACGAATCTGTAAAATATTCCGAAATAGCCAGAAGGCTTAGCAGGGAAATAAATGCAGTTCGTAACAGGCAGACAATCCTTTATAATTTATCACTGGATTACCGGGTAAAGAAACAATTTTCAAAAGCAAAAGCCTGTTTGGATGAAATGTATGCAGTTGCGAAGGAAATGGATGAAGAAGATATTTGGTTGGAGTATTACCTGGGACGTGCCAATTACCTGTACGATCTGAAGCGTTTCGATGAAGCCATGAAGCTTACGCTGACTGCCGAAAAATACGCTGATCGCGAAGCGGATTTATTGAGTTATGGTGAAGTGCAGCTTACAAAAGCATGTATTTATGCCGAGGAATACAGGTTTAAGGAAGGAATTGAAGCCGCTGAATTGGCGTTGGATGCTTTTAAGGACACGGAGGACGCGAATGCTCAAATCCGGACATATACTACTTTGTCCGAGATTTTAAAGAAAGCGGGTGATTATAAAAAGTCGCTGGAGTATTATGAAAGGGCAAATGAATTGCAGGAGAAAACGGACCTTGAGGCAGTGACGAACCAAATTGCAACGCTTAATTCTTTGAACGAACTGGAGCGAAAAGAACAGGATCTGGCACTTTCCAGGCAGACCAATGCAAAGATTGAAGCGGAGAACGAACGTAAAAGCAACCTCATCCTCGGGTTAGTACTGATTGGTATGTTGATTGTGGTATCATTGGTAATCAGTTTCAGGTCTAACCAGGAGAAGAAAAAAGCAAATGCCTTATTGAATAAGCAAAACGAAGAGATTGAAGATCAGAAATCAGTGATTGAACGAAAACAGACCGAGATACTGGATTCCATTCATTATGCGAAACGTATCCAGGAATCCTTACTGGTACAGCAGGAATTGCTCAAAGAGTCACTTCCGGAATCTTTTATTTTCTTCCAGCCTAAAGACATTGTTTCCGGAGATTTTTACTGGGCAACCAAGCGTGACGATAAGTTCTATCTCGCTATTTGTGATAGCACCGGACACGGAGTTCCCGGAGCATTCATGAGTGCTTTGAATATCACTTTTTTGAGCGAAGCCATTAATCAATTGGGAATCAGTGAACCCGGGAAAATCTTTGATCATGTCAGAAAGCGCTTGGTAGAATCTATTTCCCACGATGGTGCCAGAGATGGAATGGACGGTGTGCTTTTCTGTTTTGACGAATCAAACCGGGAATTGGCTTATGCAGCGGCTTATAACAACCCGGTCCTGTTAAGAGGCGGAGAATTGATCAAATTTCCTGCGGATAAAATGCCGGTGGGAAAAAGTGATTGGATGACCGGGTTCCAAACCTATACAATCAATCCGGAGCCGGGGGATGAATTGTTTGCATACACGGATGGTTATGCCGATCAGTTTGGCGGGGAAAAAGGAAAAAAACTGAAACTGGCAAATCTGCATGCATACCTGCTGCGTATTTCTACTGAAAAAACAACAGAACAACATAAACTTCTGAAAAATCATTTCCAATCCTGGAAGGGAAACCTCGACCAGGTAGACGATGTGTGTTTATTCGGAGTTAAATTTTAGTCCATGAGCCCTTTAAAAAAGCAAAACCTGCTGTTAGTCATTTTAGTGATCTTCTATTCCGTCGGATTAATCGGACTGCACACCGGTTACCGGTCCTATTTTTTAGGATTAACGCCTTTCAACCTGTTGCTTTCCTTCGGTTGTTTGTATTTGTCGTTCAAGGATTACTCACTTAAGAAGCACGTGGACATCATACTTATTGCCGCTGCAGGTTATTCCATCGAATGGATTGGAGTGCATACATCGGTTTTATTCGGACATTACCGGTACGGAAGTGTTTTGGGATACAAACTGGATGGAATTCCTTTAATCATCGGTTTGAATTGGGTGCTGCTCACATTTACTTCTGCGGCAATTGTTCACAAATGGCAAATTCCGCTGGTTTTAAAAGCATTGGTTGCCGGAGCGCTTATGACCGGTTTGGATTGGATATTGGAACCGGTTGCTATTCGTTCCGGATTCTGGTCGTGGGAAGGACATGTTGTTCCGGTGTATAATTATATTTGCTGGATGATCTTCTCCACTTTGTTCTCTTATTGGATTTTAAGCAGGAAAAATGTGGAGACCAACAAAGTTACCGTCGGATTATTTGTGATCTTAGTGATATTTTTTGCAATTTTAAACAGATGATTTCTACCTGGGCAGGCATATTGATTTTTATAGCGACTTTTTTCCTTACGGAGTTCGCGGCATGGTCGGCACATAAGTTCGCCATGCATGGTTTTATGTGGTATTTTCACAAGGACCATCACCAGGGACAACCCGGTTTTTTTGAACGGAACGATGTCTTTTTTCTCATATTCGCCGTGCCGAGCTGGCTGGGAATTATGCTGGGATTGATGTATAAACAGTATGGCTTCGTATGGATGGGATTCGGCATTATGGCTTATGGATTTACCTATTTCCTTATCCACGATGTGTTTATTCACCGCCGGTTTAAATGGATACGTGAGATCAATACACCTTATTTCTTAGCGATCAGGAGAGCTCACAAAATGCATCACAAACATATCAATAAGGAAGATGGAGAATGTTTCGGATTATTGATTGTACCTCTCAAGTATTATATCGAAGCCAGAAAAATCTACAAACAAAATCGAGCGGTTAAATGAGTTTCTACTTCTGGATTATTCTTGGAACAATCATCTTTCCGCTTTTATTGAGTTTCGATAAGAAAATTCACTTTTATACACATTGGAAAACCGTATTTCCTGCAATTCTGCTGGTAGGGTTGTTTTTCCTGTTGTGGGACAATTATTTCACGATCCATCAGATATGGGGCTTCACTCCCAAATACCTCCAGGGAATTTATTTATTTCGTCTGCCTATTGAAGAAGTGCTGTTCTTTTTAGTTGTTCCCTACGCATGCGTATTTGTTTACGAAGTAATACGAGGCTACTTCCCCAATCTGAAACTGGATCTTTTAGGTCGCGCTTTTGCTTTTGCAATGGTACTTTCCGGATTGCTGCTGACTATTTTCTATGCCCGGAACTGGTACACGCTCACAGCTTGTTCTCTTTCCTGTTTGTTGATTATCGGGATTCATTTCCGGTTAAAAGCAGCCTGGTTCAATTATTTTGCATTGGCATTCCTGGTTTGCCTGATTCCCTTTTTGATCGTAAACGGGGCATTAACGGGTTTCTTCACGGGTGAACCGATTGTTTGGTACTCCGAAAGCCACATCGTAGGAATCCGCATCGGAACCATTCCTTTGGAAGATATTTATTACAACCTGAGCATGCTGCTGCCGATCATATTTATCCACGAAGTGCTTAAGCAGTATAAGAAAAAGAAAAATTAATCGGGTTTGTATTTTAGCACTTCACCTGCACTGTTTTTCAGCCAAAGTTCGTTTGATTTCAGCCGTCTTATTTCATAAGTAGCGCTTCCTATCCCATCAAAGGTAATCATCAGGTCTTTCTTGTCGTTTGTGAGCTCCCATTCTCCTTTTAAAGTAACCACATCATTGGTATGGATTACCTCGTCATCGCTGGTGAACTCAGTTGTATACCCGGGAGTAGGGTTGTGCTCCACTGATCCGTCCGTATGAAGTGTTTCTTTCAACACCCACACGTTCTCTATCCTGGTTTTACGTGATAAGATGGAGAAATTGGGACCATCCGGATATTTGCCGCATGCATGAAGTAGAAAAACGAATGCCGGAAACAATGCGAAAAGGATTAGAGTTTTGAGTGCTTTCATGGTTTAGCTTTTTCCTAAGGTAGCGGATTTTCGCCGAATGAAAAAAATCAAAGTTTCCGATTAATCAGGAATTGAGCCAGAGCATGCAGTGTTCCTGTCTCCAATCCTTTTTCCTCCAGTTGTTTGAGGTTTTCCATAGCCTGGTCATAATAGGATTTCATAGCCTCCAGCGTTGCTGTTTTAGCGCCCAGTTCTTCGAACAGGTTCTGTGCATACACGACTTTTTGAGCATCTGCATCCATTTGGATCAGTTTTCCAAGGCGCTTATCTCCTGTCTGCATGGCTTTTAAAAATAGCAGGGTCTTTTTGTTCGAAAGCACATCGCCTCCGACTTGTTTTCCGAATAATTCAGGGTCGCCGTACAGGTCCAGGAAATCATCCTGGATTTGAAAAGCGATTCCCAGGGATACTCCGAATTCATAGAGGTTTTTGCGGATTTCTTCTTCCTGGTTCGCTACTATCGCTCCGAACTCCAAAGCACAACCCAATAGAACGGAAGTTTTCAGGCGGATCATCTCGATGTATTCAGCTTCAGAAACGGTGTCCAGGCTTTCGAAATCCATATCCATTTGTTGTCCCTGGCAGACTTCTATAGCCGTTTCATTGAAACGCTGCAGCAAAAGCGGAAGTCTTTGGTCGGAATAATTTGCCAATTGCTGATAAGCAGCAATGTATAAAGCATCCCCCGAGAGAATGGCAACACTTGGATTCCATTTTTGATGTACCGTCGGTTTTCCGCGTCTAACCGGAGCTTCGTCCATGATATCGTCGTGGATCAGTGAAAAGTTATGAAACAGTTCAAGGCTCAGGGCAGCACAGACACTTTCTTCTTTCGGGGTATTAAAGATCTCGCTGCTCAGCAAAGTGAGTATCGGACGCATCCTTTTTCCTCCCAAAGAGAGAAAATAGCGCAATGGATCAAACAGATTATGCGGTTCGTCGGCCAGCTTCAGACTTGAAATTTCATTTTCAAGATAAGCAGTGTAGTAGGAAAGACCGTTCATTATTTTTTCAATAATTGCAACAAATAACTTCCGTAGCCGCTTTTTACGAGAGGTTGAGCAATTTCCTGCAGCTGACTTGCAGAAATAAACCCGTTTCGATAGGCAACTTCTTCAATACAGCCGACTTTCAATCCCTGGCGTTCTTCAATAACCTGTACGAATTGTCCGGCCTGCATCAATGAAGGGAAAGTGCCGGTATCCAGCCAGGCGGTTCCGCGGCTCAAAATGGCAACCTTTAATTTTCCGCGTTTCAGGTATTCCGCATTCACGTCCGTGATTTCGTATTCTCCGCGCGCAGACGGTTTCAGGTTCTTCGCAATCTCTATAACATCATTATCGTAGAAGTATAATCCGGGAACCGCATAATTCGATTTCGGCTCTGCAGGTTTTTCTTCAATGGAAAGGACATTCATGACCTCATCGAACTCAACCACTCCGTAACGTTCCGGATCGCTCACATGATAAGCATAAACGACACCACCTTTCGGATTTGCATTTTCTTTCAACAATTCATCCATTCCAACTCCGTAGAAGATATTGTCACCGAGTATCAAAGCTACCGAATCATCTCCGATAAAAGATTCCCCGATCACAAATGCCTGGGCCAGTCCGTTTGGTTCTGCCTGCTCAGCATAAGAAAAGGAACAGCCTACTTTACTTCCGTCACCTAATAGTTTTTTGAACTGAGGAAGATCATGCGGAGTAGAAATGATCAGGATCTCGCGGATTCCCGCAGTCATCAAAATCGATAATGGATAGTAGATCATCGGCTTATCGTAAATCGGCATTAACTGTTTACTGATAGCTAATGTCAACGGATGAAGCCGTGTTCCGGAACCTCCGGCAAGAATGATTCCTTTCATGTTTAGTCTTCTTTTGGTTCGTTTGACTGATCTTTAGTTTTTTGCTCAGAATCGGGCGTATCGGAGTTTGAATCTTCTGTTCCTTCGATTGTCAATAAATCCCAGCTTACATCAGAATCTTCGTCGTAAATCTCAAATAAAGGTTCTTCAAACGATTTTGTAGTTAATCTGCGTTCGTAACTTAAAAGCAAACAAGGAAGTAAGATCAGGTTTGTGAAAAGAGCTACGAAATAGGTAATAGCTGATAAATAACCCAAAGCCTGAGTTCCTCCGAAATCAGAGAACACGAATACAATGAATCCGAAGAACAGGATTACGGATGTATAAATAATACTCAAACCGGTTTCACGAATAGAAATAGCGATGCATTCTTTGAGATCCCATTTTTTCGTTTTCAATTCATGGCGGTAATGTGCCAGGAAGTGGATGGTGTTATCGACCGTAATACCCAAAGCGATCGAGAAGATCAACAGGGTAGAAGGTTTTAACGGAATGCCGAAGATTCCCATGATCCCGGCGGTAATTGCCATTGGAATCAAGTTCGGGATCATTGATACAACAACCATTCTGAACGAGTAGAACAAGAGTGACATCAATGCGGCGATCGAAATAACTGCAAATACGATACTGGATGTTAAATTGCTTACCAGGTATTTTGTTCCTTCGGATGCTACAACAGATGTTCCGGTCAATGTTATGTCGTAGTATTCCTTATCTATCGCTTCACGAAGTTTTTTCTTGAAAGCTGGTTTGTTGAAATACTTTCTCACTAATTCGGGATCGGAATCGAAAGCGTACTGCTTTTTATCATCTCCGTTTGATAGAATAGCTGTAAGGTTGTTGTATACCCCGCTCGATAATTCAAAGATAGAATCGATGTATTCTTTTTTACCTTTCTGATAGTTGGAATAATACTTCTCCAGCAAAGGTTTATCCGGGTTCATAATGCTGTCGATACGATGTTCGATCAGATGGACCTGGTCTTCTACTTCATAAGATCCCAAATCTTTCATGGAAGTTCTTACGCGCAGAATATGATTGGTTGTATCTACCAATTCTTTGATCGATAAAGTCGAATTATTGGTTGTCGTAGACAAATTCTTTAAGTATGCATTCAAACGCAGCTTATCCTTTGTAGCGAAGATCTTATATTGTTCCGGATTGTTATTGTAGTAAGCCATGTTGACTACCTTCACAAAATCCACAATGGAAAGACTTTTGGCAAACAGGGTATCCCGGTCAAGCATTTCCTGAACCTGTTCCACACTCTGCATGGTATTCTTACCGAATAAACGCCCTTTTTCTTTGTAATCGATCAATACTTCAAAGGGAACTGCTCCGCCGAAATTGGCTTCCATGAATTGGATATCTTTCAGGATAGGATCTTTTGCCGGAAGGTCTCCGGTAATATTCCCGGTAACTTTCATGAAGAAAATCCCTATACCTGTTCCAATAGTCAAAAGAATAGTGATGACATAAACTGTTCGGCGGTTGTGTGTCGTAATATGGACAAGTTTTTCCAGGAACTTCACAGCGGCTTTGCGGTCAAGATGTTTTAAGTGGCGGGATTTCGGTTGTTTTGAAAAAGACGCAAAAATCGGGATCAAACACAGGGATACCACATAACATAACATGATGTTTACCGATGAGATAACTCCGAACTCGAAAAACTTCGTAGAACTTGTAAAGAGAAAGGTCATGAAACCGATTGCAGTGGTTACGTTTGTCAACCACATTGCTGTTCCTGTTTTACGAATTACCTGGGTCAGTGCTTTGATCTTATTCCCATGCTGTTTGAACTCGTAATGGTATTTATTAAAGAGGTAAATACAGTTCGGTATCCCGATAACGATCATCAGCGGAGGAATCAAGGCCATCATGATCGAAATGTTGTAATTGAACAAACCTATCGTTCCCATCGCCCAGATTACTGTAACTGCAACCACAAGCAGACTGATGAGTGTTACACGCACAGAACGGAAGAAGAAGTACATGATCCCGAAGGAAATCAGCATAGAAAGAACAACAAACAAGTACATTTCGCTCATTACCCGTTTCCCGATCAATACACGCATATGGGGCAAACCGGCGAAATGGATCTCATTGAATTTCTTATCGTAAGATTTTGCCAGTTCTTCAATTTGAATAACCACTTTCTGCTTCTCTTTATCAATCAAAAAGTTTTCATCAAGAGTCACCATCATCAAACTAACATGCGCAGAATCATTGTACATGACACCATTGTAGATCGGGTTTCTGCGGATCTCGCTTTTGATTTGCTCAATGGATTTCTCTTTAAAAGAAACATCGGAGAAGATCGGTTTGATGATGAATTGACTGTTGGCAGTATCATTAATCAGGTTAAAGAGCTTAGCTTCTGAGATTACTGAAATTACTCCGTCGATTTGAAGAATGGAATCTCCCAGGTTTTTCCACAATAGAAACTTTTCTTTGCTATACAGATCTTTATCTTTGATCGCAATAATCAGTGCAGATCCATCTTCCCCGAACATTTTCTTGAAATTCAGGTACGTGACCTGTGTTGGACTTTCTTTCGGAAGCATGTTTCCATACTTGTTATCGATCTTCAAACCAGTCAGTGCATAGTAACCAAAAAGCACGGTCAGCAATGCCATGATAGCAAGGATAATAAAACGGTTTCTCAGAATGATATTGGCTATTCTATTCCACATATCTCTTTAGTTTTTTATTTTTTAGCAGCCCGGATCATAACGGGTCTGTTTTGTTGTTACTTTTTGGTGGTTTGGTTGCTTCTGATTCTTTTTGTCACTTCTATTGAGCTGCTAACACTTGCTTTTACAGAATATCGAAACCAGTACTCATGACTGCACTAACGCTTGTCTTTTGTCGAAAGCAGTGCTTTCTCTTACTTCAAATAAGTGTTTAACCAGTCAAAAAATTCCCTGTTCCACAAAATGCTGTTCTGTGGTTTGGTTACCCAATGCCCTTCATCCGGAAAATAAAGGAACTTACTCGGGATTCCTTTCAGCTGAAGTACTTGAAATGCCTGCATTCCTTCTGATTCCGGAACACGGAAGTCTTTTCCGCCGTGGATAACAAGCATGGGGGTATTCCATTTATCCACCAGTTTGTGAGGACTATTTTTTGCATACAATTCTTTGTTCTCCGGCAGCCAGTATGGTCCGCCTATATCCCAGTTAGCAAAGAATAATTCTTCGGTGGTTCCGTACCAGCTTTCCAGGTTGAATAATCCGCAGTGGGAGATAAATGCCTTGAAACGGTTTTCATGGATTCCTGCCAGGTAGTAAACGGAATATCCTCCGTAACTTGCTCCGACTGCCCCAAGTTTGTCTTTGTTGATGGCAGGTATCTGGGCCACGCAGCTGTCGGTTGCTGTCAGGTAATCACGCATAGCCTGACCGCCCCAATCTTTCGAAATAGCATCGTTCCATTCCTGTCCGAATCCGGGTAAACCTCTCCTGTTCGGTGCGATAACGATGTATCCCTGGGAAGCCATCAGGCGGAAATTCCAGCGGTAAGAGAAAAATTGGGAAACAGGACTTTGCGGTCCCCCCTGGCAATAAAGCAATGCAGGATATTTCTTAGCCGGATCGTAATCCGGCGGGTAGATGACCCAGGTAAGCATTTTTTTTCCATCTGTGGTTGTGATCCATTTTTCCTGAACTGTTGGTTCTGCAATTCCATTCAACTCTTCTTTGTTGGCATGGGTTAATTGTTCCATTAAGTTTGTTTTCGGAGTGAATATCCAAACATCCGTCGGATGGATCATGTCCTGTTTTTCAAGCAGAATGCGGTCTTTCATGACGCTGAAGCTCACATAATCGCAGCGGTCAAAAGTCAATTGCTGGATCTTTCCTGTTTTTATATCAATGGAATATAATTGCTTGGTAGCTTTTGTCGTTGCAGTAAAGTAAATGATCTCTTTGGAAGGATGCCATGCAAATTCATTCACACTTAAATCAATGCTTGCGGTCAAATCTTTCTCTTGTCTGCTTTCCAGGTCCATGATTCGGATACGGTTCTTGTCTGCTTCGAACCCGTCTTTTTCCATACTCAGCCAGGCAAGGGTTTTTCCGGTAAAGTTGACAGCAGGATTGGTATCGTAACCTTTGTGGGCTGAAGATAAAATCGTGGTGATCTTGTCTGAAGTACGGTATGCGTAGATCTCGGAATTTGTAGATTGAGCAAAAGTCTTTCCGGCCATTTTTTTGGTCGAGTAGAAGATAGTTTGTCCGTCTTTACTGAAGCAAACGCTTTCAATTCCACCGAAAGGACCGGTTACTGAAGGATAGTTTTCAGCAGCCATTACATCTGCTTTTTTAGTGAATTTTCCTTCGGCGGAAGCTTCATACCAGTATAAATGAGGTACTTCGGCAGAAGACCATTGGTTCCAATGGCGGTACATCAGGTCTGTTTCCAGTCTTCCGGAAGTTTGCGGAAGGTCCGGGTATTTGTCTTTGATCGTTTGTTTGATCTTTAAGGGCTCTAATGTGACAAATCGCTTTCCGTCGGGACTTAAAGCAATACCTTCAACTTGTGTTGTTCCGAAATTGTGAAGTACTTTGATTGCTTTCGTGGACGGATTCAGACTTTTCAATTCGATATCGGAACCTGCAGCCTGAAGGAATACCAATTGGTTTTCTGCGTTCCATATAAAATTCCAGGCCCCGTCAAGATCTAAAGTGCTTGTTTTACCGGTTTTTAACTCGACTAAGAAAGTACCCGTTTTTCCTTTGTTGATTGTATAATCTGTTTTGGTACTTTGATAGAGCATCCATTCTTCGTTGGATGAACCGATTGTTCCTGAAATTCGATTGAGAGACCACAATTTTTCAGGAGTAAATTCTTGCGCTTTTGCCTGAAATAGTACAAGAGCGCCCGCAATCAGCGCCAGGAAAATAGAACTTTTACCCATTAGCTTTTTTTCAAGTTGCTCAAAAATACCTAAAAAAGTCAATTTGGGGACTATAAAAGTGCAGGAAATACGGGTTTAACTAGGATTTAACCTTTGCTTTCTTACGGCTGTAACTGTTTCGTATGTAGACATAGCTAAACACAAAGAGTGCAACAATTCCGGTAAAAATTAATGTATTGGAAAGAATATCAGGCAGTGAATAAGAGCGCGAACTGGAATAGAAAAGCGAATTAATGGCTGCCAATGAAATGATGAGTGTTCTCTGAAATCGTTTTATTCGAATCATAGACAAACTGTTTTGAACTAATTTAATTAAAAAATGATTTGATAATCAGATAAGTTAATAAATAAACAAAATAGATCTGAACTTTCGGAGTTATACACTGTATTGTCAAAAAATCACATGCTATGAAATCGAAATCAATCCGATATACTATTCCGGAACCTTGAGAAAATTGAGTGTCCGGGAAAATAAAGAGTGGTCCGTTTGAACCATTTTTCGACCGGGTTGTAAGCTACTAAAAACGAAGCCATGAGACCGAAGAAAATAAACTATAGAATCGAAGAGCCTTGTCATGCAGACTGGGACCAGATGAAGCCCGAAGCACAAGGTCGTTTTTGTTCTTCATGCAGTAAAACAGTGGTCGATTTCAGTACAATGTCTGATTTCTCCATTGTGAATTACCTGGAGAATAATAAGCACCAATCTGTTTGCGGTCGTTTTGGGGAAGAGCAATTGGCTAAAACATACCTGTTTGCGAAACCTCATCAATCGGTATTTTCTTTTGATCTGAAAGCAGTTGCTTTGGGATTGGCTTTGAGTACATTTTCGGCCCTTCCTTCTCAGGCACAAACTTCCACACCCATTGAACATCATGACTCCATCAACGATCCGCGGGTACTGATCCAGGGTGCAGTTGCGATCTCATACGATCACAGCAACGAAAAATTTGTAAATGGAAAAGTGAAGTTGAACGGGAAAAAAGTAAGTGAAATCAAAGTTACTTTGGTGGATGGAAATGCCGTTGTATTATCCACCATCGAGATTCCTAAAAATGGAGTGTTTAAAATTCCTTTGGATTGGGCTAAGAATCCGGCTTCTATCCGCATTAGTGCCTCCGGGTATCAAACTGAGACGGTTTATTTCAGTAATCACCAGTCTTTGGGGGATTTGACTGTTACTTTGTACGAACGCCCTATGAAAATGGGGAAAGTTGTTTCTGATAGATAATCAAAAAGGTTGGCCATGAAGATGAAATCCGTTAAATACAGCATTGAAGATCCTTGTCACGAGGACTGGGACCAAATGAAACCGGAAGCAAAAGGCCGTTTTTGTGAGGCTTGCAGCAAGACCGTGGTCGATTTTAGTTCCATGTCGGATTTTTCCATTGTCAGTTACCTGGAAGCTAAAAAGAATGAAGCTGTTTGTGGCAGATTTCGCCCGGACCAAATGAATAAAACGTATTTGTTTCCGAAACCTCATCATGGATTTTCATTTGATCTCAAAGCAGTTGCATTAGGTCTGGCTTTAAGTACTTTTTCCGCTATTCATACGGATGCTCAGGTAACGCCGGTCGATACCACAAAGGTGATTTACCAGGAGCCCCTTGACGGATTGGTGAGTTTCACCGAATACTATGACCATTCGGATGAGAAATTTGTGAGCGGTACCATTTTGGTTGACGGGAAAGGCTATAATTTGGTGACCATTCAGCTGCTGGATAATAATGGAAAGGAAATTACGAAAGTAATACCTTCTGAAAACGGGAAATTTACTATTCCTCTGGATTGGATTAAAAATCCTGCATCACTGTACATCATCGGCGAAGGATTGATTTCATCTACGATTTTGTTTCAGGAAGAAAAGTCGATTCATGACCTGAAGATTACGCTTTATCAAAAAGAAGTCATGCTGAAAGGCGATATCAGGTCCGATTATAAATAAGTTCTACCAACAACCTCAAATATGAAAAAGGGGCGTCTCGGTTTAACTGAGACGCCCCTACTTATTTTATTTTTCATTACTTACTCTACAGTAACCGACTTCGCTAAGTTTCTTGGTTGATCTACGTTGCAATTTCTCATAACCGCAATGTGGTAGCTCAGTAACTGGAACGGAATCGTTGCCAGGATAGGAACCAGGTGTTCGTCCGTATCCGGAATTTCGATCACGTGGTCTGCCATTGCTTTCACATCTGTATCGCCTTCGGTTACGATGGCAATGATCTTTCCTTTACGCGCTTTTACTTCCTGGATGTTGCTTACTACTTTTTCGTAAGAAGTTCCTTTGGTTGCGATAACGAAAACCGGCATTTCCTCATCGATCAAAGCGATAGGTCCGTGTTTCATTTCTGCTGCCGGATATCCTTCCGCGTGGATGTAGGAAATTTCTTTCAATTTCAAAGCTCCTTCCAATGCAACCGGGAATGAGCTTCCTCTTCCCAGGTAAAGTGCGTTGTTAGCATCCTTGTAGATCTTCGAAATTTCTTCGATCTCTGCATTACGTTCCAATACACGTTTTACTTTCTCGGGAATTACCTCCAGTTCGGAAAGCATCGTTCTGAATTTCGATTCGCTTAAAGTTCCTTTTTTGTGAGCCAAAGAAAGTGCCATCAACGTAAGAACAGTTACCTGCGCCGTAAACGCTTTGGTAGAAGCCACACCGATTTCAGGTCCGGCATGTGTATATGAACCCGCATCTGTAATACGTGAAATGGAAGATCCCACCACGTTACAAATCCCAAGGATGGTTGCTCCTTTGGATTTTGCCAATTCCAATGCTGCTAATGTGTCCGCGGTTTCACCGGATTGGGAAACAGCAATAACGATATCATTTTCGTTAATGATCGGGTTTCGGTACCTGAATTCGGATGCGTACTCCACTTCGACATTGATTCTTGCCAGGTCCTCAAATAAGTACTCTCCGACCAAACAAGCATGCCAGGAAGTTCCGCAGGCAACCATTACAATGCGCTGGGCATTGATCATTTTTTGCTCGTAATCTTTTACTCCGCCTAAAGAAACCCATCCTTCGGAAGCATTCAGACGTCCCCGGAAACAATCTTTGATGGAACGAGGCTGTTCGTGGATCTCTTTCAGCATGAAATGCTCGTATCCGCCCTTTTCAAGAGTTTCCAACTGCATTTCCAATTCCTGAACGTAAGGTGTTTTCGGCTGGTTACGCAGGTTGGTAATGTTCAATCCTGTTTTCAGGTCTACCACTGCGATTTCTTCATCCTCCAGGTAAACAACCTGGTTGGTGTATTCGATGATCGGAGTGGCGTCTGAAGCCAGGTAGAAATCGTTTTCTTTCCCGATCCCTACAACCAGCGGAGAACTTTTTCGGGCCGCGATCAATTGGTTCGGATTGTCTGCAGAAATGACAACAATTGCGTAAGCACCGATCACATTTTGCAATGCCATGCGAACTGCTTCAGCCAAATCCACTTTTTCTTTCTTTTGGATATCGTCGATCAAATGCACCAATACTTCTGTATCTGTCTGACTTCTGAAATGATATCCGCGAACGATCAGCTCTTCTTTTAAGCTGTTATAGTTTTCAATGATCCCGTTATGGATCAAAGCAATTTTTTCATCATTGGAATAATGCGGATGTGCGTTGATGTCATTCGGAGCTCCGTGGGTTGCCCAACGCGTATGACCAATTCCGGCATGACCAGCCAGGTTTTTGCCTGCTGCAAATTCTTCCAGGTTGGATACTTTTCCCTGACGTTTGTATAAATTCACTTTCCCGGAGTCCAGTAATGCAATTCCAGCACTATCATATCCACGATACTCCAATCGCTTTAATCCCTTAATTAAAATAGGGTAAGCTTCTTTCTTCCCAATATATGCTACAATTCCACACATAGTTTATTTGAATTCAGTGTATTTGACAACTAGTTTAGGTCTTGTCTTGTAAGGAGACAAAGGTCCGTTGAAAACAATTCTTTCGGCAGTACAATTAAAATATAAGGAAGATTGAAATAAATAAACTCCTCTGTTTTCAGCTTTTCCGGAAACAATATCCTGGACATAATCTCTTAGATCAACTATGAATGCCTTTTGATTGTTGTCGTAATTAGCTGTCTTGAATGTTATTATTTCTCCTGAATCTGTTTTGTACCCAACTTCCAGAAGTACACTTGGGTAGTAAAAATCTCCGTTTTGGTATGCAACCGGAATGTAAAGCAAAGCATTGTTAATTAAAGATTTGCTGTTGATGTTGTTTACAGTAGGAAATTCAACAACTGCTCTGCTATCAAATGATTGTGTGTAAAATTGTGATTGACCGTTTAGAGGGTTTGCCAAAACATCCGCAATATGGTATCCGCTGTGATTGACTTCAACATGATTGAAATCGGCGCAGGTACCATTAATAATCAAAGGAACTTCTTTGGGAATTGTGTCTCCTGAAAGCTTGTAATAGATCGTTAGTTTCGTTTGAGCATTATCCAATCTGAAGTACAATACAGCTCCTTTTCCTTTAGCCGGGCTTGCATTGGAGACATTAATTCTAAATCCTTTAAAGTAGCCGGAGCTAAGAAAATTACTGGTGCTGGTGAATGCTGCGTTTCCGGCAGCCATATCATCCAGGAATTGCTGACCGAAAGCGTTGTCGAGTTTCAGTCTCAACTGCGGGTTTAGTGGTGTTGTATCATTTGCAAGAACAACTTTCGCAGTGGTATTTGGGGTTTGAGTTGCTGATGCAGGGTCGACTAAATCCGAGCCCATGATATTTTTTGTAGTGTTCCGTTTGTAGTCAGCATTTACGTCCAATTCTTCATCAAGTTCGTAAACCTCAAATTTCTGCGGATCCAACTTCCCATAATAGCCGCCGTAGTTCAAACTTAAGACTACCGAGTCAATAACAGGAGCAGGAGCAGCTTCCATGTTGATAGCTCCTGAAATGGTAAATTGGGTGTAAAAAGAAGCATTCACAATTCCTAATTTGGGGTCGTGATATGCCCCCAGAGTTGCAAAATTCTGATTGTCTGTATTTAATGTATCTTCCAGGACTGAGTATGTTTTCAATTGAAAAGTATCCTTTCCGCCTGAGGCTAATAAGTCCTCAACGCTTAATGCTTCTGATCCGTAAGGGGAAGATGTTTTTTTACAGCCCGGTAAAACGGAAAGTGTTAAGACAAAACAAGCGGAAAGTAAAATTGCTTTCCGCCAGTTGTTATTTGGTTTTTTTAGATTCATCATTGTATCAAAATGCCTTCTTCTATTACTTTGTCAAAGAACTCTGATAATCCTTTGGTTAAGTGTTCTTCAGGTAAATAATTTAGTTTTAAACAGGTTGCTTCATCGAAGACTTTCTGCAATTCCGGTTGAATTGCTTCGCTCCCTTGAACAACACCGTCACTGAACGTAACAGCTGCTTTAGTTATTGCATCCAGGGTAGGTGTTTTAACTAAATTTGTGACTTCCTCATCAAATCCGTCGAATTTCAACTTCTCGTGGAAACGTTCGTCCCAGGAAGATTCAAACCCTTCTTTATCATCGTAGATACTGTATACCACTTTTGTATCGGCAAAATGCGGGTCTTTGTTGTAGATCTTTTTGATATACAAGGACATCAACGAAGTCATCCAGCCGTGGCAATGGATAACATCCGGTTTCCAGCCTAATTTTTTAACTGTTTCCAAAACACCGCGGCAGAAGAACATACTTCTTTCATCGTTGTCATTGAAATCAGCTCCTTTATCGTCGGTAACATTGGTCTTGCGCTTAAAGAATTCGTCGTTGTCGATGAAATAAACCTGTAAACGTGCTGCCGGAATTGACGCTACTTTAATGATCAGCGGATGGTCATTGTCGTCAATAATGATATTCATTCCCGAAAGGCGGATTACTTCATGAAGTTGATGTCTTCTTTCGTTAATCGAGCCAAAGCGAGGTGTGAAAACACGGATTTCTTTACCATTCTCCTGCGTTCCTTGCGGAAGCTTGCGAGCATTGTGAGAAATTTCTGTTTTTGCAAGAAATGGGTAAATTTCCTGTGAAACAAAGAGAATTCTTTTCTTTTCCATAGAATTCGATAGGGGAATTTTTGAATATTATAAGTGCAAAATTAAGAAAAAAAGACGGAATCTTCAAGATATTAATATAGTTTTGCCTGCTTGTTTTGAACGAAAGGGTAGAAAAGTGGAAATAATCAACACGGTTGAAGGGTTAAAGAAGACCCTGGATTCAGCCCGAAAAGAAGGTAAAAGCATTGGTTTTGTGCCAACTATGGGAGCCCTGCATCAAGGTCATATGGACTTGGTAAGTCGCGCCAGTACTGTATGTGACGTTGTTGTGGTGAGTGTTTTTGTAAATCCTACTCAATTCAATAATCCTTCGGATCTCGAAAAGTATCCGCGCACTCCTCATGCAGATTCTGAATTGTTGAAAAAATTCGGATGTGATGTCGCTTTTTTTCCTTCTGAAACCGAAATTTATCCTGAAAACCTGGTATCTCCCCGGGTAGATTTAGCCGGTTTGGACGAAGTTATGGAAGGAAAGTTCCGTCCAGGTCATTTTAAAGGCGTTGTCCAGGTTGTATACCGTTTGTTTGATATTGTAGAGCCTCAAAAAGCATTTTTCGGGTTGAAAGATTTTCAACAGGTTGCCGTAATCAAACGAATGGTTGAACAGTTAAACCTTCCGATTGAGATTGTTCCATGCGAGACTTCAAGAACAGAAAAGGGACTTGCAATGAGCAGCCGCAACAAGCGCTTGTCGGAAGTTCAGAAAGAAGAAGCTTTAATTATCTATCATACACTGATGCATGCAAAAGCGGATGCGGGAAGTTTTTCACCTGCGGAAACAATAGTAAGAGCAAAGGACTTTTTTGAACAGGGAGCGCTTCAGCTGGAATATTTAACCATCGTTGATCCGCATACTTTGCAGGATCTTTCAGATAAGTGGGTTCCGGGAGCTGCCATGTGCATCGCCTGTTTTTGCGGAGAAGTCAGGTTGATCGATAATATGACACTTATTTAATTGCTAATTCCCAATTACGAATTGAAAGGGTGTTTGATCTGCAGTCGGGAATTATCCAAAGAATCTTAATTCGCAATTAGGAATTCGTAATTCGTAATTATAGTACTATCTTTGCACTTCGATTTTTACAAGCATGTTGATACAAGTAGTCAAATCAAAAATTCACCGTGTACGTGTTACCCAGGCAGAATTAAATTATGTAGGAAGTATTACCATTGATGAAGCATTGATGGATGCATCCAACCTGGTTGAAGGAGAGCGTGTTCAGGTGGTCAATATCAATAACGGTGAGCGTTTGGAAACTTATGTCATCAAAGGCGATCGTGGAAGCGGAACAATTTGTTTAAATGGACCTGCTGCCCGAAAAGTAGCTGTCGGTGATATGATTATTGTGATTGGATATGGGTATATGACTCCCGAGGAAGCAAGAGCATTTAAGCCATCTTTGGTTTTTCCGAATGAATTGACTAATTTGATAGTCTAATGAAAAGAACGGCAGGTATTCTTCTAAAAACAGTTCTTCCACTGGCCTTAGGTGTTTATCTGATCTGGTATTTTTTTACTTCCATGGAACCGGAAGTAGAAGCGGCTTTTTACAAAGCGCTTCGTGAAGCCAATTATTTTTGGGTTTTCCTGTCTTTATTATTAAGTTTTTTTGCGCTGCTTTCAAGGGCATACCGCTGGAAGTACTTGTTGGAGCCAATGGGATACAAGACTTCTTTGTGGAACCGTTACCATGCGATTATGATCGGTTACATTGTGAATCTCACCATTCCAAGGGCCGGAGAAGCTTCTCGTGCAGCCATGTTGTATCGATCCGATGGCGTGCCTTTCTCCAAATCTTTCGGGACTATTCTGGCAGAGCGTGTTTTCGACCTCATCATGCTGTTTTCCGTTGCATTGCTTGCTTCTATTGTTGGGGCCGGGGATTTTTGGAAGATTAAAGGTTTGATAGAAGCACGATTTTCAGGGAATCCTGATTCTGCTTCAACTTTCCAGTTGATTAAATGGATTATTTTAGCGTTAGTTGCAGCTGCGTTCGGGATGGTGCTTTTGATAAAAAGTATCCGTTTGAAAGTGATCGGGTTTATCACTGGCCTGTTTTCAGGCGCATTATCGGTTTTTAAAACAAAGAATCCTGTTGGGTTTATAGGTCATACTTTATTTATTTGGATCCTGTATGTAGTTTATTTTGCAATCTGCTTTTTTGCACTTGAGGAAACCTCAAATGTTCCTGCTACTGGTATGCTCATTGCCTTTTTAGCCGGATCTCTTGGGATCACTTTAACTAATGGCGGGATCGGAGTTTTTCCTTTAGTGGTAGGATTGGTTATCGAATACTATTTGAAAGATCAATACGGCACTCAAGCCTGGGGAATCGGTTGTGCTTTGGGGACCATTATCTGGGCTTCCCAAACTTTATTGATCATCGTTCTGGGAATGTTGTCCTTTTTTCTATTACCAAAAAATTATTCAAAAGATGGGAAGGTTCGAACAGGTCAAGCATAAGGTAGCTTCGGTGCAGGAGATGAAAGAGCGTATACTGGAATGGAAAAATTCCGGTGAAAAGGTGGTTTTTACCAATGGCTGTTTTGATATTCTGCACGAAGGACATGTGACTTATCTTGCCAAAGCGGCTGATTTCGGTTCGAAACTGATTATTGCCATCAATACCGATGCTTCCGTGAAAAGACAGGGGAAAGGTGAGGAGCGTCCGATTAATCCCGAATCTTCCAGGGCGCTGATCCTGGCCTCTTTGGGATTTGTGGATGGTGTGGTCTTTTTTGATGAAGACACCCCTGTTTCCGTGATTGAGTCCTTGAAGCCCGATGTTTTGGTAAAAGGTGCGGATTACGATGCGGATGAAAAAGATCCTTCCGGCAAAAAATACATTGTAGGCCGTGAAACAATCCTTGCAAATGGCGGAGAAGTAAAAACCGTTGCTTTGGTAGAAGGGTTCAGCACTACGAGTATTGTAAAGAAGCTGAAAAGCTAAAGATTCGGGGTAAACTCTTCCGAAGGTTTTAGGATTCGACTTTTCCGACCTTGTTGAAAACCTTATACATTTCATTGTCAAAAAAACTAACGGTGACTATGTCGTCTGAGTTTAGAATGACATCTGTATTGAGTTCCGAGATAGATTGTACTTTACCTTCTTTAATGTATTCTCCATACACAGAAAGATAATGAGTTGTAAACACGACATTTTTCTGATCATCTCTGTATCCACTGATTATCGGTATGATTCTAACGTATTTGGATACAGAAGGTATCGGAAGTTCTTTTACCCAGGCGATATAGATTTTCCCGTTATTCAAAGTGAATAATAAGAGCTTATTTTCTGTAAAAGATGATTTCAGCTGTAATTCAAATTCGTTTCCGATAGCTTTAATAGCTTTTATAATCCGTTTCTTTTCATCTAAAAACAAATTACTGATTTCGGTGAAAGTAATTGAAAGAAGCAATATGCATAAAGATGTTCCGGCATAAGGCGATTTGATCGGAATAGCTTTGTAAACAATGTTTTGAAATTCCGGAGATGCAACAGATTCATAAAATAAACGGATTGAATAAGTGATTATAGATGCTGCAACAGCCAATATAATGCTTTCAAAGACGAGTCTTTGCTGATCGATCCTTTGTTGTTTGAACTTGAAAAAATAGGATTTTGTGAATATGTAGTATCCCGCAACAAGCGGAAGCAATAGCAGGTTCCAGGGCATCTAGCGGGTTATTTTTTCTTTTCTTTTTCTCGCTTTTTCTGATATTCTTCAATATCTTTTACAATATCTGATTCTAGCAAATCTAAAATAATTTCGCGAACCTTTTGTTGTCTGAAAAAGTCCTGTGTACGAATGTATAACCTCCCTTCTCTGGTGGATTGGATTATTTCATCGTTATTACTTACAATTGCACTCATAACAGTAAATTACAATCAAATTTAATTAAAAAAACAGGGAATTCAAAATTTTAATTAAACCTGATAATTGGCAGTTTAAGATTCTTTTGTTTCTACACTCTTCACATAAAAATTGATCCAGCAAACCAGCGATATCATCCCGATAATCATCGAAGGATAATAGCTCCAGAAACGGAAGCTTGAGTAGAAATCCAATTCGTCCCTGGAAATTCCTATGAGTCTTCGAAGGTGTTTGATCTCGTAATCTTTTTTAGCCAGCTGCTCGTATTTCAAATCAAAAGATTCCAGCTTTTTCCTGAAATTGACAGAACCACTGAGTGTTAAATTCCGCTTTAACCGGTTGAGGCTTTTGATTTCTTTGTAAAGTGTTTTGGATTCATCATTCATCAGATCTAATTTGTAGCTCAGTTCGCTTTGACGAATGCCAATTTCCCGGATCTTATCGGTTGGATAAACGATGTTGAACAGGATGGTGCCGATACACATGGTCAGCAAAAACTTGAACACATTGTCTCCGGAAGACAAAAAACTACTTACTGTTTCCATTTTCAAGACTTGTTAAACGGTTAAAAATACTATCGTTCTCTACCTCCAGGTTTTTCCGGATGTTTTGGATGGAGTCCATGTAAGGAATGTACTCGTTCGGAATATGTTCGCGATTCAGTTTCATGCTGATCTCTTCATCTGTGCAGCCATTCAGGAACATGGAAACAATCAGGCTCGTTAGGATCAATGATTTCCCGACCGGTAGTTTGATATTGATGAATCCCGGAGAATTTAAACTCAATTTGACTGTTGTAGTATCGATTTTCTCTCCGAAATTGAAGTCTGTGTTGACCTGCGAGATCAGTCCCAGGTAATTGTCGAATAGGTCTTTGAGATCTTTCAGACTGATTTCCGATTCTTTGTTGATCCGTAAAGACAAAAAACAATCGCCGTCCTTGATGTACAATTCTTCCATCAGCGAATCAATGAAATCCGCGTGTTTTTTGATGGAAACAATGGTGTGGGAATGCTTCAGCAGGTAAAACAAAGAATTGTAATAATGGTGTTTAACGGAAGTTTTCAGCCAGTTTACTTTTCTTCTCTTGAGGAATCCGCCTGTTGACAGATCTGATCGGGAGGCGTTATAAATTTCATCATCTGCTATTTCACCGATACTGAAATAATCGGCATCTTCCGAAGGAATGAGTACCACGTCGCCCTTTTTCAGGTTTTTAAAAGTAAAGAGTTTGTTGATTGTTTTCGTAATCGATGATTTCTCTCCGGAACTCAATTTGTCATACGGAACGTTCCGGTATTTGTAACTGTTTGTAATGACGGATTTTCTAAGATATTTCAGGTTTTCTTCCCGGATATCCTCAGCTGAAATGAAATTCCAGTTGATGCCGACATATCCTTTCCGGATAAAATCGGTATAATGATCTCCGCCATCGGTTCTAACATACCAATATTCTTTTTGGCTGTTTATTTCCGCTACCTGGTCGAAGATCGGATTCGTGTTTTTTAGATTTAGCATGCGGTTGGTTGGTGATATGGTTTGTATTGCTGTGATTTTTAAAATCCGGGACACAGCTTTTAAGCGGCATCCCGAATTTAGGGTTAGGTTTTAGCCAACTTGTTCTTCGGCTATTTTTAGAACCAGCAGGTTTCCTGTTTTGGAAATCGTACCGGCTGTCGGAGTTTGTTCCAGAACGATATAATCATCCAATCCTTCTTCATCCGTGATCAAAGTATCATCTTCGGCTCTGAGTTCGTAGATAAATCCAAGTCGCTGGATCATTTCTTTGGTTTCTGCATTCCAGTGGTCAAAATCAGGAACAAGTCGCAGATCCGCACTGCCCGGAGGCGGAGGAACGGGAACAATTTTGAATTTCAGTTTTGCCATAGCATCTGCCTGAATTCCATATCGGTTCATGTTTCCTGCATTCAATGGGGTTGCATTCACTTTGTATTTCGAAAGTGTATAGCCCGTAGTGGGAGTAGATTGTTCCGATTTCAGGTCCAGTGACAGGGAAATCTGTGCTTCAACTTCTGTTTCGGGAATCGAATAAAATGTGGGTTGATATCCCATTTCGCGGATCAGGTTTACAAGATTTAATTCTTCGGTGGACCGATCTTCGTCTTTACTGATATCGTAAATGTCAAGCGTTTGCTGAAGTGCTCCCTGATCCAGGGCTGCCTGAGCATCGCCGACTCCCTGACCAACCGAGCTGATCAACTCACCCAATGGGCCGCCCAGCAATTCACTGAATAATTGAACGGGGTTATTTGTGTTACTCATGTTTGTTAAAAATTACAGTTACTAATTGATTAGGTTGCGTATTCGTTCCCGGAGAAGGGAATTGTTTGAATGAATCTCCAATAACGACGGAATCCTTTTTCTGATAAACCGGGTTTAATTTTAGTCCGAGGTTTTTCAGGATCTTTCGAACAGCTGTTTCGGTTAAACCCAAAAGATTTGGAACTGCGATTGCATTGTTTTCCCTGTTAGTAACAGGAGTGATGTCAAAAAACAGTTCGCTGATAGCTTCGCCATTCACGTTTTCGGAATTTTCCAGAGTCAGTAAAGATGCACTCAGTGATTCGCCGTCTCCATGAACAAGCGCTTTCAGTTTCAGTGAGATATTGGACAGCTTAAAAGGAAGTCCGTCAGCTGAATCCGTTGCAGTAGCAATCTCAGAAACAAGATTTGCATATAAATCCTGGATAGGAACCGGCGGAGTTTCTGGTTCTCCGGTATTCGTCGTAATCGGGAAATAGTTGGCGACCGGCAAAATCTCTTCGAATTCAGTGTTTGTGTCGAGGATCATTTCATCAGGGATCATAGTCATTTTGCCGAAATCAATGACGAAAGTTAGTATTCCATCAAGATCTTCCACTTTAAAAACAAATGAACTTGCGATAATTGGCTGTTTTACAATTCCTGATCCGATCGGGTTACTCGGAACGATCCTTAGCGGAGGCAGCCTCTCGGTAGCAATCAAGTTGTAAAAGATCCCTTCTTCCGTAGTGGCGGATCCAACAGGTTTTTCAATGGTTAGTTGTCCTGCTGTGATCGTTTCTGCGAAAACAGTGATCCAGTTGCGATCTTTAAAACTATAGAATTGCACACGAACTGGAAGATCATCAAACGATGCACCAGTTGAGTCATTAAGCTTAAACTTTAATGAGAAATTTTCAAATGTTATCATGGCTTACTAATTGCGATTGATGTAAATTGTGTGCCACTATTGGCTTTGAACACGAAGGTTCGGAGTAAGTCGTAGTCTGAGATTTTGAGTTTAACTTTTACCTTGAAACTCCCGTCTTCATTGATGGTATATCCGTCTTTCGGATCGATGAAAACCGGTGGAGTAACAGCGTTGCCGCCGTTGAGGTTGAAGGAAGTGTCTGCATCAAAATTCAACTCTATTCGTTGGCCGCCAATAGGTTCTCCTGTCGGTTGGATTGCTTTTACAGTAATGGTGTAAAAAGCAAAGTCGGTTGCTATACTGTCTACGGCAGCAGATCCTATCAATAAAACCTGCGGTAATCCTTCGTTTGGCATAACGGCAACAAAACGTCCTGAAATGTTGCTTGTAATAGTTCCCAGGTTTCTGCTCGTGGTTTCGGTACTCCGAAACGGTACGAATCGGATTCCGTTTCCTCCGGTAGAACTTCCGCCTGTTTGGGTTGTTTCAAATTGTGAAATAACTTCCAGGTTAAAATCCAGGTAAGGAAGCTGGTATAAAGTATTGGGTCTTCCGTATTCATCATACGGAGCCATGCTGCGCAAGGTGTCCTGCGCTTCATTCAAACTGTCCGCGATGCTGAGAACTATTTCATGCAGGGCCAGTGAATTGGTGGTTGTTGGTGAACTCATTTTTTAATTGTATTTATCGTTTTTGCGTTCTTTTTTTCTACTTGACCGTTCTTCTTCTTTTCGTTCGGCCTTTTTTCTTGAAAGAAATCGTTCTTTCAGTCTTTCCCTGCGTTCTGTCTCCTTTTGCTCGGTTTCTTTTTGCTCCGCTTTTTTTGCCGAGGCGTTTTCCGAAACTTTGTTTTGGCGGTCATCTAAGGTCAGTTCTTTCTCCAGTTTTTCGGTCATCTCTTTGATTTCCGGTACTTTTGATTCAAGGGATTCCAATGAATCTTTGATCTCTGATTTGACAGATTGACCAAAGCGTTTGGCTTCTTCCAACTTTTCGGAAAGTTTTTTAACCGCCACTTTCTCTTTCAGTTTTTCCTTCCGGGTTTCGTGTTTTTCATCCCAGTCGTCTCTTATCCTGCGAATTTTTTTAGGAATATCAGCAGTTTCTTTCACCTGGTCCAGTTTCTGTTGAAACTTCACAAGATCCTTCTGTCCGAATGCATCAATCGGTTTTTTTAGTTCCTTGATTTTCTCAGGGACCTTCTTTACTTTTTCTATCAATTCGGTTTGCACTTTCTTTTTTCTTTCTATTACATCTTTCTCTTTCCGGATTGACTTGGTTTTAGACCAAAGTTTCTCGGAACTTTCTTTTATTGATTTTCGTGCTTTTTGGCTGGTTGAAGGATCTTGTTCGGTTTCTTCTTTTTGCAAAGACCTGTTTTTTAGGGCTAATTTCTCTCTCAGACGGTCCTGAGTTTCCTCCCATTTCTTCAGTTCTTTGCTTTTTTTTAAGAGCCGCTCTTCCAGTTTTTTCTTTTGAGCGGCTCTGTTTTTTTCCTTCTCACGTTTACTTTTAAACGATTCGATAGTACCGGTGAACCGAGGATTTTCTTCTACAGGATTATTCGATTGAAGTAAATTGCCCATCTCATTTTCCAAAGACTGCCGTTCCTTCAACAAATCTTCCAATTTCTGATTTTGGGATGCAATTTCATCCAGGGTAAATTGGGTATTACTAAAAGAGTTTTCGCTTTCGTTTTTTGAATCTGAATCAGTGGTTTTGATGAGTTTTTTCCAGCTTTTTGTCATAATCTTGTTTTAGAATAGGTTAGTAATTAATTTACGGTTTCCTCTTCCTCGAGCTCAGGCTGAATTCGGGCAATTTCTGTTTCGTCCATTAATTGTTTTAAACGACTTTCAAACATTGCCGGAGCAGGAACTGTTACGAGTTTGGTACGCATTTCGGAACTTCCGTTTGCTTCGTATTGGTATTTCTGAGAATAACTTGCGTTTACAGATGCTGCAATTACACCAAATGGTGACCAGGCAACACCTTTGACAGAAGATTCAGCACTGATTTCCTCTTCTTTCCTCATTGAAATAGCCAATTTAAGTTCAATGTATGTCTCTACAAACTGGTAAAACGTAGGTGTAAAACCAAGAGCCAGTAAGCTCACTCCGTCATCTCCTTCTCTGAGTTTAATCAGTGAAGTTTCATCACGTTCCAGGTTTCCTTGATCATTCAGTTTGAATCCCGCCATTAACTGCGCGATTTTGATAGAAACACGATCGAGAGCATATTGAGCCTCGGCAATCCCTACACCAAGCGTTCGAACTAATTCCGGAAACGGAGCATTCAATAACTCTCTTCCAACATTTATCATAAGCTTATTGATTAAGGGTTAATAAGGCAGCTGCCGCTTTGACAGCTGCCAGGGTTAATTATGCCGGAGTTTGTACTGGCTGAGTTCCTTCATTGTTGAACTCTTCTTCCATCATTCGCTGGATGCGCTGCTCCAGAACTGCAGGTGCAGGGATCGGAACCAATTTGGTGCGAAGCAAACTGGATCCTTCCGCTGAGTAGCTGTACTTCTGAGCATAACTTGCGTTAACCTGTGAAGTTTGAACCGATCGTCCGAATTTAATTCTTCCGAATCCATGACCAATACGAGCTGCACTTGATCTTAAATTGTTGTTTACGGCAGAACTTGTATTTCCTTCCTGTGTGTAACGAATGGAAATTTTCACTTCAATGATAGTATCAACGAATTGATAGAAAGTCGGGGTGAAACCACATTCCAACATGGAAATTCTTCGAGGAAGACTTACAGCTACACCGGCATCTGTTGAAGGGGATGTTAAAGCAATCTCCAGGTCTCCATAGGCTACCTGAACAGAAGCTCCTCCACCAACGGTACCTACATGGTAAAAACCTTGATAATCGATGTAGGTATTTTCAGCAATTGCTGCTCCGGGAGTAAATCCTGGTGGAACAGTAGAAGTTAACGTTGGTTGGTAATCGCCAGCCAATACTCCACGAATCTCCGCTTTTTGCTGGATGTTTGTTGTAGAGTTGTGACGAGCAATCGCTTCACCTTTTGTGATGCTTTCCGTTCCGAAATACACTCGACTATCTTCAAAAGTGACATTTCCAGCTTCATCCGTAACGGTTGTTAAACCGCCCATCATTTCGGCTACATCGATAGAGTTCTGATCCAGAACGATTTGTGCTTCTGCGATTGCAAAAGCCATTTGGCGAATCATGTCGCCCATAGGCACGTCAAGAAGTTCCTGACCAATGCGTGGTTTGTTGTTAAACATACTTTGTTGTTTTTGTGATTAATGATTACGTTGTTGTGTTTCCTTCTGTGCTTAAGTTTTTCAGAAGTGTAACTAAATTTTCGGGTGGAGGCAGAGAAACCATGCGGGCTGCAATACTCGAAGAAGCCGAAGCTGATTGATCGAATTTACGTGCGTAGCCTGCACTCACGGTCGTTGAGACCATTTTTGTTTCCACTGAAACCACTCCGTTTACATCGAAAGCAGTTGATTCCGACATTGCAAAATCCATTTTCGCTTCAAAACTTGCTTCCGTGAAAGCGTAGAAACTGGGTACAAAACCTAAGTTTAATAGGCTGACCTGATTTTCTCCGATTTCCACGGTACTGGAAGCGAGTTGTTTCAACATGTTGATGGAATTGGTGTCCAATGCTGCCTGAGCGGTTGCTACCGAAAGTCCCATGTTTTCGATCATAGACGAAAGCGGGGAATTCGTTAGTGTACTTGTGATTGTTTCAATTGCTGCCATGTGCCAGGAGTTTTAATAGGTTAATACTATTCTCCGCTCACATAGACAGTTCGAAGGAATCCGACAAAGTCCTGAGGAGCCGGAACTGCAACCAGTCTGGCAGACATAGCGGCATTCCCTTCCATAGACATTTCAAACTGACGCGACATTCTGAAATCCACACTTGCACCTAAAGCGAAAGAGCTATCCTGGGATCTGTTGCTTACAGAATCATTCAAAATAGACTTTTCATTCTTCGTTTTTGATGTTAGGAAGCTGTTGGATACTTCGGTACCTGAACTGCTGCTTTCATCATCGTGCTCAATGGAGATCTCTTCTGTCAGGTTTGTAAGCAATGTGAATTTGACGATGGATTCATCTTCGAGGAAGTAATGTTGTCCATCTTTAAACTCGTAAGAATGGCTCTCGATTTTTGAGGAAACGTGTTCCACAACCTCACTGAAGGCTTCATCTAGATTATAGAACAATACTGCGGATCCATATTTTGCATCCAATTTATGGAAAGGCTCAGTTGTATTCACATCGGCGTAAACAAACTTATTAGGACCTGTAGATGATTTGACAGGAGTAGCATCTTCAGTCACATTTCCGTCAATGAAAATCAGATAATCGCTATCTAACTCAATTGCGGCATAACGCTGCTCCAGGTTACTGTTCCCCGGGTCATTGGTTACCGAATCGATCTTTACGTTGACAGGAGCAGTTGATCCGAAAATGTAAGACTTCAGATTTTCAGCACGTCTTTTTGCCAAACTTTGGTTTTTCGGATTATTTCCTCCTTTCGGATCTGTCATCCCTGTAATGGTGATCGATGATTCCGGATCATAGTTATGGATCAATCGCAGCACCTTGTGTACAAGACCATGGTCTGAATGGTTTTTGTTTGCTACAACACCCGGAGGATATCCTGCAACTGAATTGTCGTTTGGTCCTGTTTTCAGATCTTTAGTCATGGTAACTTCGTCGCTGTTGTACGGGAAGTAAATGGTGCTTAGAATCGGTGCCCAGACGCTGTTAACGTTATCGTATTGATATACTTTTCCATCTTTGCTTACTCCGTATAACTGACCTCCACCTAAAACATCTGGATGGTCTGCGGCATCCAATGTTGTAATCAAGTTTGTGGTAACTGTGAAATCCGCACCTGATCCGTTTACATCAACAAGAGTAGTTGGTGAATAACTACCGATTTTAAGAATTCCGACAGCATCTTTTTTGTAATGCAGACTTTCTTCCAGTCGAATGAAACCATTGTCTATCCAAATATCCACACCTCGACTGTTGTTATTGGTCAGTTTTTTGGACTGGATATCTTCGTAAACCTGTTCTACCGAAGCTTGAGTAATAATGTCATGCTTGAACTTTTCAATCCGACTTTTTGCTTCAAGGGCTTCACTTTGCTTCACAAATTTATTGTTAATCTTAACCGAGTTTTTTTCATTGGCCCGGAAATTCATTTGTCTGGAAGCTTTGTATTCCTCGGTTGTTTCAGAGTAGCTGTCTTCACTCAAAAAGTTATGTGTATCTTCGGAATATCCTTTGTTTTTGGCTATTTGGAGATCCAATCCGAATCCGAATTCCAATGCTTCTTTCAGGGCCATTTTTAAGTTGATGCTGGCGCTGATGTCTGCATATTGGAATGCATAGAATACCGGAGCGAACCCTAATTCCAACAAGGAAACACCGTTGATCTGGGTTTCTGCCAATTTAATAGCCTGCGCTATCGAATTGTCATCTAGTTTCTGTTGAGCTTCAGCAATTCCGAGGGCAAGGTTTTTGAAGATGTCACTGACATCAACCTGCTGCAGAATGGAAGCTCCATCACTGAATTTGGTTAAATCACTCATAAATTAATTGTTTTTAATGTTTTGTACGAAATACAGGCTGCGTCCGAAAGATGAGGGTGTAACCGGTATGCCCTGGTCATTTTAATGATGGGTTTCAGGCGGACAGTTATTTGTGCGCACAAATAAGGCTGCCTGTATTTCGTATAAAACGGGGTTTAGAACGGATTGATCATTTCCGGCAGTTGAACTGCTATTTTTTCGTTGACATTCTCTTTACGAACCGTAAAGTAGCGATGCCTGTTTTGTAGATCACGCACTTTTTGGTGAGTAATCGCATAACCTCTTCGAAGCCAGTTCAGTAACTCTTTTGCCAGAGGCATGGATAGTTCCTTTGCTTCTTTAAGAGCTGCGTCGAAAGCTTCAATCGCTTCTGTTTTTTCATCCAGGTAAATACACTGGATTCCTTTCCGTTCCCAGAGCGATGCGAGGTTTTTCCTGAACCATTCATCTGTACGTTCGGCCTTTTTAGGTGTCAGGAAATCAATGCTTTTCTCACAAAAAGTGATGATTTCTTCGTGTGCCTCCATCAATTCCAGGGATTCCATTGCACACAAACTGTAATGCTGCAGGAAGAGCTCCGAATTTTCGACTGACTGGCACATGCGCATAGCCTCTTTGTAGTGGCGCAATGCTTCTTTGTGATCTCCTTTTAAAGCGAGGATTTTTCCGTTTTCAGCGATTTGGAGATGGAGGTTAGTTTTTTCTTTCATTGGTCTTAGTATTCGTATTCAATTTCACATCCAAGAATTTCCAATTGCTTTTCAAGAAGCCTGCTCAGGATACTTGCGAGCGGAAGTGGTGTCTTCCAGGTTCCGGAACTTTGGTCGTAGGTGACATCCTTGAAGAATTTATCCAGGATTTCACGGAACTTTTCGGAATCTGTAATGTTACTCACAGCAAGGGAATACTTTCCGAATGGAATTTGTTCATCGGAACAGCGCAGTCCAACTTGTTTGTACAAGGCAAGTTTTTGCTCGAGTTCTCCATGATTTACGGATTCATCCAATAAAAGAGGAAGGTTTGCGTGAATCTCTGCGAGTGCTTCCTGCGGCATCCCGATTTCGTTGACCAGGAAATCCGTTTGAGCAGCACTCTCCGGGTTAAAGTCTTCCAGGAGGATCCTGAACCTGGAATAACTTTGGTTGTAGATCTTCATCTCATGCTGGGAACGGTAGCGGGTTAAAAACTGATTGAGTTGTTCGTAGGTTAAATTGCGTACCCATCTGGTTTCTCCACCCGGGATAGCAATTTCCTGACTTCTGATTAGGTTGATCAGTTTTTGGCGATCGGCTTCGGCGTTTGCAGTAAATTCTATGGTGTATAAATCCAGCTTTGGATTGCTGGCGATGACTTCTGCATCGATTCTTTTTTGCAGACTTTCTGCGGTTGCCATAGAAACCCCACCTAAAACCACGCTTGGTTCATTCAGCAAAAGTTGAAGGGATTCACTTTCATTGCAGCCAAGAAATTCAGACAATTGCTTGTTGACGGTGCTTAGCTTCACCGGATCTTTGATGTATACGGAAACATCAAGTGCTTCTGTAGGAAGAGGAGCGGTTTCATCTGTGTTCTGAACCAAAACTTCCAGCCCAAGTTCGGTTAAGATGAGAAATGCTTTCTTTGCTAATTCTTCTTCTGCATTGTCCAAAAAGACGGCGGGCGCATTGTAAAGAATTTTAAACAGAAGGTCCTGATTGATGTCAAAGGCTTCGGAAAGAGCTTTGATGACATGAGGCGTTGCCGTACCAACGGAAAGGATAATAATTCGTTTCACGATTCGATTTATAATGGTTAATAATTAAGGTTGTTTTCCGCAGCAATTCTCTTAGAGATTTTGCTACCTTACAAAGATAAGAAATCTATTTCGTTCTACCAAACTTTTTTGCAAATTTTTTGATTAAAAAATAATCTTTTTTCAAAATTATCAAATAAAACAAGGGTTTTTCGTTGAAATATTTTTGATTATTTTTTAATCATTTTAGCAAAATGGATCAATTTTGATTGCATAAAAATGTAGGGGTGTAAAATTTTACGCCCCTACATTTTAGATCTGTGTTTTTGTTATTTACAATCCTAATCGTGCCTTCAAATCACTGTAGGAAGAACGGGAAATCGGAATGCTTGTACCGCTCTTTAAAATGGCAACGTAGCTGTTTTTTTCGTATGATTCGATCTTGGTCAACTGGTTTACATTTAATATATAGGAACGATGGATCCGGATGAACTGATCTTTCGGAAGTACTTGTTCGAAATGGTTCATGGTCTGTTTCTTCAGAATGTATTTCTTTCCCTGGTAGATTTTTACATAATCATCATAAGCTTCAATGTAATCCACTTCATCGATCGGGATGATCTTGATTTCGGTTCCGTCTTTTACAACTATCCGGTTCTGTTCGTGGATAATCTGAAGCGGGATATCCCTTTTGGTTTCATACTGTAATTCGGAATTCCGTTTTTTGCTTACTGCAGTATCAAAACGTTCTTCAGAAAATGGCTTCAATAAGTAATCCAGTGCATTTACTTCGAATGCTTTCAAAGCGAACTCATCGAATGCCGTGGTAAAGATTACAGACGGATTTTCTGATAACAGCTCCAATAATTCAAAACCATTGATTTTCGGCATTTGAATGTCCAGGAATAATAGGTCCGGTTTAACTTCGGGAATCAGCTTCAATGCTTCAAATCCATCATTTGCTTCTCCGACCAGGACAATATCCGTGTATTTCTGTAAGTGTTTTTTGACAACTTCTCTTGCCAGAGGTTCATCGTCTACAATAAATGCCTTAATCATTTCGGGATCAAAATTTTAGTAATGAATAGTTTGTCTTGCTTCTCGGTTGTCAGGAGGTCGTATTGATTGAATAACAGCATTAACCGGCGTTTGATACTTGTGAGACCGAAACCTTTTCCGGTTTTGTATTGGGTGAAATCAACATCGAACGGATTCCGGACTTCGATCATCAAACCGTTTTCCTGTTGCTTTACTCCTACATAAATGGTTACTTCATCCATCGAGCCATATAGTCCGAATTTGATTGCATTTTCGATAACAGGCTGGAGCAACAGGGGAGGTACCGGTGTTTTCATACAGCCTTCATCGATGTCGAACTCGGTTTTCAAGCGATGTCCGAACCGGATCTTTTCGATTTCCAGGTAGCGTTTCACTTGTTCAATTTCTTCTGCAATGGGAATTAAGGTTTGAATGTCTTTTCGCAGCGTTCCGCGTAAAAAGTCGCTCAATAATAAGATCATCCGGTTTGCTTCTTTCGGGTTGATTTCCGTCAATGCTCCGATTGAATTCAAACTGTTGAAAAGGAAATGCGGCTGTAACTGCTGATGGATGTTATCCAATTCGGCCTTTGTCAATGCGCGTTCTTGTTCAATGAGCTGCTGATGCACTTGTGATTGGATTTGCTGGTTTTTATTGATCCACCAGTATAAGCTCACCGAGATTAAAATAAAGAAGACAATAAATGCCCGTGCTCCTTCAAAAGGAAGGATGTATTCCCGCCAGCGTTCTTCACCCAAGACCAGTCTGAATGCGCTGTTTATTATAAGTTGGTAAAATGCCGTTAGAACCACAACCAACCCGAAATTGGAAAAATTTACTGGTCTTTTCGCGTGATAATATGTCTGGATGAAATAAATGATCTGAGAAATTACGGAAATAAGTAAGCCGGAGAAAAGCGTGTCTTTCCAAACAATGTCAAAGGGATAGTGATTGACTAAGAGCACAACAAAAAAGACAAGACTGGCAATCACCGTCCAAACGATGAAAAGCAATTGCACTTTTGTACTAGTCTTTAAGAACATTCTTTACTTATTTATTAAAACTGTTCACTTCAATTCCTCCGAACATGCAGGTTCCTCTCAAAATAATGACCTTGCTTTCTTCGCCGGTTTCTCTTTGGTATTGCGGACGCTTATCTTCAAATGCACCGAAAATGCTGGCAACTTCGGAAATGACTTCCCAATTGTTCGGAATGGTAAGGGTTGTTCCTCCGAAAATGTTGGTTACATCAATAACAATCCGTCCCTGGAAATCTGCCTGCATCAGGTTAATGTCCGTTCCTCCGAAGAACGAAACGATGTCTGCACCTTTAAATGTTTTACTGACGATTGTTTTGGTAATCCCACCAAAGAAGCTGACACTGTCAATGAAATCGTCTTCGTTGTATTTGTAATAGCTGAAACCCCGTTGTTGAGCTTCGTGGATCTGTTTCCAATTTTCACGGGTAAAGCGCTGCTTTCTGCGGTGGCGTCTTCCGAACTTTTTGTTGGATAAGAAAACAATTGCCAGACCTACAATAATGATTGCAACGGGCAGAATGATCTTTACGTTAATCAATTTCGGATACCATTCTGCAAGGAGAAAGATCTTACCGATAATAATCATCAGGTAACCGTGGAATTTGCTGAATTTGTGTTTGATCAATACTACGGTCCCAATGGCAATAAGAATCATCTGCCAGCTGAGTAAATATTCGGGAATGTGGTAGCCCAGCTGTTTCAAGAGGTAAACTACCCCAAAGAAAACGATGGCTAATCCACCTGCTATTTTTCCGCGACGATGTCCTTTTTGTGCTTTTAAGATTTCGTGTTCAATTTCCGTGCGGATATTATCTGTTTCCATAATCTGAAAGATTTATAAAGCAAAGGTATAAGACTAATCAGGAGTTGAATAGTCAAAATCGGTCAATGGTGGGCGAAAATCGGTTAACGCATGTATTTCCAGTCTTTTGACTTTCCTTCCTGCAGATTTTCGATGGTTTGCTGCAATCTGCGCTGTTTGGTCTCTTCCCGTTTGGCTTCGGTAATCCAATTGATATACTCTCTTTGGTATGAAGGCGGGAACGACTCGAATGCCGCTTTCGCCTTTGGATTTACATCAAGTAAGGCGGTTAACTCTTCCGGGATTTCTCCGACCGGTTTTTTGAATTTCGGATTCAATTCCCGCGGAATTGTTCCCTGTTCGATTAAGGCCATTGCTTCTAAGATGTATGCTCCCAGGTGTTCTGTTTCTGGAAGGTCTTCCAGGGACGTTATTTTACCTAAACTTCCCATCCCGCCTTCCAGGCTGCGCTTGAATATTCCGTGCGGATCACTCATTTCTGAGTGCAGCCAAAATCCGAAGGAGCAATGATTCTTAAAGGAAGCGAAACTGCAAAGGATTTTTCCGCGGTACATGAAAAATGGCATGCTCCATTTCATGGCTTCTTCGGTATCCGGACAAAAATCATGAACTATTTCACGGAGTTCATGCAATATTGGCTTTGCAAAATCGGCTGATTTGGAAATGTATTGAGTTATTTGCTCATTACGTGCTTTCATCGATTTTCTTTTTACGGATTAAAAAATAGGCGATGTAACCCATTGGAATAAACACAAATATGCTGGTAATCCACATCCATTTCGGGTGAGGCATGATGAATAAATTGATAAGCGTCAGGATATTCAATACACCGACAGAAGCCAGCATGGGTTTCGGAGATGTTCTTCCGGAAATAAAGGTGCTGAGAATGGATGCGATGAAAGCCGCAACAATCCAGTTCATTACGAGCACAACTTTGGCACCCAAAGGAACTTCATTTTCAATGAAATCATTCATCAGAGCACGGTCTGTAGGAAACGGGGTTTCCAGCGGGAAAAGGTAATAAGACATACTTTCGCCGAGAGCTACAAAAAGTCCTCCGACAACGATTCCCACGATAATTGCAATGGTTCCTTTCTTCATATCCATATTGTTTCAAGTAAATATAGGTGAAAAAGCGGTTCCTTTAATTACAAAACCTAATTATTGAACCAATTGATGTAATGAGTGTATGGGAATTAAAAATCACGATGAATTTTCTATTTTGTATCCAAATAGACTTTTAGCGTTAAACAAAAAAACAAGAATGACCAAACTGTATTATTTAACAGCCTTTATTTTTATCATTTGTGCCTGCACATTTAATCAGGCACAGATACCTGGATTGAATAGGGAAGAAGTTCCGGATATATCAGCAGAATCAGATTATGACTCGGCGCGTTTTCTGAAAGTGTTGCCTCAGCAAATTGAAGCCGTTAAAACGTATATCCGAAACAAAGGTGGGGTTTACTCCACTCAGAAAGCAATTTTGATTGATATGAAGATTCCTTCAAAGTATTTTCGCTTGTTCGTGGTCGACCTAAAAACAAATAAAGTTATTTCGAAAGGATTGTGTGCGCATGGTTCTGGATCGGAAATTGCCGGAACCGATTCCCTTCAGTTTAGTAATATCCCGAATTCCTACATGACTTCTCTGGGTTTGTATAAGATTGGCAGTTCTTACCAGGGAAGTTTCGGAAAATCTTACAAACTGACAGGATTGGAAAAATCAAACGATAAAGCCGCTGCGCGTGCGATTGTACTTCACAGGTACAGTTGTGTCCCGGATGAAGAGCAGTATTATCCGATCTGCAACAGTTTGGGGTGTGCTATGTTGTCGGAGAATTATTTTGAGGAGTTGATACCGATTATAGACAAAGAACCCAAGCCGATGATTATGAAGATTTACTATTGAAATTATCAATGAATCCGAATTATCAATTATCAAGTGAATGCTCTTGATAATTGAACCATTTATAATTGATAATTACTCCGATTTCATCTTCTCCTTGATCTCCTTCATAAAGTCTGAAGCAAACACGAAGTCATTGATTTCCTGGTTGTCCGTAGTAATAATCGATTTGCGGTCTCCCTGCCACCAATTCTGACCTTTATTTATAAAGATAACGCTATCACCGATCTCAATAACGGAGTTCATATCGTGTGTAATAACGATGGTCGTGATTTCGTATTCGTAAGTAATCTCACGGATGAGGTTGTCAATAAGGATCGAAGTCTGAGGGTCCAAACCGGAATTCGGCTCATCACAGAATAGGTATTTCGGGTTCATGGAAATTGCGCGGGCAATGGCAATACGTTTCTGCATACCTCCGGAGCATTCTGCCGGGTACAATTTATTTCTTCCGGCCAGGTTTACTCGTTCCAAACAGAAGTTCACACGATCCTGCATTTCTTTCCTGCTCATTTTGGTAAACATGGTCAACGGGAACATGATGTTCTCCTCCACAGTCATAGAGTCAAAAAGAGCAGAGCCCTGGAAGAGCATCCCGATTTCCTGGCGGATTTCTTTTCGCAGCAGACGGTCCATTTTCGTAAAATCCCTTCCGTCATATAAGATCTGACCGGAATCTACCTCATGAAGGCCAACAATACATTTTGCAAGTACTGATTTCCCGGAGCCCGATTGCCCGATGATCAGGTTTACTTTCCCTTTTTCGAAGGTAGCGCTGACGTCTTTCAGGATGTGGGCATCACCAAAAGTTTTATTGATGTTGACAACTTCGATCATTACAATAAGAACATTTGAGTTAGGAAGAAATTCGCGATCAAAATGGCAACACTGGAACTTACTACGGCTTCCGTGGAAGATTTACCAACATCGAGTGATCCTCCTTTGGTATAATATCCTTTGAAAGATGCGATCGAAGTAATCAGGAATGCGAATACAACTGTTTTGGTCAAAGCGTAAACAATATCACTATCGCGGTAAAAGAACCGGATACCGTAGATATATGTTTCGGTCGATGAAAGACCTGAAAGTTTTAAAGACAACCATCCGCCGATAAGGCTCAATCCGATAGAGAAAATGATCAATACCGGGAAGAAGACCATCGCGGAAGTTACTTTCGGAAGTACCAGGTAGCTCAGGGAATTCACTCCCATTATTTCCAACGCGTCGATTTGTTCTGTAACACGCATTGTACCTACCTCGGAGGCAATGTTAGATCCTACTTTACCAGCCAAAATCAATGAGATGATTGTTGGAGAGAACTCCAAAATGGTAGATGAACGCGTGATGTATCCCACGGTGTAAGTCGGAAGGAGCGGGTTGTCCATGTTGGAAGCAGTCTGCAATGCAATTACAGCCCCCATAAAGGCAGACATCAATGCAACAATTGGAATCGATTTGATCCCGATCAGTTCCATTTCTTCAAAAAAGCGTCTGTAGAATATTTTCCATTTTTCTGGCTTCGAAAACACGATCCACATCATCATGAAATACTTGCCGATATTTTGTATTATTCCCATTTCGGATATAAAGTTAAAAGAAATCTGCTATCCACGGAATTGAAAATTGAAAATGTAAAAATTGAAAAGACTATATGAGATGTAAGGAAGCGTGTTTAAATCTTTTCAATTGTCAATTATCCATTTTCAATTAGGATTATTCACCAGGCCTGATTCATAACTTGTTCCGGATCTACGAATTCGGTATTGAAAACACAATTATCTTTGCATTCGTGGAAGTAAAACCAACCAAAAAGGAAAAGTATATCAGGCAGTTGAAACCCTACTTACCAAGTGGTTTCGAGGAAATGGTGGCAGATTTATTACTCAGTCATCCGGTACGCTTTGCCATTACGAATCCGAGGGCTACTAAACTCGGAGATTACCGTGCACCCATGCAGGGCGAGACTTTTCACCGTATTTCCGTTAATGGAAATTTGAATCCTTACAATTTCCTGATCACTACCCTTCATGAGTTTGCCCATTTGCGTACATTCATTCAGTTTGGTTTTAGAATCAAACCACACGGGGAAGAATGGAAATCCGAATTCCGGAAATTATTGTGGCCTGCAATCCAAACAGGGCTGCTCCCAAAAGATATTGAGATCGCTTTAATGACGAGTCTCACCAATATGAAAGCTTCTTCATGTACAGATACACAGTTGTCACGAGTTTTGAGACAATACGATAAGCGGGAAGGCGGGGAGATTATTCTTGAAGAGATTCCAAAAAATGCTACTTTTGTTTTGCAGGGAAAAACCTTTGTAAAAGGGGAGTTGAGGCGTACCCGCTTTTTGTGTACGGAAGTACCTTCGAAGCGCCAGTTCTTGATTCATTCACTTGCTACTGTTCAACTTTTAGAAAACATACATGAAAGATAATTACTGCGTGATTATGGCCGGCGGAATCGGAAGTCGTTTCTGGCCGATGTCAACTGTTCAGCGACCAAAGCAATTCTTAGATGTTCTTGGAATAGGAAAATCCCTGTTGCGAATGACTTTTGAACGTTTACTGCACATTGCACCGGCTGAGAATATTTATATCGTAACCAACGCGAATTATTTTTCTTTGGTAAAAGAACAGCTTCCTGAGTTAAGTGACGGGCAGATCCTCACCGAACCGGAGAGAAAAAATACAGCTCCCTGCATTACTTATGCGGCAGCTAAAATCCATGCCATTAATCCGAACGCAACTTTGGTTGTGGCTCCTTCCGATCACTTGATCCTGAAAGAGGATAAATTCACGGAGATCGTAAATACTGCGATTGCAACGGCAAATAAGGAAGACCGTTTGGTGACTTTGGGTATCAAACCAACACGACCTGATACCGGGTATGGCTACATCGAATTTATTGAAGACGGAGATATCCTTCCCGGACAAGTAAAAGATGTGAAGCATTTTACTGAAAAACCGAACCGTGAACTGGCAGAGATTTTCCTGAGAAGCGGAAATTATTACTGGAATTCCGGGATTTTCATCTGGCGTGCAAAAACCATCTTGAATGCATTGGAGAAATTCAAGCCGGAGTTGTACCATTTGTTTACCGATGAATCTCATAAATACAACACCCCGGAAGAACAGGCATATGTAAATGCTTCTTTTGCTGCCTGCGAAGACATTTCGATTGATTTTGCAGTAATGGAAAATGCGAAGAATGTGGATGTGGTTTTGTCTAATTTCGATTGGTCGGATTTAGGGACCTGGGGAAGTTTGTACTCACACCTTGAAAAGGATTACAACGGAAATGCAGTTATCGGAGATCACGTTCACATGATCAATTCGGAGAATTGCATTGTAAACCTTCCGAACAACAAGTTGGCTTTGATCCAGGGACTGGAAGGATATATCATCGTTGAGTCGGATAATATGCTGATGATCCTGAACCAGCACGACGAACAGAATTTGAAGAAATACATGGCTCCGATGGAAGAAACGAGCCCGGAATTCTTCCCAAAATAATAAGAAAAAACACATAGAAACAGAGGTCACATAGTCTGATTATCCTTATATTATCATAAATTCTATTCGGTAATAAAAATTAACTATGTGCTTTATTTGTTCTATGTGGTTCAAATAAAAAAAGGATTGTCCAAAAGACAATCCCTTTTGCTGTAAAGGTTGGTTTTTACGGTCTGTTATTGTATTCGCGTAATAGATCGAAGTAGCTTAAAGTTTCCATCACAACAACACCGCCTGTTGTATCTCCGTATTTTGCTGGGATTGCTCCGGTATAAACCATGATATAACCCAGGGCCGCACTTGGTACATTTTGTACATCGGTCATTTTTACCCCGTCGATGTAGTTGATCACATCGCCTTTGCGCGCTCCACGAAAAATCAATTCGCCATCGTCTGTTAATTTCACGTCAGAAGAAATTGCAGCAACCATTTGTTTGGCATCGAATTTTACCGGCATGTGTTTGATGTCCTTGGCTACCAATTTGGTTTCAGGAGCAACGCCTTTCGTTAACCTGTAAATGGGTTCTGAAATTACGATTTCCGGAATTTCAGTAGCATTTGCCTGGGCAACCAGTCCGTTATCCCCGAAACCGTCGGGAGATACTTCTACCATTTGTTTGGAATAAGTTGTATCTCCTTCGTAGATAAAGTAAACCCGGTAACTTCCGGCAGGAACAGCTGAGATTCTAAAACGACCGTCTTCGTCAGTTACTGCTTTGAATAGTTGATCTCCTCGTGAGGTTACTGCATAAGCTCCGAAAATTCCTTCTTTCTTATTCGGTGTTGTAAATGTCCCGATGATATCGCCGAATGTGTTTTGAGCGAAAGTTATTCCTGTCAGGAATAAAGTTGCGATAAATGTGATTGTTTTCATGATCTGAATTTTTTAATTGATTTCTATAGAGATGTCCATCAATTAGAAATTCCATAAATCCACATGAAAAAAGTTATAAAAAACAGTGGGCATGCGATTAATCGCATGCCCACCAGATTGTTTTTTGAAATGATTGATTACAAAGATTCAGCCACCACCTCTTTTACATCCGGTAAGTGCTGTTTCAATAAATTCTCGATTCCGCCTTTCAGGGTTGCTGTACTGGAAGGACATCCGGAGCATGCACCGCGAAGCGCAACAGTAACCGTTCCCTCTTCGAATCCTACAAAGTCGATTGCGCCTCCATCGCCTTCAACTGCCGGACGAACGTATTCATCCAACAAAGCACGAATTGCATCATCGTATTCGGACGGAGCATATTCTTTTAACGGTTTTGTTTCATCTGCATCTGCTGGTTTGGATTTTGCAACCGGCATTTGAATTAAAATATCTTTTCCTTCAACGATCCAATTTTTGATGAATTCGCGTAACTCCATGGTTACGAAATCCCAGGAAATAGTGTCGTTCTTAGCAATAGTAACAAAGTTTGCTGTGATGAAAACCGTTTTCACGAATGGAAAATGGAATAATTCTTCCGCCAGAGGAGAATAATTTTTTGCGTCTGCACCTGAATGAAATTCAACCGACTCACCGTTGATTAGCAAATATTTATTTGCCACGAATTTCATTGTGTTTGGATTAGGAGTCATTTCGACGTATACTGTAACAGGAACTGATGTCATGATGTTTGTCTGTTTATTTTAAAGTACAAAGATAGCACTATAATTACGAATTACGAATGCCGAATTACGAATGAGAAAACTGAAAATGAGTAACGATTGGAATCATATTTGTTTAGTGGACTGGATTTAAAAGCTCATTGAGCGGAGTCGAAATGCCTTTTCAATTATCAATTATCTGCCGGTTCTACGTGTACCAAGACATCTTCTATTTCCGGAATTTTGTCCATCAGGTGTTTTTTTAGGTTGTGGGCAATGGTGTGGCCTTCGTGTACGCTCAGGTTTCCGTTCACATGGATATGTAGATCAACCCAATAGCGCATCCCTGATTTTCGGACCAGGCATTTTTCCGTATCAATAATCCCGGTAACTTCTTTTGATTTTTCACGGATTACGAGTATGAAATCGTCGTAAAGATGTTCATCCATAATTTCGCCCAGTGCAGGACGGAAAATTTTGTAGGCATTGTACAAAATGATAGTGGAAGCTATCAGAGCCGCCCAGTCATCAGCCTGGGCCCAGGAATCACCTTTATAAACTGCAATGGCAATTCCTACAAATGCACAGGCAGAAGTAATGGCGTCGCTGCGGTGATGCCAGGCATCCGCTTTCAGGGAGGTGCTTCCGACTTCTTCCCCGGATTTGGAAACGAAACGAAAGAAAAGTTCTTTGGTTAGAATAACGCCTCCAATGAACCAAAGGGTGTAAGATGCCGGAGCTTTGTGAGGTGTTTGAATATTGTGGATACTTTCAATAATGATCAATGTTGCTGAAGCAACCAGGAATCCAACTACAACGAAGGTGATCAGGGGTTCAACTTTTCCATGTCCGTAAGGATGGTTTTCGTCCGGCGGACGTTTGGCATAACGGAATCCCACAATGACCAGGGCAGATGCAAATACATCTCCGGTTGATTCGATGGCATCGGCAATTAAAGCATAAGAGTTCCCGAAATACCCGACAAGTGCTTTCACCACGGCCATAACGAAATTGCCGATTAAACTGAACCAGGCAGTTTTTTCTGCTTTTTCATGATTAACACTCATTTTTGGGTGTCTTGACAGTTTTTACAAATTCCGGAGATCGTAAAAAAGGTCTCTTCAGCCTGAAATCCTTCAGGTAGTGAAAAGGATGGGATTACCTGGTCCAAACAAGTTAACTCACTGCAAATTCTGCAGCTAAAATGAATGTGTTCGTGATCATGGTCGTGTTTGTGGTTGCACGAAGAACATGCTGCATAATTCACCACGCCGTTTACATTGACAATTTTGTGGATCAAGCCATCATCCAACAAACGGTCCAATACCCGGTAAATCGTTACCCGATCACACAAACCGTTCAATTTGTGTTGAATAGCAGGTTGAGACAACGCCACGTTTGAGTCATTAATGAGTTCCAGGATAGCACTTCTGGCTGCTGTGTTTCTTGTTGTCTTCATATTGGATTTACCGGTAACAAAAGTACGAAGTTTAATCAGTTGGCATTTCAAGTTACTTGTTTTTTATGAATTTATGCGAACTTCTTTTTTTGTATTTTTGGTTCCGATGAAGCGGATTTTGCAAATAAGTATGATTGTTGTGGTACTGATGGGAACCATCGGTATTCCTTTCTATCAACACACTTGTCTGCATGAAAACCGCGTGATGCAGTCCGTTTTTGTTCCTTCGAATGAATGTTCGGAAGAACATATGAAGACCGAACAACCGGATTGTTGTTCAACAGTGCAGGCGAGCGCTTCCGACAAGGAAACAATCTCAGATAATTGCTGCCTGGATGAGGTTTCAAACTGGCAGTTTTCCTTTTTCTTCTTCCAGGACGTTCACCCGATCTTTACTGAGACATTGGAAGAAATTTCCATTCTTTCCTTTTTCACTCATTTTGAAGTCCTTTGGAGCAATGAAGACACGCAATTGTTTTCCGGATCCGATCCGCCCGCTCTAACCGGTCTCGAACGATTAACTCATTTGTGTATTTGGCGTCTGTGATTCCTTCCTTTTTGTTATAAAAAGTGAAGTAGAATTAAACGTTAAAAACAATGAAGTATCTATTAATTGGTTTTTTCCTGTTTTTTCTTTCCTATAGCCAAGCCCAGCTTCAGGGTATTGTATTTGGAATAAAAAATGGTGGAAAAACGCCGCTTAAACAAGCAAAAGTTATTTTAAGAAAGGCTCAAACCCAGGTTTATAGTGAAGAAAATGGACGATTTGAGCTTGTATTGCCTAAAGATCTGCCGGATGTTCTGGTGATTTCGGCTCCGGGATATGAGAGTGATTCTGTGACTGTTACCAAAGATGACCGTTTTTCCGGATTGGAAATCATCCTTTTTGAAGTGGATGAATTGGATGAGGTGGTTGTTGAATTCAAACAGGACTCCAAAAACTTTTCACGCTTAAAACCTTTGCAGGTTGAGAACCTTGGAGAAGGAGAATTTAAGAAAGCAGCCTGTTGTAATTTATCCGAGTCTTTTGAAACGAATGCAACAGTGGATGTCAATTTCACAGATGCAGTTTCCGGGGCAAAGAAAATCCAGTTATTGGGGCTGGATGGTGTTTACACACAATTGCAAATGGAAAATATCCCCTTCTTAACCGGTTTGGAAAGCAGTTTCGGTTTGAATTCCGTTCCGGGGACCTGGGTCGAATCAATCCAGATTACCAAAGGAACAGGTTCTGTTGTGAATGGCTATGAATCCATGGCCGGACTGATCAACGTTGAATTCCGAAAACCGGAAACCATGCAGCGTCTTTTTATAAATGGTTATGGAAATTACCTGGGAAGGGCAGAGCTGAATGTCCATGGAGGACAGATCATCAACGATAAATGGAGCACGGGAACTTTTGCACACGTTTCCACCCTGCAAACCGAATGGGATTTTAATAAGGATGGTTTTCGGGATGTGCCCCTTAGTAAGTCCGGGTCATTTATGAATCGTTGGAACTATGAAGGCAAGAAGTTCGAATCCAAATTCGGTGTCAATGCCTACTATGACCAAAGATTGGGTGGACAGCTTTATGGGGTTGCTAACAGGTACCGGGCCGAGACAACCAATCAGCATGCAGAGTTCTTTGCAAAAACCGGGTTCTTGTTCCCGAATAAACCTTATCACAGTTTGGGAATTGTTTACCAGTTCAAATATCATCAAGCAGATGGATTGTACGGTTTGAGAGGTTTTGGCGGAAGAGAACTACGCGGGTACGTGAATGCTATCTTTGACGGAATTTTCGGAACAACGGCCCATAAATACAAACTGGGACTTTCCGCTGTTGGACAAGATTTGCAGCAGCATATCGATTCAATGAATTTCAACCGCAATGTGATTACTCCGGGAGCATTTTTCGAATATACCTACACCGGAACACGTTTGGTTTTAGTAGCCGGAATGCGGGCAGATTATCAAACAGCATTCAGTGACCAGAAGGAAAAATTCCAATTCTCACCGCGCGTACATGCAAAATGGACCCTGGATGAATTTACAGATTTGCGCGTAACAACCGGAAAATCCTGGCGACTTCCAACTCTCGTAATGGACAATTCTTCCCTGCTTGCTACATCCAAAGCGTGGATAGTAACCAATAGCAATGAGCAGGAAGAAGTTTGGAACTCCGGATTGTCGGTGATGCGCAGTATGAGATGGTGGAATCGCGCGGCAAGTATTTCCGCTGATTTCTACCATGCCCGTTTTAACAAACAATTGATTATTGACAGAGAGCAGTCAACAGATTCTATTTTCTTTGGCTTCCAGCGAAATGTGTCCAGGAGCAGTACCTTCCAAACCGAATTGAGCTTCATGCCGTGGAAAACGATCACTTTCCGTTTGGCTTATAAATTCCTGGAGGTAAAGGCAGATTATGCCGGAAGTTTGAGACAGCAGGTCATGATTCCACAGCACCGTGGTTTATTTAATGTGGCTTTTGCAAGCAGAAATAAAAAATGGGAAGTGGATGGTACGATTTCTGTATACAGTCCGATGCGTCTGCCGGATGTTACTTTACCGGATGGTTCGCGTTTAACGAATGAGAAAAGTAAAGCGGTACCGGTTGGATTAGCTCAAATTACGCGTCATTTCAAACGCTGGGATGTATATGTGGGTGGTGAGAACTTGTTTAACTTCAAACAAAAGAACCCGATCATTAGTGCGGATAATCCGTACGACCCGACTTTTGATGCAACCCGTGTTTGGGCTTCCGTAATGGGGACAGTGGTTTATGCAGGATTCAGATATGAAATCCAGCGGAAAAAAGAAAAGAAGTAAGTATTTAATTTAAAAATTAAAAGAGATGAAAAATAGTTTGTTAATGTTAGCCCTTTTGTTTGTAAGCAGTTTCGCATTTAGTCAGAAACCCGCTGCAAAAACAGAGACAGTGGTGATCATGACCAGCGCTGAATGTGATGAGTGTAAAGAACGCATTGAAGGCGCGTTGAATTATACCAAAGGAGTGAAATTCGCAGAATTAGATGTACCGTCGCGAAAATTGACTGTAAAGTTCAAAAATGATGTGATTTCATTGGCGGAGATCAAAAAGCAAATTTCAGCGCTTGGGTACAATGCCGATGAAGTTTTGGCAGATCCCGTGGCTTTCGAGAAATTACCGGCTTGCTGTAAACCGGGTGGGATGGAACACATCCAGCACGATTAACGATCGTTGACCCACTTTAGAATAAATATGAATCCTGGTTTCTTTCGTGGAACCGGGATTTTTTTATCCCCCGATTTTTAAAGAACCACCGTCATTAAAGGAAAGAATAAACAAAATTATAATCAGTAAAGGCAGGGTTGTTTGTGCAAGATCTGTGAAAAGCAACCTGATATCCCCGGTTTTCACATGTTTTATAATGACAACAATGCTTGTCCATAGCCAGAATACTAAAACGGCAATTCCAGTTACAATGGCGTGACCAAGTATGTCTAAAAAGTCGTGTTGTATGACAAATGCGAGAATGAAGCTCATCATTGAACTTCCCAGGTAAACCATCAATACAGGAAATAATAATTTATTTCCCGGTTGTTTGATCAGGCGATGGAACCAGGTGATGCATAAAACAAAAGCGATTAAGTTCAGGATGAGTGCCATGACGTTTAATTAGTGTGATAAATATAATTCTAATTTCTTCTGTCAATAAGTTATATTCGTGGAAATAGAATTTGATGACACATTTTTCCCGGCTTTCCAAGTATGCCCTTTCTCTGCCGGAGGCGACGGAAGAACCGCATTTCGAGAAAAGATCTTACCGCGTTAAAAAGAAGATTTTTGCAACCGTTAGTGCAGATGAAGGATTCTTCGTGGTCAAATTGACAGAGTTGCAACAATCGGTGTTTTGCAAATGGGACGAAAGTGCCTGCCACCCGGTCCCGAATAAATGGGGCCTGCAAGGCTGGACACGCGTTTACTTCGAAAAGGTAGATGAAGACTTTTTGAAAGACATTGTGAAGACTTCTTATTCGAATGTGGCGCCTAAGAAGTTGGTGGAGATGATAGGGTAAATTAATTTTGACGGAATTAACTTAGAAAATGAATCTGCTAGCGGCTTTATCGGTTGGAATACCATTATTTCTATTCAATACCCCCTTGTCATATATTTTGAGATCAGCGATTGTTTATTGGTCTTTGTTATTGGCTTCTTTGCTATTTCCCTGGATTGCCTTTGAAATTGTTCAAAACTATTTGGGAAAATATGACGTAATGTGGTTTGTGACTACTATCAATTCGACCATTGAATTGATCTTGTATAAGGTGTTTGATAGAATAATCTTAAAAACAAAGGGTCGACATCTTTATTTCTATTGGAGAGGCCGTAACTATCTGCCATTAAGTGAAAGCTGGTTGGATTTAATTTTTCAACTTTTATTGACAGGGATACCGATATTGTGGTTTTGGATAGGGCAAGCGATCTTTGAATAGAAAAGATTAATAGTGTTTTTTAGATTCAAATTGAGAATAGTTAATGGAACCATTAAAAGGTTCGGAGTGGTTCTTTCCGCATTTCAATCTGAGTTGTGTTTGATACTTCCCTTTAAAAATGGGAACCAGGGTGACTGCAATATAGTTGGGCGGAAGAAAAACATGTCCGACCCCGGTTCCGCAGCCAACGGCGTATCGACTTTGGATTGGTTTCCACTTTCCTTGCTTGTCTTTTGCTTCCAGGATCAGAGGGAGTTGGTTCAATGATCCGATAAAACAAGTGTCAGAATCTTTGTTTGTGAGCATTACGGGATAAAAACCGGAAATTTTTACGGAGGGATTTATCCGGATTTCCAGGTCGGATTTTTCGATCCTTTTGTAATTTCGTTCTTCTCCGTATGGAAGATAGTATTTTTGAACAGCAAGCAGCATTTTGCCATAGGCATTCGGTTCTTCTATCTTTTTCAATCCTTCCAGACCTTTGAAACTTATAAAACTTGCATAAATGCGTTGTTTATACTTTCCAATGTAATTGAAGTAGTAATGACCGCTTGATAAATACCGGGGATTTGCATCGTTAACATGGCGGTAGAAGCCCCCTACTTTAATGGTATCCAAAACTATTGGAAAAGGAAATGGTTTCTCAGTCAGATTCATTTTTTCGGTTTCATTATTTCCACAGCCTGCCAAATAGAAGAGTGCAAGAACAAAAAAAGACGAAGTGATTCGAAGCATGGGATGATTTTGTTTGAAGGGAAATACTGAAAAAATCTTACTCCTCATTCTTCTTAAACATGCCACCCACTTCTTTGGATATGCGCTGAATGGTTTCCACACCCGCTGCAATCGGGCTTCCGCTCATGTCATCATACGCTGCGTAAGAAAGATCGGCTGAGCTTTGTGAAGGATAAATGAAAATGTGATCGAGTTTCGTGTTTTCCTTTTCCATGCGCTGAGGTAAAGATTCCATACCAGTAAACGCAGAAACTGAACCTGGCCGTGCAAAAACGGAAACAAACAGGTGATGTTCGTTGAAATTGGGTAGTTTTTCGAGCATGTCTTCCGGGGATTCAATCGGGAAATGAGTCAAATCCGCACTGAATTTCCGGTATGTGCGATAAGCCTTCACTTTTTCAAATGTTTCCCGTGTACTGTAAACATCTATGTCTACATTCAATTCTTTCGAAATACGCATCACTCGTTCCAGCCATTGGTTGCAATCCTGCTCCAATTCGGCATAGACCGGGCAGATTACCGAGATTTTCCGGTATGTTGAAAAGGAATGATCTAAACGGCAAAAGAAAACCGTTTTTTCGCAGACACTCAATAAATGATCGCGGTCATCACCAATCAGTTTTTTGAAAAGGTTGGATTTAGAGTTGTCATTGATCAATACGATGTCTGCTACTAATTCCTTCGAAACACGTGCAATTCCGCTGGATAGGTTGTGATCAATCGTAGCCATGGCATGTACGTTGATCTCTCCGCTGTTGTAATGGGTAATGAAATCATCGATGTGTTTCCTCGAACGGCGGATCCGCATTTCTGCTTCCTCGTCATTTTCCAAAACACTTACCACTGAAATCGGGTTCATGACCGTGCGGTCCGTTATAAGCACCGAAAAATCCAACAGGGCTTCATTTCCCATCAATTCATTGGCTGCAACTACTACATGCTGACTGCGCATGGAAGGTCCTTCTAAAGGTTCGTTTTTAGTTTGCAGGATCCGGAGTTTTTTACCTCCGTTTTCTGTTACAAACGAAGCTGTCATGCTGGTAATAAGAATCAGGATTACTGTTCCGTTCACGATATCAATGTCCAGGATCTTCATGTTGTATCCTACATTGATAACGGCCAGTGTTGCAGCGGCATGTGCGGTGCTTAATCCAAAGATTACTTGTCGTTCCGGTCGGGTCATCTTGAAGATCAATTGTGTGATCAAAGCTGCCAGAAACTTACTGAAAATGGCAAAAGCACTCAAAATTCCGGCAACAGCCCAGGCCCACGGTTCGTTTGCCAATGCTTTTACATTCACAACCATTCCGATGGAGATCAAAAAGAATGGAATAAAGAGTGCATTTCCGATAAATTCGATTCGGTTCATCAGTGTGGAAGAATGCGGAATGAGACGGTTCATGACTAAACCTGCAACGAATGCTCCGATGATTCCTTCGATTCCTGCTACTTCCGCTAAGAATGCCGCAAAGAAGAGAATAGAAAGTACGTAAATGAACTGGGATGATTTTTCAGATTCGAGTTTACTCAAAAACCACCGCGAAATTTTAGGAACTCCCCAAAACATAATCAAACTGAAAATGGAAAGCGTAATGCCTAAATGTACCAGTACACTGGTGTTAATAATTCCATGATCCGACCCGGAAATCACTGCCAGGATGATTAAAACAGCAGTATCCGTAAGAATCGTTCCGCCGATTGCAATGGCTACGGCTTCCATTTTGGAGATTCCGAATTTGGAAACGATCGGGTAGGCCACCAAGGTATGCGTAGCGAACATGCTGGCGGTTAATAGACTGGCCATTTCGCTCAGACCCAATGCATACCTGCAGGTTGGATAGCCCAATAAAAGCGGAATGAAAAAAGTCAATGCTCCAAAGGTCAGTGATTTATTTCGGTAGCGTTTGAATTCCTGCATATCCAGTTCCAAACCGGCCATGAACATGATATAGAGCAACCCGATCTTGGCAAACATATTTACAAAACCGGTTTTCATATTGGCTTCCGAGATTAATTGGAAACCGTTCGGGCCAATGATAACTCCGGAAATAATCAAACCGATCAATGCAGGGATTTTCACCCTCCTCAAAATAATAGGAGAAAAAAGAATAATTAACAGGAGTATTGAAAAAGTAAGAATGGGGTTTTCCAAAGGCAAAGTAAATTCACCGATGAGGTTTTGGAATTCTTTGGAAAATTGTTCAAATAACCCGTTCATCCTTTTGGAATATCTTCAGCAAAAGTAATCGCAATTTCCATCTGAAACAGATTCTGTTGACCGGAAGATAAAAAAAAACTTTTTTTTCAATTCAGACAGTCGTAGTTTTGGCATCGTTTTTGAAAACCGACTTTTAAATTTAATTTATTACCTCATGAAACATTTTTTTACTTTTTTGACCTTATTGTTCCTTTCTCAATGGACAATTGCTCAGCAGAATACAAACCTGGTGTTTTTTTCCGAACAAGGACAGCAATTCTACATCATACTGAATGGAATTCAGCAAAACCCGAACCCTGAAACGAATGTGCGGGTTACAAACCTTATCCAGCCTTACTACAAGGTAAAGGTGAAATTTACGGATGGAATGACACCGGACATTGATAAGACTCTCAATTTTAATCCTGGTACCGAAACAACATACACGATTAAAACTTCCAACAAGGGAGAAACTGTTTTGAGATGGATGAGTGAAGTTCCGATTGCACAGGCTCCAAGACCGATTGCAGGTCAGAATGTAATCGTTTATCACGATACACCTCTTTCTACTACGGTTACTCAAACAACAGTGATTTCCAATACCACTTCAAATCCTGGAACTTCAGAACAAATGAATGTTGGGATTAATGTGAACGATCCGATGATGGGTGGAACGGGAGCAAATATTAATATGAACGTCAATGTGAACGAAACGGGGATGAATACCCAAACTCAGAGCACAACAACTACTTATTCAACAACAACTACCACCACTTCCGGAAATGTAGGAACAGTTCAGACTGGAGGAACAGTTGGTACGGTGCAAAATGGTTACGTAATGCCGGGTTATAACGGAAATGTAGGCTGTAACGGTTACCCGATGAGTGAAAGCCGCTTCAATGAAGTGGTTAAATCTATCGAAGCAAAATCTTTTGATGATTCCAAATTGACTATGGCGAAGCAAGTGATCAATACAAACTGTATGACCAGCGCACAGGTAAAACGATTGATGTTGTTGTTCAGTTTTGAAGACACGCGTTTGGATTTGGCTAAATACGCTTACGGATACACTTACGATATCGGGAATTACTACCAATTGAATGACGCGTTCACATTTGAATCAAGTATTGATGAATTGAATGCTTACACCAGTGGATTCACAAGATAAGAACGATCTTAAATAAGAAATCAAATCCCATTTGTCATTGACGGATGGGATTTTTTTATGAATTACGGTTTCAAAATAAGTACCGAAGGAGTGTTTGTCAGCCACAAACTTTGGGTTTCAACGGCTTTTCGCCAACTGTCATGGCTGATAAGCATTAAATCCTGCTGACTCATGAATTCTTTTTCCAGGCGTGGTTCTGTCTGCAGCGATATATGGTTGGGAGCAACCTGCTCGATCATCCGGATCGATTCCTTTAATTCCGGGTGTGTTCTCACAATTCCTGACGAATCGATGATTGTTACACGTGCGTTGCTGTGATGAATCAATTTTTGAGCATAAACTAACAGGAAACTGTCGTGGATGGAGAAAATCGGGAGGAATATATTCTCCACTTTATCCAGATCTTTATCGATGACAATCCCAATTGGCAATTTGGCATTTTTGATCAATTTGCTTGTTCTTTCGTCGAAGACCGTATTTTCAAACAAAGGTTCCTTCCCGGTAATCGTTTCATACAAACGTTCCGGGTTGATCAACTTGGTAGTAAATCCAAGAACTCTTCCTAGAAGTGAACCTTCAAAGACTGAGCTTCCGATCCCGATCAATAGCAGGTCGAAATTCCCTGTGTTGGATGTATCTGTAATTTCTTTATCAATGTCCACGGTTGGTTTGAATAAAGTTACTACCTGCTGGTTCAGTTTTCGGGATTCTTCGGTAATGGGTGTGAAGCTTTCGCGTTCATACTGCTCGGCATTAAATTGGTTCAGGTCATTACTTAAAGAAACATGCAGTGCGGTGATATTTGCATTCTCAGGAGATTTTCGGATAAGGCTGTTTGCCAAACGAAGCAAGGTTCTTCCTCTTTCAGGGTTTCCGAAAGAAAGCAAAATCGAGTATTTCGTTGATAGCTTCCGGTCGTCCTGGATTTCTTCCGCTGATTTCTTTTCCGGCATAAATTTGTTGATCAAATCCAGGAACGGGCCTGTCATGAACGTGGTTACCAGTGCCATGATTACCAGCATGGCGAAAATTTCATCGGAGAGCACTCCCAAATCGTAACCGATATTCAATACGATTAACTCCATCAATCCACGTGTATTCATCAAAGCCCCAATAATTAAACTGTCTCTCCAGGACTGACCTACGAATTTAGCAGCAAAGGCAGATCCGACGAATTTCCCAACTGTAGCTACAGCAATGATCAGTATGGCAATGCTCCATAAATGCCAGTCATCCAATAAACCGATTTGAGTTCTGAGACCTGTAAATACGAAGAAGAGCGGAAGAAGCAGCAAAACAGCAACATCTTCAATTTTCTCAATAAATACGGTTCTGAAATTCATATTGGCCGGCATAATTACACCGGCAAGGAATGCGCCAAATAAGGCATGAATTCCGATTACTTCCGTTGCAAATGCTGAAATCAGTAGGGTTATGAAGAAAATAGCAACTACTGGTTTGCTCAAACTTTCTTTGTTGGAATGTTTATCCCCCAGGCGCTTTAAGAATGGCTGCACAATTTTCAACATCACAAAAACATAAGCAACGGCCATGAAGATGATGTAAATGGCGCTTAGTACCGATCCGGCTTTTACAATTGCAATGACGGCAGCTAAAATGCACCAGGCTGTAATATCGTCAGCAGCGGCGCAGGTTATAACGATAGATCCCAAACGTGTTTTAGTCAATCCGCGCTCCTGGACTATTCTGGCTAACACCGGAAAAGCGGTAATACTCATGGAAATCCCTATGAATAAGGCGAATGACAGGAAGTTTACGTTTGCTGGAGCAAATTCAGAATAGAGCAGGTAAGCAAGTACTACTCCCAAAGTAAAAGGGAAAATGATACTCGCGTGGCTGATTACAACTGCATCGTTTGCTTTGTTTTTAAGAGTCTTGAGTTCCAATTCCATTCCTACGACAAACATGAAGAGGATCAAACCGATCTGGCTCAGGAATTTCAAATTGTCCATGGATTTATCCGGGAAAACAAAGTGAGTAAAATCCGGGAAATACATACCTATGAATGAGGGGCCGAGGAAAATACCTGCTGCAATTTCTCCAATCACAGACGGCTGACCAATTTTTCTGCAAAAGAATCCGAAGATCCGTGCAACAACAATGATCGTGACGATTTGAAGCAGCAATATTGCTAATGGATGGGTTAAATTATGGTAATAAGTTTCAGTAAACTGTTGCCAGGTAGAAGCAGTTACTTCCGGCTTTACAACAGTTGTTACCTTGGAAGCTTCAAGAGGTTTTCCCCACTGAATTACTCCGAAAATTAAAGCGGCGAATCCACCAATGGTTATAATATAAAATAGGAGATTTCTGAGATTACGCATAGCTTGAATTTTTTAACAAAATTAAACCTGCAGCGAGTAATCAAAATACGTTCTTCTCAAGAATGTACTGAAACCTGTTTTAATTGTACCGACAGGGACAGAATGAGACTGAGAATGAGAGTGAGAAACAGAATGAGGTTATTGATTGAAAGTTTCTACAAAGGATTTGCGGTAGTTTTCGCTCAGGCTGAATTCGCGGTATTTTCCTTCTTTCGTGCGGATTTTACTGATTACCACATCGCCCTGGTATCCTCGGATGTATTCCTTTGAGATCAATTCTGATTTTGAAATGCGGATCAGCGAAATTCCTTCTAATTCCTGCAGTAACTGATCGAATGATTTATTCTTGACAACGAATTCATCTCCATTTTCCAGGAGCATCAATTTGTCCCTGCGGTCATAAGTATCTGTGGAGAAACTAACAATTTGCGACAACCGGATAGTGAACTTTCCTTTATTGGTGTTTACTGTCCAGGAAGCATGACTTTTCGCTTGTTCGATATGCGATTTAACCTTTTCGATTGCGCGTTCCAAACGTTCACGCTGCACGGGTTTTCTCAAATAATCGATGGCTTCGATATCAAAAGCATCGGCTGCGTATTCATTGTGTGCTGTGGTGAAGATGATGGGTTTGGAAAGCAGTTTTTCGGCAACTTCCAGTCCGCTCATGTTCGGCATGACGATATCTGAAATGCAAAAATCGAAGGAAAGGTCATCCAATTCGGAAAGGAACAGAACCGGGTTGTCAAACGCTTTAACCACTTCAAGGTCCGGAATTCCTTCACACAAGGACCTTAAATACCCCAGAGCCAATAATTCATCGTCCAGTAAAACAACCCGAAGAGCTTTATTATCCATTCAGTTTCAGTTTGAGGCGTGCATGAAAAACAGGATTGTCATTGTTCAGTGTCAATTCGTAGGCATTCGGATAGGCAATGTTTAAGCGTTCTTCCAGGTTCTTAATTCCCAGTCCGCTGCGCTCTTTTTTCAGGGGTTTGCTTTCCGAGATGCGGTTGCTTACCTCCAGTAGAAATTCATTGCCTGTTATTTCCAGGTGAATAGAAATGAACGATTCGCTCTTTTGGAAATCGGTGTGTTTGAAAGCATTTTCGATCAAATCCACTGTAATCAGCGGCAGAATTTTCAGGTTTCTGATCCGGTCGTCTTTCAGATTGATGGTGTTCCGGATCCGCAGATCAAATAAGGGGCTAAGCTTAAGTCGGTTAATCTCAATAAAATTCGCTGCGAAATCCATTTCTTCCTGTAAGCTCACCAATGGCTGATCGCTTTCATACAAAATGTAGTCCAACACTCCTGAAAGTTTATCCATGGAATAATAGGTTTGGTAAGCATGGGATTGGATCGAATTCAAAGCATTCTTAAATAAGTGCGGGTTCAATTTGTAGCGGATGGAACTCAATTCACTCGAATGTACCAATGCATTTAATTCGTGGTTTTTGAGCGTCAATTCGTCTTTTTTCATTCTTGCTTCCTTCAGTTTCAGGTAAAGCATTCTGCAGTACACCAACAGTGCAAGGAATAAAACCGAAAGGACAAAAAGTATGATTTGAACCATAATTAAAGATCGAAGATAGGGAATTTTAATTTACCAATGTTCAGGAGTATTAATAGAAGAACTATTGGACTTCGAAACAGGTACTAGCCAATTTGAATATTGATAGATGATTTACTACATTCAGTTTCATGAAATGGATTGTCTGTATTTTTCTTGGCTTTTGCCTTCAAAGTACCATGTTTTTTTCTAGCCCCGGTTCAGTTAGATTGGAAGACAATAGTATTTACTTTAGAAAAGGAGAGTATAAAGAGTTTTTCAATAACAAATTGGCGCGAATCCGTGAAATTCAATTGGAATATCCTGAAATTGTATTGGGTTTTTCATTATTCCAGCTGAAATCAGAACCGAGAAGCCTTTCTGCAAAAAGGCAAAAGCAACTGCTGAAATCCTTCAGAGAAGCGGACTTGGATATGGATCGTATTTTGTTTGATCCCAATACACATTATGAAGAAGATTTTAAGAAACATAATCTTTCTCTTGATCCTGGTGCTTTGGATTCTGTTGGTGCTATACTTGAAGGCTCTATAAAGTCGTTGTTTTAGTCTATTAACATAGTAGAATATTAATACCTGTTTTTTCAACATTCGCGAATCAATTTCTTTTTTTTCACTAATTTCGCACCCATAAATTTTATACTCAAGGACTATGTCATACTTGTTTACCTCAGAATCTGTTTCTGAAGGACACCCGGATAAAGTAGCGGATCAGATTTCAGATGCGCTAATCGATAACTTTATGGCTTTTGACCCAACGTCAAAGGTCGCATGCGAAACGCTAGTAACAACAGGTCAGGTAGTCTTGGCCGGAGAGGTAAAAACAAATACGTATTTGGACGTTCAGTCGATTGCACGTGAGGTAATCCGCAAGATCGGTTACACGAAGTCCGAATACATGTTCGAAGCGAACTCTTGTGGAATCCTTTCTGCGATTCACGATCAGTCTTCGGATATCAACCAGGGTGTTGACCGTAAAGTTTCCAACGATGATTTCGAAGCGAAAGCTGAAGCTCAGGGAGCAGGTGACCAGGGAATGATGTTCGGTTACGCAACGAAAGAAACTGAAAATTACATGCCGCTGGCTTTGGATTTGGCTCACAATATTCTTCAGGAATTGTCTAAAATCCGTAACCACGAACCTCATATCATCGGTTATTTACGCCCGGATGCAAAATCCCAGGTAACAATTGAGTATTCGGATGACAATGTTCCACAACGTATCGATACAATCGTAGTTTCTACACAGCACGACGATTTCGGAACGGAGGCAGACATGTTGAAAAAAATCAATGAAGATATCGTGAACATCGTAATTCCTCGTGTAAAAGCGAAATTGAAGCCGGAATTACAGGCATTGTTCAACGACCAGATCACTTACCACATTAATCCAACAGGAAAATTCGTTATCGGAGGTCCTCACGGAGATACAGGTTTGACAGGTCGTAAAATTATCGTAGATACTTACGGTGGTAAAGGTGCTCACGGTGGTGGTGCATTCTCCGGAAAAGATCCTTCAAAAGTAGACCGTTCTGCAGCTTACGCTACACGTCATATCGCTAAGAACCTGGTTGCGGCTGGTTTGTGTGATGAGGTTTTGGTACAGGTTTCTTACGCAATTGGTGTTGCTAAACCTTGTGGTTTGTTCATCAACACTTACGGAACTTCTAAGGTAAACATGACTGACGGAGAGATCGCTAAGAAATGTGCAGAGATCTTTGACATGCGTCCTTACGCAATCGAGCAGCGTTTGAAATTGAGAAACCCGATGTACTCTGAAACTGCTGCTTACGGACACATGGGACGTAAGAACGAAGTAGTGAAGAAAACATTCAGCGCTCCGGATGGATCTCAGGTAGTGAAAGAAGTAGAATTGTTCACTTGGGAAAAATTGGATTTCGTAGATAAAGTAAAAGCTGCTTTCTCTTTGTAAGAATAGCAACGTTAAAATAATTTGAACCCTGACTCCGGATGGACGTCAGGGTTTTTATTTTGTTACTTTTTTGAAGTATTGTATTCTAAGGGAAACAAAGTCATTGAAGTTGGTTGAAATGACGAGTAGTTATTTGGTAGTTTGGTGAAATCACATCTGTTTCAGGTGTGATTTTTTTGTTCCCGCAGATTACGCGAATTGCGCAGATTTAATGTGGGATATTATTTTATTATCTTCCATATAAACACCCTTTTATAAAGGGTTATAAAGAGATGTCTGCGTAATCAGCGAGATCTGCGGGAGACTTTTACAACATCTTCGAAGCCTGTACCCACTTCAATTCGGCGTAACTTACTTTATCTCCCAACTCTTCTTTGATAGTTCCAAGCGTTTTTCCTTCGGAACCCTCCAAATACGTTTCAATTTCACCGATGCGTTTCGGATCTAAAACCGCAGTAATGTCGATTTTTTCCTGCTGGATCAGCTTGGCAAAATGACCTTCGATAGTCGTAAGTCCTAATTGGCGTTCGTTCGCAATTTGTTCGATAGTCTTTCCTTCTTCGAAAAGTTCGAAGGTAACTTCATACGTATTTTTCTTAATCGCTTTTTCTTCCTTGGCTTCCTTCTTGGGTTTTACCAATTGAAGTACATCCGTAAAGTCTTCTTCCATCATTTCATCCATCATGGATCGGTTTGCCCGCAATTCCTGCTGGATGCTGTGGCTTTTCGAGATCACGTAATTGGTTATTTCAGCCGAACGTACCGTTTCTTTCGTAAATGGTTTTTGGTTCACAACCGCTTCCATTAACAAGCGACCCTTCATCAGGCGGTGAACAACTGCTACAACTTCCTGTTCCAATTCTTCCAGTTCTTCAAAATAACCTTTCGTTTTTTTGATCTTAGCCACTTCATAACGTCGTTTCATGATCGAATAGACCTGGGCGTCCAACGGTTTGAAAAAATACTGGTATGCAGCTTGTACGCGTTCGTGGATAAATTCCCATTCCGGTTTTTCTTTGGAGAATAAGTTTGTGAGCTGGTTTTGGAATTTTCGTGCCGCATCAAAAGTGGCCTGAACTGTTTGGAGCTGGTTGGCTACCCAGGATTTGTCTTTTCCTTTTTCTGTTTTTGGTCCCTGGCTTTTAAAACCTAATTCGAAAGTTGCCCATTTGGTGGTGTAATCGTACCAGTCGAATGCCTGGACAAGACTGTTGTAAACAAAGCGCGCTGTTTCTTGGTCGAGGTACAACTTCATGCGGTCTTCCGGAGCTTTGTTGGATGAATAAGAAACGACCTGGTGATCATTGACCAGGCCATTCATGGAAAGTGGTTTTAATAAAACAAGTCCTTCCAGACTTCTCAGCCTGGATAGCGCTACATAAGCCTGACCGGGAGCAAAGACATTCGAAACGTCCAGAACTGCTTTATCAAAAGTTAATCCCTGGCTTTTGTGGATCGTAATTGCCCATGCCAATTTGATCGGGTAGTGGACAAATGTTCCCAGGATTTCCTCCTCAATTTCCCCGCTTTGTTCATTCAGCGTGTATTTGATGTTGTTCCACTCGTATTTTTCAACGGTAATACTCCGTTTTTCCTCTTTAAAGTATACCTCGATCTCGTCTTTGGTCAAAGATTTAATGACTCCCATCTTTCCATTGTAGAAGTTCTTTTCAAAGGAAATATCGTTTTTGATGAACATGATCTGGGCACCGACTTTCAACTCGGTTTCTTTTTCGATGGGGTATAAATGAGGCGGGAAATCGTTTTTGATCTCTGCAGAATAAATGATCGATTTTTCGTTCAATGAATTCAAAGCTGCCGCATTCATCTGATCGGCTTTTGAATTGTGTGTCGTTAAAGTAATGTATCCTTCTTCTTTGGTAGAATCAAAGGAAGGGTTCACATATTTTTCAAGCAGAAGCTGATCTTCCTTTGTTACCTGGTTATTCCTTAAGTTATTCAGCAAATTGATGAAAAGCTGGTCGTCCTGCCGGAAAATCTTTTCCAATTCAATATAAACGGGAGCCTGTTCGCGGAGTACATGCGCGTTGAAGAAAAAAATGCCGTGGTAATATTTCTGAAGAACACTCCATTCTTCCGGTTTGATAACCGGGGGAAGCTGCAGCAAATCCCCTATGAAAAGTACCTGGAGCCCGCCAAAAGGATTGTTGTTCCTGCGAACATTTCTTAAAGTCCAGTCAATGGCATCCAAAAGATCGGCACGAAGCATGGAAACTTCGTCTATGATCAGCAATTCTACATTCCGAATGAGGTTCTGCCGGGTTTTATTGAAATGAAAATGTCTTTTAAGCGTTTCTTTCGATTCGAATTTGGTATTTCCCTGCACCAAGCCATCCGATACAAATTCTGGAATATATGAACTGAAAGGAAGCTGGAAAAAGGAATGAATGGTTACTCCGCCAGCATTCAAAGCTGCAATCCCTGTGGGTGCAACAATGACTGTGTTCTTGTGGGTTGTTTCAACAATTTTTCGAAGCAGTGTAGTTTTTCCCGTGCCGGCTTTTCCGGTCAAAAAAACAGGACTGTTGGTTTGATTGATAAATCGTTCTGTAAATTCAGCAGGATTGCTGATGGATTCTGTATTGTTTTTCATCTCTTACTTGAAGATACGCAAAAATACCTTCTTTTTCAAACTGAATTGAAATCTTTATCGGTTTGTCAGATGCTGTTTGAAAATATAGTGCATACTCAGGTCGAGATAGTCCTTGTAAACATAGTAAATGAAGTCTTCGCGTATTTGAATGTGTTCCGGGAAAATATGGTCTTTGATCTGTACCACTTCTTCTGCTTTTCCGTTGATCAGGTTGATTTTTCGTAAACTGGTAATACCGTCCCGTTCGAACCGGGCGTAAATGCAGGTTTTTTCAATATTCGGGATCAGTTCACTTTTCCAGCCTCTGAAATATTGGTAAGAAATCGGGAAACTTCGAACACGCACTCCAGTTTTAGTGAAAACAACCGCCGAATCATTCATGTGGTCAAAGATGAACAACGAATCGTTCAATTCGAATAGGGGAGCATAGATGGGTTTTAACAGGATGAGGTCGTAAAATTGCTGTGTGGTCCATCGTTCACGTGCTTTTTTCAGGTATTCATTGTCATTGGAAAGCTTGTCGCTGTGGGTGGCGTTTGATTCTCTCAGGATTTCGCTGACTGTTTGCTTGTTTTCACGCTGGTAGTCTTTTAATTGGCGGTTTTTCTGACGGTCCTCACTCACATAAAGCGTTTTGCTGTGCCGTGTTTTTTTGGTAATCAATTGGTATTCCAGGTATTGTTTCTGGTTCATGTATGTTCGGATGACAATCGAAGTATCATCCGAATAAGAACAGTTGTCGAGCAATCCGATTGCTTTGTAGTAGGGAAGAGGAGAAAAAATCCCGACGGATTGTCCAACGACAGATGTTTCGTAAATGCTGTCCTTGTAAACAAGGTGTAATTTTCCTCCGCAATCCTGCCGTATCGATTTAGGGTGTTTCCGGATTGACGTCTCATAGACCTTGTCTCCCATTTCATTCAAATGTCGGAGGTAATAGTTGTGTCCATCGCTGCAGCACAGAATGATGTTCCCGTCTTTCTCTACTTTAAAGTCGAGCACATTTGCCTGCTTACGCGGATAAACCCAAAATTTGCTGTCGGCGTTGATGGTTACTTCGTCCAGCTGAGTTTCTTTCCCGCTCATTACCACATAAACCATCATGGTGTCTTTCCATTTCTCGGGGAAGAGTAATATGTCCGTATAGTCGTTGTAAAGATTTCCTTTCACGGTAATCTGCGCCGGAAAGTTCCCGTTTTTGATGATGAAATTCCCGTTGGAATTGGTCCGGGCATTGTGAATGTCAATCTTGACGGATGCATTTCTAATAGGAGCTCCGGTCTCGTTTACGACTTTTCCTTTGATAATGATATCGTCCTGGCACCAGGATAAATGGGCTGCCAGCATACCGAATACGAATAGTGAAAGAAATTTAGTTAGACGGAACATACGTGTATTTGATGCGTGAAATTTAGCTAAAAAAAGTAAATAACTTATAAATGAACTATTCCAGATACTGTTTATAAAGATAGTGCATACTTTGATCCAGGTAATCTTTGTAGATGTAATAAATGGAATTGCCTTGTATTTGAAGGTGTTCCGGAAAGACGTGTTTTTCCAGTCTGATTAGCTGTTCTGTTTTTCCGTTTGTTGGATTGATTTCCCGGAGGATAGTTAGTCCATTTTCTTTATAACGGGCATAAAGCTTTGTTTTTTCCAGGTTGGTAATAAGCTCATTTTCCCAGCCATCGAAATACTGGTAGAAAATCGGGAAGGAGCGGACGAAGACACCTTCTTTTGTGAAGACAACAGCAGAATCATTGATGTGATTGAAAATAACCAATGAATCATTCACTTCAAACAATGGGATGTAGACAGGACGGGTCAATACCTGTTCGTATAATTTTCGTTTGGCCCATTTGCTTCTTACAATCCGGATTAATTCAGGGTCTAGGGTGTGAAACAATTGTTCATCACTTATGTTGTTATCACTTCCGAATTCCTCCAGGGCTTTGTTGCGCAGGTGATTTTCCCCAATGTACATCGTTCGTGCCTTTCTGGTTTGAATGTCAATCGAAGTATACTCAATGCTTTGATCTTTTTGGGAATATGTGTATTTGATCAGGTTTCTATTGTCTTTGTAAACGCAGGATTGCAATAAGTTGAAAATTCCCGGTGTTTCTCTTGGCTCAAAAAAGCCGATGCAATTATTAACCAATGTTGTTTCATAGATACTGTCGGAATAGACCAGGTGAATGGTTTCCGTACAATCCCGGTACAGTTTTTTGGGATGGCTTCTGATCGGTGTTTCGTTTATTTTTTCTCCCTCCGCATTTAAGCTTCGCATGAAATACCTGTTTTCATCACTGCAGCACAATAGAATTCCGTTATCAGGCTGCAAAATAAAATCCAGGACATTTGCTTGTTTCTGCGGATATACCCAAAAGACCTTTTCAGCAGAAACGGTTACTTCTTCTAATTCCTTTTCTTTTCCGGTCAATATTACCAAAACACGGATGGTATCTTTCCATCTTTCAGGAAGAGTAACCATGTATGTATATTCCACATACAAGGGATGGTTCACAGTGAGCTTAGCCGGAAAAGAAGTGGTTTTGGCAATGAAAAAACCGGTTGAGTTTGTGCGGGCATCGGTGTTGCCCAGTTTTACGGAAGCACTTTTGACCGGTATTCCGTTCTCATTGACTACTTTTCCCTTAACAACTGCTTCTACCTGGGAATAGGAAAAGCTGATCAGGCATCCTGTTGAGAAAAGGATTAAACAAAGTGTTTTTATGCGATTTAAATGCTGCATACCGGTTGGATTTCAGGTTATTCTTTGAGTGGTTGTTTATAGAGGTAATGAATGCTGTTGTCTAGATAATGTTTGTAAATGTAATAAGCGAAACTTCCGCGAATTTGAATGTTTATCGGGTAAATGTGTTTGTCCAGTATGTCCAGGTGTATGACTTTCCCGGTAGAAGGATCGATCTGGCGCAGGGTTACCAAACCATCGTTCTCATATTTGGCAAATAGCTTTGTCTTTTCTTCGTTGATCATTAATTCATTTTTCCAATTCTCAAAATAATGATAACTGAATTGGTACGAACGAACATATTTCCCGGAAAGAGTGAATACAATAGCGCTGTCTTTGAAGTGGTCGAAAACAAAAACGGAGTCATTGATCTCAAAAATCGGCGCGTAAAGCGGTTTCTGGAGGATCTGTTTGTAAAATTGCTGATTTTGGAACTTTTCCCGTTCACTCGGTTTATCGGGTTGATTTCCCATTTTAAAGGACTTATTCGAAAGTTCCGTGGCGATTTCATTCCGCAGCACAAATTCATCCAGTTCGCGCATGGTTTTCTGATCACTGGTGATATAAAGTAAACTGGGTTTTTTGGTGTTCCAGTCAATTTTGTCGTATTCAACCAATTTGTTGTGGGGCCCCATTCGTTTCACTATGATATTATCGGGACTGGAAATAATGCAGGGACCTAAAATACGCATGGTTTCAGCATACGAATTCCCGGAAAGCATCCCGATGGAGTTCCGGATGAATTTAACTTCGAAAATACTGTCTGCATAAACCAAATGAGTTCCGCCGGTGCAGTCACCATATAAACCAACCGGGTTCTTTTTGATTTCCAGGTCTACGATTTTCCTGCCTATGGAATCGAGCCTGCGCAAGAAGTATTTATGGTTTTCTTTGCAAACCAACAGCATTTCGTTATCAAAGAGTGCAAAATCAATGATATGGGTATTTTTTTTGTCGTAAGCCCAAATGATTTTTGAAGCGTTGATCGTAACTTCTTCCAGTTCTGTTTCTTTTCCTTCCAGGATGATTTCCAGTTTCAGAGTGTCGCCTTGCCGTATCGGCGCACGAACTACTTCTGCATACTCTTTATAAGCAGGGTGCTTTATATTCATTTGTGCAGGAAGCTTATTTACGCGTAAGGTGAAAACTCCTTTGGAATTTGATTTTACATTGGCTGTGCCCAGTTTGATCTCCGCATTTGCTACACGAACATTTTGTTCGTTCATAACGATTCCGGTTACCACTACATCCTGGGAAAAGGAAGCGAAGCAGAAAAATTGCATGCTTACCAACAGAATGGATTTCCAAACCCTGTTCGATATACATAAGTAGCTCATGGAAATGGAATTTAGGGAAAAAAGAGCTTACTTCAAATCCGATTGATTGAAATGTCTTTTTGATTGATTTAGAGTAATTTTCACGGATCAATTATTAATTATCAAGCAAGGAGGGGCTTGATAATTGAATCATTTATAATTGATCATTAGAAATAAGCCACATATCCGAAATGCACTTTCGAATCCCGGAAGAGGATCGGGTTGGAGAATTGCTGTCCAAGTGCATAGGTCAGAGAAAAGATCCCGATGTTAGTTCCAAAGCACAACCCTGCTCCAAAACCCTTGGGCGAATCGTGCCTGTATAATTGCACATTCCGCTCATACCAGCTTTGGTCATAGAATACAAATAAATAAGAATTCTGGTCCAGGATAAAGCGTGGCTCTATTGTCAGCGTTGCCCGGAAAGTGCTCAGTAATTCGTCTTCCATAAAACCGCGCTGGGAAAGGTTTCCTCCGAAACGCAGGAGTTCGTTCTGTTGGATGTTGTTGGTGTAAAACGATTCGCTGATCAAACCGCCCTTCAATACAAAACGTTTTCCGAGAGACTGGTAATATTCGATCTGGACTTTACCGCCGTAGATGAGGTATTTATTAGTGACAGAATCTTTTATCAGCGTTCGTTTCCCGATATTTCCCTCCAGGTACCAGATAAATCCTTTGCGTGGATTGGGCAGGTAATCCACTGTTTGATTCCGGAATGAAAGTCCGTACAGATTACTTTTGGAAGTTCCGTAAGCGAGACCTGTATTTGATGCTCCCAATAAGTTGGATTGCTGGTTTTTGTAAAAGCCGGTCAATGTTTTTCCTCCCGAAACAAAGTAAGTGACACCTATGCTGGTTTTAAGTTCCAGGAAAGTTGAGTCGCGTTTAAACAGGGAAAACTGTCCGTCCAATCCGAAAGGTGTATTGAATAAAAAGGGATAAGCAGCCTGGATTTTCAATTGCGGGCTTCCCGGTTGAATGGAACGCCAGTTTAGGTCAAACAATTCTCCGTGCTTGAATGCATTTTGAAGTTTTAGGCGCAAATCACCGGTAAGCTGGTATTTTAACTTCACCGGATCCTGCTGCAAACCGACCGTTCCGTTGAAGAGAGAAACCGGTTTTGTTTCGATGTAAAGGTAGAGGTTCGCTCCCTCCGGTGTAAAGAGAATTTCTGCCGGTTTTGTTTGTTTTACGAAAATCAATTGGGTGAGCCGGGTATTGATCAGGTTTACCTGCTCCTGGTTGTACCAATCTCCTTTTTCGATGTGCAGGAAATTCTCCAGGTATTTTTTGGATAGTTTGACCTTATTTCCCGAAACAATCAATTCATTCCATTTTACCCGAGAATTCGGAGTGATGATCAATTCTGCAAAAAGAGCATTGCTCTCTACGCGAAGGTCTTCAAAAGAAATACTTGCAAACGGATATCCGGCAATTTCGAAACTGTGCAGGACGCGTTCCAGGCTTCTGGAGATTTCCACCGGGGTAGGAGGAAGTGTTTCAATGGTCCGTGGACTGATCCCGATTTCTCTAAGGGATCGCTTGCTGTCGTCGGAAATAGAAAGGTTGAGTCTTTTATACTGAAGGCCAAGCGTGAAATAAGCTTCGCTGTTGATGCTGTCGCTCGGAACAATGGAATCTATCCCGAAAGTCAGGTATCCTTTTTTGTATGCCAATAATTGGATATCCTGCAGCTGATTTTTGAGCGAAAAGGTGTCGGAGTAGTTGAAATCGGTTCGTTTGCTGATCTTTTTGAAGACGGGATCTGAAAAATGGAGTTTTTTTTGTGCGTGGAGGATGCAGGAACTAAAAATCGATAAACTGATCAAAAGACCGGTTAGCCATGTTCTCTTTATAAATTTACCGAAATGCTTCAAATTCAATTATTTCGCTTCACAAAAATCCGTAATATCATTTAATATAACGTTGAAAGTAGTAAGTTTGTATAGAAGTTACAATTAGTAAGAACCATTAAACTGAAGATCATGAAAAAATTAGCCGGAATTATAGCTGTTGCCCTTTTCGTCCTTTTAGCAAGTGCTTCCTGTAGAACAAAAGCAAATTGTGACGCTTATAACGGAATAAACCAAACAGAAAAAGCTGATCACTAATTATTTAGTGTGTTTATACTTGAAACGCTGACAAATAAAAGGATCGGGAGCTTTAAGGATGTTTGTATCGTTAAAAAAATAAGGCGATTTTCAATAAAATCACAACTAATCCACACCATAAAAAAATGGAATGTGAATAATATTTGTATTAATTAACGTTAAAAAGTGATAGATTTGTATCCGAACAACAACTAGTAAACTAAAAAACAAGCAATAACTATGAAGAAATTTTTTGCCTACGCAGCTATGGCTGCTTTCTTAGCGGTAGTTTTAGCATCTTGCGGATCCTCCAGAGGGCATTGTGAGGCTTACGGAAGCATCGATAATCCTGCAGAAAACGCTGATTTAGCATCTAAATAACGAAACAAACCAAAAGTCTCTTCCCACGGAGGCTTTTTTTATGTCTAAGTGTTTTTAGTGCGTAGTACAAAATTTTGACCCAGGTAAACTTTGCGCACCTGTTCATCAGAAGCCAATTCCTCGGCTGTTCCCGATTTCAAAATACTTCCTTCGAATAACAAATAGGCTCTGTCTGTAATGGATAAGGTTTCCTGTACGTTATGGTCAGTGATCAAAATCCCGATATTGCGTTTGCGCAAGTCTGAAACGATACTTTGGATATCTTCAACGGCAATGGGATCGACCCCGGCAAAAGGTTCATCCAAAAGAACAAATTTCGGATTGGTAGCTAAAGCGCGTGCAATCTCCGTTCTTCGCTTTTCACCTCCGGAAAGCCTGTTCCCCAAATTCTTTCGGACTTTTGTCAAACTGAATTCTTCCAGCAGCTGTTCCATTTTTTCTTTGCGCTCCGCTTTGCTCAGATCGGAAAGCTCCAGGATAGACATGATATTGTCTTCAACACTCAATTTACGGAAGACCGAAACCTCCTGCGGAAGGTATCCGATTCCCAGCTGCGAGCGTTTGTACATCGGGTAATGGGTAATTTCCAGGTCGTCCAGGAAAACATGACCTTCGTCCGGCTTTACCAACCCAACCATCATGTAAAAGGAAGTTGTTTTCCCGGCTCCGTTGGGACCCAGCAAGCCAACAATTTCTCCCTGGTTTACTTCGATAGTAACTCCTTTTACTACGTTCCGGCCCTTATAGGTCTTCTTGATATCGTGTGTATGCAATTTCACCTTGCGAAAATACAATAATTAGGATTAAAAAACGGGGCTTAACGTTTTTTCAAAAATGTTCAAATGTTCAAATGTTCAAATGTTCAAATGTTCAAATGTTCAAATAGATTCATTTAAACAACTTTTGGCTTTGAACCTTTTCAACTATTGAACACTTTTAACTTTCTTAGAATGCAAACGACCAGCGTGCACGGATTCCCAATGGTGGAATTCCGGGTGCAAGATGTGTAATCCTCCAAACCAGGTCAACTCGTCCCAATTTGAAAATATTCTCAATTCCCACAGAAGCTTCTGCATAAGGAATACCTCCGAATTGTTTGGTGAAAGACGGGATGATCATTACATCGTTATGTCTTTGGCTGATTGCTCCGTATGTAATTCGCCCGGTGGTTACCAATCGCCATTTTAGTTTTTTGATCAATGGAATACGGTCGAATAATAGTCCCTGCCAGTGTTGTTCGATAAATCCACCTACATACCGGTCGGAAATGAATTCAAAATACGACATGCGGTTGAAGGAATTGGTATACAGCCAGTAAGATTGGCTTCCTTCGTGTACTTTTAAGAACGGATAAGCTACTGTTCCCATTACTACTCCGGCATTTACTCCATACCGCAATCTTCCCAAAACACCGATATTCCGGTTGTGCTCCATGGCAAATTCCAGTTTCTGGTAGTTGTAATCACTGCCGAAAACACCTTTAATCCCAAAAATTCCCTGTACGGATAAGATTGGAAATTTGGACGGAAGCGTGGTGCGGTCGAAATTCCCTGAAATAAACTCTTCGTCTTTACACCATCTGAAACGCAGGGTAACTTCCGAGCTTTGAATATGTCTGATTGTATCCAATCCTCCGAATTCGTTACGTCGTTCATAAGTAGCAAGTCCAAGCGGGGTATATTCTTTCCATTCAAATCCTCCGAAGATGATGAAATCCTTTCCCAAATCCTTTTCCAGGTTGATGCCGGCTTTATCAACGAAGGTCAATTTATCCAATGGTCCGGTTCTTAAAAGCGAACTGAATGTTGATCCTACCGCGGCAGCTGTTGGAGAAATTCCGATTTGTTCGATATCCCTGTTCCCATATAAAATCAAAAGTCCGCGTTTTTTCGGTGTAATATTGATACGAGTTGTCAGGCCGTACTTGAAACGTTCATCTCCGAAACCATAATACAACCTTCCTCCGAATTCAATACGCCGGGAAAAAGCGTTGGATGTACGAATAGCTAATCCGGTGCGGAATTTTTCCACCGGGTTTACCGAAAACAGGGAATAGATCGATCCGATCTCAATCTTCCCGACCGGATAATACCCCGTGGCGAGCATATAGGTGGAATTTTTTAGAAATTTGAAAAAGGGATCATGGTTTAACGAGTCAACCATGTTGTCAATACCGTTTTCCTGGTCATTCAACGGAATATGCCTGTGGGCAATCCAGTAATCCCTATCGCGGATTTTGGCACTGTCGGCGAACTCTACCGTGAAATCACTTTTGTAGTAATCATCCGGATGTTCTTTATTGATGACGAAATTTTTCCGGGATGAATATTTTCGTCCATAGAAACCATAAAGTTTTGTCCCTTTCGTGACTTTCAGGTCCAGGATCATCTTTTCTTCTGTCAGCATCCAGACTTCCGGCTGAACCTGGTCAAATTGGTGTTCCATGTACAAATCCTGCACATAATTAATATTGGCCCATGGCGATAGTTTGGCTTTGAAGGATTTGACCGCATAGGTCGTGTCGTTGATCCACATTTCACCTTCAAAGGTCATATCACCGGTTCTTTTGGGGGCAAAACGCAATTTATAGCACCAGTTGTTGTCAATAAACATACTGTCCTCCAGGTAAAACTTATAATAATTACGTGCAAAATTTGCTACGGGGCTGATAAATGCTTTTTGGAAGATATTCAGGTAGTTGTCATAAATATTGAAATCCAGGTACATTTCTCCCAAAAACTGGTTCAGCTGCAGGTTCTCGATTCCTGAAATCCGGGTTGCAGAAACCAATTCGCGCTTCTTTTTGGGATTGTTCTTATAGCTGAACTGCGAAATGTTTTCAGACAAGATGACCGGCAGATATGTTTTTCCTCCATCAATGGAATCCAGGTAATTCATAACCACATCCAGACGTTTTACAATGTCACGGTCCTTGAATTTATCCCCGATATTATTCAGGTCTATCTGGATCTTATTGTATAACTCGTAGTCGTATGAACTTAGTTTTTCCTTGTTGTTAATGTCTTTGTGGGCAATCACCTTCTTGTGCAGGGTGGTCGAAGGAAATTCATCAGGTGGTTTCACGGTCACTTCCGTAATGTCCACAATGGCTTCGGTTAATTTTACATCAATGACTTGTTCCTGGTCTTTTTTAACGGTTTTGGTTACCAGGTTGAATTCCGGCATCATGTAAGTAATGCTGTCGGTTGCATAATAAGTCTGAAGGGTATAGAACCCAAGGCTGTCTGTCAGCGTACCTATTTTCGAGTTTTGGAACCGGACTCTTACATCAGGCATTCCTTCTCCGGTTTGTGCGTCAATGACGCGCCCTGATACTTTTGTCTGTTGTGAATACACAGAACATTGAATCAGGCAGAGTAGAAATAGAATCCTTAGTTTAAACATAGATGCGGTAAAACTAAGAAAAACTCAGGGTAAAAACAATACGTGATTACCCGTTTGTTTCCTCTTTCAGACGTGCTTTTTCAACGCGTTTTACTACAAAAATTCCGATTTCGTAAAGAAGTAAGATCGGGACACTGACAATTACCTGCGAAATCATATCCGGAGGAGTAATAATTGCGGCCAAAATCAAAACCACCACGATGGAATGCTTGCGGTATTTCGTCAGGAAACCGGAAGAAACAATCCCCAGTTTTCCCAATAAATAAGCCAGGATAGGGAGTAAGAAGAACAAACCTGAATAGAATACGGTCGAAAGGATAGTACTCATGTAGGAGTTGATGGTGAAGTCATTCTTGATTTCTCTGGAAATCTGGTACGTACCGAAGAACTGGACGCTCATCGGTGCAACAATAAAATAACCGAATAGAATTCCCAGGAAGAAAAGAAGGCTTACGTAAAGAACTATTCCTTTGACCATTTTCTTTTCATTCTGCTTCAATCCCGGTTTTACAAAAGACCATAATTGGTAAAAGATGAATGGAAAACCGACCACTACACCACCCAGGAAACTCATCCATAAAGCATAGGAGAACTGGCCTCCCATGGTAGTTGACTGGAAGTTGATCGGAATTTCTTCCACACACATGAAATTCATGTACCTGCAGAAAAAGTCGAAGGTGAAAAAGTCCGGTTTACTCATTGAAAGGAAAACATGTCTCATGATCCAGTCTTGGTTCAACCAAATTACAATTGCCAAAACAATGATTACAGCTGCGCTTCGAACCAGTCTCCATCTCAATTCCTCGAGATGTTGCAAGAACGACATATTTTTTTCTTCTTCCATACCTTGGCGCAAAGTTAACAAATCATCAAAATTTTCGCCGTTTGAAATGTTAATAACCGACATTCAGCCATAAAATTTGTTAGATGAACAGCAAAAAATCTTCAAAAAATCATTTTGAACTCGGGTTAGTAGTTGTTTTTTATGGATTTATCTTGTATTTTAGTGTAGTTGCCGATTTTATAGCGCGTGAGCGTTTTATTATCTGTAATTTCGATTTATTAAATTTAGGTAATCCTCTAATATTCAAACTCTATGGATCAAAATGATCTGAAGGAAGCGCTTAGGACATTTTTTGGTTTTGATCAATTCAAAGGACAACAAGAAGCAATTATTACGAACGTACTGGAAAAGAAGAACACGTTTGTGATTATGCCCACCGGCGGTGGGAAGTCCCTTTGTTACCAGCTTCCGGCATTATTATCAGAAGGTACGGCAATCGTCGTTTCTCCATTGATTGCACTGATGAAAAATCAGGTGGATGCAATTCGTAATGTGAGTGACCATAATTCAGTTGCACATTTTCTGAACTCATCATTAAGTAAAACGGAAATTAACCGGGTAAAAGATGATATTCTTGCCGGTAAAACCAAATTGCTTTATGTAGCCCCCGAATCGCTTACAAAACAAGAAAATATTGACTTTTTAACTTCCGTTCCGATTTCTTTCTTTGCGATTGATGAAGCGCATTGTATTTCGGAATGGGGACATGATTTCCGGCCGGAATACCGAAGGCTGCGCGAAATCTTTGAGAAGATCTCAGATGTGGCTATTATAGCATTGACCGCTACTGCAACTCCAAAAGTACAAGCGGATATCCAGAAGAATTTGAACATGATGGATGCTACTTTGTACAAGTCTTCCTTCAACCGGGATAACTTATACTACGAGATCCGTGCGAAAAAGGACGTTGAAAAAGAAATTATCCGATATATTCGTCAGCGCCAGGGAAAATCCGGAATTATTTACTGTCTTTCCAGGAAAAAAGTGGAAGAGATGGCCGAATTACTCCAGGTAAACGGAATCAATGCCCTCGCATATCATGCTGGTTTGGATGCGGCAACCCGCGCCAAACACCAGGACATGTTCCTGATGGAAGAAGTGGATGTCATTGTTGCAACCATTGCATTCGGAATGGGAATCGATAAACCGGATGTGCGTTTTGTCATTCACCATGACATTCCGAAATCGCTGGAAAGTTATTACCAGGAAACTGGAAGAGCAGGCCGTGACGGTGGAGTGGGAGAATGTATCACGTTCTATTCCTACAAAGACATAGAAAAACTGGAGAAATTCCTCCAGGGAAAACCGGTAGCTGAACAGGAGATCGGTAAACAGCTTTTGAGCGAGATCGTTTCTTATTCGGAAACTTCTGTCTGCAGACGTAAATTCATTCTGCATTATTTCGGAGAAACCTTCGATGAAAATAAGTGTAATGACATGTGTGATAACTGCAAATATCCGCGGGAAAAACTGGAAGGAAAAGAGTTTGTTCATCAATTGCTGCAGGTAGTTGATTTCTTGCAGGAACAGCAGAAAGCAAAACATGTTTGTGCATTCCTTTCCGGAGGAGTAACTGCTGAAATTAAAAGTTACCGCCACGATCAGGCTCCGTTGTTTGGAATAGGAAAAGACCGCGATGAGCATTTCTGGAATGCTGTGATCCGGCAGACGGTTGTTGCGGGACTTCTTTACAAAGATATTGAAACCTACGGGACCTTGAAGTTTACAGCGAAAGGGTTTGAGTTTTTGGCGAATCCGGTATCCTTTACACTGTTAAAGCAGCACGATTACTCCGCATCCGATGAAGATGAAGGGATTGTTGCTCCCGGAAAAGGAGGTGCTTTTGATGAGGTGCTTTACGATATGCTGCTCGACCTAAGAAAATCACTTTCGAAACAGAATAATATTCCACCGTTTGTTATTTTCCAGGAACCTACATTGAAAGATATGTGTTTCCAGTATCCGATCACAATAGAAGAGCTGACCAATTGCCAGGGGGTTGGTGCCGGAAAAGCACAGCGCTATGGCCAGCCTTTCGTAGAAATGATACATCAGTATGTGGAAGAAAACGATATTGACAGGCCACAGGATTTAGTGGTTAAATCGTTGGTGAATAAATCGGTGTTGAAGGTTCAGTTAATTCAAAACATCGACCGCAAATTGCCATTGGAAGATATCGGAAGAGCCCAGGGAAAATCTATGGAAGAAGTTATTGAAGAAATTGAAGCAATCGTTTCTTCCGGAACGCGTGTCAATATCAATTATTACATCGATGATATTTTGGATTCGGATAATCAGGAAGAAATTTACGAATACTTCTCCGAAGCTGAAACAGATGATCTGACAACGGCTTATCACGAATTCGACGGTGATTATACCGAAGAGGAATTGAGATTGATGCGGATCAAGTTTATGAGCGAAATGGCGAATTAAATATTTTAATGAAAACACGTAGGGGCGCGATTAATCGCGCCCCTACGTGTTTTTTGACGAATGTTATTCATTAAACCGCCACCGCAGCCTTGATATGTGGATGCGGATCGTAATTCAATAATTCGAAATCCTCGTATTTGAAGCCGAAAATGTCTTTCACTTCCGGATTGATCTTCATGGTTGGAAGGGGTCTGAAGTCGCGTTCCAATTGCAGTTTTGCCTGGTCCAGATGATTGGAGTATAAATGAGCATCACCCAAAGTGTGAATAAATTCTCCCGGTTTCAGATCACAAACCTGGGCCACCATCATGGTCAGTAATGCGTAAGAAGCAATGTTGAACGGAACGCCGAGAAAAGTATCGGCAGAGCGCTGATACAATTGGCAGCTCAATTTACCGTCAGCTACATAGAATTGGAACATGGTGTGACAAGGAGGCAGAGCCATATTGTCAACATAAGCAACGTTCCAGGCATTTACGATCAATCTGCGGGAATTCGGATTTTTCTTGATCTGCTCAATCAGGTTGGAGATCTGGTCAATAGATCCGCCGTCAGGAGTTGGCCATGAACGCCATTGATACCCGTAAACAGGTCCTAAATTGCCGTTTTCGTCAGCCCATTCATCCCAAATAGAAACATTGTTATCTTTCAGGTACTTGATATTGGTATCACCCTGAAGGAACCACAATAATTCATGGATAATCGAACGCAGATGGAGTTTTTTTGTAGTCAGTACGGGAAATCCGTCTTCCAGGTTAAAACGCATCTGATAACCGAAAGTCGATAAAGTACCTGTTCCTGTGCGGTCTCCTTTGAAAGTTCCGTTGTCGAGAATGTGCTGTAATAAATCGTGATATTGTTTCATGGGTGTTTTGAAATGAACTTTGGAAAACTAAACATAAAGTTAGGGAATTTAATCACTGGCGATTTGTTTTGGTTGATAATTCAATTGCATTGTTGATTCCTTTCTCTATTTTTACCCAAAACTAAAGAATGCGTTTTTGCTTATTACTTCTCTTTTTTAGCTGTTGGTATAGCGGTGTTTCCCAGGAAATCAAAAAAAAATACCTGGGAGTTTACAGCGGTGAAATTCCTTCCTATGCTTTGGAACTGGGGGAGGAAGTTTACCAGGTACAAAGTGCGCCTATTGAGATTCGTTTAAGTTCGGAAGGAATGTTGGTTGAGAAGATCTCGTCAAAAGAACTTAAAGGAACTTATCAATTGATCAAAGAAGACAAAAACGGAATTTATTTCGAAGCTAAATTGGACGGACAATTCATACCGGAGAATTATGTGCTCTATAAAAAAGACAAGCGCCTGGAACGAAAAGGGATTTATCCGCAGCCGGATGTTTTCCTCAAGAAGATCTGAGTTTTCATTTAACCACAAAGATCCCAAAACACACGAGGGAATATTGAATACACCAAACTTTATAAACAGAAGTTGTGTTATTTAATGTTGTTTAATTCCGCAAAAAATCTTTGTCTCTTCGTGTCCTTTGTGGTGAAGATCAATTTTTCACCACTTTGATCCGGCTAATCGAAGTTCCTTCCTGGATTTCTACCCAATAAATCCCGCTGCTCAGTGAACCTGGGAATTGACCCAGTTTCACTTCGTTCATTCCATAAACAGGAGATTTTTCCAAAGTACTTAGCTCATGTCCGTTCAGGTCAAACAATTTGATCCTGGTATTGCTGATTCCCGTTGAGAACCAGGATAGGTGAATTTCCTCCCGGAAAGGGTTCGGGTAAACGGATAATGATGCAATCTCTTCCTTGATCAGACCAAGGTGGCAGGTTCCGGGTATATTAGCATCTATCCACGCCGTGCGGTCAAGTATCCACTGTTTGAAAGCTGTGATCTCACCCGGGTAATCTGCCGGGATCGGGCTTGGATTCGGCCATGTATAAGTTCCCAGAAGCGGCCATTGCTCAAAATGACGGTCTTTTGCGTCGTTAATATATTGAGCGATAGAATCAATTTGCGCATACAGTGAATTGTTGGAAAGGATAGTTTGCCGAAGGGTTGTCCAACGGCACTTTAGCTCATCCTGGAACCAGGAATCTTCCAGCATCCTTGTCCACCATGTTGGGGCTTGCCACCCGCCCGGACAGATATTCGAAAACTCGTATTGCCACCCGGTGTGATCATCACCTGCGCAATAATCTGCATTCCACCACGCCAGGTTGAAGTCCCACATGGGGCCCATGCGTAGTTTTCCGCCTTTGGAATCTTTCTCTTTGTGCAGGTAAGTGCTTAATCGATATCCATCTACGTTTTTGCTGATCTCATTTAGGATCAGGAAGTCAATGAATGTTTCGGGAACACTGTATTTTCTATAGCCGGTCACAGGGTTCGTAAAAGAAGGACTGGCAAGTGCTGTTTCGAAAGAATCCACATATGCCTGGATGTAATCCGCCTGTTGCGGCATGATCTCATCCGATTTCGGATAATGGTACAAAAAGTTAATGTCCGAATTATCGGCTGCCTGGTAATTGGATGTCCATCCGTCGTTGTTGGAGCCGGTAGTTTTGTCGATTTTGATGATGTAGCCGCCTGTTAATTCATCGCCTGTAATATCCGTTGGAAGCAGTTTTGCGATATTTACCCGGTTATCATCGCGCTTCACCTTCTCCATGAGGGTGTAAATTCCCTGGTATTGACCGTTGAGTACTAATTCGCAAAGGACGGTTTCGGATGCATAATTTCCCATTTCATTGGCAATCTTATAGGTGATGATATTGCGCATGCAGGATTTGTCGTTGTACGGAGCGTACAAAATCCAGTCATTTTCTTCCGGTAAACCTAAAAGCACGGTATCTATCGTTGTTCCGTTTACATCACGGGTCTCAAAAGCATAGGATTTTTGTGGGAAATCTCCCGAGGTAGAACCTCTTCGCTCAATTCCGATCTTATTGTTGTAAGCATTCGCGGGATCGGTTATATTATTGATGTTTCCCCAACCGTTATCGATCATTTTCATTTGAGCTTCGATCTTAGGCTCGTCAGGAATTCCCTGGTTGTTTGTGTTAATTATCACAATAGGAAGATTACTGCTTGAGAAGGGTTGGTGGGTTGCCGGATCGTTACCGAAAGTGATTGACCACGAATCCAGCGTTCCCTCGTCGCCGTTTTCAGAATCAAAAATTCGGAGTTTCCAGGTTCCGTTCGGGTTTTGATTGTTGTTTGCTATTCCCAGCGAATTCATTGGCTTAAAAACACCGCTAAAAGGCGCATTTTGTGTCGTTATGGAAGTTGTAGCATCACTGCGAAGGCAGGTTCCGTTAAAATTATTTCCGTCGCCGCCAACAGCGGAGAAAAGAATAATCTGTGTTCCGTCAGGAGCTTCGAGCGTGGCTGTAATATCAGCATCCCAGGTGTGAGTGATTGACAAGCAGACCTGCTCTAACCCGAAAGTCGTTTGATTGATCGATGCAGGAAGCCCGTTGACGTTTACGGATCTGACTAATTCCTGGTTATCCTGGATATTTCCGGACGTTCCGTTAAATGTTTGGGCAAAGGAAAATACACCTGAAATAAGCGCTAAAGAGGAGAGTATAGTTTTCATTCAATGTTATTGAAACATTAAATTACTATTAAATTTTTACTAAAACGATTAGTGTGAAATTTCTGTCAACTCTGCCGGATTGTGTTTGTGTTTGAATAAGATAGCAAATAACACGGCAATTACAAGCGCATATCCTGCAAATGATAACCAGATGGGGCTCCAGTCGCGCAAGGTGACGGCTTTTGAGAATTCTCCGGTTGGTGAAATGTCTACAAACTTGGTTAGTCTCGCAAAAACCGGATTGGATTCATCAACCCCAAGATATTTTGTGAGGCTTGAAGCATTGGTGAATTCAAAAGTGAAAAAGCGCTGAATAATAGCTGCACTTGCCAGACTTCCGATAACAGCTCCGAGACCATTTGTCATCATCATGAACAATCCCTGGGCGGAAGCACGGATTTTGTAATTGACCGTTGTTTCAAGATAAAGGGAACCGGAGACGTTGAAGAAATCGAATGCCATTCCATAAACAATGCAGGAAAGAATGATCATCCATAATCCTTCTGCCGGATTTCCGTATGCTAATAATCCGAAACGAAGTACCCAGGCAAGCATGCTGATCAGCATTACTTTTTTGATCCCGAAACGTTTTAAAAAGAAAGGAATTGCCAGGATAAACAAGGTTTCAGAAACCTGCGAAATCGACATAACGATCGTTGATTTTTCTACGATTAAGGATCCTTGATATTTTCCAAAATAACCGAATTCACTGACATAAACATCTCCGAACATATTGGTTAACTGCAATGCGGCACCGAGCATCATGGAAAAGAGAAAGAACAGGGCTGTTTTGTAGTTCAGGAAAAGTTTAAATGCATTCAGACCGAAAGCTTCCACGAAAGATTTCTTTTCGGATTTTCCGAGTTGCGGTGGACACTTCGGTAGTGTAAAAGAATATAACCCGAGCAATATTCCAGCTATTCCGGAGATAATGAACTGATTGTAGGAAGCTTTATTTCCGGTGAGATTAACAAACCACATAGCTGCTATGAATCCGACCGTTCCCCATACGCGAATAGGAGGAAAAACCTTGACTACGTCGTAATTGTTGTTTTTCAACACGTGATAACCGATGGTGTTGGATAAGGAAATGGTTGGCATGTAACATACCATTGCCAGGAAAATTACCCAAAAGAATTCCGATTCATTACTGGCAAACGGAATGAAACACAGAGTTATTCCACCCAGAAAATGAAGTATTGCATACAAACGTTCTGCATTGATCCATTTATCAGCAATAATTCCGGTAATAGCAGGCATGAAAAGTGACGAAAATCCAAGTGTGCTGAAAACTGCTCCGAAAGCACCTCCATCCCATTGTTTCGTATCAAACCAATAATTTGCGATTGTAATCAACCATGCTCCCCAAACAAAAAATTGGAGAAAACTCATAACGGTCAATCGAAATTTGATGGAATTCCCCATAATAGTAGAAATTGATTGGTGTTTTTTTAAGCTCCGCGCTTATTGATTTCATCACGGATTTTGGAAGCCAGCTCGTAATCCTCATTATCGATGGCATTCTGAAGCTGCTCTTCCAATTCTTCTTTGTTCATTTTGGTGAACTCGTTATCGTCTGTCTCAGGAGTTTCAAGCTCATCATCTTCTTCCAGGAATTCATCGGAAAGGATGCCCGCGGAAGATAAAATGGATTCAAAAGTGTAGATCGGGCAGTCAAATCGAACCGCTAGTGCAATGGCATCTGAAGTTCTGGCATCAATGTCCGAGAAAACACCATCCTTTTCACAAACCAATTTTGCAAAGAAAATTCCTTCCTGCAAATTGTAGATCACGACCTCTTTTAACTGGATGGAGAATGTTTGGGCAAGGGATTTAAACAGGTCGTGGGTCAATGGTCTTGTCGGAGTCATTTTTTCCAATTCAATAGCGATAGCCTGAGCTTCAAAACCACCAATAATGATCGGTAAACGGCGTTTTCCGCCTGATTCTGCTAAGACCAAAGCATAAGCTCCACTTTGGGTTTGACTGTATGACAGTCCAATGATGTCGAGTTTAATCTTGTCCATCCGAACGTTTTCCTTACGAAGGGTTTAAATAAGTAGGGAAGCATTGTAACGTGCTTCCCTCTTGGTATTACTTTCGTAAAAATAATTAAATAGATTAATCTTAGTGTGGTGTTGAGCGGAATTTTTTTACAGCTTCCGTTAATTTAGGAAGCACATCAAAAGCATCACCTACAACACCGTAATCAGCTGCCTTAAAGAAAGGAGCTTCCGGGTCCGTGTTGATAACTACGATCACTTTCGAACCGTTTACACCTGCTAAATGCTGGATTGCCCCGGAAATTCCTGCTGCAATGTATAAGTTCGGACGAATCGCAACACCTGTTTGCCCTACGTGCTCGTGATGAGGTCTCCAGCCGATATCCGCTACCGGACGGGAACATGCCGTTGCAGCTCCCAAAGCCTTTGCCAAATCTTCTACGATTCCCCAATTCTCAGGTCCTTTCAACCCACGTCCTGCTGAAACAACCAATTCTGCTTCCGGTAATGGAATTTCACCCTCCGGCATTTTTGTTTCAACTACTTTGATTACAGCAGTTCCCGCAGCTCCGTCAAATGCTTCAACCGGACATGCTGAACCCGTTTTTTCCGGTTGGAATGAGTTCGGAAGAAGAGAAATGATCTTTTTCGCTGATTTTACTTCAACAAATCCAAAAGCTTTTCCTGAGAATACGTTCACTTTTACTTGTCCGCTTGCATTCGGAACATCTACAGCCCCTGAAACCAAACCTGCTTTCAGACGAACGGATAAACGTGGTGCAACAGCTTTTGCAACTAAATCGTGAGAGAAAACAATTAGTTCTGCACCTGTTGATTCAGCCGCTTTTGCGATCAAACGAGTTACCTGCTGAGAGTCCTCAGTAGCAACAGAACGGTCAACTAATACTTTTTGAGCACCGTATTCACCTAGAGTTCCTAGTGTTGCATCATCTACCGATCCGGTAGCTACAACTGTAATTGTTCCGCCAATTTTCTTCGCATAAGTAACTGCTTCAAGCGCACTTTTTGCCAAATGATTGGATGAATTGATATAAACTAAAATATTCATGATTTCGTATTGTCGATTAAATAACTTTAGCCTCGTTGTGTAACAAAGCAACTAATTCGTCCATGTTGTTCGGATCGATCATTTTCACTGCAGATTTTGGTGCAGGTAATCCGTACTCAGCATATGCTGTCAGCTCTTCTGTTGCAGAAGGAGCAACCACTGTAAGCGGCTTCGTACGTGCAGCCATAATTCCGCGCATGTTCGGAATGCGTTGTTCCGCCATTCCTTTTGCACAGGAAACTACCAACGGAAGGTTTGCTTCAACAACCTGGACCCCTCCAACGATTTCTTGCTCCATGCGTGCAGTTGTGCCGTTGATATCCAGTTTTGTAGCCAAAGAAACAAACGGAAGATCCATCGCCTCGGCAATCATTCCTGCTACTTGCGAACCATTGTAGTTGATAGTCTCTTTCCCCGTAAGGATCAGGTCAAACCCGTTTGATTTAGCGTATTCGGCAATTTGAATAGCTGTGAAATAAGCATCTTTCGGATCTGCATCAATACGAACTGCGTCATCAGCACCGATTGCCAATGCTTTTCGGATGATTGCTTCATCAGCTGCGTTTCCAACCGTGATGATTGTCAGGTTTCCACCTAACGTCTCTTTCAATTCCAAACCGCGAACAAGTGCATACCACTCATCGTATGGATTGACAATGTATTGAACCCCATTTTCATCGAATTGCTTATTCCCGTCAGTGAAGGCAATTTTCGAAGTTGTATCCGGAGATTTACTGATACATACCAAAATTTTCATATCGTATTTTATTTAAACGTAAGCTACATTTTTCCAACACGGATAATCTGCAGTTTTAGCTTGTTAAACTTCTTTTCGGGAACAAAAATAATCAAATCATCGCACGAAATAAATATTATGCACACATAATAAGTGTAGGTTTTAAACAATTTGTTCACGAATTCCTGAAAATGTGTGTGCTTATCTCCTTATTTTGGTATGCTACAAACGAATTTTGATTAATTTTGACCCTGCTTTAAGCGAAATAAAAAACGATAAGAATGAAGACTGTTCAATTTAGAGAAGCACTTCGTGAAGCTATGTCGGAAGAAATGCGCCGTGATAACGGTGTTTTCCTGATGGGTGAGGAAGTTGCTGAATATAACGGAGCGTACAAAGTATCTCAGGGAATGTTGGATGAATTTGGTCCGAAAAGAGTCATTGATACTCCGATCGCTGAATTAGGATTTGCAGGTATCGCTGTAGGTGCTTCAATGAACGGACTTCGCCCGATTGTTGAGTTCATGACATGGAACTTTGCAATTTTGGCTGCTGACCAGATTATTAACTCAGCGGCAAAAATGCTGCAAATGTCGGGTGGTCAATATGGTTGTCCGATCGTTTTTAGAGGTGGTAACGGTACGGCAGGTCAGCTTGCTGCAACACACTCTCAAAGTTTCGAGGCATTTTATTCGCATGTACCGGGATTGAAAGTAATCACTCCGTCTACTCCTTACGATGCAAAAGGTTTGTTGAAGGCGGCTATTCGCGATAACGACCCGGTTGTTTTCCTGGAATCAGAGAAAATGTATGGTGACAAAGGTGAAATTCCTGAAGGAGAATACATCATTCCGATTGGAGTTGGAGATATCAAACGCAAAGGATCTCATGTAACTGTTGTTTCTTTTGGTAAGATCATTAAAGTAGCTCATGAAGCTGCTGAGGTTTTGGCAAAGGAAGGAATTGAACTTGAAATTATCGATTTAAGAACAATCCGTCCGATTGACTATGCGTTGATCGTTGAGTCGGTTAAGAAAACGAATCGTTGTGTAGTATTGGAAGAAAGCTGGCCTTTGGCTTCTATCTCTTCTGAGATTGCTTATCACTTGCAGCGTTATGCATTTGATTACCTGGATGCACCTGTTATGCGTGTCACACAAACAGATACGCCATTTGCATTTTCACCTACATTAATTGATGCTGCATTGCCGAATGTAGAAAGATTGGTGAAGGCTGTAAAAAGTACTCTATACAGAAACTAATCAGATAAGTAGTTAATAAACAAAAAAACGGGTGGAAATTTTCCACCCGTTTTTTTGTTTATAGTATTTTCAAGTTTGAAATAAGTGTGGGGACGCAATGCTTTGCGTCCCCACTTTTGTTTTATTGTTTAAATTTCAGCACTGGATGTGGGAAATGCGCGATCTACCTTTTTGAAAAGTCCCTGCAATACTTTACCCGGACCAACTTCAATGACTTCTGTAGCACCGTCAGCGATCATTTGCTGCATGATTTGTGTCCAGCGAACAGGAGCGGTCAATTGATCAATCAGGTTAAGCTTAATCTCATTCGGATCAGTTACTGCTTTTGCGATTGTATTTTGGTATACCGGGCAAACAGGAGTTTTGAAAGTAGTTGATTCGATTGCTTTTGCTAATTCCTCTCTTGCAGGCTCCATCAATGGTGAGTGAAATGCTCCGCCAACCTGAAGGATCATTGCGCGTTTTGCTCCAGCTTCCGTTAATTTCGTGCAAGCTTCTTCAACTGCAGGGATTGCTCCCGAAATAACTAATTGTCCCGGACAGTTGTAGTTTGCCGCTACAACAATTCCATCAATCGATTTACAAATGTCTTCCACTACATGGTCTTCCAATCCAAGGATTGCAGCCATTGTTGATGGTACAGCTTCACAAGCAGCCTGCATGGCCATTGCTCTTTTGGAAACCAGGCGCAGACCGTCTTCAAATGAAAGTGTTTGATTAGCTACCAATGCAGAAATTTCACCCAAAGAGTGTCCTGCAACCATATCCGGTTTGAAACTATCACCCAAACATGCAGCCAGAATTGTTGAATGAAGGAAGATAGCTGGTTGAGTTACTTTTGTTTGTTTTAACTCTTCATCAGATCCTTCAAACATGATTTTTTGAATATCGAATCCGAGAATTTCATTTGCCTGTGCAAATAATTTCTTAGCTAAATCGGATGAATCATAAAGGTCTTTTCCCATTCCTGAGAATTGAGCACCTTGTCCGGGGAATACGTATGCTTTCATAATTTGTTTTTTCGAGGGGCAAATATAGCAAAAGTTCAAAAGTTTGAATCGTTCAAAATGTTCAAAGGATGAGTTGGTGGTTTGTGGTATGGAACTTTTGAACCTCTTTGAACCAAACAAAAAGACCCGGCCTGTTTCAGGACCGGGTCTTTTTGTTTTATAATGTGTTATTAGTTCTTAACAACCATTTTCTTAGTAACAGTTCCTGTGCTTGTAGCAACATTTACTGTGTAAACTCCTGCAGAGAAGTTTGTTGTTGAGAAAGATACTTTGGAAGTACCTTCAGCAACGTTAGAAGAGTAAACTACTTTACCTGCTAAATCAACTACAGTAATTGCAGTAGCAGTTGTTCCGTTTACTTCGATTGTAGCTTCACCAACTACAGGGTTCGGGTAAATTGAAACGTTTGCGTTTGCGTTTTCAGCAACTGACAAAGAAGTGTTAAAGTTCATACGCACCATTGGAGTGGAAGTAGAGTAGTACCATGTTCCTGTATTCTCGTTTCCATCCAGGTAGAACGTAGTTTGAGCTTCTGAAATACCTGAAGTACCAACAACGAAATCGTCTGTAGCACCACCGTCACCGTAAGAACCAACTACCAATAGGTAAGAGTTACCTGCAAGTAGCGGATAAGCAGAGCTCAAAGGAAGTGTAATTACCGTTCCAAGTTCTGCTGAAGTTACTGTGTGCAGTGCTGTAGGAGCTGCATAAACGAAATCACCTGCTCCATCAATCGTATACAACAAACCGTAAATCTGGCAGTTTGCAGTTGAAGTTGAAGCAACGAATACATCAACACCTGTCAATGTTTGGTCAGCTGTGATGTCAAAAATGTTACCCATTTCGTAACCCATACCCTGGTTGTAAGAACCAGCCTGAACTACCTGAGCATCACGTGCAAAAGTTGTTTGTGTTGTTGCAAAAGCCAAAGCCGGAGCTGCGTTATCAGTAGGGTAAGCATCTGTTTGACCTGAATTGGCAACACCTGTAACAGTGAACGATGCAACTGAAGCAGCCGGAGTAAATGGAAGAGCAATGTCAAATGTATCTGTTGTATTTGGACTCAAAGCACCCTGAGGGCTTGTTCCTGCGTATCCGGCAGAAGCAATTGCAGCACTGAAAGTGATGTCAGATTGAGTCATAGCTCCTTTGTTCTCGATTAACCCTGCAAATTTGATAGGGTTGATCTGAGCGATTGGAGTTTGGTAGTACGGTAAACGTGCTCCCCAAGTTCCTTCAACTCCCCAGAAATAACCTGTCGTTGCAAGATCGTAGTTGTCTGTTTCGATCAATTGAACATCATCAACTGCCCAGAACCAGTCATAAGCTCCTACATAACGGAAACCTACTTTTACGTTTGCCTGGTTTGCAGCAACTGAAGAAATGTTCACCTGAGCAAGAGCAGGGTTTGCAGAGTTCGTGTTTACTGCCTGAGAGGTGTTCACCTGGAAATCTGTCCAGGTAGCTCCGTTGTCATTGGATACTGTAACGAAGTACAACTCCTGGAAGTGACGGGTTGATTGCTCAAAAACCATAGAAACATTCGGTTTTCCGGAACAGTCAATAGTACCGGTAGTAACGATTTTAGAGTTTTGAGTTTGCCCTGCACCTGCAGCATCAGAGTTAATCAAAGCATAACCGTTTGCAGCTGTTGTGTGACCAGCTGGAGCCAAAGCCGTTACCGGAATTGCATTCACATCTGTAACGATTGCCCAGTCTCCCAAAGTGTGAGCCGGTGATCCTGCAGCTCCTGCGTTGGAAATAGTCCAATCAGAAGTAGTGGAGAAATCATTTGACCAGAAAGCGGTTGCTTTCTCATAATGGTGTGTTGCCTTTGCAGGAACTTCACCGATGTTTTGAATTTTTTGCGCGCTGCGCAAGTTTTTGTTCATTAACTGAGCCGAAGCCGAACCCGCAATGATCAAAGTAAATAAGCCTAAGTATACTTTTTTCATAGTTTTTTATTTGATGTAAAAATAAAGAAACAGTAATGAAATAAAAAATTTTCTTGGATTATGAATGGTTAAATAAGCGGATAACAGGCAATTCCTTCAAGGTTTGGATGCTCCGGAAAGCCCGATTCTCCTAGTGTAATAGTAGAATTCAGGGCTGTCGGAAGTAAATGTGTAAAAATTGAATTTTTAATATCGAAAATGGTGATATTTTATAATAAATCGGGATCGTTGTAATAGAATACCTGCAGAAAATTGTCGAGGTTATTGTATAAAGTATGGTTCAAATTAATGAACAATTGGTCATTTCCTTTGTGCTCCGAATTGAGGGATTCGCAGTAGCGTTCATAGATGGCTTCTGCTTTTGAAAGCCCGCTGATCAGATCTTCCAGAAAAGGTTCATACATGGAATAAACCGGATCCTCAAGCAGGGTTTTTAACCCGGTTATTGCTTTCGCGGCATTGTTCGATAGCACACTTGCCGAAGTAAAAGTGTTCAATTGGCTTCTTTTGGCATGCTGAAAATAGCGGTCTAAGTCCTGGAGAATTTGTTCCATATTCAAGTGATTAAATTAGAAAAGCAAAGTTACAGGAGCAGGTCGTAAGGTTTTTACGAGGGAGGAATTTCCCAAAACAAAAACGAGTGCCGAAGGCTTTCGGGATCAAACGTCACAATTGTAAATCAAAAAAGCCTCAATCCCGTATGTACGGGACCAAGGCTTAATCTCATGAGCTGGAAGCGCTCTTCCGATAGCTACCGGGGCCTGCAAAATCTTTTATAACAAAAAAATCCCGCCAGTGTAAACACCGACGGGATTCATTTTTCCTGTAGAAGGTGGAAGCCAATCTACAAGCTCTTAGAACAAAAAAGGAAGATATTACTCTTCCTTCATTTCTCTTGTACTCGAAGCGGGTCCCGATAGCTATCGGGATGAACCCGTATCATATTTTGTTATAAGTTTTTCCATTATTTCAGGATAAGTTTTTAGGTTTTCTAGGTATTTCCTGGATTTCATTTTCTTGATATGTTGTTCAATTCTTCTTTGTAAAAGAATATTTCCCAATCATCAGCTCGATGTGTAAACCCAACTTGATATGATTTATCTAAATGTTGTTTCAGCCTTTGCTTTAGATCCAAACAGCTTCCAATGTAAAATTGATCGATACTTAAGGAGTGTAAAATGTAGACAGTAGCCATAATTAAAAATAACGAAAAATCCCGAAGATGTAAACACCAACGGGAATTAACTTTTCCTGTGGAAGGTGGAAGCCAATCTACAAGCTCTTAGAATAAAAAAGGAAGATGTTACTCTTCCTTCATTTCTCTTTATACTCGAAGCGGGTCCCGATAGCTATCGGGATGAACCCGCACGACCAGATGGTTACAGGGTAAAAAAACTTTGTAAAATCAAAAAAGCCTCAGCTTTCCGAAGAAAACTAAGGCTTAATCTCATGAGCTGGAAGCGCTCATTGTACTCGAAGCGGGACTTGAACCCGCACGACCAGATGGTCACAGGATTTTAAGTCCGGCGTGTCTACCAATTCCACCATTCGAGCATTTCTCGCAATGCGAGCGGACTTAAAAAAATAATCCCGGCTATAAACCGAGATTATTCTTCGAGCGAGAGACGGGATTCGAACCCGCGACCCCGACCTTGGCAAGGTCGTGCTCTACCAACTGAGCTACTCTCGCATTATTTTCAATTTTAATTGATCCCGACATGTTCGTCGGGGCAATACCATTCCTCTTTTGGAATCGGGTTGCAAATCTAATAATTCCTTTGTTCAATTTGCAAGGTTTCGCGGACTTTTTTTTGTTTTTTTTCGATTTAAACGATTGAGCCTGGAGTTGTCTATCCATTACCCTCCCGTTAACTTCTTGATTTCGTTTAATTTCATCAGTGCTTCCACAGGGGTTAGCGTATTGATGTCGATTGAAACCAATTGATCGTGGATCTGCTCCAGTACAGGGTCGTTCAGCTGGAAAAAGCTCAACTGCATGTCGGAAGTGTTTCCTGCATGCACCACTACATCTTTTACGGATTTCACTTCGCTGGAGCGGTGGTTCAATTCCAATTGTTCCAGCATGAGTTCGGCCCGTTGAATGACCTTATTCGGCATTCCGGCCAGTTTTGCCACGTGGATACCGAAGCTGTGTTCGCTTCCGCCTTCCACCAGTTTGCGTAAAAAGATGATTTTTTGTCCCACTTCTTTAACGCTTACGTTGTAATTATGGATGCGCGGGAATTGGACTGCCATCTCATTCAATTCGTGGTAGTGGGTAGCGAAAAGTGTTTTTCCCTTCGCTTGTGGAAACTCGTGAATGTATTCGGCTATGGCCCATGCAATGGAAATTCCGTCGTAGGTACTTGTCCCGCGCCCGATTTCATCCAGCAAAATCAAACTGCGGTCCGAAAGGTTGTTCAGAATACTGGATGTTTCGTTCATTTCAACCATGAAAGTGGATTCACCCGAGGAAATATTGTCCGAAGCACCGACGCGTGTGAAGACCTTGTCTACAATGCCTAGAATTGCAGCGTCTGCCGGTACAAAACTTCCCATTTGTGCCATCAGAACGATCAAAGCCGTTTGCCGCAGTAAAGCACTTTTACCCGACATATTCGGTCCGGTAATCATGATGATCTGCTGTTCTTCCTTGTCCAGGTAAACATCATTCGGCACATATTCTTCTCCGGGTTTTAATTGTCCTTCAATGACAGGATGGCGGCCGTTTTTAATATCGATTACATAACTGTCGTTGACAACAGGTCTTGCGTAATTCTTTCTCACTGCCAGGTCAGCAAAGCCGGTCAGGCAGTCTAATTGTGCAATCAGGTAGGCATTTCGCTGGATCTGCCCCACAAAAGTGCTCAATTTTTGCACCAGTTCGAAATACAATTGTGCCTCGATGGTAGCGATCTTGTCTTCAGCTCCCAGGATTTTTGTTTCGTATTCCTTTAGTTCAGGAGTGATGTAGCGCTCGGCACTTACGAGTGTCTGCTTGCGGATCCATTCTTCCGGAACCTTGTCTTTATGGGTGTTGCGTACCTCCAGGTAATACCCGAATACGTTATTGAAAGCGACTTTCAGGCTTGGAATTCCGGTTTTCTCGGATTCGCGTTCCTGCATCGCTTCCAGGTAATCCTTGCCGCTTTCCGAAATGGCGCGTAATTCATCCAGCTCCGCATGAACACCATCTGCAATAACGGGTCCTTTACCCAGCATCACTGCAGGGTCTTTCAACAGGAATTTTTCAACCGATTGAATGAATTCTTCACACGGTTCAATGCGTTTAGAAAGCTGTCCCAACAATTCACTTTCACTCTGCGAACAGGCATCGCGGAGCGGTGTCATATGCTCTAAGATGCGTGAAAGCACCCGTAATTCTTTGGGATGGATTCTTCCGACAGCTACTTTGGAGATCAGGCGTTCCATGTCACCGATCTCACTTAGTTCATGTTCGATCTCTGCACGAAGACTGCTTTTTTCTGCCAAATCGGCAACAGCATCCACACGCAGATTGATCTGTTCCGGGTGTTTCAGCGGCATGACTATCCAGCGTTTCAGCAACCGGTCGCCCATGGGTGTTTTAGTTCCGTTTACTACGTCGAACAGGGTTTTTCCACCTTCGTTCAAAGGAGCAATCAGTTCCAGGTTGCGAATGGTGAAACGGTCGAGCCACACGAATTTTTCTTCTTCAATGCGTTGGATCTGGGTAATGTGTCCCAGTTTATCGTGCTGTGTTTCGCCCAAATAATGAAGGATTGCTCCGGAAGCAACAATTCCCTGCTCCAGGTCATCGATACCGAATCCTTTCATGGAATTGGTCTGGAAATGACCGGTCAGTTTTTCTTTTCCGAAATCGGAAGTGAAAACCCAGTCGTCCAGTCGAAACGTGTAATATTTCGTTCCGAAAAGTTCCTGGAAAAGCGAGTGTTTATTCTTTTGGTAAATGATCTCACTGGGTTCGAAGCCCTGGATCAGTTTATTGATGTATTCGGTATTTCCCTGTGCAGTGAAGAATTCCCCCGTTGTTACGTCAAGGAATGAAATTCCGTGTATCTCCTTTCCGAAATGGACGGCAGCCAAAAAGTTGTTGTGATGCCCGTCCAGGATCTTGTCGCTGAAAGCAATTCCGGGAGTTACCAATTCGGTTACCCCGCGTTTGACGATCGTTTTGGTCATTTTCGGATCTTCCAGCTGATCGCAGATGGCCACCCGGTGCCCGGCGCGTACCAGTTTTGGAAGGTATGATTCCAATGAATGGTGCGGAAACCCGGCAAGTTCTATTTCGGAAGGTGATCCTGCACCTCTTTTTGTCAGAACAATTCCGAGTGTTTTGGATGCCGTGATGGCATCTTCACCAAACGTTTCGTAGAAATCCCCGACGCGAAAAAGCAGCAAAGCTTGTGGGTGTTTTGCTTTGATCTCATTGTATTGCTTCATTAAGGGCGTTTCTGCCGGATCTTTTTCTTTCTTTGCCACGCAGGTATGAATTATGGAATGGCTCAAATTTACTATCAAAGAAGCAAGGAGCGCAATTTTTGTTTTTCATAGTTTTCAACATTATCCAATTTTAAGTTGAATCCTTTCGAAGAAACAAACCATTAGAAGGAACCCAGTCCCCAGGCCAATAATAACAATCCGATCACGAATGTAATGGTGGCCAGGGAGGCAATCATCCCGAAATAACCGAAAAAGTTCAGGCGGTATGCCGACTTGTCTCTTCGGTACTTGTCAACCGAGATGATCCCGAATATCAAAGCCAGGAGAATCATAAATCCTGCAGCTACAAAGAAATAAGGGGAGGTTAAAAGAACAATTCCCAGGATTGCAAGTGTCAGGGAGCTGAAATAAAGTCCGAAAGACATGACTCCGAAAAGCTCAAATACTTTCCGTTCTTCCGTTTCCCAGGCCCCTTTTACGCTTTTCTGATGAACTGATGAGGTGATTTCATGATTTTCAGATTCCATTGAGTGGATGGAAACCGGGTTTTCAGATAGTGTAATTGGTTCTGCCATACTTTCCGGTAATTCCGGTTCGGTAACAGGTTCCGGAAGTGGTTTTTCAGTTTCCGGTGTTACATTGCTTTCGAAAGGTGTTTCCGCAACCAGACCTGCTTGTTGTTGGCTTTTGGTTATTCGGTCCGCAGTTTCTTCAGCTTCCTTTTCGGACACTTTTTTCTTCCACTCTATGTGATAACCCTTTTGAAAAACCCGTTTTTCAATGGTGCAGTTGGTGAGAAATGTGCATACACATGTGCCAAGAATAATAGCGATTAATTTAGTCTTCATGTGGATAAGATTACATTCGAATATAATTAAATTTGTCCAATGAACCGAAAATTGAAATTGTGGGAGCTTGACCGCGTAGATGAACAGACTTTTAAAGGCCAGGAAAAATTCCCTTTGATTATTGTTCTGAACGATATTCGCAGTTTGAATAACATCGGTTCTTTTTTTCGGACAGCAGATGCTTTTAATGTGGAGAAGATCTATTTATGCGGCATCACTGCCCAGCCGCCACACCGGGAAATTCACAAAACGGCACTTGGAGCAACAGATACCATCGATTGGGAATACCGGAAAGATATCAATGAACTCGTTTCGGAATTAAAACAGGATGGAATAGCTGTCTGTAGTATTGAACAGGCAGAGAAAACCGTTTTGCTGCATGAGATCGGGAATCTGAGTGATCGGAAATTTGCACTGGTTTTCGGAAATGAAGTAGATGGGGTGGACCAATCTGTTATTGATGCTTCTGATTACATCCTTGAAATTCCGCAGTTCGGCACCAAGCACAGCTTAAACGTTTCCGTTTGTGCAGGGATAGTATTGTGGGAATTCGCTAAGAAATACATTTCTTAATTACGAATTACGTCCGTCATCTTACGGAACGAATTACGAATTATTGTTATCCGACAAAAAAGACTTGTCTTTCTTCCTTTTCCTATTTTAGGAGGCTTTAAATCCATTCAAAATAATAGGGTGGGTAATTTTTCAAATAAGGATCTACTCTTTTTTGGTGGATTGATACCTGTTGCCAAAACGCACAATTACACGACCTGTAGGAATAGCACAGAATCTCCAATCATTACCCGTCCTTCAGATTTTTTTGAAGAAACGGCAACTAGCCGATTTGGTTATCAATCCCGGAAAGTGCTAATTCTGTAGTGTTTGTAAAACAACTGCAGAATTGCATTTTGGATCCTGATCCCGCCTTTTCGTGGATTGATCAAAATCGGTTGGTTGGCTGAAAGCTGTAATTGTGCAAAGGCATTTTTGCCTACTTTTTGGGCCGGCAAAAAGTAGGGAGACAAAGAGGATCATTAGGAGATGTTGGAAATTACGAATATTTCTCATGTTTGTAACCGCTCTCATCTAAAAAGAATTGGGATTTTCTCGTAAAGAAACCTCTTGTATAGATTAAGCGTGAATCACCCGAGTACTACTCGACTTACACCCGACTATTAAGCGTGTTTTGTACTGATTTTTAACAACCGATTTTAGTGGGGTTCAGTCCTTCAAAGTTAGCGGGGAGGAGTCGGAGCCCAGTTGTCTTGACTTTTGACCCTCAAAATTCCGACTTTTTGAGGTTTCTCAAAAGTGTGAATAGATTATTCGGTAATCGGTTCATATAATGCGTAAGTCAGCGGATTGTCTTTTCTGTAAATTACCTGGAAAGAGAGAATCTTCAAGGGTTTTTTATCCCGGTTCCAAATAAAAGTATTCAAGGTTGGGTTTTCAAATTGCTTGTAATTGAGGTCAATGAATTTGATGGATTGTACCAAAGTCACAGTACTATCCTTTAGGTTAATTGTGTGCCTGGAAGCAGGAGTGCCGCGGAACACAAGGACAGAGTCTTTTGATTGGATATTCAGCACGAGCAAAGGCTCCTGTCTCAGATCCGAAAGTTTCAATTTTACTACCACATCCACCAAATCGGAAGGTCTTTTTACCAGCTTGTTCAGTTCTTTGGCGTAGCCCGGTCCCCATTCTTCATCCTTCTCAAAATGATAACTGCCATCATACCATTTCCCCGGGTTGTAACCGTTGAAAAGATGTTTGTTTTTTACAATATCTGCGATAGGTTTTTCGCTGGCCTTCCCTTTGGAAAGGAAAAGTGTGGAAGCCGAGAAATAATTCTTTTGCCAGATAATATGCGGGTATTTTTGAAGGATTATTGCCCTGTAAGTCGATGGAAGGGAAGATGTGGCGGCCAGGTAAAAATGGTCGTTGTCCGAATGCTTTTCCAGGAATGCTTCCAGGTCTTTCTCCGTAAATTCCGGAACAGTAATGAATTTCACCTTTTGTGGAATACGGAAGTCACCTCTTTCGGAATAAAAACGGGTTTTAGGCTCGTCGGAGAAAATGAGTGCATACGCCGATTCTTTGTCTACATGCACAACATCCAATACCAATTGGTTGAACGGGGTTTTGTAAAATACCCGGTAGTACTGACGCTGGAAAATCAAGGCATAAATATTCAATACCGCAATGATCAGAACCAGTGCTAAATTCAATTGTTTACTCTGTTCCTTTGCCCATCCGAATAAAAAGATAAGCAGGAAAGGGTAAGCAAAAATGAGCACGGAAGTTTGTAATACAGGTGCCACATAAATGGAATAAAAATACCCCACGGCATATACGGAAAAGAAAAGTATTCCTGCAAAAAGAATAGCTTTTGAGTTTCGTCTGACAACCCTTCCGGAAATCCTGGTCCAAACAATAATCCCGGTGTAAACTGCAACCAACAGCACGGAAAATTGGAAAATGTAATAAACGTAATGCGGTAAAAAAGAAGGTTCGGGTTTTCCCAGCCAGCCGGCTAATCCTCCCATTTTGAGTTGTGCGGAAAGGATCGTAAAATGAGGCGAATACAAAACCACGGCTGCCAGGCAAAGCAATAGGTACTTCCAAAGAAAATCCCGGAACGTATAAACAATCCCGATGATGCCGATAAGTCCGGCGGTGAGCATGCTGAAATGATGATTGTATGCACACAGAGCAGCAGCAATCGGGAACCAGATGAGGTGTTTTCGTGCGTAGTTCTTAAAGAACACAATTTCTCCCCAGTGATAAGCAAACAGCAAAGTAAAAAAGAAACCGGAAGTATAAGGTCTTGCGATTTGGCTGTACATCAAAGGATATTGACTGGTTGCAATAATGGCAGCTACAATCAATCCCACGGTGATATTCGACCAGCGTTTCCCGATTTTATACCCGAAATAAACACCACCGACACCCGAAAGGATAAAGGGAAGTTTAACCACCCATTCGGAAGTTCCGAACAACCCGGTCCAGTAATACAGGAAAACCTGGACAAAAGCCGGATGTCCGTCTACTTTTACTCCTTTAGCTATCAACTCACCGAAAGAATCGAACCGGGTGCGCAATAATCCGCTGAGCTCATCATGCGTATAAGGAATCGAGAACAGGTCATAGCATCTCAAAATAAGAGCGAGCAGAAGAATTCCGATAATGATGGAATGTTCTTTTAGAAGACCTGGAATATTGCTCTTAGTTGATCCGATCACATGAATGCTTTTAACAAAAATAGTAAAGCTTCCGGGTTTTTGGTTTTTAGCTTGGATTTCTAATAGGAAAGGAGGTTGAATTACCCTTTTTTAGCGATTCCTATCTGGGAAACTATCTTTATTTTTGTAATACTTTTTATAGAACTAATGATTGAAACTGATATAATTATAATCGGTGCAGGTCCGGTGGGACTTTTCACCGTGTTTGAAGCGGGATTATTGAAATTACGCTGTCATTTGATTGATTCTTTGCCTCAGCCGGGAGGGCAGTGTTCAGAGATCTATCCTAAAAAACCGATTTACGATATCCCCGGATTTCCATCCGTTTTGGCCGGTGATCTGATTGATAACCTGATGGAACAGGCAGCGCCGTTTAAACCAGGATTTACTTTGGGAGAAGCTGCAATGACTATTGAAAAAACAGAGGATGAGAAATTCATTGTGACAACCGTAAAGGGAACAAAGCATTTGGCTCCGATTGTTATGATTGCCGGTGGATTGGGAGTTTTCGAACCACGTAAACCACCTATTTCAAACATTGCAGACTTTGAAGACAAAGGAGTCGAGTACATCATCAAAGATCCGGAGTTTTACAGGGGGAAACGCTGTGTGATCGCCGGCGGCGGAGATTCCGCATTGGATTGGTCCATCTTCCTGGCAGAAAAGAAAATCGCAAAAGAGGTAGTGCTTGTTCACCGAAGTGCTTCTTTCCGCGGACATTTGGATTCCGTACAAAAGGTGATTGATATGGCTGAAAACGGTCAGATCAACCTGATCACAGAAGCCGAGGTTGTGGGGTTAGCAGGAAATGGTTCTTTGACCCAGGTAAAAATCCAGCACAATACACAAGGCGAAATGATCCATGAAACGGATCACTTTATTCCTTTATTCGGATTGAAACCGTCTTTGGGTCCGATTGCCGACTGGGGACTGGAGATCGAAAAGAATGCAATCAAAGTGGATACGCTTGATTATTCAACAAATATTCCGGGAATTTATGCCATCGGTGATGTAAATACCTATGAGAATAAACTGAAACTGATTCTTTGCGGTTTCCATGAAGGTACGCTGGCTGTTCAATCGGCATTTGCACGCATTCACCCGGATAAGAAAAATATTCTGAAATACACCACGGTAAACGGGGTTCAGGGGTTTTAAGATCCCTTCATGATTTCGGTGGGGACGCAATGCTTTGCGTCCCCACTTTTTATGGAACAATTTTTGTTTCAGTTAAGCGTTAAAAAACAAGTAGGGACGTGATGCATCGCGTCCCTACTGTAACAAATTGAATTAAATCATATTTTATGAAAATCGGGATCGCAATTGTTTTAGTTATCAGTACGAGTTATTTGTCAAACGCTCAAACTTTAGGGAAAATCGTTTCCAAAGGAAAAGAATTGACTACAGGAACATCGACTTCCAAAAGTCCGTTGACAAATGATGAGGTAGTGAGTGGTTTGCGTGAAGCATTAACTACCGGAGCGAAAACAGCAGCCGGTGCAGCTGAGAAGGTAGATGGGTTTTATAAAAATCCGAAGATCTTTATTCCATGGCCGGCAGAAGCAAAATCCATGAAAGATAAATTGGTGATGTTGGGAATGCAAAGCCAGGTTACACAATTTGAAGAATCAGTGAACCGTGCGGCAGAAGAAGCATCCAAAAGTGCTTTTGAGGTATTTGCAGGTGCAGTGAAAGGAATGTCTGTCAGTGACGGGTTTGCTATTCTGAACGGTGGTGATACTGCTGCAACCCATTTTTTACGTGAGAAAACAACGGGCTCTTTAACTGAGAAGTTTAAGCCGATCGTAAAAACAGCAATGGATAAAGTGCGTGTTACGGAGTATTGGAATCCTTTAGTGACGAAATATAACAAGATCCCGGGGGTCACGAAACAAAATCCGGATTTGGAAGCTTATGTAACAGCAAAAGCAATAGACGGATTGATGATCCTGATCAGCGAACAGGAAGCTAAAATCCGCAAAGACCCTGCTGCGCAGGTAACCGACTTATTAAAACGCGTATTCGGGAAAAGCTAAAAAACAGTTAAAGCATTTGGGAGTGAATATTCTTTCCCGCTTATTGAGTAATTTTGTAAAGCGATCAGATTGGTCGCTTTACTAGTTCAAAGGAGGTTCAATAGTTCAAAAAGTTAAAATGGATGATTGAATCTATCACAGATAATGATTAAACTTTTGAACTTTTTCAATTCTTTGAACATTTTAGATTATGAAAAGCATAACAGTTACAGAATTAAAGGCATGGAAAGACGGAAACGAGGATTTCCAATTAATTGACGTGCGTGAACCTTATGAAAATGAGATTTGTACGCTGGATGGGATTTTAATTCCGATGAATGATATTCCTGCAGAATTCGGTCAGATCGATCAAAACAAAAAAGTGGTTGTTCACTGTCGATCCGGAAAAAGAAGTGCAAATGTGATCTCTTTTTTAGAACAGCAGCACGGTTTTACCAATTTATACAACCTGGAAGGCGGAATTCTGGCGTGGATCGAAGAAATAGATCCTTCTATGGAAGCTTATTAAGAGGGTTCAAAAGGTGAAAGAGTTTAAGAGTTCAAATTTTGAACCTTTTAACCTTTGAACATTTTCAACTTTTGAAATGAATCGCAAAACAATCAATACTGTTATTGTCCTGGGGATACTCTCATTGCTGAGTGTCCTGAGTATACAATTGTTTTGGATACATAAAACCAACGAAGCACAACGCCTGACTGTTCAGATACAGGAGCGGGAAGACAGCCTGAATTTGAAGCAGTTTTCCGAACGTGCGCATATTGCCTTGCGGGATGTCCTGGAACAGATTAATACGAAAGATGATATCAGTGCTAATTTGTATGGTGCTGTAAAGCAAATCCGCCCGAATTACTTTTCGGTCGATATCGAGGAAGAATTACATCCGTTTTACCTGGAACAATTATTGAAACGCGAATTTGATAATCAAAGCCTGAACCAGGATTTTGTTTATGGGATTTATGATTGTTATTCCGATTCGATTGTCTTTGGAAACCTGATTAAATACAATAAGAATTCGTCTTATTCCGTAACCAATAATGATTCGGTAGGAAAAACATCCAATCAGTTGAAATGGAAAAATGACGGACATTATTTTACGGTTCTCTTTCCTAATGTAAGTTCAAGTTCCATTGCCGTAAGTAAAACGGATTTTTATCCGTGGTTTTACCTGGTGGTATTGCTGCTTCTTTTGTTTCTGTTCTTCGTTTTTACGTTGAATGTGATCCTGAAACAAAAACGTCTTTCAGAAGTGAAAACGGATTTTATTAATAACATGACCCATGAGCTGAAGACACCAATTTCAACCATTGGTCTTTCCAGCGAATTGCTTTTGAGAGGAGATTTTAAGGAAGACCCTGATCGACTGCACCGGTATGCCGAGATTATTTACAAGGAAAACAAACGTTTGGAAAACCAGGTTGAGCGCGTATTAAACGTGGCTAAATTGGATCGTGAAAAACTGACTTTGAAGAAAGAATCCTGTTCAATTCATGATTTAATACTGGAAGCAAAAGAAAGCTTTGATATTAATCAAACCGATAAGGGCGGAGAAATCGAATTATTACTCGATGCACAACGCGAAACATTGATGGTGGATGAAGTGCACATTACGAATGTGATCTACAATCTGCTCGACAATGCGGTGAAATATTGCAACACCGTTCCGCATATTGATATACGCACCTGGGATGATGGACAATTCTTTTACCTGACCATTACAGATAATGGAATCGGTATAAAAAGGGAAGACCTTAAAATGATCTTCGATAAGTTTTATCGTGTTCCCACAGGAAATCTGCACGACGTGAAAGGTTTTGGACTGGGGCTTTATTATGTGAAGCTGATAGTGGAGGAGCATGGTGGAACGATCCAGGTAAAAAGTCAATTGGGCAAAGGAACAACCTTCTCTTTGAAATTTCCGTTGAAGTAATTCCACTTATCTTTGTGTGAATTTACAAAGTGCAAAATTCTCGGATTTTAGAATTTACTTCTTCATAAATTTGTGAACAGATTTTGGTTTAATTTATTGTAGATCAATTTTTTATAAAATTTAGATAAAGCAAAAAACATCAGTGAAAACCCTTGTTGATCGCATTTTTTCCATTCAAACAGAGCAGGATTTTAACGACTGTGCTTTGGAGGTTTATCGTTTTCAAAAAGAACGTGTTCCCGTTTACAAAACATTTTTGGAATTGATCGGTCGACCTGAACCGACGCATTATTCTCAAATTCCTCATTTGCCGATTGCATTTTTCAAAACCCATCAAATCATTGCGGACGGCAAGTTCGTTCAGCAGGTTTTTAAAAGCAGCGGAACAACCGGCATGGTGCGAAGTGCTCATTACGTGGCTGATGTTTCGATCTATGAACGTTCTTTTGTTCCGACCTACGAGCAGTTCCTGGGGAAATTGGAAGATCAGATCATTTTTGCGTTACTGCCGAACTATGTTTCGCAAGGTGAGTCGAGTTTGGTTTACATGGTGGATAAATTGATTGAGGGAACGAAGAATGAACTATCCGGATATTACCTGCAGGATCCGGAGAATTTACTGCAAGCTATTTCCAGAGGAAGAAAAACCGGGAAAAAATTGGTTTTGTTCGGGGTTTCCTACGCTTTGTTGGATTTGGCAGAGCTAAAACCCGACCTTCATGATGTTACCATTATCGAAACCGGCGGGATGAAGGGAAAGCGAAAAGAAATGACCAAAGATGAAATGCACCGGGAGCTGATCTCGGGATTTGGCTGTGAATACATTGCTTCCGAATATGGAATGTGTGAATTGCTCTCACAGGCATACAGCGACAAGAACGGGGTCTTTGAACTTCCTTCGTGGATGAAGATTTCCCTCCGGGAAGTAAATGATCCTTTCGGATTGGTGGGGCCGGATAAAACAGGCGGAGTGAATGTAATCGACCTGGCAAATATCTATTCCTGTTCTTTTGTTGAAACTCAGGATTTAGGCCGGATAGAAAACGGAAAGCTTCGATTAATGGGGCGTTTTGATCATTCGGATATCCGGGGTTGCAACTTGCTGGTAGCAAATTAAAAGTTCAAAATGCTCAAATCCCGATTTCTATCGGGATCAAGATGTTGAAAGTTTTTTAGGTGAACTTCTAATTTTCAATTGAACGCTTTTGAACTTTTTTAACTCTTGAACCAATTGAACTCAATCCTCTTGTCTTTAACCAAATCGAATTTTTGTACTTTTGATTGTCAGTCATACTTGAAATAAATGGATTCAGCAATTCACCATATTATCCGCACACACTCCGAAGAATTATTTGATAAAGTCAAAGGTTACAGGGAGCACATGCATCGTTTCCCTGAGTTATCCTATTCGGAGTACAACACGATGGGTTTTGTTGCTGAGCAGTTGGATAAGATCGGTATTCCTTATCAAAAGGAAGTTGCCGGTACAGGTGTCCTGGGAATTATTCGTTCGGATAAGCACCGGGAAACGGATTCCTGCATAGGTTTGCGTTCCGAATTGGATGCTCTGCCGATTACAGAACAAAATAATTGTGCCTATAAATCAACCGTCGACGGTGTGATGCACGCCTGCGGACACGATGTGCATACGGCGATTCTGCTTGGAGCTGCTGAAATTATCTGGGAGAATAGAGATTTACTGAAGCATCCGGTGAAGTTGTTTTTTCAACCGGGAGAAGAGAAAAATCCGGGAGGAGCTTCTTTAATGATTGCGGATGGAGCGTTGAAAAACCCTCCCGTTCATGAAATGTTCGCTCTACACGTTTTCCCTGAAATGAAAGTGGGTAATGTGGGGTTCCGTCCCGGTTTGTACATGGCATCCTGTGATGAGATTTATATTACGATTAATGGAAAAGGCGGGCACGGTGCAACTCCGCATCAAACGATTGATCCTATTATGATCGGTGCGCATTTACTAACCGGTCTGCAGCAAATCGTCAGCCGGAAATGTGATCCGAAAATCCCTTGCGTTCTATCCTTCGGGCATTTTGAAGCGCTTGGGGCAACGAATGTGATTCCGGAAAAGGCAGTTCTGAAAGGAACTTTCCGGACGATGAACGAAGAATGGCGGAAAGAAGCATTGGACTTGATTGCCAGACAGGTGCATGCTACCTGCGGACAATTCGGGGCAACCGCTGATCTGGAAATTTCAGTGGGATATCCGTATTTGGAAAATGATCCTGTTTTGACAGAGAAAATGACTAAAAAGAGCGAATATTTCTTCGGTAAGGGACATGTGGAGGAATTACCTATTCGGTTGACTTCCGAAGACTTTTCGTTTTATGCACAGGAAATTCCGGTTTGTTTTTTCCGTTTGGGAGTCCGCAACGAAGAATTAGGCATCATTTATGGTGTACATCATCCGAAATTTGATATCGACGGCAGGGCATTGGTTGTAGGAATGCAGGCAATGTGTTTGGCAGCTTTTGAATAAGACTATGAAAAATTGGTTGTTTTTGAGTTTAATCACTTTACTGCTCACTTCCTGTGGGGAGGAGAAGGAAGTGCATGAAACGGAAATTTACGAGATCCGGTCGATTGGTACACTTTCCACCACGGAGTATACGTTGGGAAAGATCATTCACTGGAACGACGAAGGAGAATGGTATACCTATGGCGATCGGAAAATTCTTCTGAGCTGTAAAGCTACCGTGAAGGCTGGTGTGAATCTGAATGCCATTAAAGAATCCGATATTCAGGTGGATGGAAAGAAAATTACCATTCAGCTTCCTCCTCCGGAAATTGTGTCTTTTGAAATGGACCCGGATTTGGTTCGTACCGAAATGACGGATGTCAACGGTTTTCGATCTGATTTTTCGCAAGTGGATAAATCAAAAGTCCTGCAGAAGGGAGAAGAATCTATTCGTAAAGACCTCCAAAAACTAAATATTCTCGATGAAGCGGAGCAAAATGCAAAGATTTTCATCGTTGACTTTTATAAGAACCTGGGATTTGAACAAGTAATCGTACATGAAACTCCAAAAGATAAGAGAAATACGAACATTGATCATTAGATTGCTGATTGTAGGATTGATAGCATTCGGTGGATACTGGATTTATCAATTATTCTTCAAAGGGCCGGCTAGTGATGAAATTGTTCTGGAGGAAACTCCCCTGAAGGTCGAGCAAATACGTTCGATCCTCGAATTGAATACCCTGAAGTTCCAGGATGAGGCCGTGGTGGATTCCGTAGAATATTACAAATCGGAAAGTGAGGTGCTTTGGGGAACCTTGGACAAGTTAACCGATCCGAACCAGTTCAAGCATGGCCTGCATCCAAACGGTGTGAAAAGAAGGTTGACACTGATCGTAAGGGGAGAATTACTTTACGGTGTAGATTTGAAAAGAAAGGATTTTCAATTCCTTCCGAAAGGGGATACTTTGACAATTGTCATTCCGCAGCCCGAACTGCTTTCTGTTTCAATCAATCCGAAAGGAACCGAAGTGTACCTCGAAAATGGCGACTGGCAGGATTACGAGCGGGCAGGTTTGCAGCGAAAAGCACGAAATAAGATGATAGCTTCCGGAGAACGCTTAAAACTTCCTGAAAGAGCAAAGGCACCACTGGAAAAAGCACTGCGGACTTTGGTAAAGACGGATAAAACACTGATCATTAAATTTGAAAACTAAATGAAATACTTTATACCCGTTCTGATTGTTGTTTTCAGTTTTGGAGCTTCTTTCGGGCAATCGGATTCATCCCGGCTGAACTTTTTGTTTGTAGGCGATATCATGCAGCACGGCGGACAAATTGCAGGAGCCTATCATGCAAAGAAAGATGCTTACGATTACCGTGACTGCTTCCAATTTGTGAAACCGCTCATTAAAAATGCGGATATTTCCATTGCAAACCTGGAAGTAACGCATGCCGGAAAACCATACAAAGGTTACCCGCAGTTTTCCGCACCGCCTGAATTGTCTGAAGGATTGGTGGATGCAGGTTTCAATGTTATCATCACTGCAAATAATCACAGTTGCGACGGAGGTTCGAAAGGTGTGGTGAAAACATTGGATGTACTGGATCGATTGGGAGTAAAACATACGGGAACATTTCGGAATAAGGAAGAACGAACCCGGAATTATCCCTTGTTGGTGGAAAAAAATGGATTTCGCGTAGCGGTTCTGAATTACACTTATGGAACAAATGGTTTATCGGTTGCGGCTCCATTGATCATTAATTACATTGATAGTGCGGTCATGCAGGCAGATTTCAAAAAAGCCCGCGAAATGAAAGTCGATCTGATCGTTTGCACTTTGCATTGGGGAACGGAATACCAGTCTTTACCGAATGCTTATCAGAAGAATTGGGAAAAATTCTGTTACGACCAGGGAGCCGACATGGTGATTGGAGGCCATCCGCACGTGTTGCAGCCGGTTGAAGTGAAAGAGATTGAAGGGGAAAAGAAATTGACAGCGTGGTCATTGGGAAATTTTGTTTCTAATCAGCGCGACCGGACCAAAGATGGTGGAATGATTCTGATGGCTGAAGTGAATAAATCCTCTGGTAAGGCTGTGTTGGGAAAGGTAGAGCATGTTTTTACCTGGGTTTTCCCAAGACAGGAAGCAGTTGTAAAGCCTTTTTACATTTTGCCGGATTTTGATTACAATAAGTACCGCCCGGATTTCCTGGGTGGAGAATCTAAGGCAAAATACGACCTCTTTTTTTCAGATTCGAGAGCATTGTTTAAAGAGCATTCCAAAGGAACAAGCGAGTACGTGGTTTCAGATCCGGTTATCACAAATCTTTACAGCAAGTTGCTGAAAGGGTATTATGCTCAGGAATATCCTGTTGAAGTTTATAAGAATGCGGAAATTATCCAGCCGGGTTTCAAACAATTAATTCATAAAGTGCTGGGTGCCGATGGCGAATATCATTGGGTGGTCGGTTACTTTGAAACCGAATCGGAAGTGGAAAAAGCTCCAATTCCTGAAGCATTTATAGCCCAGCCTAAAACGGTTTTCATTTCACCAACAGCATATAAAGTCATTAAATGAAGGTATCATTGATCGTTGCCATGGACAACGAACGCGGAATTGGGAAAAACAACGATTTGATGTGGCATCTGCCCGCAGATATGAAGTTTTTTAAAGAAACTACAACCGGTCATATTGTAGTTACCGGCCGTAAAAATTACGATTCCATTCCGGAACGTTTTCGTCCGCTTCCGAACAGGGAAAATGCAGTTTTGACAAGGAATGCGGATTATGAAGCTCCCGGGGCTTTGATGTTTCCGTCCCTGGAAGCCTGTTTAAAGCATTATGAAAATGAAACAGAAAGAACGGTGTTTATTATCGGTGGCGGACAGATCTACAAGGAAGCGATGGAACTAAATGTTCTCGATGAAATGTACATTACGCATGTGGACCATGTCTATGGAGCTGATACCTTCTTCCCGGATTTTGATGAATCAAAATGGAATGTGGAAACTGTTTTTCAGCAGGGAGCAGATGAGAAGCATGCTGTTGGGTTTGAAGTAAAGAAGTATATTAGAAAATAATTAAATACTATAGTTAGGAGCTGTGAGGACGGGAGATATCGCGTCCCCACTGTATTGTATTTATGCCGTTGATTGTTGAAACATTTTCCCATTTTGTTCAAAACCATCTTGCCCTCCCGATTCCCATTGACTAACTTTGCTAGTTATGAAATTGTGCATTGCCGAAAAGCCCTCCGTAGCCCGAGATATCGCAGAAGTCATTGGTGCCAAACAGCGTCATGATGGCTTTTACGAAGGAAATGGTTATTGGGTAACCTGGACTTTCGGGCATTTATGCACACTCAAAGAACCACACGATTATCACGAAAAGTGGAAATACTGGAAGCTGGAAGATCTTCCCATTATTCCTGAGAAATTCGGAATTAAATTGATAGAAGATTCCGGTGTCAAAAAGCAATTCTCTATTATTGAAAGACTGGTTTCCTCTTGTGAGGAAGTCATTAACTGCGGCGATGCCGGGCAGGAAGGAGAATTAATCCAACGCTGGGTTTTGTCAAAGGCAAAATGCAAGGTTCCTATAAAACGTTTGTGGATTTCATCTTTGACTGAAGAAGCGATCCGGGAAGGATTCCAGGCTTTGAAAACAGGAGAACAATACCAAAATCTATATGCTGCCGGAAGCGCAAGAGCAATTGGCGACTGGTTGTTGGGAATGAATGCAACTCGTTTGTTTACCAAGAAATTCGGGCAGGGGAAGGCAACTTTGTCAATTGGCCGGGTTCAAACCCCGACTTTAGCCATGATAGTGACGCGCCAAAAGGAAATTGACGCTTTTCGTTCGGAGGAATACTGGGAGTTGAAAACCCTTTACCGCGAAACAGAATTCTCGGCTTCCATTGATCGTTTGAGAACTCAGGAAAAGGCCGATAAAGGATTGGCTTATTTGCAACAGCATCCCTTTGAGATTACTTCCTTCGAACAGAAAGAAGGAAAGGAAGGGAATCCGCGCTTATTCGATTTGACTTCCTTACAGGTGGAATCGAATAAAAAAATCGGGAATTCAGCTGAAGAAACACTGAAAATTGTTCAGAGTTTATACGAAAAGAAATTGGTAACCTATCCGCGTGTGGATACGACTTACCTGAGTGAAGACCTTCATCCGAAGATTGATGGTATTATGAAGGGACTAACGTATTATTCACGCTTCACAGAGCCTGTTTTGGCAAAACCGATTCCAAAGCTGAAAACAGTTTTCGACGATAAGAAAGTAACGGATCACCACGCAATTATTCCTACCGGAGTTCAGCCAAGCGGTTTGAGCCACCCGGAACAGCAGATTTACGATATGATCGTGCGGCGTTTTATAGCGGCGTTTTACCCGGAATGTAAAGTTTCGAACACGACGGTTCTTGGAAAAGTAGGTCAGATTGAATTCAAGGCTACCGGAAAACAGATCATTGAGCCGGGTTGGCGTGTGGTTTGGGAGGAAACCAGGGAATCTGATTCCGAAGGAAAAAAAGCGGTTGAGAAGCCCGAACAAACCATGCCTCATTTTGAAGAAGGCGAGAGCGGACCGCACCAGCCATTTATTCACCAGGGAAAAACAAGTCCGCCTAAACCATATACCGAAGCAACTTTGCTGAGGGCAATGGAAACAGCAGGGAAAATGGTTGATGATGAGGAGCTGCGCGACATGATGAAGGAAAACGGAATTGGCCGGCCCGCAACACGGGCGAACATCATTGAAACCTTATTCAAGCGTAAATACATCGAAAAGAAACGCAAGAACCTCATTGCTACCAGCACAGGAGTTGGTTTGATCGATACGATTCAAAACGAGCTTTTGAAAAGTGCGGAATTAACCGGGCAGTGGGAACGTAAATTGCGTTTGATCGAAAAAGGCGAATATGACCTCGAACAATTCAAGCGTGAATTGATGATCATGGTCCGCGAATTAACAGATGAGGTGATTTTCTCCCAGGCTCCTGTTCGCATTCAACTGCATACGGATCAGCCGGCGGCGGTAGTTAAGGAGAAAAAGGAACGTAAGAAAGCAGAAAAGCAAAGTATCGCTGATTTGGATTGTCCGAAATGCAAAACCAGCAAATTGATGACCGGTAAACGCGGAATCGGCTGCAGTAACTTTAAGGTTTGCGGATTCATGGTGCCTTTTGAATTACTGGGTAAAAAGCTCACGGAAAAACAACTTACAGATCTTATTTCCAAAGGAAAAACCGGAAAGATGAAAGGCTTGTTAATTCCGGGTTCACATCAGGTAATTGAAGGATCAATTTCCCTGGATGAAAACTTTAATATCACGGTAGTTTAAGCGCAGCAAATAAAGACTTAACGACCCGTCATATCATGAAATCATGTTTTCGTGATATAACGAAGAAGGTTGTTATACATGCATCAATCGCTGCATCAGCAGGTCTTTTCGTGATTTGGAAACCGGGATTTGTGAACCATTGTCCAAAACAAGCATGTTATATTCCTTTTGGAATTTTTTGATGTATTTCAAATTAAGCAGAAAAGAATGGTGCACACGCATGAATTTCGATTCCGGGAGCATGGTTTCGAAAACCTTTAAATTCTTTGAACTGGTGATATGCTCGCTTGTTGTTTGGATCATGGTATATTTACCATCTGCTTTGAGGTAGACAATATCATCAATCTTTAGAAATATAATTGCATCCAATCCGGTAATCCCGATCATGTCGGACCTAACCAGGTTTTCTTCCGTTTTATCCGGAGAGTCGGTTTGAGTTTCTGCGGTTTGGGCATCTACATCCTGTATGCGCTGTATGCAATTTCTTAAATCCGATGAGTTGATGGGTTTCAACAGGTAATCGAAAGCCCCTTTCCGGATGGCAGCAATAGCATGCTCATCATAAGCTGTGATGAACACAACTTTTGTTTCAAAGGGGATTTCATCAACCAGGTCAAAACTGGTCCCGGATTGCAATTGAATATCTAAAAATGCCACGTCGATGCTTCTTTCATCGAAAACCTGCTTTGCCTCTTCAACAGTTGCAACACTGGCAACGATTTCAATTGCCGGATCGATCTTATGGAGCAATGCAGCAAGACCTTCTCTGCTGATTCGGATATCATCTAAAATGAGTGCTTTCACAGTTTCAAGAATTAAATTTCAAGCATTTCTTCATTCACTATAGGAATCTTGAAAATGACGGTAGTTCCGTTGTTATCCGGTTTGTCAATAATCTCAAAGATAACGGAATATTGATACTTTGCTTTTAACAAGTTAATTTTATCGAGTACCATATTCCAGCCGTGAGAAATATGGTTTGCACGATAGGAATTGATGCGTTTGGCTTCCTGCCTTCCGACTCCATTGTCATCTATCTTCAGGATGATGGAATCCCCTTCCTGGTACCCTTCAATAATCAGTTTTTTATTCCCTTTTTTGTGAGCCAATCCATGAACAAGAGCATTTTCAACAGTTGGCTGTATGAGAAGGGTTGGAATTTTTAAATGAAGCAGGTTCTCGGGAATGGTAACTTCTACTCCGAGTGTTTCTTCGAAGCGGAATCGTTCTACTGCAATGTACGATTTCAGCAATTCTACTTCATCGCGGAGCGTAATGAAGGAATTATCACTCTGCTGCAGGAATTTTCGAAGCAGGCTGGAGAAATCACTCAATGCGTACTCTGCTTCTTCCTGTTTTCCCATTACAATCAGGTATTGGATATTGTTCAAACAATTGAAAATGAAATGCGGGTTCATTTTTGCCTGAATAGCCTTTAATTTTAACTCGAACATCGTGTTTTTATGCTCACTGTCTTTGAGTTCCTGGTCTTTTGAAATCTGGATGCGTTTGTAGGTCAATAGGAAAATGAGCAGGAAAACCAATCCGAAAGCCAATAGTCTGAACCAAAGTGTTTCATAAATGTGCTTTTCAATTTTGAAGGCATAAATAATTTCGTTCGGGCTATGATCATTAAAACCATCTATTCCGCGCATATATACCTTGTATTCACCGGGAGGAAGCATTTTAAAGCTGATTTCTCCTTTTTTGGTAGGTGAGCTCCATTCATCCTTAATATCCGGACCAACTAATTTGTATTGATAGTGCAGATTGTAGAAGTGTGTAAAATTCGGGCAGTAATACTGAAGATTGATGGTATGTGTATTTCGAGGGAAAACATGATCAGATAATGGTTGGATTTTATCGTTTACAACAACCTCTTTTAAAAAAGGACGTAATTTGCGGTACTTTGGAATTTCGAAGAAACTAACCAAAACGCCCTGGATTGTAGGGAAATAGAAATGCTTATGATCACTTGTGTAGTAGTTATTTTGGAATCCTCCGTTAAACTCTGTATTCAGGATGCCATCGTCTTGTCCTAACCTGAAGGGAATTAAAAAATTAATTCTATGTGCCAGGAAATCATCAATCTTTTGTTCACTAATTACATAGAGTCCGTGGTTGGAAGAGATATATAAATTCCCGTTTTTATCCGGGGCTAAAGTGAAAATGTCGTTGTTTAGCAGGCAGTTTCGCATGCGGCTTAAAGGCCGTAATGTTTTATAATCCCAGTAGTATAATCCCCCGCCGTACGTCCCGACATAGAATGTTCCGTCCTTTTTCTCATAGAAAGCACGAACTTCTTTTCCGTTTAATCCGTTTCGAATACCGAATTGTCTTTTAAGTTTCAGGTCTTCGGAGAAAATAAAGAAACCGTCTTCACCACCAACCAAAATGTCTCCGTTCTTTAATTGGTAGAAGCAGATGACCAATCCTATCTTGTATGATTCAAATACGGGTTTAAGTTCCCTCGAACTTTCGCCTAATAAAATCCCGTGTTCTGTTCCTATCCAGATGCGTTTCTTTCTATCCTGGAAAATGGCGTGTACGGGGTTTTTATTGAGATTTTTCGTAATGGTCTTAACCCGTTTGTTTTTCTTAAAAACCCATATTCCGGATCCCCAGGTCCCTGCCCAAACTTCATTGTTTATAGTTGCAAGACAAGAAAAATCCGTTCGTTCGGTATAGTATTTAGAGATAGAATGCTGTCCAAATTTGAAGATGCTTCCATGAGTTCCCGAAACAATTAATTTCTTCTCAGGGGTTTTTATAATGGAGCTGAGTGAAGATTCTATTAAAACGGATTCATTATAGATCGACATGCACTGTTTCATTTTGATCTGTAATAGTCCTTTGTCGCTGCTTCCTGCAAAAAGGAAGTTTTCATCCGCGTTGTAAAAGAGTGACAAGATTATTTTGCTGGGAAAATTGATGTTTTGTGATTCAAAAAACGGAAGGATGGGATTCTTATAGAAAAGTCCTTTGTGTGAAGAAACAAATATTTCTTTTTTCGGGCTAAAGGCAATGTCCGTGAAATGAGTGCCTTTTGAACCGTCTTTAAATGTTTGAGGAATCAATTTACCTTTATAACAGATAGCGATGCCATTCGGTCCGAGCAGGTAATTTTCCCCGGTATAGGGATTTCTTTTCGATCGGGAGTAAATTTCTTCAGACAGTTTTATCCACTTGGAGTTGCGTAAAACATAGGTTCCGGTTGGGTCTGAGAAGAAAGGGGTTTTACCAATAAAACCGACCCCGAAAATGCATTCCCTGAAATTTATATTGGAAATAAGCTTACTGTTTTTAGATCCGAGTTTCAAAATGCGTAGTTCTTTTTTAGAGTTCACATAAACCACCGAATCGTGGTGAAAAGAAGCCCCGAAATTGTCACCTTTCAACAGCGTTTTAGTGACAGGAGAAATCTGAAACAGCTGCGAACTGTTATTGATTCCATAGAGTATGTTAGTCTTTTTATCCAGGAACATTTTGATGCACAGGATCTTCCTGCTTTCGTTCGTGGGATTGATATCTGTGAATGTTTGCCCGTTAAACTGAACTAATCCGTTGGCTGTTCCGATTAATAAATTCCCCGTTTTATCAGGTGTCATTGCTGCAATCTGATGCTGAGGAACTCCGTCTTCGGTTCCATAAACGCGGATGGTAAAAGGAGAATCGGTGTTTAGGGAAGGTTCGATAAGTTTTCCAAGTGGCTGGGCATAAGTTGAATATGTTGGAATGAAGGAAAGCCAAAGAATAGCCAACAGCAAACGGCCGATTGTAGTTTTAAGCTTTGGATATGTTGGTTTCCGACTCATACTACGAAGTTAATACTACTTAACCATTTTTTTAGTCAGAATTTAAATGTAGTGAACGCCCGGTGATTCTGATAAAGTGGATTCAATGAGTTTCTGAGCCACTTTTGATCCGTGTATTGCTTTATACTTACGGGCTTTTCCAAACAAAAGCGGGCTAATGATCAAAGCGAAACCCTGGATTAGCCTGTCTCCGAAACTTCTTTCTTTTCTTGGTCCGATGAGGAACGACGGTCTTATAAATACAGTTGTTGGAATTTCCAATTGTAAAATACTTGCTTCCATTTCACCTTTTGTACGCAAGTAGAAATTGGAAGATTTTTCATTAGCTCCTATGGAAGAGACGATTCCTATTTTCCGAACACCGGCTCTCTTGCAGAACCTCCCGAATGCAGTAACATAATCTCTGTCAATTTCCTGCTGCCGTGCTTTACTTCCGGCTTTTCTTAATGTTGTTCCCAGCGCACAAAACGCGAAATCTATCTTTTCCGCAACTTCTAATTGGTCCAATTGATCAAATGGAACAAGTACGACCTGCATTTTAGGATGACCAAAGCTCAATGGATTTCTTACCAGGACAAGTACTTTTTCAGTTCCTGGATTGTTCAGCAATTGGATCAGGATTTCATTTCCGACTAATCCGCTTGCTCCCGAGATGCATATTGTCATGGATAATTATTTTTTTGCGATGTAGATATCTACTTCAGATTCTTCGCCTTGTCTGGAACGTTCGTCGTAGATTTCGTAATCATAAGTATAACTTCGGTCTAATGTTTCGTTCTGGTTCCAGATATCCCGCCATGTTTCGATAATTGCTTCGGGTAAGCTGCCTTTGGCCAAAAAGGACTGAAAGTTCCCTCCGGGAAATTGCCTTCCCGTCAATCCTTCCGGAATTTGGTCTAAAGAAGAAACCTTCATGCCTAACAGACAGGTATATCTCCCGGTATAATCACTTTCGTAATCGGTGTAGATGCAGACAATGTCGGAATCCAATTGATTGGGAATTTTTGCCAGGAGGTTCTCCGAAATGAACTGACTCCAAAGAGCACCGATAGCAGCCGAAGCTTCTCCATTATTATTGGATGTTTTTGTTGAAATACCAATGATTTTAAATCCTTTCTGTTGCGTCATGATCTGAAATTAAAAAGATGAATTTAGTTAATCGATCGATTAATTAGCCTTTTTATCCAGGAATTTTTCGATTAACGGAACAACTAGTGTACTTTCTTTAAAATCGGCATCTAAAGTGGTGATTTCTCCGATATATTCTCCGTGTCCCCCAGGGATAATTGCCAATTGTGAGTTCACAATCTGACGGTGCATTTCAAGCGCATGTTCAGGGAGAATGATATCCTTATCTCCAATAATAATAAGTGCGGGTGCCTGAATGGCTTTGATTTTTTCGTCCGGGATATCTTTAAAATGAATCATTCTTTTAGCATCCCTGTCATGCATTACCTGTAATCCTTCCGGATTTGAGGCAGTTTCTCTATATCCGGTTTTTAATTGTTCAGGCATATTTTCCAGTGTCGCCTGTTCCATAAATTCCCAAAACCAGTCCGGTACACCGTTTCGTTTGGAAAGTGCGGATCCCAAAACGATCTTATCTACGATTTCCGGGTGACGGATTACAATTTGCAGAACGGTTGTTCCGCCGTTACTAAAACCGAAAAAATCAGCCTTGCCGATATGTAGGTTTTTTAAAAGAGCAGCCACATCATCTGCATCCTGTTCGAATGACAAATCCTGGTTTCTATCGCTGGTCCTGCCATGAGCCTGTAATTCAACAGCGATCACTTTTCGGTTTTTTGCAAATAGCGGGATTACTTTTTCAAAACTGGTCTGAATGGTGGAACCGCCTCCATGGATTAGAACAAGAGGTTTGCCCTGGCCATAAACCTCGTAGTACATCTTCAGTCCGTTAACTTCAGAATATCCGTTTGCAAAGTTTGTTTTCTCGGTTGTTTTCTCGGTTGTTTTCATTTGACGGATTTTGGTTTTTCTTTCACTGCATCCATGTAATAAGAGTGTGAAGGTGAATAAAGATAACAGGATTGCGGATTTCATGAATTCGGTTTGTCTTGATGATATCGAATATAATCAAAATCAACTGATAGAAGGTGTTGATCGTAACTATTTGAAGAATTTATTTTTCGAAAAAATTGATCGATTTTTTTTGAGTCAAACAATTGATTATCAGAATTAAAAACGATAATAATCACTTTCAAACGAAAAACAATCGACAGTAATTAGTTATTAACCAACTCCATTTTTTCGGCACTCACAACTTTGCATCATCAAATCGGTTGAAAGCCAATCGAATCAAATTTTTACAAACGTTTAAAACAAACAAGTATGAGTACGCTAAAAAACAAAGTGAATTTAATCGGACGACTGGGAGCAAAACCTGTAGCACAAACTTTTGACTCAGGAGCAAAGAAAGTGCGTTTATCCGTAGCAACAAATGAGCGCTTTAAAAACAAGAAAGGCGAGTGGGAAGATAACACACAATGGCATACTGTTATTGCCTGGGGCAAATTATGTGATCGTATTGAAAAAGTCCTGGATAAAGGTTCTGAAGTAGTGATCGAAGGAAGGATTGTGAACCGGTCATATGAAACCAAAGAAGGAGAAAAAAGGTTCTCTACCGAAATCGAACTCAACGAGTTTGTAGTGTTGAATGGAAAAAAACAAGAAAATAACTAATTCTGATAATTATGAATACTACTATTAAACAGGATCAGGTGCTGCACATGAATCACGTCAATATTATCGGTAAAATCAGTTCTGAGCCAAAAGTAACGATACTTCCGGGAGGCAGACGGGTGGTTAATTTTTCACTTGCGACCAAAGAACATTATTTGGATAAAGAAGGAAATCTGCAGGTAAAGCAAGATTGGCATAGACTTACTGCTTTCGGCAGATGGGTAAATATTCTGGAAGAATTGTGCACAAAAGGGATAAATGTGGCGGTGGAAGGGAGACTTGTGAGTCGCTTTTATAAAACGGAATCCGGAGAGCGAAAAATGTTCTCGGAGATCGAGGTTAATGACTTAATCATTTTATAAAATGCTTCGAAATCAAGTTACCCTGGTGGGGCGTCTGGGATCAGACGCTACCATCACCACTTTTGAGAATGGATCAATGGTTGCGCGTTTTCAATTTGCGGTGGACAATCAATTGAAAAAAGCAGAGTCAGAATCGAATGCTTTGTACCGGATGTTTGCCTGGGGAAACACGGCCAGTTTTTTAACAAATTACTGTAAGAAAGGAAATAAACTGGCAGTTTCCGGAAGATTGGTAAACCGGACATATGTGAATAAAGAGGGAAAGTCTCAACGGATTACAGAAGTGGAAGTGAGGCAAGTCGTTAAGTTTTAGGTGAGTAAATAGTGGTTGCTTAACGATGTGCAGTGAAGAACAGGAATCCGTTGCGACGGGTTCCTGTTTTTTGTAAAATCCGCTGAACAATCTTCTTAGCCATTCATCTATGACCAGCAACGTTTTGCATATTTTTTACCAAAGCCTCAAAATTCCGTCTAATTTTGTAGAATCAAACACTTGACACATTGAAAAAAATTGTACTTCTATTCTTCTTCTTTATCTCATATTTGGGCTATTCCCAAACTATGACGATTAAAGCAAACGTAGTCGACACGAATTCACAAACAATTGTACGAAATGCAGTGGGTATTGTGAAACGTGTCAGAGACTCCGTTTTACTGGACTTTAAACGTTCAGATAAATATGGTAACTTACAGTTTACGCTTCCGGTGGATACCGTAGAGTTTACGGTGGTTCATCCTGATTACGGTATTTTCAGAGCTTTCTTTTTTGGCTCTAAAGAAAATAACGCTTTTACAATTGATACTTTGGCGATGCCTGATAAGAGTACAGCATTGGACGAAGTATTGATTTATGCCAATCGGAATCCGATCTATTATCGTGGGGATACACTGGTTTATGTTGCGGATTCCTTTAAAGTAAAGGAGAATGCGGTAGTGGAAGATCTGATTAGGAAGCTTCCGGGTATGACAATTGATGAAAATGGAAAAATTAAAAACCAGGGAAAAGAAATCGGACAAGTACTTGTGGATGGTGACGAATTCTTTGGTAACGATCCGACAATAGCGACTAAGAATCTTGCTGCAAGCGGGGTTGAAACAGTTGAGGTGTATGAGAAAGATGCCGAAGACGGAAGCGATGAAAAGGTCCAGGTACTCGATCTCAAGCTCAAAGACGAAGCTAAAAAGGGATATTTTGGAAAAGTCAATCTGGCCGGCGGACTCGATAAATTTACAACTCCGAATCATGGGTTCTATGAAGGCGAAATACTCTTGAATTCTTACAATAAGAACCAGAAACTGGCGGTTTATGCCCTGGGTTCCAACACGCCAAAAACAAGTTTGAGTGGTAGGGATATGTTTAAATTTGGTTTGTCAGAAGGCCGTGATTGGATGGCAGAAAACGATGACCTGCAATCATACAGCCAGGATGGGCAAAATGAAAATGAAGGTATTCCGAATACATTCAAAGGCGGTTTTTACCTGGACCAAAAGTTCAAGAAAGGGGCGAAGGTTCGTTTGAATTATTCTTTTGCACAATATGGAGTAAAATCTCAGACAAACAGCCGTTCACAGTATTTGCTGACAGATACTTCCTATACAACGGATTTGAACAGCTATACGAAAGAACAGTATATGCAGCATCAGATCGGAGTGAAGTATTCTCAAAGAATTGATTCATTGACACGCTTTGAGCTGGAACCAAAATTCCAGTACAATCTGACAGATCAAAACACCTTGTCAAGAACCGATTTCTTGTCTGAAGATACCGTTTTGACACGCTTTACGACTATTGAAACAGGAAGTAAAGCAACGGGTTCTAATCTAAATACAACTTTCCGCTTATTTAAGGATTTCAAAAAGAAAAATAGAAAGCTGATTGCGCGTTATAACTTTGTGGGAACGGATAATAAATCGGACGGTACCTTACTCTCTTCTGATACGAATGCATTGACAAACACATCAAATGGTGGGTTGAGATTTGATCAGAATAAAGAAATCCGCAGTAATTCTATGGCTCATACCGCATACGCTGATTATTTTGAGCCGCTTGGCAAACGTTTTAAACTGGAGTTTGATTACGAGTTCTATCAAAATAATAACGAACAACGCAAAACTACATTGAATCCTATCAACGGAGAATATGTAGATGTGGATACTTTATTCTCAAATAACTTTAAGACAGACAGACAACAGCATCGTTTGGGGGCATTCCTGATCTATGAGAATACGAAATTGAGAGTCTCTGTTGGATCGCGGGTAAGAAATATTGCAATCGATAACCGAAATATATTTACGGATTCATTGATCAAACAGGATTTGAGCAATATATTGCCTCGTGTTGTGTTCCGATATAAATTTAGTCAGACTACTCGTTTGATGATCCAGTACAACACGAACTCCAGCTTGCCGTCAATTGATCAGTTGCAGCCGGTTCTTAATAATACAAACCCGAACTTTATCCAGATCGGTAACTCTGCATTGAAACCGAATTATACGCACAGCATCAATGGTAATTTCAATACCTGGAAAGGATTAAGTGGATTCTATATGTATTCCGGTTTCAGTTATTCTCACATCAAGGATAATTTCAGTACGAACACAACCTTTGCACCTAACGGTGCTTCCATTTCACAAGCAATCAACGTGAAAAGTTCAGATTTCTTGTATTACTGGGCTGGAGCGGGTATCCCGATGAAAGGAGTGAAAGATTTGAGCTTGCAGGTAAATGCGAACGGTAATTTCACTTCTTCCAGGAACCAGATCAATTCAGTTGATAACGACACGAGAAATACAGGAATCGGAGGAGATTTGTCTTTGAATTACAACGGAGATTCGTTGAGAACCGAGCTTGGTGGTGGAGCTGATTTCAATATGCCTTACAACTCATTGTCAACGATGTCAAATCAACCGTACACAACGTACAACTTCAGAGCTTTAGTTGACTGGACACTTCCATACCGTTGGTTCTTTAAAACGGATGCGACTTACAATATCAATACAGGTAGAACGAGCGGCTATAATGTAAATTACCTGATCTGGAACATGTCGATTCAGCGTTCATTCCTGAAGACAGGAAACTTATTATTCGGAATTGAGGCATACGATATTCTGAACCAGAATATCAGTAACTACAGATCAGTAAACAATAACGTGATCGTCGATCAGAAAACCAATATTATCCGCCGTTATTTCATGGCAAAACTGACACTAAGATTCAATAACTTTAAAACGACAGAAAAAGATGGGGACGGTTGGTATTAAAATAGGGGTGCTTTTAGGTTTTTTATTCCTTGGAGGATCAGGATTTGCCCAGGGACAACTCGTTCGTGAGGGGAAGATAACCTATGAAAGAAGGACAAATTTATGGAAGATCTTTGACGATCAGCGAATGCGTGACTTTGTAGGAGAAAAGAATAAAATTAAAGTGGAGGAATTTACACTTTACTTTAATGACACATCATCTCTGTTTTCTTACGTTATGCCGGATCAGCCGGATCCGCAAAGCTTTTTGACCATGAAGAATACGGTTTATAACCTGTTTTCTAAAGGACAACGTTTTGTGTACATGGATATGATGGGAAATTCTATGACGGTTGGTGACAGTTTGGTCAAACATAGCTGGAAGATTACGGATAAAACACGTAAAATTGCAGGTTACGAGTGTACACGGGTAATCTGGCAGAAAGATGATACGACTCGTATCTATGCGTGGTATACAACAGATATTATTGCGACGGTAGGACCGGAAAATATCCAGGGATTGCCGGGAGCAGTACTTGGGTTGGCAACTGAAGACGGAAGTATCGTTTATTTTGCAAAGAAAGTGGATGTAGTTACCCCAACCATCGAGCAGATTGCACAGCCCAAGAAAAAGGGAAAGCAATACACCCAGGCCGAACTGATTGCTGATCTGACTGAAAAATTGAAAGGTCAGCCTTATGGTGAGCGAATTATTACCGGTATGTTCTACTGGTAAGTTAATCAGAAAGAATACAGGAAGGCATTCGTCAATAGGCGGATGCCTTTTTTATTCGATATCCAGGATCGTTAATTTCGCAAATTTCAGAAGCAGGGTTTTAGCTCCTGCATGCGGGAAGAATATGGTTGCTTTTCGGTCGACACCGCTTCCCTCCAGCTTGGTTACTTTTCCTTTTCCGAAACGTTCATGCTCAACATTGTATCCAACTTTGATGTCAATATTGGAATCTCCGGCACCGGCTTTTGAATTCAATTCTGACATGCTTTTTAATCCTCGTGGGCTTGTCTGAGCACTTGTAGCTCCGGGCATTCTGTTTAGTCCGCCTGTAAATGGTCTGTCGAATCCGCTTCTGCCTGAATTTAAAGAACGTCCCCCGCCCTGAGGAGCGCCGTATGCGGTTTCAAAACTTAAATAATCCGGATCGATTTCAGAGATAAACCGGCTTGGTTCCGATGTGATCAGGTTTCCCCATTGAAAACGCGAAGCTGCATAGGAAATCGTACAGTTCTTTTCAGCTCTGGTTACTGCGACATAGAATAAACGTCTTTCTTCCTCCAATTCTGTTCGTGAATTGATAGAAAGCTGGGAAGGGAACAGGTTTTCTTCCAGACCAACCAGGTAAACATGCTTGAACTCCAATCCTTTGCTGGAGTGAATGGTCATTAAGCTGATCTTGTTTTTGTCTTCTTCTTTTTCGTTATCGGCATCGGTCAATAATGCGACGTCAATCATAAAGTCGGCTAGTGTTGCAGGCTCTTCATCGCCTCTCTGAACACTGAATTCTTTGATCGCTGCCAATAATTCCTCAATGTTCTGGTAGCGTTCTACTTCTTCCGGACCTTTGTCTTTTTCAGAATATAGTTCTTTTAAAATACCGGAACTCTTCGCAATGGTTTGAGCCAATTGATAAGCGTTTTGAGAATTCAGCTGTGCAGTAAAGCTTTGGATCATGATCACAAACTCCGAAATCTTTTGCTTGGTTGCATTTGGAATGGAAACCGGGTATTTCCCCCATTCGGAGATTACATCCCAGATAGCAACGTTATAGTGATTGGCAGCAATGATAATGTTTTCCCAGGATGTTTTCCCGATCCCGCGTTTCGGATAATTAATCACCCGTTTTAAAGCCTCTTCGTCCTTTTGGTTTGCTGTAAGCCGGAAATAAGCCAGAATATCCTTGATCTCTTTGCGCTGGTAAAATGAAAGTCCGCCATAAATCTTGTATGGAATGTTCATTTTTCGCAAGGCTTCCTCGAATGCACGGGATTGACGGTTTGTTCGGTAAAGGATTGCAAAATCGGTCCAGTCGCCACTTTCCTGGTGCTTGACATCAAAGATCTTGTTGGCAATGATCTTACCTTCCTCGTTGTCTGTCATGGCGCGGATCACACGGATCAGGTTTCCTTTGTCGTTATTGGTCCAAACACTTTTTTTGATTTGTTCCTTGTTCTTGGAAATAACACTGTTCGCAGCGTCGACAATCGTCTGGGTGCTTCGGTAGTTTTGCTCCAATTTATACAAGCTGTAATCCGGGTAGTCATTCCGGAAGTTCAGGATGTTCTGAATGTTTGCTCCGCGGAAAGAGTAAATACTTTGTGCGTCATCACCGACAACACAGATGTTTTCGTAAACAGCGGCAAGCTTTTTTACGATCAGGTACTGTGCGTAATTGGTATCCTGGTACTCATCTACCAATATGTACTTGAATTTATGCTGGTAGTGTGAAAGCACATCCGGAAAATCGCGGAGAAGTAAATTGGTTTGGTACAAAAGATCATCGAAATCCATAGCTCCGGCCTTGAAGCAACGAACGGCATAAGCTTTATAGATTCGTCCCAATTCAGGGCGCTGACTTTGCTTGTCCTCGTCCATGATTTCCGGATTTTGCAAATAATCGTCTGCTGAAAGCAGGTTGTTTTTTGCTGCCGAAATACGTCCGTAAATCATGCTTGGTTTGTAGATCTTGTCATCAAGATTTAGTTCTTTGACAATATCTTTTAACAGGCTTTTGGTATCCTGTGTATCATAAATCGTGAAGTTTTGAGGGTACCCCAAACGGTCTGCATTGATCCTGAGAATGCGTGAAAATACCGAGTGGAAAGTCCCCATGGTGATGTTTTTTGCTTCTCCGGGACCTATAATTGAACCGATTCGTTCGGTCATTTCTTTTGCTGCTTTATTGGTAAAAGTCAACGCCAGGATGTTAAACGGATCAATGCCTTTATCGATCATGTATGCGATCCGCATGGTCAGTACCCTTGTTTTCCCGGAACCTGCTCCGGCAATGACCATGGTTGGCCCTTCAAAGTTCTCTACTGCAATGCGTTGGCTTTCGTTTAATCCGTCTAAATAATTCATGATTACAAAGTTAGAACATTGAAGGATTTAAACGATGATCCGAGTCGTGTAATTTTCCGTAAAAGTTTAATTTTGATACTAAGTTTTAAGGTTTGTCCTCAAATCACCTTTGCATCTTCAATAATGAATTATGAGATTCTTTCTTTTTACCATACTTCTGATTTCTGTATGTTCGTTCGGGCAGAATTTGGGAATTCACCCGGTTTCCAACGAATATCAAAAACCAACAGATCCGTTAGTTCTCCGGAAATTGGAGAAATGGCAGGACCAAAAGTTCGGGATCATTATTCACTGGGGATTGTATGCCGTTCCCGGAATTATTGAATCCTGGTCTATTTGTTCGGAGGACTGGATTACAAGAGACAGCACATCCTCATACGACGACTACAAAAAATGGTATTTCGGACTGAAAGATTCATTAAACCCGGTGAATTTTAATCCGGAGAGATGGGCGGATATTTCTAAAAGAGCCGGAATGCGTTACCTGGTTTTCACAACCAAACACCACGATGGCTTTTGTATGTTCGATACGAAACAAACGGCTTTTAAGATTACGAACGGCCCATTTGCATCAAATCCGAAAGCGGATGTGTTGAAGCACGTTTTTTCTGCTTACCGCAAAGAAGGATTTATGATCGGGGCGTATTTTTCAAAACCCGACTGGCACAATGAAAATTATTGGTGGCCTTTGTATGCTACACCCAACCGGAACAACAATTATGACACGCGAAAACATCCCTGGCGCTGGCAGCAATTCCAGGATTATACATTTAAGCAAATCCAGGAAATTGTAACCGGTTATGGAAACGTGGATGTTTTATGGCTAGACGGCGGATGGGTGCGTCCTAAGAATACAATTGACGAAGAAGTGCTCTCCTGGGGTGCCCCGATTCCGGACTGGAGTCAGGAACTGGATATTGCCAAAATAGCGCAAATGGCACGAACTAATCAGCCCGGAATGATTGTGGTCGACAGAACCGTTCAGGGACCATACGAGAATTATCAAACCCCGGAACATTCGATCCCTGAAAAGAAACTCGATAATCCCTGGGAAACATGTATGCCGCTTTGTAACAATTGGGGCTATGTTCCAAATGATGAAATGAAAACTAAGGAAAGAGTGATCAAAACATTGGTGGAAGTGGTTGCAAAAGGAGGAAATCTTCTTTTGGGAGTAGGGCCGGATGCTACAGGTGAAATACCTGAGAGGGTAAAGAATCGAATGCTTGAAATAGGTGCGTGGCTTGATATAAATAGAGATGCTATTTATGAAACGAGAACACTGGATCACTACCGGGAGGATGCTATTTATTTCACACAAAATAAAAAGAAGCAAAGGACATATGCACTGGTCTTTTCCAAAGAGGCTGTGATCGATGGGAACACGATTTCCTGGACGGGAAATATTCCGAAGAAAGGGAGCAAACTGGTCTTTTTGCCAACCAATGACAAATTGAAATGGAAAGTGAAGAACGGTAAAGTAATTGTTCAGCTTTCTCAATATATCTTAAGTACCAGTGATGTAAATCCGGTTTGGGCCTTCGCTTTTGAAGCGGAGTGATTAATGAACTTCCAGGTTTGCTTTCAGAGGTAAATCTCTGGAAGAAGAACCTATCATAATACGGAATTCTCCGGGTTCAACTACTGGTTTCAGATTCATATCCAATTGTTCTAATAATTCCGGAGTGATCTCAAATACTACTTCTTTTTCTTCTCCTGCTTTGAGACGGATGCGCTGGAAACCTTTTAACTCCTGTACAGGCCGGGCAACTGAGCTCAGGATATCTTTGATATACAACTGAACGATCTCGTCACCTTCGTAGCTTCCTGTGTTTTTAAGCCTGAACCGAACAGTAGTCTTTTCATTACTGGCAATACTTGAGCGATCCAAATGCAGATTAGAATACTTGAATTGGGTGTAACTCAATCCGAATCCGAAAGGGAATAAAGGTTGCCCGCTAAGATTGTTGTAATCATTTCCGCGTCCTGTGGGCTGGTGATTGTAAACCAAAGGAAGTTGTGCTTCGTTCAGAGGGAAAGTGATCGGTAGTTTCCCACTTGGGTTTATTTCTCCGAACAGAAAATCAGTAACAGCTTTTCCACCTTGCTGTCCCGGATACCATAGCATGGCAACTGCTTCGGTTTCGTTGATCCAGTTTTCCATGGTTACGGCACTTCCTCCAACGATTAACACAATGACCGGTGTGCCCGTTTTATTCAGAGCCCGGATCAATTCTTCCTGGTGTCCCGGAAGTTTTAAGGATGCCCTGTCCAGGAATTCGCCTTCTGTTATTCCGGCAACTACAATTGCTACATCTGCTTTTTTAGCCAATTTGACACTTTTGTCGATTTCCTTTTTCCAGTCTGTTTTTACTGGTGTATTCCAAAGCAGTTTGATCTTCCCTTCACCCTGTGTTTCATGAAATTCAACCCGGACCGCATATTTCTTTCCTTTTTTGAAGGAATAGTTTACCAGGTCCTGGTGATAAGATTGTTTGCTCCAACGGTCAATGAGGATTTTGTTGTCCAAATACAAACGGAATCCGTCATTTCCTTCCAGTCCGATTTGGAATTCGCCACTCTCGGGAGCAGTTAATTCTCCGGTCCAGCACACACTGTAATGATCTGACTTCAGTTTCTCATGTGGGGAATACAATGTCCAGTGAAAATCGACTTGTCCGTCTTGTTGTTCCAATACAGGATTTTCCGAAAGTTCCGGATTATCATAATAACAAGCTTTCAGTCCGGGTTTTCCCTCGGTACTTAAATACATGGATTGTATTACTTCGTAAGAGTCATTGGTTCGTTTTGCACCTTCGGAGTAAAGGATGTTTCCGCTTTTTCCAACATACTCTTTTAATCCATCCAAAATAGAAGTTTTTTGATAGCCTGGTCCGCTATATCCACCCAATCTTGCTTCGATCGCATCGGTTCCGAAAACTGCAATAGTTCCGGTGTAGGTAGAAAGTGGAAGTGTGCGTTTTTCGTTTTTCAAAAGAACAATAGACTCGTCAGCAACTTGTTTGCTTAGCTGTTCACCATTGGATTGAAGTATCTCTTCATTTATTTTCTCGGAAACGTATGGGTGTTCAAATAACCCTAATTCGAATTTTGCGCGGAGTATACGTGAAACTGCGTCATCCAGTCTTTTCTCATCAACCAGTCCGTTTGCGAAAGCCGGATAAAACAAATCCGCGTGATTGATGTCGGTTTGAAAAATGACATCCATTCCTGCATTGATGGAATGTGCACCACTTTCAGCATAGTCTTTGGCTGTTTTGTGCAGCACCAGCTCGCCGCCAACCGCATTGGCGTCGGAAATAACAAATCCTTTGAATTTCCATTCATTTTTCAATTTTTCGGTCAGCAGCCAGCTATTGGAAGAGCAGGCTGTTCCGTTGAGAGAATTATAAGCTGTCATAATAGAACGGGCATTCCCCAGGTGGATTGTCTGCTTAAACGGAACAAAATGGGTTTCTTCCAGGAAACGTTCGCTTAAGTGGATAGGATAGCTGTCTCGGCCGCCGTCACCTACATTGGCAATAAAATGTTTCGGTGTTGTGATAATGCCGCGCGATTCAAATGCCCGGATAAATGCCAGCCCTATTTGAGTGGTTAAAAAAGGATCTTCGCCATAAGTTTCTTCGATGCGGCCCCAACGGACATCTGTTGCCAGATTAATGACCGGAGAAAGGATCTGCCGGATACCGCGAACTTTGCATTCTTCTGCAATGTGTCCGGCTGCTTGTTTGATCAAAGTGGTGTCCCAGGTTGCAGCCATTGCGATAGCCTGTGGAAAGCTTGCTGCGTTATTTCGTACCAGTCCGTGAAGTGCTTCGTCAAAAGGGATCATGGGAATTCCAAGACGTGTTTTTTCCACCAGGTAATGTTGGGTTGTGTTGATCTTCCGGATAAGTGTCAGAGCGTTGTCTGAAGTGTTGTAATTCAGTAACTGCCCGCCGGCATCTCCCTGTGAACTTGCGCTGAGTTGCAGTCCGAAAATTCCGTGTTTGAGTTTTCCGCTAGTTGTGTCACCGTCCGATGGCACCATGAATACCTGCCAGAACTTTTCTTCGGGGGTCATTCGGTTTAAAAGATCTTTGACCCGGACTTCTACGGGTTGTGTGGGATCTTTATACAACTGCCCGAAAGCGGCTGGAACCAGCATCATCAAAAGGGAGAACAGGAAATACTTCATGTAACAAATTTAATTTATTTGGTTAATTTCATCGTGGAAAGCCAATTGTCAACTATCTCGGATCTTATGAAAAGAACAGGAATGAAATTATTCACAGTGCTTATTGCTGGTTTGTACCTGGTATCATGTTCTTCTCCCTCACCTGAAAAAGAAGCAAAGGAAGGGAAGAACGAAGTAAATGAAGTTACAGACACAAGAGATTTATTGAAAGATTATAAAACTTTTATCGCTTCCCTTGATTCGAAAAGTGAGAAGTCGGTAACCTTAGCAGCTGAAAAGTATGCCGAATTGTTTTCAGGCGCCAATCAGGGATTATGTGACAGCGCTTATGTTGTTTTTGATCAGTTGTATGAAAAGATAGAAGGCAGTCTGAATGAAAAGCTGATGAATGACTCTTTTTTTGAAGATTTCCCATGTATTACTTTTGATAGTTTGGGAGTAAGGGAGGAACCCTTTGAGAAGAAGTATGTTCCTTTTAGAAAAAGCATTGAAAAGAATGGGTTCAGGATAGACTGTCCGGAAGGAATGGTTGAAATAGGACAAAACAGATCGTTTGTTTCAAAACATTTTTACACTTTCGTTTCACCGGTAATGAAAGAGTACCTGGAAGGGCTTCGACAAGAAACCGACGAAGTGTTTAGCGTTGATGCTGGAATTGTTATTTCTCCGCAACAGTATGCGGACCGCTTGGTTTGGTGGGAGAATTTCAATAAGAAGAACCCGGATTTTATGTTGTCTAAAAACGCTCAGTCAATTCAGAAGTATCTGTTTACTTTCTTTTTACTGGGAATGGACAACACCCCTTTGATCAATCATTTTACCGATGATAATGGTGTTGAGAAACAAGAATTGGATTCCTACTTTGAAGATGCATACGCTTATCTGAACAAGAAATACCCGAATTCGGAATCGAATGCATTGGTGAAGCCTTACAAAATGACCGTTTTGAAGAATGATGCAGCAAAAAGGGAACGATTGATCAAGACTTATACGAATCGTGGTTTGATGATTGATTTCTCAAAGGAGTATTGACATGGCTTTTAGAATAGAGTAAATCCTAACTCCAAAAAAAAGCTAAAAGGATTTGTTAAAAAGCGAATCTGTTTATCTTTGTCAAAGCATCCCCTGCTCCTGGTGGAGAAACAAATACCCCTGAGCTTCTGTAATTATTATAATAACGTTTTAGATAATATGAAAAGTGTAATTACAGGTATCGGAAGATATATTCCCGCAGTAATCAAGACAAATGCTGATTTTGCATTGCATAAATTTTATGACGAAAATCAGCAATCCATTCCTTTAAAGCCTGAGGTAATTGCTCAGAAGTTTGAAACCATCACGGGTATCGAAGAGCGCCGTTATGCGACAGAAGACCTGAATTGTTCGGATATGGCTGCTATTGCTGCTGCGGATGCGATCCGTGACGGGAACTGTGACCCGGAAACCATTGATCAGATTATCGTAGCGCATAATTTCGGGGATGTGATCAAGCATACGATCCAAACGGATATGATCCCGTCAATTGCTTCAAGAGTGAAACACAGTTTGGGGATCAAGAACCCGAACTGCGTGGCTTACGACTTGATTTTCGGCTGTCCGGGCTGGCTGCAGGGACTCATTCAGGCACATGCATTCATCCAGGCAGGAATGGCGAAGAAATGTTTGGTGATCGGGGCAGAGGCATTGAGCCGTGTTTTGGACCAGCACGACCGGGACAGCATGATCTTTTCAGATGGGGCAGGAGCAACGATCTTAGAGCTGCAGGATTCGGATTCGGGAATACTTTCTTTCAGTGCACAAAGCCATTGTGAAGATGAGGTGACTTATTTGAATTTGGGAAAATCTAACTTTCCGGAATCGGACCCAAGAATCCGCTATGTGAAAATGAAAGGCCGGAAGGTATATGAGTACGCCATCAAGAACGTACCGCTTGCCATGAAAGATTGTCTGGATAAAGCAGGTATTCAGATCCAGGATGTGAAAAAGATCTTTATCCATCAGGCAAATGAAAAGCTGGATGAAGCCATTGTCCGAGAGCTGTATAAATTGTATGGGGTCACTGAAATGCCAAAACACGTGATGCCGATGAATATTCACAAACTGGGAAACAGTTCGGTGGCTACCATTCCTACCTTATTAAGTATGGTGAAGCGGGAGGAGTTGAACGGATATAAAATCACGGAAGGAGATATCGTTCTGTTCGCATCTGTGGGAGCCGGAATGAATATCAATGCGGTTTGTTACAGGGTTTGATAATCCCATAGATACGTTGATTCTGCAGGTAATCTAAAGTTGATTTGAATAGATGAAGACCATTCAGATTCAGAACAAATAATAAAAGTTTTAAGCAACCAAAAAGCGGCCTAGCAAAGCCGCTTTTTGGTTCAATAGTTTCATTAATTCCAAATTAATTGATAACCAATAATCGGATTACTTCTGAAAATCCGTTTCTATAAGTAATTCGAATCAATGTGATTCCGGAAGTGAGTTCCTGTTCCACATAATTACTTGGTTCCCGGATCTCGAAAGAACGAATATCTTTTCCTTCGCAGTTGTAGAAAGTCAAAGCATCTCCTTTTTTAAGAGCTTTCCCAAATATTACGGTCCCGGAAAGATATCTTGCATATTGCTCTGAAGTCTGTGTGTTTATTGCAATAATTGCACTTCTTGCCTGTTTTCCGTCGCGGTCTACCGATGATAATTGGTAGTAATTCATCCCGGGTGCAGGATTCGTATCAACAACTGAATATTCTTTCCTGTCGTCTGAATTTCCGGTAGTGTAAATGGTTTGAACGATTTCGTCTGTTGCGTGGTAAGGATCTATCCTTAATACATCAAATTTACCGAGATTGGTTTCGGAAAGGGTAGTCCATGTCAGCAATACTTCATTATCCATCATGGAGGCCTGCCAGTTCAACAATTCAACGTCCAAAGGATAGATACAGGTTGGTTCCACACGGTATGTCGGGTTTCCGGGATCGTCGAAATCGATGAAGCTTCCGTTTCCGCCCAAAGAGTTTGGTGCATAGGTGGCCGATTCGTTTGTTCCTGCAAAAACGGCATTCAACGTACGTGTTCCGGTACCGCTGTTCGCAAAACGACCGCTAATATCGGTGTTATTGCAAAAAACAGCATAGTATTGTTGTGTTGAGGGACATTGCGGAGAATAATCCATCACATAGGAAGGGGTCTGACCTGTAAATACCACGATAATAGCCCCTGCCGGAATCGGGTCTGCATAAGTAAACAAACTGCAGCCGGCCGCTGTATTCAATTGATTGATGTAAGCAGCGTTATTTCCCAATGTATTTGTTCCGCATCCGGAATTACAATAAGTTCCCCCGGAAGGAAAAGCCAGATTGATATCATTAATGGATAATGGATTGGAGCCGTTTTCAATAATTACTTGTTCATCCAGACCTTCAACACTGGAGCATGCATCTGCCAGTATGGAGCGGATTTGAGGCGTATTGCAATTGGATTGCGTGGTGAACGAATAGGTTGTTATCGATGTCGTTAGATAAGATTCGTCGCAATTAACACTCGTTCCATTGTACTCGAATACTTTGAAATAATAGGTTGTGCCTGCGGTAAGTCCGGTTATAGTTACGGTATTTCCGCTTCCGTTCATAACAACGTAGTTTCCTGCGCCGAGCAATGATCCCGATCCGTATGTGCTGTTTGCGGTGTAGTTGGTGCCATTGACCGGTGTATCCGAAAAATTATTCAATGAAACGACCCCGATCCGGTTTGCTCCGTTTCCGGCTGTAAAGTTAATTTGGGCACTCGTACAGAAATTGGTCGAAGTGATGTTACTCGCATTGGTTGTTGGCCCAGCTCCCGGAGAACAGGGGGCCGATAATGTTCCGATCAGTTTCACATCGTCAATTGTCCAGCGTTCGGATGTTGCATTATTGATGGCCCTAATGCGGATCCTTACTTGTGTGCAAGCGTTTGGTAGATCGAGGCGGACCGTTGAGTAGCCGTCTGTTGTTTTGTTACCTGCTGTTCCGCCCGGAGCGAAGCTGGCCGGTGTGTTATTCCCATCGTAAACCGCAGTTGCAAGACCGGTTCCGGTAGTATAGTGCCAGTATGCATTCAGGTTTCCGGTAACCTGGATTTCATTGGAGTAGGTGGTTCCGCCATCAAAAGAAATGTCCAGGTTCACTGCGTCTCCGGTTTCTGCACCGTTACCTGTTGATCCGAGGGACCAGGATGCCAAACGGAATTCGACATATTTGGATGTGTATGCTCCCAAACCGCTTATATTATTGAACGTCACTGTTGAAGTAGTGTTAACCGTTCCAAAGGAAGTTGTTGCGCTTGTGTAAACTAAGGATGAAGCAGGCCTGTCGCCTGTTCCTGAGCTTCCTGTGACAGTAGTGCCGCCTGTATTTGTAAAGCCCCAGGCCGGAGCACCGCCATCAAAATCCTGGATAGCGATGGTTGTTTGAGCAGAAATAGAATGGAATAGCAGGAGTAAGGATACGGAGAGGATTACCTTCATGTTGTAGCGGAATTTTCAGCTAAAGTACATTTGTCTGCAAGAAATTAAAGTTATGTCAATATTAAGTTTTCACAACCATAATTACCTGAAAAGCTGAATGTTCAGGTTTAAATCGATTTAGTATTGTTGATAAAAAACGAACCGTTTAATGATTTGGTTCTTAATCATTTCTTAAAACACCTGGAATTGTCGAAATGGGCTTCCGGGATATTCCTGATTAAGGTAATTGATGAAGGATTCTATTGCGCCAAAAAATGAAAGTGGCTTTAGGGGTGTTTTTTTGCTTTGGAAAATTAGTTGGTTGATTTTCATCAACATTAATTTGTTCAAAAACAGCACTTTTTTAGTAAAAGACTTGCTTTGTAAGTTTTTCTATCTATCTTTGCACCCCTCAAAGTGTGTTCTTTGGGGAAAACTATATTTATTAATTAACAAAATTTGAGTACTGTATGCCAACTATACAACAGTTAGTGCGAAAGGGAAGGACTGCGGTAGTAAAGAAGTCAAAGTCAGCGGCTTTGGATTCTTGTCCGCAGCGCAAAGGAGTATGTGTACGTGTGTACACCACTACACCTAAGAAGCCGAACTCAGCTATGCGTAAAGTAGCGCGTGTTCGTCTTACCAACGGTAAAGAAGTGAATGCTTATATCGGAGGAGAAGGTCACAACTTACAAGAACACTCTTTGGTTCTTGTGCGTGGTGGAAGGGTTAAAGATTTACCGGGGGTTCGTTACCACATCGTTCGTGGTGCGGAGGATACTGCAGGTGTTGAAGGCCGTTCACAACGTCGTTCTAAGTACGGAACAAAACGTCCAAAAGCTAAAAAATAATTAAACTTTTTAAGAGATGAGAAGAAGAAAAGCGAAAAAGATTGCCATCCTCCCGGATCCGAAGTTTAATGACGTTACGGTAACTAAGTTTGTAAACAACTTAATGTACTCCGGAAAAAAGAATTTGGCATTTAAAATTTTCTACGATGCGCTAGAGATCGTAGACAAGAAATTAGAAGATCAAGAAGGATTGGAAGTATTCAAGAAAGCATTGGAAAACGTAACTCCTTCAGTGGAGGTTCGTTCTCGCCGTGTTGGTGGAGCTACATTCCAGATCCCTACTCCAGTTCGTGAAGGACGTAAACAATCATTGGCTATGAAATGGTTGATTGGATACGCTCGTAAGCGTAATGAGAAGTCAATGGCAGGTAAACTTGCTTCTGAGATCATCGCCGCTTCAAAAGAAGAAGGTGCTGCTTACAAGAAAAAAGAAGATACACTACGTATGGCTGAAGCTAACAAAGCGTTTTCACATTTTAGATTCTAAGAAATGGCAAGAGATCTTAAATACACAAGAAATATTGGTATCGCAGCTCACATTGATGCTGGGAAAACAACTACCACTGAGCGTATTTTGTACTACTCAGGGGTAAACCACAAAATTGGTGAGGTACACGACGGTGGTGCTACAATGGACTGGATGGAGCAAGAGCAGGAGCGTGGTATTACCATTACTTCAGCTGCAACAACAGTAAACTGGAACTACCGTGGTACAAAATACCACATCAACATTATTGATACTCCGGGACACGTTGACTTTACCGTAGAGGTAAACCGTTCATTACGTGTATTGGATGGATTGGTGTTCTTATTCTCTGCAGTAGACGGAGTTGAGCCTCAATCTGAAACAAACTGGCGTTTGGCTAACAACTACAATGTTCCTCGTATTGGTTTCGTTAACAAAATGGACCGTCAGGGAGCAGATTTCTTAAACGTGTGTAAGCAGGTGAAAGAAATGTTGGGTTCTCACGCATTGCCATTACAAATCAACATCGGTGACGAAGATAATTTCAAAGGTGTTGTAGATTTGATCAACTGGAAAGGAATCGTTTGGAACGATGCTGACCAGGGGATGACATTCGAAGAAGTAGAAATTCCTGCAGACATTATCGATGACGCTCGCAGATTGCGTTCTGAGTTGTTGGAGGCAGTAGCTGAATTCGATGAGTCATTGATGGAGAAATTCTTCGAAGATGAAAACTCTTTGACTGAACGTGAGATTCTTGATGCATTGCGTCAGGCTACTATCTCAGGAAAAGTTGTTCCGATGATGTGTGGATCTTCTTTCAAAAACAAAGGAGTTCAGGCAATGTTGGATATGGTGATGGAAATTCTTCCTTCTCCATTGGATATCGAAGCTATAGAGGGAATCAATCCTAAAACAGATGAGCCTGCATCCCGCAAGCCTTCTTACGATGAGCCTTTCGCAGCTTTGGCGTTTAAAATCGCAACGGATCCTTTCGTAGGTCGTTTGTGCTTTACACGTGCTTACTCAGGTAAATTGCCTGCAGGTTCTTACGTATTGAACACACGTACAGGAAACAAAGAGCGTATTTCCCGTATCTTCCAGATGCACGCTAACAAGCAAAATCAGATTGACGAGCTTGGAGCAGGAGATATCGCAGCATTGGTTGGATTTAAGGATATCCGTACAGGAGATACATTATGTGCTGAGAATGCACCGATCGTATTGGAGTCTATGAACTTCCCTGAGCCGGTAATCGGAATCGCTATTGAGCCTAAAACTCAGGCTGACCAGGATAAATTGGGTATCGGTTTGAACAAATTGGCTGAAGAGGATCCAACATTCCGTGTAAACACTGACGAAGAGACTGGACAAACAGTTATCTCCGGAATGGGTGAGTTGCACTTGGATATTATCGTTGACCGCTTACGTCGTGAGTTTAAAGTGGAGGTTAACCAAGGTGCTCCTCAGGTTTCTTACCGTGAAGATATTACTGCTTCTATCGAACACCGTGAAGTGTACAAGAAACAGTCTGGTGGTCGTGGTAAGTTCGCGGATATCTATGTGAAGATCTCTCCACAAGATAACCAGGAGAAGACAGGTCTTGAGTTCGTTAACTCTATCAAAGGTGGTAACATTCCTCGTGAATTTATTCCTTCAGTAGAGAAAGGATTCAAAGAATCCATGAAAAATGGTGTAATGGCTGGGTACCCGGTTGAAGCATTGAAAGTTGAATTGATTGATGGATCATTCCACGCTGTCGATTCAGATTCATTGTCTTTCGAATTGGCTGCTAAAATGGCATACCGTGAAGCATTGAAGAAATGTCGTCCGATCTTGTTGGAACCGATCATGAAAATTGAAGTGGTTACTCCGGAAGAGAACATGGGGGATATCGTAGGTGACTTGAACCGTCGTCGTGCGATCGTTCGTGGAATGGATGATAAAGCAGGATCTAAAGTAGTTAAAGCTGACGTTCCTTTATCTGAAATGTTCGGTTACGTAACACAATTACGTACACTTTCTTCAGGTCGTGCAACATCTTCAATGGAATTCTCTCACTTCGCAGAGGCTCCTAAGAACGTAGCAGACGAAGTGATTGCAAAAAATAATGGAAAAGTTTCCGCTTAATACAAACGAGTAATGAGCCAAAAGATTAGAATTAAATTAAAGTCATACGATCACAACCTGGTTGACAAGTCAGCTGAGAAAATCGTAAAAACAGTTAAAGCAACAGGAGCAGTAGTTAGTGGTCCAATTCCATTACCAACTCACAAACGTATTTACACGGTATTGCGTTCACCACACGTTAACAAGAAAGCGCGTGAGCAGTTCGAATTGTGTTCTTACAAGCGTTTGTTGGATATCTACAGTTCTTCATCCAAGACTGTTGATGCATTAATGAGATTAGAACTTCCTTCTGGAGTTGATGTAGAAATTAAAGTGTGATGAAATACCCCCGACGGTAAACGTCGGGGGGCATTTACATCACTTTAATAATTTATAATTAATAATTAAAGTAAAGTATGCCTGGAATTATTGGTAAAAAAATCGGAATGACTAGCGTCTACAGTGCCGAGGGTAAGGCAACACCATGCACAGTAATAGAAGCTGGTCCTTGTGTAGTAACTCAGGTTAAAACACAAGATCGAGATGGGTACGAGGCAATTCAATTAGGATTTGGAGAGCGTAAAGAAAGAAACACTCCAAATGCATTGAAAGGTCATTTCAAAAAAGCTAAAACAACACCAAAATCTAAATTGGTTGAGTTTAAAGGTTTTGACGGACTTAATCTTGGAGATGTGGTTGACGCAACAATCTTCGAAGAAGGAGAATTTGTTGGAGTAGTTGGAACATCTAAAGGAAAAGGTTTTCAAGGGGTTGTAAAACGCCACAATTTTGGTGGGGTTGGACAATCTACTCACGGTCAGCACAACCGTTTGCGTGCGCCGGGGTCAATCGGAGCTTGTTCTTATCCGGCACGTGTATTCAAAGGAATGCGCATGGCCGGACAAATGGGTAACAAACGCGTAACTGTTGAGAACTTAGAAGTATTGCGTGTTTTGGCTGACAAAAATTTAATCGTAGTGAAAGGTTCCATTCCAGGACCTAAAGGTTCAACCGTAACAATTGAGAAATAATGGAAGTAAAAGTAATTGATAGCAAAGGAAAGGCTACTTCCAAAAAGGTAACCTTATCGGAGACAATCTTTGGAATTGAGCCGAACGATCACGCAATCTATTTAGATGTGAAGCAGCACTTGGCGAACCGTCGTCAGGGAACGCACAAATCAAAAGAAAGAGCTGAAGTATCTGGATCTACCAGAAAATTGAAAAAGCAAAAAGGTACGGGTGGTGCTCGTGCTGGTAGCGTTAAATCTGGTACACGTGTAGGTGGAGGACGTATTTTCGGACCACGCCCGCGTAACTATCACTTCAAATTGAATATCAAATTAAAGCGTTTGGCACGTAAATCTGCTTTCGCTTATAAAGCAAAATTGGATTCAATCGTAGTGTTAGAAGATGTAGCTCTTGCAACACCAAAAACAGCAGAATTCAAATCGATGTTATCGAACTTGAACTTGTTAAACGAGAAGGTGTTGATGATCGTAGGATCAGGTAACGACAATGTTTACTTGTCTTCACGTAACTTACAACGCGTTAAAGTTGTATCTGCTGATTCCGTTAACACATACGATGTGTTGAATGCGAAGAAAGTTGTATTAACAGAAAGTTCAATCGAAGTAATCGAAAAGATTCTAAACTAATTGATGATGAGTACAATTATCAAAAAGCCAATCATTACTGAAAAAGCAACTGCCGCTAATGATAACGGTAGCTTTGCTTTCGAAGTAGATCGCAAGGCGAATAAATTGGAAATTAAAAGCGCTGTCGAAAAGATGTACGGAGTTCACGTTGTGAATGTACGCACACTCACTTATGGCGGTGGAAAATCCTCTACAAAATATACGAATAGAGGTGTCGTTGAGCAAAAAAGTCGCGTATGGAAAAAAGCCATCGTAACTGTTGCTGCAGGAGAAACGATTGATTTGTTTAATAATTTTTAAGTAAAAACTGATGGGTCTTAGAAAATTTCAGCCTATTACTCCAGGGCAAAGACACAAGATCAACAGTACGTATGCTGAAGTAACAACGAACGTTCCTGAAAAGAGCTTGGTTGCGAAAAAAAGCAAGTCTGGTGGTCGTAACAATGATGGTCGTATGACCATGCGCTACATCGGTGGTGGACACAAGCAAAAGTATCGTATTATCGATTTCAAACGTGAGAAACATGGTGTTCCTGCGGTTGTTAAAACAATCGAATACGATCCGAACAGAACTGCTCGTATCGCGTTGCTTTACTATGTGGATGGAGAGAAACGTTACATCGTTGCTCCTGAAGGATTGAAAGTTGGTGATACTGTTGTATCTGGTGCAGGTGCCGCTCCAAATGTTGGAAACGCATTATTTTTATCCGATGTTCCTCTTGGATCTGTGATCCATAACATCGAGTTGCAGCCTGGAAAAGGTGGTGCAATTGCTCGTGGAGCAGGAACATATGCTCAATTGAACGCTCGTGATGGTCGTTTTGCGATTATCAAATTGCCTTCTGGTGAGACTCGTATGATTTTGACTACTTGTATGGCTACAATCGGAGCTGTATCGAATGGAGAACATTCATTAGTAGTTTCTGGTAAAGCTGGTCGCTCACGCTGGTTGGGTCGTCGTCCACGTGTACGTGGTGTTGTGATGAACCCGGTAGATCACCCGATGGGTGGTGGTGAAGGGCGTAACGCCGGTGGTCACCCTCGTTCTCGTAACGGTATGCCTGCTAAAGGATACAAAACGCGTGCGAAAAAGAAGTATTCAGATAAGTTTATCATCGAGAGAAGAAAGAAATAAGGTATGAGTCGTTCGTTGAAAAAACCACCTTTTGTACACTATAAGTTGACAAAAAGAGTGGATGCAGCACAAGAAAGCGGAAGCAAAGCAGTGATCAAAACTTGGTCCCGAGCTTCTACAATCACTCCTGACATGGTCGGGTTGACGTTTGCAGTGCATAACGGGAATAAGTTTATTCCTGTGTTTGTAACAGAGAACATGGTAGGTCACAAGTTGGGAGAATTTTCTCCTACACGTAACTTCCGTGGGCATGGTGCTAACAAAAAGGATAAAAAAAGATAGTTTAAAATTCAAGTGACATGGGCGCTAGAAAGAAATTAAGAGCTGATAAAATTAAAGAAGAGAATAAGTCGATCGCTTTTGCGAAGTTGAACAATTCTCCGATTTCTCCTCGTAAAATGAGATTGGTTGCAGATCTTGTACGTGGAGTAGAAGTAAACAAAGCTCTAAACATATTGCAACACAATGCGAAAGACGCATCGTTAAGCCTATCCAAGTTGTTGCGTTCAGCAATTGCTAACTGGGAAGCTAAAAACGAAGGTAAGAGCATTGAGGATGAAAAATTAGTGGTAAAATCAATCGAAGTTGGTTCGGCTGGAATGCTAAAGCGTATCCAAACTGCACCTCAAGGTAGAGCTTACCGAGTTCGTAAAAGATCAAACCACGTGACTATCGTTGTTGATGGTTCAAAATAATTGTAAAGGAAATGGGACAAAAGACGAATCCAATTGGTAATAGACTAGGTTTCATCCACGGATGGGAATCTAACTGGTACGGTGGAGATAACTACCGCGATAAAATCGTTGAAGACGATCAGATCCGCAAGTATCTTCACGCTCGTTTATCCAGAGCAAGTATTTCGAAAATCATCATCGAGCGTACCCTCAAGCTCGTTACTGTAACAATCAACACGGCTCGTCCGGGTGTGATTATCGGTAAAGGTGGTCAAGAAGTAGACAAATTGAAAGAAGAGTTAAAGAAATTGACGAAAAAAGAGATCCAGATCAACATTTTCGAGGTAAAACGTCCTGAATTGGATGCTCGTTTGGTTGCAGATGGTATCGCTCGTCAGATCGAAGCTCGTATTTCATTTCGTCGTGCTATCAAGATGGCTATCGGTTCAACCATGAGAATGGGTGCCGAAGGTATCAAAGTGAAAATTTCAGGTCGTTTGAATGGAGCTGAAATGGCTCGTTCAGAAATGTACAAAGATGGACGTACTCCGTTACATACGTTCAGAGCTGATATCGATTATGCAGTAGGTGAGGCATTGACTACTTACGGATTGATCGGTATCAAAGTATGGATCTGCAAAGGTGAAGTTTACGGTCGTCGTGATCTTTCTCCAAATGTTGGAATGGCAGCTCAGGGGGCTAAAGGTGGTGCGCCATCTGGAGACCGCGATAGAGGAAACCGTCGTCCGGCTGGAGGAAAAGGTGGAAACAACCGTAAAAAGAAGTAAAAACACATTAAAATTTTCAGAAGATGTTATCTCCAAAGAGAACCAAATTTAGAAGAGTTCAAAAAGGTCGTAATCGTGGTGAAGCGCAACGCGGATCTACTATTGCATTCGGATCTTTCGGACTGAAAACATTGGAGCCGGGATGGATTACATCACGCCAGATTGAAGCTTCCCGTATCGCAGTTACGCGTTACATGAAGCGTGAAGGAAAGGTGTGGATCCGAATCTTCCCTGACAAACCGATCACATCGAAGCCTGCAGAGGTACGTATGGGTAAAGGTAAGGGAGCTCCAAGCCACTGGGTGGCAGTTGTAAGACCAGGACGTATTATGTTTGAAGCAGACGGAGTTCCTTACGAAGTTGCTAAAGAAGCATTGCGTTTGGCTGCTCAAAAGCTACCGGTAAAATGTAAGTTCATCGTTCGTAACGATTATGTTGTACCTGGTAAATAATTGAAAGCATGAAAAAGAAGGAAGATTTAAGTAAACTTTCAGTTGAAGATTTGCAAAAGCAAATTGCAAGTGCAACAGAAGCACAGGCAAAATTGAAGTTGGGACACAAAGTTACTCCATTGGAAAACCCAATCGTAATCCGTAACAACCGCAAAGCTATTGCTCGTTTGAATACTGAATTAACAAAACGTCAGAATCAGGCTTAATGCCGGATTCGTTAAATAAGCTTCAAATGGAAAAGCGTAATTTAAGAAAAGAACGTATCGGGACAGTTACTAGCGATAAGATGGAAAAATCTATCGTGGTTTCTGTAGAAAGAAAAGTAAAGCACCCGAAGTATGGTAAGTTCGTGAAAAAAACTACTAAATTTGTGGCCCACGATGAAAATAACGATTGTAACATTGGTGACACCGTTAAGATCATGGAGACCCGTCCTTTGTCTAAGAACAAGAACTGGAGATTAGTAGAAATTTTAGAAAGAGCTAAATAATAATTAGTTGCAATGATACAACAAGAATCAAGACTTGCAGTTGCCGATAACTCCGGAGCAAAAGAGGTGTTATGTATCCGCGTATTAGGTGGAACAAAACGTCGTTATGCTTCAGTAGGAGATAAGATCGTCGTAGCTGTTAAGAGCGCAATGCCCTCTGGAGCCGTTAAAAAAGGATCGGTTGCCAAGGCGGTTGTTGTAAGAACACGCAAGGAGGTTCGCCGTCCGGACGGTTCTTACATTCGTTTCGATGATAACGCATGTGTTATCTTGAATCAGGCGGGGGAGATGAGAGGAACCCGTATTTTTGGACCAGTAGCTCGTGAGCTTCGTGAGAACAATTACATGAAAATTGTTTCACTTGCTCCCGAAGTACTTTAATTAGTAGTGAAGTCATGCAAAAGAAATTACACATCAAAGTAGGCGACACTGTTAAAGTATTAAGCGGTGAGTCTAGAGGTCAGGAAGGAACAGTACTGACTATCGACAGAAACAAAGAGCGTGCTACCGTAGGTGGAGTGAACATGGTTAAACGTCACACAAAACCTAGCGCGTCTGAGCCACAAGGAGGAATCGTTGAGAAAGAAGGAACTATCCATATTTCTAACCTAATGGTGGTTGTTAAAGGACAAGCGACTCGCGTTGGACGTAAGGAAAATGCGAAAGGTAAGTTAGTTCGTTATTCTAAAAAATCAGGAGAGGAGATCAAGTAATGAGTTATTCACCAAGATTAAAAAAACAGTACAAAGAGGAAATTATTCCTGCATTGACTGAGAAATTTGGGTACAAAACCATTATGCGTGTGCCTAAGTTGCAGAAGATTGTAATCAGCCAGGGATTGGGTGATGCAGTTGCTGATAAGAAAATCGTTGACAATGCGGTTGCAGATGTTTCTCGCATCGCAGGTCAAAAAGCAGTAGCTACGATATCTAAAAAAGACGTTTCGAACTTTAAATTGCGTAAAGGAATGCCAATCGGTACTAAAGTTACTTTACGCGGTGATAAAATGTACGACTTCTTAGATCGTTTTATTGCTGTTGCTTTACCTCGTACACGTGACTTCCGTGGAGTTAACCCGAAAGGATTTGACGGACGTGGGAACTTCAATTTGGGAGTTAAAGAGCATATCATTTTCCCGGAGATCGATATCGATAAGGTAAGCAAGATCCTGGGTATGGATATCACTTTTGTTACAACAGCTGAAAGCGACGAAGAAGGAAGAGCTTTGCTAGATGCCTTCGGATTCCCATTCATCAAAAAATAAGACAATGGCTAAGGAATCAATGAAAGCGCGTGAGCGCAAAAGAGAAAAAATGGTTGCTAAATACGCTGCTAAAAGAGCAGAGTTGAAAGCTGCCGGAGATTGGGATGCATTGCAGCAATTGCCAGCGAACTCTTCTAAGGTTCGTGTACACAATCGTTGCGGGTTGACTGGTCGTCCTCGTGGTTATATGCGTCAATTCGGTGTTTCACGTGTTACTTTCCGTGAAATGGCTTTGGCAGGTAAAATCCCGGGAGTTAAAAAAGCAAGTTGGTAAAAGTCTTCGTCAGTTGACGAATTGAAACTCTACCGAGTAATTAATAAAAGAAAAAGGACATGTATACAGATCCTATTGCAGATTATCTAACACGAATCCGTAACGCGAATATGGCTCGTTTGAAAACAGTTGAAATCCCTGCTTCAAACACGAAAAAAGCCATTACAGCAATCTTGTTCGATCAAGGTTACATCGCGAATTACAAGTTCGAAGAAGATGGAAAACAAGGAATCATTAAGATTGCTTTGAAGTACAACCAATCAACAAAAGTTCCGGCGATTACTAAGATCGAGCGTGCGTCTCGTCCAGGTCTTCGTAAGTATTCAGGTGCAGCAGAAATGCCACGTGTATTGAACGGATTGGGAATTGCTATCGTTTCTACTTCCAGAGGAGTAATCACAGATAAAGAAGCAAGAAAAGAAAACGTTGGCGGAGAAGTTCTTTGCTACGTATATTAAAAAGCATAAAATTAAAAAGGGGGCTCCGACTAAGCTCAGCCGCCTTTTTTCTTTTAAACAAGTAGAAACTAGAATGCAGATTTCTGAGTGCTAGGTAAGCAAAAAAGATATGGGTCTTGACTCGTATCTTTTATTGTTGTACCTTCGCGCTCGTTTTCGTAATTCGTAATTAAATAAATAATGTCAAGGATAGGTAAATCCCCAGTAACAATCCCGAGTGGAGTTGAAGTAAAGGTGGACGGATCAGTTATCTCCGTAAAAGGAAAGAATGGAACATTGGAACAAGACTTCGATACAGAAGCTGTTTCAATCAACATTGAAGGATCTGAGGTCACTTTAAGCCGCGCGTCTGATGCGCCGGACCATCGTTCTAAGCATGGTTTATACCGCGCTTTAATCCAGAACATGGTTGTTGGTGTATCCGAAGGGTACAAAAAGGAATTGGAAGTAATCGGAGTAGGTTACCGTGCAACTGCAACAGGACAATCGTTGGAGTTAGCTTTAGGTTATTCTCACCCGATCATCATCGAGTTCCCGAAAGAAATTAAGGTATCTGCAGATACTCAAAAAGGTAAAGCTCCGGTTGTGACTTTAGAGTCACACGATAAGCAACTTTTGGGCCAGGCTGCTGCCAAAATTCGTTCCCTTCGTAAACCTGAGCCGTACAAAGGAAAAGGTATTCGCTTTATGGGTGAAGAGATTAGAAGAAAAGCTGGTAAATCTGCAGGTAAAAAATAATTTTAAAAGTTATGGCATTTAGTAAATTAAACAGAAGAGCAAAGATTAAAAGAAGAATCAGAAAGAAAATTTCTGGTACTACTTCCGTGCCTCGTCTTTCTGTATTCCGTTCAAACAAGCAAATCTATGCTCAGTTGATCGACGATACAAAAGGAGTTACATTGGCTGCTGCTTCTTCTTACAAGAACAAAGCTGCTGACAAAAAGAGCAAATCTGAGCAGGCAGCGATTGTAGGAAAAGAAATCGCATCAAAAGCGGTAAAAGCTGGTGTAGAATCAGTAGTGTTTGACCGTAACGGGTACTTGTACCACGGTCGTGTTAAATCATTAGCTGATTCAGCTAGAGAAGGTGGACTTAAATTTTAATCATCATGGCAGCAATTATAGGAAATAGAGTAAAAGCCTCAGATATTGAGCTTAAAGATAAATTGGTAGCTGTGAACCGTGTGACTAAAGTAACAAAAGGTGGTCGTACGTTCAGTTTCTCAGCTATCGTAGTTGTTGGGGATGAAAACGGTATCGTTGGACATGGTCTTGGTAAGGCGAAAGAAGTAACAGAAGCGATTACAAAAGGAATCGACGATGCGAAAAAGAACCTTATTAAAGTTCCGATCCTGAAAGGTACAGTTCCTCATGCACAAAAAGGAAAATTCGGTGGAGCAGAAGTTTTATTGAAACCTGCTACAAATGGTACAGGAGTAATCGCTGGTGGTGCGATGCGTGCAGTTTTAGAATCTGTAGGTGTTCACAACGTATTGGCAAAATCTCAAGGATCATCCAACCCACACAACGTTGTTAAAGCAACAATCAATGCATTGGCGTCTATGCGCGATGCAGCTGCTGTTGCACGTCAGCGTGGAATCAGTATGGACAAAGTGTTTAACGGTTAATAAGAACTAGTATGGCAACAATTAAAATCAAACAAGTTCGCAGTGCTATCAAACGCCCGGCTCGTCAAAAAGCTACAATCAAGGCGTTAGGATTTCGCCGTTTGAACCAGGTAATTGAGAAAGAAGCAACTCCGCAAATTCTTGGTATGATCAAGAAGGTAGCGCATATGGTAGAAGTTGTAGAATAATACTTTAAAACGAATTATCCATGAATTTAAATAATTTAACACCTGCTAAAGGATCCGTTCTATCTGATAAGAGAATCGGTCGTGGACACGGTTCCGGTGGTGGTGGTACTGCTACGCGCGGTCACAAAGGAGCGAAATCTCGTTCTGGTTATTCTAAGAAAATTGGATTCGAAGGAGGACAAATGCCGTTACAACGTCGTGTTCCTAAGTTCGGATTCAAAAATATCAACCGTGTTGAATACAAAGCAATCAATTTGGATGCTATTCAATCATTGGTTGAACGTAAGAATGTAACTGATATTACTATCGAAGTACTACGTGAAAACGGTTTGGTATCTCGCAACGACCTTGTAAAAATCCTGGGTCGCGGAGAACTTAAAGCGAAAGTAACAGTAAGTGCTCACAAGTTTTCTTCTTCTGCAAAAGCAGGAATTGAAGCTCAAGGTGGTTCTATTTCAGAAATCTAATTAACTTTGCCGACATTTTTTTTATGAAACGGTTTATACAAAACATAAAAAACATCTGGAAAGTAGAAGAATTAAGAAAGCGTATCTTATTGACGCTTTTCTTAATTCTCGTATACCGTATCGGATCGTTTATCATGTTGCCTGGTGTGAATGCAGAAGCAGTACTTGCAAATGCATCCCGCAAAGGAGGTGACAACGTGCTTGAATCATTATTATCGATGTTCTCCGGTGGAGGGTTTACCAATGTGTCCATTATGGCACTGGGTATCATGCCTTACATTAGTGCTTCGATCATTATGCAGTTATTGGGAATGGCAGTTCCTGCTGTTCAGAAAATGCAGAATGAAGGTGAATCAGGTAGAAAACAAATCAATACGTATACACGTGTATTGACGATTATAATTTGTGCCGTTCAGGCACCAAGTTATATCTCGTTATATGCGTCTAGTATCCAGGGTGCACTGCCTGCTGAGCTATCCATGTTATGGTGGACGACAGCGGTGTCTTGTATGGTTGCCGGTTCAATGTTTGCTGTATGGTTGGGTGAACGCATTACAGATAAAGGAATTGGGAATGGTATTTCATTATTGATTACCGTAGGGATTTTGTCTCGTCTCCCGTCATCTTTCTTGTCTGAAATGGCTGCTAACAAAGATTTCCCACTTAAGATTGTTTTGGAGATCATCGTATTCATGCTTATCGTACTTGGAACGATCCTGATTGTTCAAGGTGTGCGTAAAGTTCCGTTAAACACTGCAAAACGTGTTGTTGGAGCCAGAGCAGTTGATGAGCAGGGGGCTAGAAACTATTTGCCTTTGAAAGTGAATGCTTCGGGGGTAATGCCTATTATTTTCGCTCAGGCGATTATGACTATCCCTGTAATGATTTTCTCTCAGCAAAAAGACGGTGGTATTATTCAGTATGCATTAGGAGATACACATGGTGTGCCTTACAATGCATTGTTAGCGCTTTTGATTATCGTATTTACGTACTTCTACACTGCTATTATGATCAACCCACGTAAAATGGCGGATGATTTGAAGCGCAGTGGAGGATTTATCCCTGGGGTTCGTCCCGGAGATGAAACTGCTGAGTATATCGACTCGTTGGTATCACGCATTACTTTGCCGGGATCTGTTTTCCTTGCATTGATTGCGATCTTGCCATCCATAGCATATGCTTGTAATATTACTTCTGGTTTTGAGTATTTCTTCGGAGGAACTTCGTTGTTAATCATGGTAGGAGTAGTTTTAGATACCCTTCAGCAAATTGAGTCTTATTTGTTGAACCGCCACATGGATGGTTTGATGGAAGGATCTCGTGTGAGAGGAAGAAGAAGTATAAACGAAATGTCATCAGGTTTCTAGATTATGGCTAAACAGGCATCTATAGAACAAGACGGAACGATTATCGAAGCATTGTCGAATGCAATGTTTCGTGTCGAATTGGAGAATGGACACGTGATTACGGCGCACATTTCAGGAAAGATGAGAATGTTCTACATTAAGATTCTTCCGGGTGACCGTGTGAAAGTGGAAATGTCTCCGTATGATTTAACTAAAGGACGTATTTCTTTCCGCTACAAATAATTGTAAGAAAGAATTCCGATAAAAAAGCAAAAGATGAAAGTAAGAGCTTCAGTAAAAAAACGTTCTGCAGATTGCAAGATCGTTAAAAGAAAAGGAAGAGTTTACGTGATTAACAAGAAGAATCCTAAACTAAAACAAAGACAAGGGTAATTATGGCACGTATTGCAGGTATTGATCTACCAAAAAACAAGAGAGGTGTAATCGGTTTGACGTACATCTTTGGAATTGGTCGTAGCACGGCTAAGAAAGTGTTGACATCAAACGGAATTGATGAGAATATCAAAGTACAAGATTGGAATGACGATCAGATCGCTTTGATTCGTAACTCAATTTCTGAGATTAAGACAGAAGGACAGTTGCGTTCTGAAATCCAATTAAACATCAAACGTTTGATGGATATCGGATGTACACGTGGAATTCGTCACCGTGCAGGTCTTCCATTGAGAGGTCAGCGTACGAAAAACAATTCTCGTACTAGAAAAGGTAGAAGAAAAACAGTTGCTAACAAGAAGAAAGCGACTAAATAATAGTTAGAAATGGCAAAAGCAAATCAAAAGAAGAAGAAAAACGTCAAAGTAGACGCAGCGGGTGAAGCGCATATTCAAGCTACCTTCAACAATGTGATTATTTCTTTGACGAACAACGCTGGTCAGGTTATTTCCTGGTCATCCGCTGGAAAAATGGGCTTCAAGGGTTCTAAAAAGAACACTCCGTATGCTGCACAAGTTGCTGCTGAGGATGCATCTAAAGAAGCACATGACTTCGGACTACGTAGAGTGCGTGTATTTGTGAAAGGACCTGGAGCTGGTCGTGAATCAGCTATCCGTGCAATTCACAATCATGGTATCGAAGTGATCGAGATCATCGATGTAACTCCGCTTCCGCACAACGGTTGTCGTCCTCCCAAAAGACGTCGCGTTTAATTTACAGTATTTTTTAATCTAAAGGGGAAATTGATTATCGAAGGAAAAGCCTTAATTCATAATCCCCCTTTTTACATTTTATAGTATGGCAAGATATACAGGCCCAAAATCGAAAATTGCTCGTCGCTTCCGCGACCCGATTTTCGGTCCGGATAAATCTCTGGACAAAAGACAATATGGACCAGGACAACACGGACCAAACAAGCGCCGTGGTGGAAAGCAGTCAGAGTACGCTATCCAGCTTGGTGAAAAACAAAAAGCAAAGTATACTTACGGTATCCTTGAGCGTCAATTCTCGAACTTGTTCAAGAAAGCGTCTCGCATGAAAGGTATTACAGGTGAAGTATTGTTGCAATTGTGTGAAGCTCGCTTGGACAACACAGTATACCGTTTAGGAATTGCTCCTTCTCGTCGTGCTGCTCGTCAGTTGGTTACTCACAAACACATTGTAGTAAACGGAGAAGTGGTAAACATTCCTTCTTATACTTTGCGTATTGGTGATGTAGTTAGCGTTCGTGAGAAGTCTAAGTCTTTGGAAGCAATTACTTCTTCATTGACAGCTTCAACAAACAAGCGTTACGATTGGTTAGATTGGGATAATTCTTCAAAATCAGGTAAGTTTTTGAGTCTTCCTTCCCGCGATATGATTCCTGAGAACATCAAGGAACAACTAATCGTCGAATTATACTCTAAGTAAGCCGACCCCGCTCAAAGGGGATCACGATATTGGAGCCTTCGGGCTCCTTATTACATTATTTAATCATTGGATTGCAGCAAAAGGGTCTGATCGACTTTCTTCAACCGGTTTGACCGCGCAACTGCAAAACAATTAAAAAGAAGAAAACAAAATGGCAATTTTAGATTTTCAAAAGCCTGACAAGGTAATTATGATCCAGTCGGACGAGCGTAAAGGACAATTTGAGTTCCGTCCGCTTGAGCCAGGATACGGTATTACAGTAGGAAACGCATTGCGTCGTATCTTACTTTCTTCATTGGAAGGATACGCTATTTCATCTGTTCGTATCGAAGGTGTTGACCACGAGTTCGCGACATTGAAAGGTGTAGTTGAAGACGTTACTGAGATCGTATTGAACTTGAAACAGGTTCGCTTCAAACAACAAATCGAAGGAACGGATAACGAAACAGTTGTTGTTTCTATCTCCGGACAAGATAAATTAACTGCAGGCGATTTAGGTAAATTCACATCCGGATTCCAGGTGTTAAATCCTGATCTGGTGATCTGTAACATGGAAAGCTCCGTTAAGTTGGAGATGGAATTGACGATCATTAAAGGACGTGGATATCTTCCGGCTGAGGAAAACAAAACTGGTAACGCACCGTTCGGGACGATCTTTATCGACTCTATCTTTACTCCGGTTGTGAACGTGAAATACACGATCGAAAACTACCGTGTAGAGCAAAAAACGGATTACGAAAAATTGGTTTTGGAATTAACTACAGATGGTTCAATTCATCCGAAAGATGCTTTGAAAGAAGCTGCAAAGATCTTGATCCACCACTTCATGTTGTTCTCAGATGAGCGTATTACTTTGGATAGTGAAGTGAAGTCTGAAACTGAAGAGTTTGATGAGACATCATTGCATATGCGTCAATTGTTGAAAACAAAATTAGTAGATATGGACCTTTCGGTTCGTGCTCTAAACTGTTTGAAAGCAGCAGACGTTGAAACATTAGGAGATCTTGTTTCTTACAACAAGAACGACTTATTGAAGTTCCGTAATTTCGGTAAGAAATCCCTTACTGAGTTGGAAGACTTAGTAGATTCTAAAGGATTGAACTTCGGAATGAACGTTGCTAAATACAAATTAGATAAAGACTAGTATCGCACTTGTGCTCTAAAGCTTTGGCAAAGGAGCAAATTAAAATTAATAATGTCGTAATAGGTGGCCGGGATCACGCGATAACTAAGCCCTGCTAACCGTTACTTACGAAATTTAAAGTTATGAGACACGGAAAAAAACACAACCATCTTGGTAGAAAGACAGCTCACAGACACGCAATGTTGTCTAACATGGCTTGTTCTTTGATCGAGCACAAAAGAATCTCTACAACAATCGCTAAAGCAAAAGCTTTGCGTGTGTACGTAGAACCGATTTTAACAAAATCAAAAGACGATTCAACTCACAACCGTCGTACAACTTTCTCTTACTTGAAGAGCAAAGAAGCAGTTACTGAGTTGTTCCGTACAATTGCTCCGAAAATTGCTGACCGTCCGGGAGGATACACGCGTATCATCCGTACAGGTTACCGTTTAGGGGATAACGCGGAAATGTGTTTGATCGAGTTGGTTGATTTCAACGAAGTATACACTTCAGGAGAGAAGAAAACTACAACACGTCGTTCTCGTCGTGGTGGATCTACAGCAACTAAGAAAGCGGACGCTCCTGCAGCAGAAGTGGTTGAAGAGGCAGTAGTAGTTGAAGAAACTCCGACAGCTGAAGTGGTTGAAGAAGTAAAAGCTGAAGAAGCAGCACCAGAGGCTCCTGAAGCAGATGCAACTGAAGAAGAAAAGAAAGAAGAAGAATAAAATCTTTTGATCTGATAAAAATGGACAGTAATTTTGCTGTCCATTTTTTTTGCTTTAGTTTTTATATTCCATTATTTACAAAGTCTATGAAACAAATTTATTTACTCACAATTCTGGTGTTTTCTGTTTTTGCAAACACTTCCTTGAGCCAGGAAACAGGCCAAAAAATGCCCTTTAATTCAACTAAGCGCCTTTCACTAACCCGTTCAACAGTGAAATCAACTTCTTGTGGTGTTGACACCATTGTATACCCCTATTTGAAGGAAATGAGTTTTACAGCAGCAGCTGATTCCTTCTTTGTAGATGCGATGGTGGGTAATGTCCGGACAGCTGCCCAGGCGTATCACATAGATGATTCGATTCGTATCCATGGTGTACAGTTTTGGGGTGGTGCATATAGTACTTCACCTGCTCCTCAAACACTCCAGGTTCGGGCTTATTTATATTCCGTGGATGCTTTCAATATGCCTGTTAACAAGTTGGATTCTGCTGATGTAACTGTAACAAACAACTCTGATTTTTACGAGGCAATTTTTACTACTCCGTACATTTATAATCAGAATTTTGCTGTTGCCGTAAGGTCCATTCCAAATGACACTCTGGCTGTAATGGCCAATAATGCAGGTAATAGCTGGAGCACTTTTTCATACGGTGAGGGACTCGCATGGCGACGTTTCGGATCAGGGACCTGGAACACAACGCTTAGTTTTTTCGGACAGGATCTGGAATATATGGTTTTCCCGATAGTGAGCTATGATATCACAGCAGATTTCATTTCTCAGGGGCCAGCTTGTACAGACCAGCTTTTAGAGTTCAACAATACATCTTCTTCCATTCTTGGAAATCGTATGCTGAATCTGAATGTGTTCGATGCTTATTGGAATAATGCGGCTGATTCTACATTCATTTGGAGCGCAGGTACAACCCAGGTCAGTGAGGATGCTGCCTACACTTTTACTACGGCCGGAACCGAAAACGTATCACTTAGTGCGGGGATGCTAGGTTATTATACCAGTTGTTCCGACACTTATGCAGAAGACGTTCAGGTAACGGAGACTCCGGAAGCGCAAATAAATCCTTCTACTCAGATTACCGTTTGTGACGGTGAAATGGTAACGATTTCCGCACTTCCAGCAACGGGAGTAGACTACCAATGGTTATTGAACGGTGCAGAAGAAACGGATTCCGTGAATGGCGCTTATTTTACGGGAACTGCCGGAAGTTATGCAGTGATCACTTCCAATATTTGTGGTGTTGACACCAGTGATGCCGTAGATCTGGTGGTTAATCCGCTTCCGCCAACACCGGTTATTACAGCATCCGGAACCTATTTGATCGCTTCCCCGGCTGGAGGAGTTTATCAATGGTACCTGGAAGGACAGGAAATGTTGGGAGAAGCGAATGATTCATTAAATGTCCAGCAAAACGGTAATTACACAGTTGTTGTTACGAATGCCTTTAATTGTTCTTCCGAGTCCGCCGTTTTCGAATTTGATTATTTGGGATTGTCAGAACAGGATTTGGATCTGATCACAATTTCCCCGAATCCTTCAACAGGGCTTTTTACCCTGAAAGGAAAGAAAAGTGGTTTGGTCACCATTACTGCTTCAGACGGAAGATTAGTACATGAGGAATATCTTTATGAGCTTACAGGAATAACCCTTGATCTTTCGCAATACGGAAGTTCACTTTATATGATCCGTTTTTCCGGAGAAGAAGGAAATCAGATTCTGCGGGCAGTTGTTAGTAAATAATTCATTGCAAAATAGAGAGATGTAAAGCCGGTTATAAGCCGGCTTTAGTCTTTTTTATGAACGATACTTTTGAAGTTGAAATAGAAATCCTAATTTTGCAAAAACATTTTAGTATATGGAAGAACGCAAGCCTGCGCTCCTGGTCCTGGAGGATGGAACAGTTTTTTACGGTAAAGCAACCGGAAAGATAGGTACAACAACTGGGGAAATTGCCTTTAACACGGGAATGACCGGTTATCAAGAAGTTTTCACTGATCCTTCCTATTATGGGCAAATACTAGTCATGACGACTTCCCATATTGGTAATTATGGTGTTAATCCGGAAGAGGTGGAATCTGAAACGGTAAAAATTGCCGGGTTGGTTACCAAAAAGTTTGCAGAAAACTTTTCAAGATCTTCTGCGGTATCAAATCTGAATGATTACTTATTGGATAACGACAAAGTAGGTATCACAGATATCGACACCCGTTCTTTGGTGCGCCATATCCGCCATAAAGGTGCGATGAACGCGATTATCTCATCAGAGATTCTGGATGAGAAAGCACTGCAGAAGCAAGTGAAGGAGATTCCGTCCATGGATGGATTGGAATTATCTTCCAAAGTAACTACTAAAACTACTTACGAAGTAGGGGATCCGAACAGCTCTTTGAGAGTTGCGTTGCTTGATTTCGGAGTGAAAAAGAACATTGTACGTTGTTTGGCTGACAGAGGATGTCTGGTGAAAGTATTCCCTATGAATACTTCTCTGGAAGAATTAAAAGCATTTAAACCGGACGGATACATGTTATCCAATGGGCCCGGGGACCCTTCTGCAATGCCGAATGAAATTGCTTTGGTAAAAGAATTGGTAGAAATCGGAAATCCAATATTCGGAATTTGTTTGGGACATCAGATCCTGGGACTTAGCCAGGGGTTGAAAACCGAAAAGATGTTTAATGGTCACCGGGGAATTAACCACCCGGTTATGAACCTGATCACCGGAAAAGGAGAGATTACTTCTCAAAACCACGGCTTCGTAATTGCAAAAGACAGCGTTGCGTCCAATCCACGAATTAAAGTGACTCACGAACACCTGAACGATCAAACGATTGCAGGAATTATGCTAACGGATAAACCTGTGTTTTCGGTGCAATATCACCCGGAGGCATCTGCAGGGCCACACGATTCCCGTTATTTATTCGATCAGTTTATAGAGAACATGAAGCAAGCAAAAAAATAAATCATAAAAAAGAAGGCATGACTTATATCGCACGCATTGTCGGAAGACAAATTTTAGATTCAAGAGGTAATCCAACAGTAGAAGTGGATGTTTATACAACAAATGGTGCTGTAGGAAGAGCTGCAGTTCCTTCCGGAGCTTCAACCGGGGTCCATGAAGCGGTTGAATTACGCGATGGCGATAAATCTGTTTACCTTGGAAAAGGAGTTTTGAAAGCGGTTGAAAATGTGAATTCGATTATCGCTGAAGAATTGATCGGAATGGATATTTTCGATCAAAAACTGATTGACCGTGTTTTGTTGGAATTGGACGGTACTCCGAACAAATCCAAATTGGGAGCGAATGCGATTTTGGGAACGTCTTTGGCGGTTGCTAAAGCTGCGGCTCAGGAAGCAGGACTTAGTTTGTTTAAGTACGTTGGTGGTGTTGGAGCAACAACAATGCCGGTTCCGATGATGAATATTTTGAATGGTGGTTCACATGCTGACAACCTGATCGATATCCAGGAATTCATGGTGATGCCTTTCGGCGCATCTTCTTTTTCTGAAGGATTGCGTTGGGGAACAGAAATTTTCCACCACTTGAAATCTGTTTTGAAGGACAAAGGGATGTCTACAAATGTAGGTGACGAAGGAGGTTTTGCGCCGAACTTGGGATCCAACGAAGAGGCAATCCAGGTGGTATTGCAAGCGATTGAGAAGGCCGGCTTTAAACCTGGTTTAGATGTTCACATTGCTTTGGACGCGGCTTCGTCCGAGTTTTACAATGCTGAAAAAGGATTATACTTGTTCGAATCTACCGGAGATTCCATGACTTCTTCTCAGATGGTTGATTTTTGGGCTGATTGGTGCAAGAAATACCCGATCGTTTCAATCGAAGACGGTTTGGATGAAGATGATTGGGCAGGCTGGAAAGAAGCAACAGAAAAACTTGGAAATAAGGTGCAGTTGGTCGGAGACGATTTGTTTGTTACCAATACCAAACGCTTATCACAAGGTATTGAACAAGGTATTGCCAACTCGATTTTGGTGAAGGTAAACCAGATTGGTTCATTAAGCGAAACAATCGAAGCAGTTCAAATGGCAACAAGAAACAGCTATACTTCGGTAATGTCTCACAGAAGTGGTGAAACGGAAGATAACACGATTGCAGATTTGGCAGTTGCTTTGAATTGCGGACAGATCAAAACGGGGTCTGCCTCCAGAAGTGATCGTATGGCTAAATACAATCAATTGTTGAGAATTGAGGAAGAATTGGGAGAAACTGCCTATTATCCGGGTAAAAACTTTCGATTCTTATAGAATAGAAATAAAACCAGAAGGAAGAAGGGAGCTCGCGAGCTCCCTTTTTTAGTTTTTATAATCTTGCTTATTCTGTTTTAGCGGAATTAATAAAAGATTTGTACCTTATACACTTGAATTCAAATAGGTTGAAAATCAGTTCGCAAAGTGAAATTAGCAATTGATTTTTTTAGAATGAATTAATTTTTAACAAAATGTTTAAAAGTGGTATGTTTTTATGAATGTAAAGCAACCAAATTGTTTTTAAACCGTTTAGAAATCAAAGTACTAATTATGAAGAATTTATTACTAGGTTTAGTTTTCGCAATGGGGACTTTTTGGGTAACTGCCCAATCCACTGCTTCTCAAGCTACTACCCCTTCTTTTTTTGCACAGTGTTTGGTGAATGTGGGGAACCAAAACGAATTAACAGCATTGGAAAATCAATTACGCACCATACCTTTTGTAAGCGTAGTTCGTGTTGATATTCCAACCAGCAGATTATTCTTAACAACAAGAGATCTCAGTTCGTTCACGGCAAATGAGTTTTCATCCTGGATGGGAACATATGCAACATCTTACAGCTGTCTTCAAATTGGGTTGCATGGAGTTGATCCTGTGAACCCTTACCCGTTTACTAATTGTCAAGAATAAAAAATACTGGTTATGAAAAATATTCTACTAATTATCTGTTTTTTTGCTGGTATTACTGCAATTGCACAACCAAATGATTGTAACGAGGCTATTCCGGGGTGTAACGCTCCGCCTTTCGGAATTGCACCTCCAAATTCTGCCACGAATGTTGTAGACTTTGGTACAGGTACAGTTTCCAACCCGAGTACGAATCCCCAGGGGGTAAACTCCGGTTGTTTGTTGTCTGGAGAAACGAGTTCAACATTTATTACCATTAATATTGTTACATCCGGAACTTTGCAATGGTCTCTTATCGGATTGAATCCAAACGGGACTCCTTCAGGAAGTGGTTGTTTTGACTGGATTATGTGGCCGGATATGTCATCAAGTACTACTGATGGCTGTGCTGGGATCAACGGGAATACATTGCCTCCGGTAGCATGTAACTGGAATGGGATGTGTAACGGGAATACAGGAATGTCAACTCCTGCAAATTATCCTCCAAACGCTTCCAATACCAGTTATCAGCCGCCTTTAACGGTTACTGCAGGACAGACATATATTTTGTGTTTGTCGAATTATAGCTCGACTAGCCAAACCGTAAACCTAAGTTTCTTCGGAACCGCTCAGGTAGCTTGTAGTGCTTCTGCTCCGGATCAAACAATCTGTTTGGGGAACTCTGCAAACGTAACAGTCGCCGCTCCGGGATTTATTAACCCTGCATTTACCTGGTTAACAACCACTGGAGTAGCAAACCCTTCCGCAGGGACAACAACCGTTACTCCAACCGTTACAACGACTTATACAGTTGCTGTTGAGGACGTAGGTACAAACCCGGTTACCCGTGATACAGCTGTCTTTACGATTACTGTGGTAAACCCACCGGCTCCAAATGCAGGCCCTGATCAGACGGTTTGTTTAGGACAACCGTTCCAATTGACAGGAACTGTCGGAAGTCCTACAAATACAGCGAACTGGCAGGCAATTGTACCTACAGGTATGACTCCTCCGGCAACAGCTTCTTTCTCTCCAAGCTTTAGTTCTATGAACCCGACAGTTACGGTAAACCAACCGGGAACTTATAAGTTCGTTTTGAGAGAGACCAGTACGGTTTGTGGAATCATGAGAGATACAGTAACAGTGGTGGTTTCACAACTCCAGGTTGCTACCACCACTACAAATCCAATTTGTAACGGTTCAAGTGACGGTACGATTACCATCACAAGTGCAGGAGCAAGTGAATATAGTTTTGATAATGGTGTAAACTGGCAAGCATCTAATACGCTGGGAGGTTTTGCTTCAGGAACTTATACTGTTTGTGCAAGAAATACACTTGGTTGTCAGAAATGTGCTACTGCAACTTTAACGGATCCTCCGTTAATCGTAATGTCTGTGTCTAATGATACCATTATTTGTCAAAACGGTACTGCGACACTTTCAGCCCTGGCTACCGGTGGAACAGGAGCAGCAACATATTCTTATCATTGGGACCACAATCCTGCTTTGGTGGAATCCGTTCAGGTAAGCCCTTTGGTGGACACTTATTATCCTGTTCAGGCTGAAAGTAACCTCGGATGCTGGTCTAATAGAGATTCTATTTATGTGACAATGAATCCGGTGCTTGCAGCTACTATGACAGCTGATGCATTTACTTGTCCGGGATACGAAGATTCATTAACCGTATTTGCTTCGGGAGGTATTGGCGCACCTTATACCATTACATGGTCTACGGGCCAAACGGATGTAGGTACACAAAGTACTCTGAACGATTCGCCGCTGGTTACAACAACTTACTCAGTAACGATTGAAGATGTATGTGAGTCAACCCCTGTGACTATTTCAGGTGTTATTAATGCTTACCCGGTTCCGGTTCCGCAAATTTCAATTGACGAAAACCCATTATGTGAACCCGCAGTGTTTGTGATTAGAAATACAACAGATACCTTATTGTCGCAGAATACAGTTTGGAGAATCAGCAACGGGGATGAGTTTATGAATGTAGATTCGTTGAGTACTTCGGAGACTATGCATGGAACTTATGATGTTCAGCTAATAGTTACTTCACCGGATGGATGTATCGATTCAACAACATTTACCGATACGCTTGTTGTGATGCAGACTCCTATTGCAGACTTTAAATGGAGCCCGGACCCGATTACCATGTTCAATACACAGGTGTTGTTTACGGATTATTCATTGTATGCAGATACCTATGAATGGAGTTTCCCAGGAGCAACACCGAATAATTCTACCAATGACGACCAAACGGTTCTTTACCCGGATGGTGAGACAGGAACTTATTATGTTACTTTGGTTGCAACATCATACTTAGGTTGTACGGATACAGTTACAAAAGAAGTAGTGGTGATGCCGGAAGTTATAATTTATGCTCCGAATGCATTTACACCGGATGGAGATGAATTCAACCAAACCTGGAGAGTCTATATTGAAGGAATTGATGAGTTTGACTTCGAACTTCAGATCTTCAATAGATGGGGAGAGGTTATTTGGGAGTCGCACGATGTGAATGCAGCGTGGGATGGAACTTATAATGGTTCACCGGTTCCGGTCGGATCTTATACCTGGCTGATTAATGCAAGAGAATTAATCTCCGACAAGAAATACGTTTGGAATGGACATATCTTCTTGAATAAATAAAAATTGACAATTGATCCGTTAATAAGGGGCTGTCCGATTATGCGAACAGCCCCTTATTGTTTTTATCCGAAACGGATTAATAACCTTCATGATTTAGTCTTCAAAAGAATTTTTTCTTTAACTAAATTCTCCCTTTTTGAACTGCACTAACGCTTGCTTTCCTTTACATTAGGCAATTGTTATTGCCTTGTTCAGTCTTCACAAACTATGTTTGCTCTTATCAAAAGCTACGCTTTTCTTATTAATTTCGCACCATAAGCGATATATTATGAATTTGAACGAATTTCAAAAAGATATAACAACAGGAATTCCTGCAGTTCTCCCGCCAAAGAAAGAATACGAAACGGCAATTAATCATGCTCCAAAACGTAAAGAGATCCTTTCCCCTGATGAGAAAATCCTGGCATTGAAAAATGCCTTGCGTTATTTCCCGAAAGATCAGCATGCAGATCTTCTTCAGGAATTTTCCGATGAGTTAGAGAAATACGGAAGAATTTATATGTACCGTTTTAGACCGGATTATAAAATGGTTGCCCGGCCAATCAACGAATATCCCGGAAAATCCCTGCAGGCAAAAGCAATTATGCTGATGATCCAGAATAACCTGGATTATGCGGTTGCTCAGCACCCTCACGAATTGATCACTTACGGAGGAAACGGTGCCGTTTTTCAAAACTGGATCCAGTACCGGCTGACCATGAAATATCTTTCTGAAATGGAAGACGATCAAACATTGGTTATGTATTCGGGACATCCGCTCGGGCTTTTTCCTTCCCATAAAGATGCACCGCGTGTGGTAGTTACAAACGGTATGATGATTCCCAATTATTCAAAACCGGATGATTGGGAAAAGTTTAATGCTTTGGGAGTGACACAATATGGTCAGATGACAGCAGGTTCCTACATGTACATCGGTCCGCAGGGGATTGTTCATGGAACGACAATCACTGTCCTGAACGGATTCCGCAAGATTCAAAAAGATCCGAGAGGATCGCTTTTTGTGACTTCCGGTTTGGGAGGAATGAGCGGTGCTCAGCCAAAAGCTGGTACCATTGCTGGTTGTGTAACGGTATGTGCAGAAGTAAACCCGAAAATTACCCGTATCCGTTTGGAACAAGGATGGGTACATGAGATCATTGAAAATCTGGATGCTCTTGTAAAACGTGTTCGTGAAGCTCAGGCGGAAAAAGAGGTGGTGTCTATTGCTTATTTAGGAAATATCGTGGATGTTTGGGAAAAATTCGATCAGGAAAACCTTCACATCGATTTGGGATCTGATCAAACTTCCCTTCATAACCCATGGGCAGGAGGTTATTATCCTGTTGGAATTGATTTTGAGGCGGCGAATAAATTAATGGCTTCAGATCCGGAGGAGTTTAAATCGAAAGTTCAGTCGACTCTTGTGAAACATGCAGAAGCAATTAATAAACATACGGCAAAAGGAACTTACTTTTTTGATTATGGAAATGCATTCTTATTAGAAGCTTCCAGAGCCGGTGCCGATGTAATGGCTGAGAACGGGATAGATTTCAAATATCCGTCTTATGTTCAGGATATTATGGGACCCATGTGTTTTGATTATGGATTTGGGCCTTTCCGTTGGGTTTGTGCTTCAGGGGATCCGGCAGACCTTGAAAAAACAGATGCTATTGCATGCGCTGTATTGGAAGAAATGAAACAACAAAGCCCGGTGGAGATCCAGCAGCAAATGGCTGATAATATTCAATGGATTAAGGGTGCACAGCAAAATAAATTGGTAGTTGGTTCACAAGCACGTATTTTATATGCAGATGCAGAAGGACGTATGAAAATTGCTGCTGCGTTCAATGACGCTATTTCCAAAGGAATTATAGGTCCGGTAGTACTTGGCCGCGATCATCACGATGTATCGGGAACAGATTCTCCATACCGTGAAACTTCCAATATTTATGACGGATCAAGGTTCACTGCTGATATGGCTATCCAGAATGTAATAGGAGATTCTTTCCGTGGTGCAACCTGGGTTTCTATTCATAATGGAGGTGGAGTAGGCTGGGGAGAAGTAATCAACGGAGGGTTCGGAATGCTGCTTGACGGATCATCGGATGCTGAACGAAGATTGAAGTCTATGCTTCACTGGGATGTTAATAACGGAATTGCAAGAAGAAACTGGGCACGTAACGAAGGCGCTGTTTTCGCCATTAAACGAGCTATGGAAGCCGAACCGAAGCTAAAGGTAACAATTCCTGAGTTAGTGGATGAAGAGCTGTTAAAGCAATTGAAAATCGAAAATTGAGAAGATAAAATTGAGAAGAATCGTATGATTCTTCTTTTTTTTGTTCAATAGTTCAACTTTTTAAACCCTTTGAACCTTTTTGAACTTGCTAAAGGACTTTAATCTCCACCCTGCGGTTGCTTTGTTCTTCGGAAGCGAATTTTGCGTTCGGGAAGATTGGCATTGTATTTCCGTATCCAACCGTGGTAAGACGCGCTTTGTCAATGCCGTTTTCTACCAAATAGTTATAAACGCGTTTTGCTCTTGCTTCGGAAAGTTTTTGTGCTTCAAAAGTATTCTCGCCATTTGAGTGGACATGGCCCTGGATTTCTACTTTTATCCCGGCATTTAAAGCCAGGAAATCTCTTAATCTTCTGAGTTTGGGTTCTGCACTTTGGAGAAATTCAGATGAGCCCGGGAAAAATTCAATTTCATCGATCTGCATGCTTTTACCTTCTCCGAGAGGTTCAATCCAAGCCACAATTTCGGTCTCTGTATTAGCGGATACAGGTTCTTCCCTGTCAACAAAGAAATAACCTTCAGCATCGATTCTCAGTTGGACTTTCCCTGATTTCTCAATGGAGAACCGAAAATCGGAACCCTGATAAGAAGCTGTGATGTCTTTGAGTCCTGTAATAGTAATGTTTGAAATAACAGGTTTTCCGGTTTCATAATCGCGAACTAAGATGTTCAGCCCGGCTTCTTTTTTATCCGTCCTAAGGTCCATTAACTTTCCACCTTCGGATGTTTCCTGCATTTCACGGGTCATTGGTTCAAACACAAAGTCAACCTCCAGGAACTCCTTTGTTTTTGGGGGAGCAATGAAACAGATGATGATTTCTTTTCCCGCAGTGAGGTCAATGGGGTATAAGTTGCTTTCCGATACAACCAGGCTCAAACCAAGTTCTGTAGAAGGTTTTGAAATAATTCTTCTGATTTCAGCGGAACCTTTTGAGATTTCTTCACAAGGATATTTTGTTTCACCTTCAAAAATGATCATTTGCAGAGGTTGCTTGCATCTGGCATTTAGGGTAAATCGTCCGTTGTAAGAAGCTTTGAAGGAACAGTATAAGGTGTTTTTTTCTTCGATATCATTCAATGAGCTGTAGGCCTGAAAATCGTTTACTTTTCCTCCTTTCCCGGGAAACTGCATGCGATAATCCCCCGTTTTAAGTATGGTAGTTGCTCCTGTGCAGTCGGAAATGGCATCAGAGCTTTCACGAGCTTGTTGTCCGTATACTTGCGCAAGAATTAAAGAAAAAACTATTAGGAGAGTGTGTTTCATTGAGTGCAAAGATAGTTTTTTCCTCAGTTTTGAAAAAACGGCATTTTTTTTACTTTTTGAATGGGATGAATGGGCATATTAACGGCATCTATCAGTTATTGTTTAACATTCAATTGTGCCTTCAGGCACGTTCTTAGATAGAGATGATCGAGTGTGGGGAAAATACGGACGACACTAACGTCATGTGTTTTTCCACTTAAAGTTAGGTCTCCGGCTTTTTTTTGAAGGTTCTTATCGATCATTTTCTTCAGATCATTGAACTGTGAAGTAAGATCTAGTTTAGTTGCTTTTTCCAGTTCGGTATAAATACGGTTCGAGAACAGCCATTTTGCACTTTTCAGCAGCACACTTTTTGTTTTCAGGTCGAATTCAAGTTTGCTGAGTTCCAGTATTTTTGTGGTATTGTCAAATACCGGTATTCCCTGAAGGTAGAGGATTCCCTTCTTTGTTCCGCTGAAATGGATGCCCAATACCAGACGGTTCTGGTCCAGCCCGCTCACATCCACTGCATCGAACACAAAATGGTTTTTATTGAAGTCGACGGTTTTTCCTTTTACCTGCTCGGTGAAAAGCCTGGAAATCGAATCATAATTCAATTCAAAATCCGTGAAAAGGTCGAAAGTATCTTTTGGGGCGCCTGAAACAATGTTTAGTTTTGGAAGCTCTGTTGCTTGTGTTTTATCAGGAACCTGGTTCAAATAAGTTCTGCAGTTTAAAACCAGGGTTGTGTATAATTTGTTTTGCTCCAAACGCGGTTTCACCAGGGAAATAGCTACCGGCTCAAAGTGAATGTACCCGAGATAAGGGATTTTAACGGATTGGTTCATATTCTTCCACAAATCTTCCGCATCTTTTTTGAAAGAGATACGCGCCAATTCCCTGTCTGTCTGCTGACACTGCTTTTCAAGTGTTTTGCGCACTTCTTTGATAACTTCATCCGTCGCATCAAACCTGAAAAGGGTGACTTCGCATGGATTTAAAGGTTTCAATTCCTGGATACTTGTTTTGGTGCTTAAACCGTAATTATCATTCATGTTCAACTCGGTAGCCAATCGGATCCTTAAAGAAGGTTTTGTTTCGTTGATCCCGCAAGAGAACGGAATAACAGGAGTGAGACAGACCGGTTTTGCGGACAGCATGTCCGAGCATGCGGCACAATATTCCATTTTGATCCAATAGGATCCGTGCAATTCGGACAGTATTCGGTTGTTGACCGTGGAAATACGGAAAGAATCTTTCTGGAATTGATAGTCATAACGAATACCGCTGCATGGCTTGTCGGACCCGGAAGTAACTGCCGGAACCGATTTATCGGCATCTTTGAAATAAGGGCTTAGACTAATTTCTACAGGAACAACTATATTGTTTAACGTATTTGTTAACGGAGGCGGACTTTGAAGGGCAGAAACGGTTGGTTTTTCAGGGTTTATTGCCGCACAGGAAACAAGAACAGACGCTATAAAAGCAAGAAAGATCAATTTCAGGAAGTTGCCTGTATTCATGTATTTGAAGCGCATTACCGGAGTCCCGGATTAATTTAGAGGCAAAGGTATTTATAAAATGTAGATTTAAGCGATTTCCTTTTTTGTTATCTTCGGGTAAAATAGTTTTATATGAAAATCCGATTGATCTTATTTACGATTTCTGCCCTGGCAATTTTGTCTTGTTCAAAAACAAGAGTTTGTGAATGTTCTGACGGATATCAACTGGAAATTAAAGCGACTAATAAGCAGGCCGAACAAGCGTGTGAGAAATTAAATACAGAAGAGGTAAGCTGTAAATTGAATTAAACTGCAGTTTCTTTAGTTGACGAATTTAGATGAATCAAAAAAAGGTACCTGTCTTTCGACAAATACCTTTTCCGAACTTATTATAACTTGCGATTAAATCGAATCGATAATGTGATTCAATGTTTCGCTCGGTCTCATTGCTTTAGCAACCAATTCTTTGGTTGGTTTGTAATATCCGCCAATGTTTACTTTGCTTCCCTGAGCTCCAATCAATTCACTGTTGATTTTAGCTTCATTATTCGTTAAAGCTTCCGCAATCGGAGTGAATTTCGCTTTCAAATCCGCATCGTTATTTTGAGCTGCCAATGCCTGTGCCCAGTATAATGTCAGGAAGAAATGACTTCCACGGTTGTCAATTTCTCCTACTTTTCTCGCCGGACTTTTATCGTTTTCCAGGAATTTTTCAGTAGCGGCATCCAATGTTTCTGCCAATACTTTCGCTTTTTTATTCCCGGTTGTGTTGAACATATGCTCGAAAGAAACCGCCAATGCCAGGAATTCTCCCAATGAGTCCCAACGCAAATAACCTTCTTCCAGGAATTGCTCTACGTGCTTAGGCGCGGAACCTCCGGCACCGGTTTCAAATAAACCTCCGCCGTTCATCAATGGAACGATCGAAAGCATTTTTGCAGAAGTACCAACTTCCAGGATAGGGAATAGGTCTGTATTGTAATCACGCAGGACGTTCCCGGTAACGGAAATGGTATCCAATCCTTTTACAATGCGTTCAAGCGAAAATTGTGTCGCTTCGCTCGGAGAAAGAATTCGGATGTCCAATCCGGAAGTATCGTGGTCTTTTAGGTATAATTCTACTTTCGTGATCAATTCTGCATCGTGAGCACGGTTCTTATCCAGCCAGAAAACGGCAGGTGTATTACTCAAACGCGCTCTGTTAACTGCTAATTTTACCCAGTCACGGATCGGAGCATCTTTTGTCTGGCACATTCTCCAGATATCACCTTCTTCAACCGGGTGTTCCAATAAAACTTTTCCGTCTGCATCCACTACGCGAACTTTTCCTTCAGCCGGGATTTGGAATGTTTTATCGTGAGAACCGTATTCTTCAGCAGCTTGCGCCATCAAACCAACGTTCGGAACAGATCCCATGGTTGTCGGATCAAGTGCTCCGTTCTTTTTACAGAAATCGATCACTGTTTGGTAAATCCCGGAATAAGATCTGTCCGGAATGACCATCAATGTATCCTGGAGGTTTCCATCTTTGTTCCACATTTTTCCGGAAGTTCTGATGGCTGCCGGAACGGATGCATCTACAATGACATCGCTTGGTACGTGCAGGTTGGTAATTCCTTTTTCGGAATTCACCATTGCGATAGCAGGGTTCTTTGCGTAAACAGCATTGATATCTGCTTCGATAGCCGCTTTTTTATCTGCAGGAAGTGCCTCAATTTTCGCATATAGATCTCCCAAACCATTATTCGGATTGATTCCCAATTGAGCAAATTCAGCAGCATGTTTTTCGAAAACGTCTTTAAAGTATACTGAAACCACATTTCCAAAGATGATCGGATCAGATACTTTCATCATGGTTGCTTTCAAGTGAACAGAAAACAATAAATTTTTCGCTTTAGCCTCTTCAATCTCCTTTGCAATGTAAGAACGAAGCGCTTTTTGGCTCATTACGGAAGCATCAATAATTTCTCCGGCTTTCAAAGTTGTTTTTTCTTTGAGCACTTTTGTTGATCCGTCATTTTGAACCAATTCGATTTTTACATCTGTCGCAGCCGGAAGAACTACCGATTTCTCGCTTCCATAGAAATCGCCGTTCGGCATACTTGCTACTTTCGTTTGTGAATCAGCCGACCAGGCACCCATTGAATGCGGATGTTTTTTAGCATAATTCTTCACTGCTTTCGGAGCACGGCGATCCGAGTTTCCTTCACGAAGTACCGGGTTTACTGCACTTCCTTTGATTTTATCGTATTTTGCTTTGGCATTTTTTTCTTCTTCTGTTGCTGGAGTTTCGGTGTAATCCGGAACCTTGAAACCTAAAGATTGTAATTCAGCAATTGCATCTTTTAACTGGGGAATAGAAGCTGAAATATTCGGAAGTTTGATAATATTCGCTTCCGGTGTTGTAGCCAGTTTACCCAACTCGGATAATGAATCCGGAACGCGCTGCTCTGCAGTCAGGACCTCAGGGAAAGCTGCCAGAATACGTCCTGCCAGTGAAATATCTCTCGATTCCACGTCAATTCCTGCTGTTGCTGCAAACGCTTTAACGATTGGTAAAAATGAATACGTTGCTAAAGCCGGAGCCTCATCAGTTAGTGTATACAGAATTGTTGAATTTGAATCTGCCATAATTTGAATCTTATAATTGATTATTGCTGCTAAGATTGATCTTAACAGATGGTGGCAAATTTAGTGGTTGAGGATTGGAATATCAATAGATGAGGCTGTTAATTTCAAAAGTTTATGGGAAGCGGAACTACATGGATAAAATAGTGTGGTTTTAATCTTACTGAATTCCAGAAAATTAAAACTAAAGCAGTTTTAATCAATTGATAATTAAGTGATTATGTCAAATCATGTTCGCTAATTTGCGAACAAGCGAATTCATGAATTTTAGAATTTGATTATCCAATCCTTTTAAGATAAGCCATCATCTTTTCCAAAGCACGTGCACGGTGGCTCATTCCGTTTTTTTCTTCCTGGCTCATCTCAGCAAATGTTTTATCCGTTCCGTTAGGTGTAAAAATAGGATCATAGCCAAAACCATTCGTTCCGCGCTTTTCTTTCCCGATCGAACCTTCAACTTTCCCTTCAAAGACATGTACTTTGTGATTGATATAAAGGGCGATGACCGTCGAAAAATGAGCACTTCTGTCGGATTGCCCGTTTAGCTTTTCTAATACCAGGTTCATGTTATCCTCTGCATTTCGCTGCGGACCCGCATAACGCGCAGAAAAAACACCGGGTTCTCCATTCAGGCCTGGGATAATCAGGCCCGTATCATCTGCAAAACACGGAATATGCATCTTTTCAGCTAAGAACGTCGCTTTTTGAATGGCATTTCCTTCTATAGTGTCAGCTGTTTCAGGGATATCATCGTAAAAATGGATCTCTTTTAAGGAAATTAACTGGAAACCATGTGGTAAAATCGCTTTGATCTCTGCGATCTTGTGTTCATTGGACGAAGCGAAAAGTAGTTTCATGCTTTTTTTTTGAGTTAAGTTACATTTTTTTCAAGAATTAAGTACGGTCGAAGCATTGTATCCGAAGTAATTTTTAAAAGCATTCGAAAAATGGGAGAAGTTTTCAAATCCAACGTGCAGGTAAACATCGGAAGGTCTGAGTTTGGTTGTCTGAAGTAACTTTTTTGCTTCGGTCAAACGTTGCTGTTTCAACCATTTTTCAGGAGTTTCATTGAATATTTTGGAGAAATCTCGTTTGAAAGTTGATATACTTCTGCCCGATAGACGGGCAAATTCGGTCATCGGGATATTGAACAAATAGTTTTTGCGCATAAATGCTTCCAGGTCAATTTTAAAAGGTTCACTGAAATCGAAGAGGAATCCGTAGAATGATTGATCTAACCGGAGTAACAACTCAACTGCTTCTTCTGTTTTCAGGGCAGCCATTTTGGAAGTAAAAAAGTCCGGATTGTCAAAATATGGAAGAAGCGACTGAAAAAAGCCCTTTATGAATGATTCATCCGGGATTTCGTAGAGAGAATTACCCATAAAACGTTCCTGAACAGGAATATTATTCTGTAGAGCGAATTGCTGTAAAAAGGCTTCTGTCAGGAAAATGGTAAACGATTTAAACGCCCGGCCGTCTAATGCCGGATGTTTCCGCGTTTTTAACAAGGTGTTTTTGCGCATGATGCCCATTTTGCCAGCTTCGAAGAAACGCGATCCTTCGGGGGTAAAGATTTCCATTGTTCCGGATATCACGATGCTCAATGCATGGTGCATAACCAATTGTTCGGTGCCGAAATGCTGTTCATGAACACAAGAGAACAGCATATTTTCCTGTAGTTGATCTGGCATTATTTGGGTAATTGACTCAATAATACTTTATCCATCGTTCTGTCTCCGAACCATTTTCGGAAGAATAAGGCCGGTTTTGCCATATATCCGCCTACATAACGCGTTTTTGGTCTTTTAGCTGAAATAGCTTTCGAAACCAAACGGGAAATAACTTCCGGTTCAGCATTTTTGGCAATTGTTTTCTCAAATGCTTTCCTGAATTTGTCAGCCATGTCTTTGTAAGCAGTGTTCGCCGTTGTTTTGATCAGATTATCGTAAGCAATAGTTGCCCATTCTGATTTAACACCTCCGGGCTCAATAACCACCACATCAATTCCGAATGGGGCAACTTCCAGTCGCAGACTATCGCTCATTCCTTCTACAGCGAACTTACTGGCATGGTACCAGGCTCCGAAAGGCGTTGCTATTTTCCCTCCGATTGATGAAATGTTGATGATGGTTCCGCTTCTTTGTTTGCGCATTCCCGGAAGGACCAGTTGCGTCATACGGGCAAGACCGAATACATTCACATCCAGTTGTCTTTTGGCTTCTTCCATGGGAACTTCTTCAATTGTTCCATAAGAACCGTAACCGGCATTATTTACCAGTACGTCGATCCGGCCTTCTTTTTCAAGAATGGTTTGTACGCAAGACTTCATGGATTCATCATTCGTTACATCCAATACAATGGTGTGAATACCTTGTTTGCTCAGATCATTCAATAGGTCCGTTCTTCTTGCTGCACCGTAGACAATGTGTCCTTCTTTTGCCAAATCCTGAGCAAATACCTTCCCCATACCTGAAGAAGCACCTGTAATTAAAATTACTTTTTTCATACTGTTGAATTTTATAGGACAAAGATGAGGTGAAATAAAGCATCTGATTTTGCTCACAAGCTCAAATTAGTTTGCTCAGCGGACCATGAGTCGTTAGGGCTATCCCAGGTACTGTTTATCAAGCTGATCCTTCAGTTCCGGATGTTTTCTTAAATAGGCTGCGACAAAAGGGCAATAGACCATGATTTTCTTGTTAATCTTTTTGGCATATTCAAAAGCGTATTCTGCAAGCGCACTGGCGATTCCCTTTCCTGCAAGAGAATCCGGGATATTGGTATGCATAAATGCAATGTCTTTTTTATAGAATTTGTAAGTAAGCGTTGCCAGCTCATCTCCAGCCCGGTATTCAAATTGCTGCTGTTCTTCGTTGTTGATTATTTCCGGTTTATCAGACATGAGTCATTTATTGAATTGAAAATAGTAGGTACGAAATGCATTGCGTACCTACCTATTATTTTTTAAGGAAAATCATTGTTGGTTTTCGTTGAAACTCATCATCCAGTTGATCCCGAATTTGTCCTGCCACATCCCGAAATAATCTCCCCAAAACGTTGTGTCCATAGGCATTGTCACATTTCCTCCGGCGGAAAGTCCCAGGAACAGACGATCTGCTTCTTCTTTGCTGGAAGCGGTAATGGAAATGGAGAAATTGTTTCCCTGTTTGAAACTGGAAGCCCATTCGCCTCCTGTATCACTTCCCATCAAGATGGTTTCTTTACTGATAGGTAAGGATACGTGCATGATTTTTTCTCCCATTGCGGGGTCCATCTTGTTTGCATCCTCCTGGGGCATATCCTTGAATCGCCCTAAGTAAGGGAACTCTCCGCCAAAAACCGATTTGTAAAACAGGAATGCTTCTTCGCAGTTTCCATTAAATGTTAAGTACGCGTTTACTGTTGCCATAAGTTTATTTTTAATTAATTTATTTTTCGCTTAATTCTTTCACTTTCTCCAATGCCATCGGGAACCGTTTTTTCATGAATTCGATATGTTCGTCTGTAATGTCAACTTCTATTTCGAGTTCTGTTGTATTCTCATTGATCTCGATCAGACGGTAGACCTCAAAACACCCCGTCCAGCGAGTGGTTTTTTCGTCCAGCTCCTGTTCCTTGCATCCTTTCATACCTCCGATATGTTTGAAAACTACCAGAGCATTTTCTTTGAAGAACATCACATCGCTGTACATTCCGCTTCCGTCGGGCATCAGGAAATGGACACGTGAATTTGGTTTTAGATCCCCATGATAATAAGAGCCCTCTCCGAAAGGGGTGGTCCAGATCTTATAATTTTCTTTGTTCCAAAGTGCTTCCCAGACCTTTTCTTTTGTTGCATTGATATTGATCGAGAAATGCAGCTTTTCGATCAGGTAAAGATAGTTTCGAAGTGATCTTTTGATGATTGCATCCCATCCCTGCTGGTATTTTTCGGGAGAAAAACCCTCGCCTGCATCAGCAAAGGATTCAATTCCTTCATGAGTTAAAGTCAGTCTGGAATGATGATCATCCACCGGCTCAACGAGCCATGTAACCACCGAAGATCCTTCGGATTGTTCCGGATGTTCCCAGGAATGAACAAATTTTTTACCGGGTTCAAGTTCCAGTACCTTACAATGATGCAGGTATTTGCGAGCCTCGGATTCGTAAAAATCAAAGATTCCGCCAACTGTTGTGGTAAAGTGGGGTATGTGAAAATACCATTTTTTGAAATGTGAAGGATTTGTAATGGCGTCCCATAAATCACGGGCGGGAACATCAAATTGCATGCTTGTTTCTACTTTCTTGTTCTTCATACTCTCCATAACCCTTTTTTTTATTTTGTTCAAATGTTTAAAGGTTGAAAAGTTCAAATTTGAACCTTTTGAACTTTTTCTATTTCCCCCATCTTTCGTACCACATGAGATAAGAAAGCAGGTACCATACTTTTACTCCAAATTCCTTTCTGCCGGCTAAAAAACTCAATTTTAACCGTTCGATTTCCTTCCAGTTAAAGATCCCTGTTTCCCGCACTTTTTCTTCCGATATATAGGTTTCCATCAAATCGCGTAATTCATGCTTTAACCAGGATTCAATCGGAATGGCAAATCCCATTTTGGGTCTGTCCATGACGGATTTGGGGATGTATTCATGTACGATTTCTTTCAGAAGCCATTTTTTGGACCCATCCCGGAATTTCAGATCATCGGGCAATTGTGCTACGTATTCGATAAGCCGGTGATCCAAAAGAGGTTCACGACTTTCCAAGCTTACAGACATGGAAGCACGATCGACCTTCTGAAGGATGTCATCCAGTAAGTATGTTTGATAATCCATTGCCTGGGCAAAAGCCAGGGAACTGTAGTTTTTCAATTCTTTACTGTCGAAATAAGTACTTAGCTTTTCGAACCTTTGTGTACATATTTGATTGATCTGCTCCTCGGTAAACAACTGGCTGACACTAAGCATGATGTTCTGATCGCTGGTATTACGCAGAATCGATTTGGTCTTTTCATAACGCTGCGCAAAATTGTATTTGTTTTTTAGCACAGGAATGGAATCCGCTGAAACCAAATCCATCACTCCTGCCACGCTTTTTCGAGCAAATCCGGGAATGCGGTTCAGTTTTTCGCCATATTTAAGGATCATCTCGTAGCGGTTGTACCCCGCAAAAACTTCGTCTCCGCCATCCGCACTTAAGGCTACAGTGACATGTTGTTTGGCAATTTTTGAAACCAAAGTAGTCGGAATTGCACTGGAATCCGCAAATGGTTCGTCATAGAAATAAGGAAGTTCAGCAATCTGGTCGATTGCCTCCTGTGCTGTACATTCCGTCTCTGTATGATTTGTTTGCAATTTTTCAGCAATTTCCCTGGCATATGGTGCTTCGTTCAAGCCTATATCCGGAACTGAAATTGTAAAAGTGCGTAAAGGTTCTGTTCTGTCTTTTTGCAGTAAGGCCGTAACGCAGGTACTGTCATATCCGCCGCTTAGAAAAACACCCACCGGAACATCTGAAACCATGCGGTATTCACAGGCAGATATTAATAGTTGTTCAGTTTCCTTTTTTGCCTCTTCCGGTGAAACAGCCAATTTTGGTTTGTTGTAATAATCATAAACATTCCAATATTGGACCGGACTGAATTTAAAATCTTTCAAGGAGGTGGAAACATAATGTCCTGGCTGCAACTTGGAACAATGCTCAAAAATACAATGAGGTGTAGGGACACTTCCATATTGAAGGTAAGCCTGTACGGCCTGCGGATTGATCTTTTTCTCAAAGTCAGGATGCTTGTGAAAAGCTTTCAATTCAGAAGCAAACAGGAACAGCCCGTTCTTATTGTAAATGAACAATGGTTTTACTCCGGCCCTGTCTCTGGCAATAAAGACGGATTCTTTTTTGGAGTCGAAAATCACAAACGAGAACATTCCGATGAAACGGTCGAGGCATTTTTCCTTCCATTCACCGTAAGCATGCAGGATCATTTCCGTATCTGACTCAGCGAGGAAAGAATGTCCCAGTTTTTCCAATTCACTTTTAATCTCTGAAAAGTTATAGATCTCTCCGTTGAAAACAATAGTAAACTCATTCCAGGTCATGGGTTGTTTCCCCAATTCCGAAAGTTCCAGTATGGATAACCGCCTGTGTCCTAAACCAATTTTGTAAGTAGAAGTTCCCTGGATAAATGTTCCGAATCCGTCAGGTCCGCGATGCTCAAGGGCATGTGTCATTTCTTCCAGTTCCAGTTCCGAAGAAGCTCCGTTAAAGTCAATAAATCCTGCTATTCCGCACATTCTTTGATCCTGTTTTTATCCGTGTTTTTACGGAACTAGTAAAGATATGGAAAATCCTGTAGGGGTGAAAAAAAATATCAGAGGTACCTTCGACTCCGCTCAGTCACCTTCTGATATTTCTTTCAACAAGTTTGATTTCTAGCCTGAAATTTTTTATCTTAAATTAATTGAATAGTAAATATGGTTTGTTACATGTATATTTTACGTTGTTCCGATGAAAGTTATTATACTGGATGCACAAAAGATTTAAATCGAAGATTATTCCAGCATCAAAATGGAGAAGGATCAAACCACACGAAAAAGTATGGACCTGTAGAATTGATCTATTATGAAGAGTTTGATAGGATAGATTATGCATTTAATCGTGAAAAACAAATTCAAGGATGGAGCAGGAGGAAAAAAGAGGCATTAATAGCTGGTAGAAGGTCCGATTTAAAAAAGTTTTCAGAATGTCAGAATTCAAGTCATTGTAATTTTCAAAGAGTAACAAAAGGTGGCTGAGCGGAGTCGAAGCCCCGTTGTTAACAACTCTTTTCATAAATCAGTGAAGCCTTGCTGGGATTGAATTACAGAAACCCTTAACTTTAAAGAATCATTTTAAACCCTTCAAATAATGGAAAACAAACAGAAATTACAAGAAGAAATTGCAGTGCTTGAAGCACAGTTGACGGGTGACATGTTTACAGATATGGATATCAAGGATAAAATCCACAATCTGAAAATGCAGGTAGAAGGTGTTCGTCCGATGGACAGCTACATCGAATGCGTTGGTTGCGGTTCTTAAGAAAGAATTCAAGTCAAAACCAAAAAGGTGCCTGATTCCTCGTTTGATGGAAAGGCGCCTTTTTTGTTGGCCGTTTTTGTGATAATTAAATTTAGGAATAGCGCCTGAAAACTATCAGCTAAGCAGTTTTAGATAGTGCTCTTTCCAAACATCCGAACTCCATTGTTCTTTGATCGATTTGACGGCATTTTTCCCCAATTCTTTTCGCATGAATCCATTTTCCAGGAGCAAGCGCAAAGCATTTTCCCACTCTTCCGTGGTTTCCGCTACAAGACCATTGGTTCCGTGTTGAATGATTTTAGTATTTACTCCAACCGGTGAAACAATTGCCGCCATTCCAAGCGCCATGTATTGAAGTGCCTTAAATCCGCATTTCCCTTCCGACCAAGCATCCAGTACAAGCGGCATTACTCCTATGTGTATTTCAGCAAGGTCATTAATTTCTGTTTCTTCTCTCCAATCCATATAAACCAGGGATTTTAAATCATAGTTCGGTTTTTTATTGGAGATCACTTTAAACTTAAAATCAAATTCACGTTCCAGTTTTCGCAAAACAGGAACGATGAAATCCAGGTAATGCATGGTAGAATGTGTTCCTGTCCACCCGATTACCACCGGGAAGCTGTTCTGGTTTACAAGCTGTGTATGCTGGTTCTGAGTGTCAATAGTAGTTGGGATAACCGCTGCTTGTGAATTGAATCTGCCGGCATAATTAGCCAGGAATTCGTTTCCCGCACTTACTTTGGAAGCCCATTTGATGAGGTAAGGTACTTTCCAATAGCATTTGAGCTTTTGAAAACGGGCATTTGCAGCGCTGTAATTGGGAATCCAGATCGCATCGTCGAAATCATAAACGTATTTCCGGCGCATAACTTTTACAAGAATCCATTCGAATACGGGCGGCCCCAGGTGAGCCATTTCGCGGTGCATAAAAATGTGTTTTGCTCCGATCAAGCGAAATAGAAGAACCCATCGACGAATAAAGTTATAGTTTAAATCCAGGAACTTTTGAATGAAAAGGCCTTTTTTATACAATCTTTTCCAGCTTTTTAGGGTGTGAAACGAATGATAATGAATTTCAAAACCATTTTCCTCCAGAAAATCCAGGTATTGCTCAAACCGAAAGCGTTGAGAAGGGGCTTCACCTTTTGGGTATGGAGCAATAATATGAAGTTTGTTCAATTTCACCAGGGCAAAAATGCTTTTTTTTCTAACACTAAATGAATTAAATGATGTGAAATCTTTAAAAAGCATCTAATTTATTTGCCGGGTAGAAAAATTACATTAGTTTTGTCGCACTTAAACATTTAAATAAAGTTTTGACTTATGAAAAAATTGTTCGTTTACGGATGTGTTGCGGTATTAGGTGCTGCAGCTTTGGCTTCTTGCAAAAAAGATTATGTTTGTAAATTTGGTGACGGTTACCCAGATGTAACTTACAGCAAATTGAACAAAACTGAAGCTACTGCAGCTGAGTCAACATGTAAATTGGGTGGTGGAACTTGGAGCAAAAAATAATTTTGTCAACCAACACCTTAAAAACATTAAGCCTCGAGTTTCGGGGCTTTTTTTATGCTTCATTTTTTAAAAAATCAACCAATGAACCGGTCATAAACAGAGAAATATTCTGCTACACCTTTTTCCAGGCTGAAATATTCGCAGGCGCCTGCGGTTGCTTTTTCTGGGGTAAAGCCTGGGAAATCCAAAGAGAAAGAACTCAAACTGGTTTCTGTAGTGTCTTTTAAAACAAGTCCTGCATTGTAACGCTGCACGATTTGATCGGTATCACCAACTCCGGCGTTGCAAATAAGCGGGATTCCCATAGCCATAATCTCACCTTGTTTGGTCGGAGAAGAAGCTTTTTTGGAAAAACTGGGACGAATAAAAAAGATCGAACAATCAAAAAGAGAAATGTAACCGGGAACTTTTTGATGCTGAACAGAAACAACACGCAGAGAATCGGAATCGATACCCAATTCCCTGGCTTCTGTTTGAATGGTAGATGGTGATTCCCGTGTTATGAACAGGAAAACAGCATTTGGTTTTAAATGAGTGATGTGTTTGAATGCCAGGAGCATTTCTCGCAACTGGTACCAGGTCCCGATGGAGCCTACGTATCCTACGATGTATTTGCCGTTTAAATGATATTCCGATTTCTTAATCTCCAGTGAGTCAGAATCTGTTTTTTTGGGGTCGAACAGGTTTAGATCCACACAACATGGAATAACCTGGATTTTTTCATGGGTAACACCTTTCAGGTTCCAGGATAAAATTTCCTTTTTTCCTATTTCAGTCAGACTGACAATGGCGTCGCTTTCTTCAAAGTATCTGCGTTCCATCTTTTTGAAATAAGAATAGATGAATTTAAAAAGCGGGTTTTTCAAATTCCAAATCTTTCCTTCTACACGCTCATCAGCCCAAAAACCACGCATGTCGAAAAGCATTCTGACTCCTTTTTCCTGCTTCAGTTTTAAACCTACCATGGCGCTGATATAACTTCTGCAGTGCACCAATTGAAACTGTTTTTCCCGGTGAAGTTCAAAAGCCAATTTACGCATCCGGCGAATATCCAGTAAGGTTGAAAGTACAGGTGGATTTTTCGTGTAAACCAGAGGCTTCCAAAGAATGTTGTGTTCTATGCAGAGAATTTCTATTTTTCCCTTTTCCTGGGAATAACGGTCTGATTTCTCGAAACTGATCAGTGTAAATTGAAATCCCTTTTTGCTCAGCCCAATCAAATATGGCAATACCTGGCTTTGTCCCAAAGGATCAGTCATGCCGTCATACGACAAGTAAAGGACATTCTTCATTCCACGGTTGCAGTTACACTGATGATTAAATTAACTTCCGGTCAATTTACAGATTTATCTCAGATTATTCAAAATTATCTGAATGCCTTTTTCCAGTGAAGTGAAGGGCCTTCCTAATAATTGACTCATTTTTGCGGTATCCGGTTGTCTTCGGGTCATATCGCCTTCTTCCAAAGGTGGTAAGTGAATGATTTTGGATTGGGAGTTCGTCAGACGAATAATTGTTTCTGCCAATTCCATGATAGTCACAATGTCGCCGTTCCCAATGTTTGCCACATCATTTACAATCAGGTCAGACTCCATTGCTTTGATACAGGCATCCAGGTGGTCTTCAATGAAACAAAAAGTTCTTGTCTGAGTACCGTCCCCGTAGATCGGAATATCTTTGTTGGCAAGAGCAAGGCGGATAAAGCGGGACATCACAAAATCGGTACTTTGTTTAGGGCCGTAAGTATTGAAAAAGCGGAAAATGGTGTAATCCAATCCGTACTCCTGGTGGTAGGAACGAAAATAAGATTCGCCTACATTTTTTACAACAGCATAGGGGAGTCGTGAATTAAGCGGGGTTATTGTTTCGTGCTGCGGTAAATGAACCGGCTCGCCGTAGACTTCCGAAGAGGAAGAATAGAAAACACGTCTTACCCCTGTTCGTTTCGACAAATCAAGAATATTGCGGATACCATAGATGTCATCCAAAACCATGATAGGATTTTCCAAGGTTCTTTTCACACCAACAACGGCAGCATAATGGAAAACGTAGTCGAAATTATAAAGGCTGAAAATCGGTGCAATGTCATCGAAATTATTGACGTTTCCGTGAATGAACTTGCAGTTCGGGTGCTGCGGGATATTTTCTTTTCTTCCCGTCAGGAAATTGTCCACTAAAACCACAAAATAATCCGGGTTTTCCAGCAGCTTGTCAGCAAGGGAAGAAGGAATAAAACCCGCTCCTCCGGTAATCAATATATTCTTTTTTGACTGGTTCATGAACTATCTTTTTGGAAATAAGAAACGATAAACGCTGTAGACGAAGTTAATTCGCTTTTTTGAATTAGGGAAATCTTTATAAGTCAAAGGTTTTTGGCGGAGTATTTTATCAAACTCTTCAGGAGAGATTTGCAGCTTTTTACAAATGAAATGTTTCTCTCTTCCAATGGTTTCCACATTGTAAGGAAGATTTTTCAGTTCTTCTAATGCTTCTTCCTGCGTAATTTGTCCGGAGCATATTTGCGTTGAAAAAGTTGCCAACCGGTAGTCAAAACCATATTTTACGGGCATCATGTAAGATTGCCAAAAGCTTGTATAACGCGATTCATGATGTTTTCTGTCCGGGAATTTACATCCCAGTTCTTTTTCAAGGAGTAAACGTGCTTCGTCCTTATTATAGTTGATAAAGTTTAACGGATAATACGTTTTAATCCCTTTGATCATTTTATACCAGAACTCTTTACATAGACCGAATCCGGGAGTTTTCTTCCGTTTAACCTTACTGAATTTACGAACTATATGGCGATAGAGTTTCATGTCTTTCATAACATGATATCCCCACTGCAGCGGTAAAATTCCTTCTGATGAATAATTTCCCCCGGAAAGAATGGTTTTCACACCGTGTTTATCGGCGATCTGGTGCAACGCTGCGGGAATGGCTAAATCACTTGGGATTTCAATATCAACAATGGAAGATCTTAAAAAAGCCAATTGGATTTCCCGGAATTCTGACCAATCAAGTACTACGGTTTCCAGATCCAGGTCCAGTTTCTCCGCAACGGTTTGAATATTTTGGACAGCCAATTCCGTATTCCAGCCATTATCCAGATGGACCAGCAATGGATTCAACCCGTTTATTTTGGCATAATACGCAGTATAGCAGCTGTCAACACCTCCACTGATACCGATTATCGAATCATATGGTTTTTGACCGCCTTTGGATTTTATTTGTTCGAAGAGGTTTCTAACTCTTTCTTCGTTTCTTTTCGGATCATCAAATAAGGGATTAATCCTCAGTATGTAATCGGTGCAATGATTGCAGGTGCCGTCAGCATTGAACACAATATCGGGATCACTAGTGTCCATCACGCATCTTACGCATTGTTGATATTGGGAATCAAGCATCCTGCAAATTTAACAGCATCTGCTTATGATCAGGCATTTTTTTAGACTAAAAAATAAGTAGAAGTATTGAATGAACATTTGACAACTTCAGGTGAACGTTTGTAGAAAGTTACAAAACAAGGTGTTTTAGCGTTGCCCAAAATACCCGCTGCTTCAAGGCGCTTTTATGTTCACGCAGTGCTTTTTTCAGGTAGAAGAAACCTTTTTGCCTGTGGTTGTTGAAAGCCAGGTCCACGGCGAGTATGAGGTAATTACGCATGACAAAATACGGGTAGTCGTTTCCTAAGAATTGCTTTAAGGCTTCGTTTTCATCAATGTACTTCAGGAAAGTTAAAAATCGTGTTTCCAGTTTGTCGGGATCGGTCATTGTATTGACGCTTCGTTCTGCGTGCTGAATTAAATAGGAAGTAATTTCCGCAGACTGATGAAATCGATATTTCGCGAGCAAACGAAGCCATAACTCATAATCTTCACTGGCACTTAATGCACGGTCTTCTATGAATGGGTTCTCAAGAGCAATGTCCCTGCGAACGATCACGGGATTGCAGGCCAGGTAATTTCCTTCGATCAGGAAATTTTTCCGCCGCTTTTTCCCGCCCGAATAAGCAGACTGAACAGGAGTAAGTTTCCCGGAAACGGAGTCTTTAATCTGGTACATGACATTTGCCACTTCCGGATTTTCATGCCGGGTACAAAGCTCTTTGATATGTGCTACATGGTGCGGAAGCATTTCGTCATCACTGTCGAACCAATTGATGTACTCGCCTCTGGCATATTCCGTTCCGCGATTTCTTGCAGCACCGCGTTCGCTGTTGGAAATGCGGTAATAACGCACTTTCTCCGAAAGAAATGGCTGAACAATTTCTTCGGTATTGTCCGAACTTCCATCGTCAATTACAATCACTTCAAAATCATCACAGGATTGATCCAGAACCCTTTTTAGCGTGTGTTCGATCAAGTGTGCACGATTGTATGTCGGAATAATGATTGAAAGGAACATGTGCTAAGATGTGTACAGTTTTTGAAGATTTGAAATATAGGTGCTGAAGCCGAATAAGTGGTTTACATCCCGAACACCATTCGTTTTCAGTTTTGTGCAGAGCTGTTGGTCGTTCAGTATACGGATCATTGCATCATAAATAGCATTCGAATCCCGGAATGGAACAACCAGTGCATTTTCTTCGTGCGATATAAATTCCCGGGCCACGCCGCTTAATGTAAAAATAGAGGGGATTTGCGCAGCTAAAGCTTCCACGTAAGTTTGTCCGAAAGCCTCACAGTTTTCATTAACAGGAACGTGAACATAACAGTCAAACAACCGGTAGAGGTCAAATACATTATTCTCAAAAGGGATAACACGGTAATTTTTTTCCGGAAGCTGACAGAGCTTGTTTTTTATTTCTGACACATAATCTCCATGTTCCGAAGCTCCGAAAAGACATAATAAAGCATCCGGGTGTTGTTTCAGTAGTTTGCTGAAAGCATCGATCGTGTATTGGATTCCTTTCAATTCAAGCCAGCGGGCAATAACACCTATTACAGGTTTTTGATTTTCCGGATTATATAGTCGTTTCAAGCGTTCAACTTCCACCGGATCATTCTTTGAAAATCGTTCAAGTTCAAACCCGTGATGAATTAACACACGTTTGCGGTACTGAATGCCTTGGCTGATTAATAATTCATCCACGTTTTTTGAAATCGCAACGATTTTAGTAGCCAGTCTGTTCTGTACCTTGTCGATGATGCGTTCTTTCCAATCCAAATGCAGCGGTTTTCCCGAATGCCGGGTGTAAATCCTATGCGGAATCCCGGCGAGCTTCGCTCCCCAGAGACCAATCCAATTGGCATGCGCCAGGTGGCAGTGTACCAGGTCAACAGACGCTTCTTTCAACAGTTTTTTGCACGCAAGAATTACTTTTCGGGATTTTAATAAACTTCCAGCTTCCAGTGTATGTACGCGAAAACCGTTTGAAATAAGGAATCGATGAAGTTCACCGTTTGTGCAATTGATGAGTATGTAGCAGACATCCAGGTTGATTGCTTTTAAATGAAGTGCCGTTTGCTCAAAGTAAACGGCTTTGTGGATATCTGATATGATGTAACAAATCTTCAAGTGCAGAAATTTGAGCTAAAATTATGGTTTATTTCTACAGGTCTGGTGATTTGATTAAATTTGCGGCACTACAATTTTGCGTCCAAACTCTCTCTCCGTATGAAAACGAAATTTTCGTTCATAATCCCCTGCTATTATAATGAGCCGAATATTCCTGCAACATTTTCAAAATTGCTTGAAAATGAAAAACTTTTCGGGGATGAAGTAGGATTTGAGTACGTTTTTATTGACGACGGAAGCAAGGATAATACCTGGAACGAGCTTCAGAAGATCCATCAGGCCCATCCGGGAAAAGTGCGTCTGCTTCGATTTGGTAAAAACGTAGGTTCGTACATAGCGATCACCGCAGGAATGAAAAAAGCAATGGGAGATATCAATGTGGTGGTATCTGCGGATCTTCAGGACCCTTTAGAACTTACGGTTGAGATGTACAGGCATTGGAAGAACGGATTTAAATTGGTGATCGGTCAGCGTGCGAATAACATGGATGGATTTGTATCTAAAAGTACCTCCAAACTGTTTAATTCATTGATGCGCAAATATGCTATTTCGGATTTACCGAAAGGAGGTTTTGATTTTGTGCTTTTTGATAAAGTTGTGAAAGATCAGGTTTTACTCACCGGTGAGAAGAATACCAATATTTTGTACCTCATGTTTGTTCTGGGATATCCAACCGCAACGATTCCTTATACCCGGCAGGAACGAAAAATGGGAAAAAGCCGCTGGACTTTCAAAAAGAAAATGAAGTTGTTCATCGATTCATTTATCGCATTTTCATTTGTTCCGATAAGAATCTTAAGTGTAACCGGACTGCTATTCGGGTTTTTGTCGCTGGTTTATTCCATCTACATCCTGATCAACAAACTCACCGGTAACATTGAGATAGAGGGATGGTCGGCTTTAATGATAGCGGTCCTGTTTATCGGATCATTCCAAATGATTGGATTGGGGATTCTGGGGGAATACCTGTGGCGTATTCTTGATGAAGTTCGAAACCGTCCACAGTATACTATTGTGGAAGAACATTGATTTCAAGAATTTGTTTTATCTGAAACGATTAATCAGCAATCCGAATTTATTTGAAATATCCGTTAGCAGCAGCGAAGAACCGATAATCATGATCGGTAATACAGGAAGCATATACCGTTGTTCGATTTCGCGGTGGATAAAGCTGAAAAAGAAAATGAATAACAACGGGGTTATCACATAGACAACGTAATCAAACCGTTTTTTGATCCGGAATACATTGAAAATAACTGCGCCGAAGATAAATAGATGGATTAACAGCAGTAAGGTCTTGTAGGCGCGAAGAGGAAGCGGGATATTTCCTTGAAAAATAAAAACATGTGCAGTGTTGGAGTGAACAACCATTCGTTTCAGATACATGAGTGGAGAACCAATCCAATAACCGAATAAGTGTTTGTTTTTGTATTCTTTGATCAATTGATTGTAAGCTTCCTCAGCTTGCAACTGTTCGGGGAAATAAGTGTCCGGCTGTGCTTTTTCTTCGTCATAATACGGTTTCTGAATCGCAATGGCTCTTTGATGGAGTTTGAGCACCCGGGATAATCGGTCATTCCCAAAATCGGAAACTACAGCAGGTGGAAGCTGACCGATGACTTTCCGGATTTCCACGTCCTGAGTGTCACCCGCTAAAGCTGCAAAATAAAAAGGTTGATGGTACCTGTTGAACCGATCACCGTCTTCTCCCCAGCATTTGGCAAAACTGAACATTCCGCGGAATTCCGGCTTCATGCGGTCAAGACTTTGCGGATGATAAGCTTTTTCCAGGAATACTGTTTCTCCGGTAAGCCGGTAGTTTCTTAGTGCCCAGGAACCTATCCCGATAAAACCTATAAGAAAGATGACAGCAAATCCGGGTAAGAATTTACGCTTTAATGCAGAAAGGTCTTTGAGTGCGGCAAATACAAGAATAATTCCGGCTATGGCTGCGTATGGACGAGTCAGAACCAGATAAGTGAGGAAGAGCATTGCAAGGGAATAGAAAACGGTTTTTTTCCGTTTTTCGATGCTTTGGAATCCTTTGCAGGTGAAATACAGGTAGATAACCATCAATTCGGGTGTGATTCCTTCTGTGATGGTATAAAAAACCCAACCTCCTGCCATGGGAGTAGCCGCATAAATGACCGTTGCTATTTTCGCTCCGATACCGTTTGTAAGGAACGTGCAGATCCGGTAGAACAGCGGAATGGTTAGCATGAATAAGAGAAATTGGAACAGTTTCAGGAAAAACCAGAGGTTCTCGCTGCCGAAAAGTTTGTGAAAAAGCAGGTATACCAAAGAATAACCCGGAACCCTGCGAAAATAATCGCCATCACTTACCGCGGGGCTTCTTTTCCAGCCTTCCCCCCGGATATAATTATCAACCGGTGATAAATAATATTCATTGTCAATACTGTAAATTGTTTGGTCTTTTACGAGAGAACCGGCATTAATAGTATCGTTGGGTTTTGAGTTTTTGCGTATTTGATCTATGTTCAGCACATTCATAAACCCATTGAACATTATGCATAGGCCGATCGCAATTGCAAAAAAATGATTTTTGATAAAAAGTATCATGGAGATATAAGCAGTAAAAAGAGGGTAAATATACATTCATTCATTTGAAAATCGTTACTTTAGATTCCGAATGATCCCCATAATCAATACATTTTTAAATGAACTCAAAAGTCAAGATCATATCATTCAAAAAAATAGGAAAACCATCCGAAGGTTATTTGTCAGTAGGTGAGTCTTTTGGAGAGGTTCCGTTTGATATCAAACGCGTTTTTTGGACGTATTTCACTCCCGACAGTATTACCAGAGGAAGGCATACGCATTACAATACCGAGATGATCCTGATTGCACTTTCCGGGATTATTGAAGTTACAACCGAATCCATAAACGGTGAGAAAGAACTCTTTGTATTGAAAAACCCGAATGAAGGTTTATATATTCCGGCTTTGACCTGGCATGAGATGGCTTATTCACATACAGCCGTTCAGTTGGTCATTACAAATTCGCTGTACGATGAGAGTGATTATATCCGCAGTTATGAGGAGTTTCAACAAATGCAGGTGAAATGACCGGGGTAAAGATCCATCCGCTTTCAGATGTCCAATCTACAAAAATCGGTGACGGAACGGTTGTATGGCAGTTTGCCATTATCCTGGAAGGAGCCCGGATCGGTGAGAACTGTAATGTGAATTGCCACACTTTTATTGAGAATGATGTAATCATAGGAAATAATTGTACCGTAAAAAGCGGCGTTTACCTGTGGGACGGACTGCGGATTGGCAACAACGTATTTATCGGCCCGAATGTAACTTTTACAAATGACAAGTACCCGCGTTCAAAGCAATATCCGGAAAGTTTCCAGGAATGCGTGATAGAGGACGGAGTATCTATCGGAGCAGGTGCTGTTATTTTAGGAGGAATCACCATTGGTAAAGGTGCTCTTGTCGGAGCAGGTTCACTTGTCACAAAATCAATTCCAGCAGGAGAGCTTTGGATGGGCTCGCCTGCAAGATTTATCCGAAAAATCAATGATTAAATTTTTAGACCTTCAGCAAATAAATGCCCGGCATCGGGACGCATTGATCCAAAAAAGTACAGAACTGATTGACTCGGGATGGTATATACAGGGGAAAATGGTTACGGATTTCGAACAGGAACTTGCGGCTTATATCGGGACGAAACATGCTGTTGGTGTTGCTAATGGTCTTGATGCCCTGATCCTCATTCTTCGTGCTTGTCTGCAATTGGGATATTTGAAACCCGGAGATGAGGTATTGGTACCTGCAAATACTTATATAGCTTCCATTTTGGCAATTTCAGAAAACGGGTTAGTGCCTGTTTTGGTAGAACCGGATCCCGGAACTTACAATATTTCTTGTGTTGAGTTGCAGAAATCAATTACTTCCGGAACGAAAGCAATATTGAATGTACATCTCTATGGACGAGCTTCCTGGTCGGAGGAATTGGAGGATTTGCTGGAGCGGCATAAGCTTTTATGTATTGAAGATAATGCCCAGGCAATCGGAGCGCATTTCGGAGCGCGAAAAACAGGAAATTTAGGATTGGCATCAGGTTTCAGTTTTTATCCGGGAAAGAACCTGGGATGTTTGGGGGATGGGGGAGCTGTGACAACCAATGATGATGAATTGGCGCGAATGGTTCGTGTGCTCGGTAATTATGGCTCACAGAAGAAATATCAGAATTTGGTGAAGGGAGTGAATAGCAGGTTGGATGAACTTCAGGCCGGCTATTTATCCGTTAAACTTCCTTTTTTGGATGCTGAAAATGAAGTGAGAAGAAACATTGCTCGACGTTACATAAACGGCATTACTAACCCGAAGATCCATTTGCCGGAAATTCCGGTCGATGGGAGTGAGCATGTGTGGCATTTGTTTGTTGTCCGAACAAAGGAACGCTCAAAGTTGCAGGAATACTTGCTCGAAAAGGGAATACAGACGATGATCCATTATCCGATTCCGCCTCACAAACAAGAAGCTTATTCGGAGTGGAACGAGTTGTCTTTTCCGTTAACTGAAAGCATACATGAAGAGGTGTTGAGCTTGCCGATGAGCCACATATTAACTGACCTGGAGGTTGAAACGATTATTGGAGCGGTCAATTCTTTTTGACAACTGATCGCATAAAATCAAGCAGTCTTTCTGATTGCTTTTCCCGGGAATAAAAAGAAATGGATTCTTCGTTTCCTTCGTAACGGGTAGAACCGGTTTCTTCCCATTCAGTGTATTTTTGAAGAATATATGCTGCAATTTCCTCATTGGAATGAAAGGATTTCCCGGCTTGGGTTTCTTCCAAAAGCTTGTCGAGGACGTCTCCAAGAGAAGGAGCAACCAGGATGGTTCTTTTCGCGCCCAGGTATTCGAATATTTTTCCTGTATACATTCCAGTATAACCTTTCATTTCGGGCTGCCACAATAAATGGCTTTGTTCCATGTAACGGATGGCTTCCTGTCGCGGAATGCGGTCGGTTAATAAGATCTTATCGGCAGGAAGTGCTTCCCTGATGCGTGCCCCCATTTCAGGTATGGAATTGGTACCGATGAACTGAAAGCGGATTTTTGCATCCGGAATGGTCTGCAAGACTTTTTGAAAAGCCTCCAAAAAGATACCCAGGTCCTGGTTCTGGTAAACCGTCCCGATAATTGAAATCGTAAATAGTTCGAGTTTTAAAGCTTCTACCGGAATAAATTGCTCAAACAGGTTTTGTTCAAACCCGTTGAAGATCAATTCGGCTGGTTTTCGGATCTGTTTTTTGAAGTATTCAATGATTTCCCGGTTAACAGCTGTCACTCCGCTTGAATGCCGCAGTTTTTTTACGATGTGCTTCGACTTGAAGTGAAACAGGATGCGTTCTTTCAGGTCTGTTGTTTTTTGCGTATTGAGAATGATATGGTTCTCAAAATCCCGGAAATCCGCTACGAATGGAATTTCGTGAATTGCTGACAATTTTGCTGCCAATGTCACAATATTGAGAGGCGGAGAACTGACCAATAACACATCCGGTTTCCAGTAATTAACCAGTTCGGAGGCTTCCGAAAAGAACTGCACGCTGTCGATCTCAGAATCTGCTTTCCCCGAAAGTACATCCCACAAAGTTCTTACGGCATTATTTTTTCTAAGCTTTTCCCGGTAAGGAAGCCTGATTATTTCGAGATTTTCATGGACCTTTTCTGTTTGTTTCGGTGAAGGATTGCTGATGAGGTAATCTGTCCATTGATTTTCAGTTCCTGTCCAGTGTCGTGTAATAACTTTTACCTCGTTTTCGCGAGAAAAATTTTGAGCAAAAGCGGCGGGCCTGTTGGGCGCAATTCCCACACAAGGCGGATAGTAATATGACAGGATCAGAATCTTCATGATTCAAAATGTTTCAATAGATAACTGCTCCAGGTCCCCTCCAGGTTTGCTTCTTTCATCCATTGGTTCTGGGGCGGTTCAAATCCTACTTTTTCTTTCCTCCAGCATACTTCTTTCGGGAGGATGTCATTAAATGCTACGCGCATAATGTATTTGGTCCATCCCAGTTTCAGTTTGTATTCATCCGGAAGGGAAAAACAAAATTCTACGAGCTCATGAAAAAGGAAAGGAAGCCTTACCTCACGGCTGTGTGCCATGGAATTACGGTCTGCATAACGCAATAATTCCTGCAGTGCGCCGCACATCAGGTTGTTGTAGAGGTGTGCATTCAATCGTTTTGCATTCCTGTTCGGAAGCAGTTTTCCTCTTAATTCGTAGTAATTGGTCAGTTTTAGCCCGAAGCTTTTAATCCCTGTGTGAGGGGTGTGAAAATCGATAAATCGGTGCTGCTCCCTGATTCTGAACCTTGAAAAGAAAGGTTTGGTAATAAACAGCGATTGCAGGTAATCGTAATAGTAAGGGATGTATCCTGCCAATACTTCATCAGCTCCCTGTCCGTCGATCAAAACAGTTACATTGTTTTCTTTTGCGAGCTGCTGCACCCGGTATTGTGCATAAATACTGCTGCTTCCGAATGGTTCTTCCTGGTGAAAACACAGTTTTTCAAAATCTGTTGCCATTTCCTGACCGGTAGGCCAGGTTGAGAACGGAATGAATCCGGTTTTTTCGATGACCATATCGATATAAGGTCCCTCGTCTTTTTTAAAATTCTTAAAACGGGCAGAAAATGTTTTTGGAGTGATGTTTTTGTCACCGACATATTTGGCCATGTTGCAAACGATGGAAGAACTGTCCAGTCCACCGCTCAGACTGGTTCCAACAGGAACGTCAGAACGGAAACGGCGTGTAAGGCTCAATTGGAACAAACGGTCGAATTCTTCGCAGGCTTCTTCGAAAGAAAGGGTCGAATCTTGTTTCTTCCAATCGAGATCATACCATTTTTGGATGATATACGTGCCGTCTTTTTTTACTTTCATCCAATGTCCGTGAACCAGGCGGAATGTATTCTCGTAAAAAGTCTGTTCCAGTTTCTCCGGGTCATGTGCCAGGTTTACCCGTTTGAAATAGTCGAACATGGCTTCATTTCTCTTCTTCGGAATTCCGATTTCCCAAAAGGATTTCATTTCGGAACCGAAGTAAAGAACATTTTCGTGGAAGCAGTAGTGAAAGGGTTTTTCCCCAAAACGGTCGCGGGCACAGAACAATTCTTCTTCTACGGAATCCCAGATTGCAAATGAAAACATACCGTCCAGGTCATCCAGGCATTTTTCTTTTTTCTGATCGTATAAAGCAAGCAGTACTTCCGTATCGGATTGTGTATGAAATTGGTATCCGGCATCCAGTAATTTATCTTTTAATTCGATGTAATTATAGATTTCGCCATTGAAAACAATACTGTAACGATCCATGGCATGCATGGGCTGATTGGCATGAGCAGACAGGTCGATTATCGATAAGCGGCGATGACCGAAAGCAAGGTGCTGATCTTCACTGATCCAGTGTCCTTCTCCATCGGGCCCGCGATGCGAAATAATGTCCGTCATCGCTTTAATGGTACTAAAATCTACGGTACGATCAAAAGAGAAGATTCCTGCTATACCACACATGTTATGATTTGTTTAAGTTCTTTTTATAGACTTCAGTCAATTGGTTCACAACCACAGCTGAGTCATGGTTTTTTTCTGCATAATCCCTGGATTTTTGTCCCAGTTCGGTGCGTTTCTGAGGATTTTCTACCAAATCCGTCAATGCTTCGCGAAGTTCATCCAAAGATGCAATAATCATCGGGAAGTTTGATGGAAGCGTTTGAATATTCTGAGGCCGGATGTAGCTGATTACCGGTTTACCGAATGCCATGGCCTCGACAGATGCCAACCCGTATTCACCGATGATAAACTGGTCCAGGAAAATATCACATTCGGAAACCTGTTTTAAAACGCTTTCTCTCGTTTCGTTGGTAATGATTTTGTAGGTGCAGAATTTATTTTGGCTCAGCTTTTCAAGTATTTCAATTACCTGGTCCGTTCCTTTTGTATAATGCCGGGAAGACACATGAATCACATGTGGTATCGTTTTGAAAGGATCGGGATATGCCGGTTTGAATTTGCTGATGTCTATGCGGTGCCTGATTACGAAGTACTTTTCAAACAGATCTTTTTGAATAAAAGGGACCAATTCCTGGTAAACCACCGGGACTGCCTTCAATTTGCTAAAAAGTTCCTGCCTGCTTCGCGATTGCATACGAGACTCAAGATGACTGTATTCGTATGATTTGTTCTCATAAACTTTGCGGTAGTATGGATTGTCTTCCATCACAATATCCGGAATTCGAATGTCGGATCCGTGCCATTGAACGATGACCTTCTTTCGGAACAATCTCAGTAGACGAAGATCAGCTGTACGTGGCATGAAAGGTCCCCAGTACCAGTGAATGATATCCGCCCAGAAGAAATTACGGACAAGGAAAAATAGCGTTGAAAAGAAGCGGAAACTAAATACCTTTTTGGGAATGGGATAATAAGTGATTCCTTCTTCTGAAGTGTAGATGTGTTTGTCGCTGAATATGCAACCTCGTGCAATGACATCATCCCGTTTGTTTAACTCACTCACGGTAATGGAAGCCGCTGATGACACGTTATAGGGCAAATGAAGAACTTTGATCTTTTTCATGCCGAATAATAAGGGATTAGTTGAGATGCCACTTTTTCCGGGGTGTGAAATTGCAGATAATATTCCCTTGATCTTTTTCCAATTTCCGGCAATTTTTCAGGGTTGGCAATTAATGCTTCCAGTTGGTCCGGTAAATTATCCGGATTTGAATTGATAATGGGCGGATTACTCACATACTGCAAGAATTCCGGGTGCAGGTAGCAAAGAACGGGTTTCTCCAAAGCCATTGCCTGGATGGCCGCTACTCCATGAAATCCCCAGATAAGCTGGTCAATGTAAATATCACAGTTGTTGATGAGGTGCTGGTATTCTAGGTTGCTCAGGTGTTGAAGTTCCCGGAATCGGACATTCGGGTGTTTTGCACAGATTTTCTCCATCGCTTCCCGGATATAACTGCTTCCTTTGGCAATCGGGGCTGTTGGAGCATGAATGACCAGTATTTCTCCGGATGATTCTGATTTGGTTCCTTTTTCAGCAACTCCGGCATGGAAAACCACTTTATCCGTTTTGAAATAGTTGGGATTCATATAGTGCAGGGTGTCGGGAGTGCCGATCAGTTCGAAACCCAAGTCGGCAAATTTCTGTTGATGCTTGAACGAACAGGACTCGGATTCGTAGCTGTACTCGTAATCCGGATTGGAATAAGTCTTTTTGTAATAAGGATTTGTATCGAAATCCATTTCCGGAATGCGTACTTCGCTGCCGACATAGGTCACAAATTTCTTCTTGTTCCTGGCTACTTTCAGGAAGAGGTGGTTCAGGATCCGTTGTTCGTAGCGTGTGGGAAGCACCAGGTTGGAATAAACATGGATTACATCTGCTTTTTTAACGGAGGCATATAAGCGAAATAATCCTTTGATTGTTTTCCATTTGTAAGCAAAAAAAGAAAGGTCTGAATTCGGGAAAACACAATCTATTTGATCGAAACGGTTATAAACGCTTCTGTTCTGCTCAAAACTGAGTGCCTTTACCTCGATGGAATGAGCTTTAAAACCCGGTACCAATGAGTTGAGGGTCGATGCATAATTCATTCCAAGCAAAAGTACTTTCATAAAGCAAGTTAGTTAGAATGACTGATGCGTAATCTGATAATCGAAATCAGGACGTAATATTCCCGGCAGGTGGCCGCTGTTGCTTCCGATAACCGCATCGTTATCAATTTTAAAGAAGTAGCAGCTATCAATCGCAAAAAGCTGTTCGCGCTGGTCTTTCCCAAAAATCAGTGAAATGGAATATTCACCTGCATTCAGGTAAAATCCGGGCATTTCAAATGCAACGGTGTATTGGCCGGTTTTGGAATCTCTATTGCGGGAAACCAATGCACCTGTATGGAATACGATCACTTCTTCAATGGTCCGGAATTCCATCGTACAGTCGAGATTGATATTTTCCAGCAGGCAGTTGAAAGTAATCTCAAACCGGATTTTTTGAGAAACCGACAGTACATCCTGATTGGGAGTACTTGCTGCAATGGAGATCAATTCAATAGTTTCATTTCGGAAAGGAGCCGAAGTTTCAAATACTTTGAGCAGTGCATTTTCCGAATAATTCATCTGCTGGTAGTAAGAAACCGATTCATCGATGTTCCCGGAAAATTCCAATTGTCCTTTGTTGAGTACCAATCCTCTTGAACAAAGCGATTTAACAGCACCGATGTTGTGTGAGACGAAAAGAACGGTTCTCCCGGATTTGGAGACCTCGCCCATTTTTCCCATGCATTTCTTCTGGAATTCGGCATCTCCGACCGCCAGGACTTCATCGATAATGAGTATTTCATTTTCCAGGAAGGCGGCCACTGCAAATGCCAGTCTCAGCTGCATTCCGGAACTGTAATGTTTTAATGGAGTGTCTAAAAATTGTTCAACACCCGAAAAATCTACGATGGCGTCAAAGTTTTTAAGAATTTCCGCTTTCCGCATTCCAAGGATGGACCCGTTCATGAAAATATTTTCTCTCCCCGTAAGTTCCGCATGAAAACCGGTTCCGACTTCCAGCAAAGAAGCAATCCTGCCGCGCGCGGTTATTTTTCCGGTCGTTGGCGGAGTAATTTGTGAAAGAATCTTTAAAAGCGTGGATTTTCCCGCTCCGTTCTTTCCGATAATCCCGATGCTTTCACCGGCCTGAACCTGGAAAGAAACGTCTTTTAAAGCCCAGAAAGCTTCCTTGCCGTTGCTCCTGCGGAATACCGTTGAAAGTGAGTCGCGCAGACTTAAATAAGGCTGTTGTCCGGATTTGTGGATCAGGTATTTTTTGCTGACAGCATCTATTTCTAAAATCGGCTTCACTTTCAGGTTTTTCAAAAAATTATGCTAAATCGGCAAAATACGCTTCCGTTTTCCGGAAGTAATACAACCCGATCAAAAAGAACACAAGGGTGGAAATACTGCTGTATCCGACAGTCATCCAGTTCAGTTCGTAGTTCCCGAAAATACTTCGGATCAATTCAAGTGCCCCCGCAACCGGATTGAATTGTAAAATGGTTGTTGCGATAGCGTTATTTGAAATGGATACCGGGAACATGATCGGCGAGATAAAGAGCATTCCCTGGATAAAGAACGGGAGCATGTATCTCACATCGCGGTATTTGATATTCAAAGCTGCCAGGAACATTCCGATTCCCAGAGTTGCAAATGAGATCATGATCAGTGCCAATGGCAGATAAAGTAAGTGCAGCCAGTTGACCGGAGCCCCGAAGTATAAAAGTGCTGCGAATAAAAGCCCCAGACTAATCATAAAATCGATGCTTGAGCTGAGAATGGCTGAAAAAGGAATAATCAAACGCGGGAAATAGACCTTTTTGATAATATTCGAATTGTTGACCATGGAATTGGCCGCGTTTGACAAGCCGGAACTGAAAAAACTCCAGATTACCATTCCGCTTAAAGCGAAAAGGGGATAAGGAATGTTCAATTTGGTCATATTGGTAATTGCCGAGCCCAGGAAAAATGTGAAAACAAGTGTCATCAGTACTGGCTGCAGAATGACCCAAAGAAAGCCCAGTACTGTTTGTTTGTATTTGACCTTGATCTCTCTCCAGGTGAAAAAATAAAGCAGTTCCCAATAACTTAAGATCTCTTTAAAACCAAAACTGAATTTGCTTTTGGGCTTTATTTCTAATAGATACTTGTCTTCAGGATACATTTACAAAAATATGTTGCCAATTTACATAAAAATCTGCACTTCGTGTTGCCGAATCGTTAATTCGGGATACAGATCAAATCGGTTTGAACGGGCAGTTCCAGGATTGCATTCAGATCTTCGATTCCTTCTTTCGACTTGATTTTATAGTTCATGTTTTGGAGTTCTTCAAAGATCCCTTTGATATGACCGCCTTGTGCCCGGATGTTTTCCAGGCTGTATTCAAATATTACAACGGGTTTGAACTTTTTGATAGATTGGAGTGCACCTTTTAATACCTGGACCTCAAACCCTTCCACATCGATTTTAATAAAGTCTACCGCAGGAATCCCTTGTTCGGAAATAAATTCATCAAAGGTCGTTATTGCTACTTCAACACTGTTTTGCCTGTCTTCTGTCATGCGGAACCCCCCGCTGTTTGAAGGGCTGTGCTGCATCATGTAAAGCTTTCCTTTTTCTTCTCCCAGACCAAGATTGTAAGCTTTGACCGCGATGTTTTGGTTTAGGGAACTGTTTGTTTTCAGCTTTTCAAAAGTTCTAGGGTATGGCTCAAAAGCATGAATAACTGCGTTCAAGCCTTTCATTTTTTGTTTTTGGGCCATATTGAATGCGGTCTGACCAATATTTGCACCGATGTCAAAAACATGGATTGACTGACCCAGGTATTCCAGTACATGTTCGCTGGAATCGGATTTGCAGTAGAAGAAGATCAGCCATTCCTGGTAATCGCTTATATCGAGTCTGTAATAGATGCCGTTTCTTTTGACATTCCGGATTGTTCCGTTTTTATACAAGGTATTGGAGGGCACGAATTTATAGGTCCAATCTTTAGAACGGAACAGGAGAATGAAGCCAATTAGCAGACTTTCTCCGATTTTATTGGTTAACAGTTTTTTCAGACTCACGAGTTTTTGATTGGTTTAACCACTTTTCGGGGTCAACCCATTTGTAAAGTATTATTAAAAGGAAAAAAGGCATGATCGGGGTTTTTAAGCGGACAAGTGTCCCGAAAAGTCCGGAAGTCAACCCTACGAAATAACCCAAAATTAAAACCAGGAACAAGGCATACAAATAGAAGGCATTATCCCGTAATTCGGTGTTGTTAGCGAGTCCCTGTTTTCGGGATACGAAGAAACGAATGCATAAATAGAGAATAAAGAGGTTCTCCAACCCGTTCAGCAAGATGAAAATTCCGTCGGCTTCCCATAAAAAAGGCCGGAAAAGCGCTGTGATAATTGCCTCGGGAGCAACCAACAGGAGATTGACACCTACAAACTCTTCGATGCTCAGGTAGTACCTTTTTCCGGTATAACCCGCATTATTCAGCATGTCCTTTTGGATTACTTCAGCTGTTTGAAATACAGATTCTGCAGAATATTCCCCGAAGGAGGCTGCACTACTGAAATAATAGGCGATACTTCCTATAGCTAAAGAGATCCCGACAATCCGGGTTAAGAATTTAATGACGAATGATTTGTTCTTGTTGACTTTAAATATCAAAATCATCAATAGGGGAATGACTGTACAGATTACCAGGAAGGGCCTGATCGAATAGAGCAGGTAATAAGATAGAAGCAGGCTGAAGAGAATTCCTGCGAGGGATTTATATTCTTTTCGAATGATTTTAAGAATGCACATTGTCAATACGAATATGGCACAAATTGCAATGGTGTCTTTGATAAGTCCGGTGCACCAAAATGCTACCGAAGGAATGAATAAGCATGCCAGTGCCACGTAGCTGGTTTTTGTAAGCAGGACTTTATTCATGTATCGGAAGAACTTCCATGAAATACTTGCGGATATTACCGAGAAGAACAGGTTGAGCGTCAGGTAACTTCCAAAAGAGAAGAATGACAGGAAATTGGCGATTTTGCAGACAAACCAAGAGTTTGGCTCGGTGTAAATCCAGCTTGGCGGTTTTCCGACCCTGAAAAAATAGTTCGGAATGTAATCCCTTGGCGGGGTAGAAACTAATTCATGCCAGTAAGCCCGGGGGTTGTCGAATAGTAAGAGGTTCAGTTTTTTAGCACCCTGCCAGTAGAAAACAGTATCACCATGCCTTTCATAATAGAGGATATAGACCAGTCCGAACGCCAGCCCCATTCCGATTTTCCAATAGAAATGCATCAGGAAGAAGCGATATTCAGGGTTCTGTTTATTGTTTGCATGAATAACGTGAGCAATGATTATGAAAATCAGCAGCCATCCTACGAATGAAACAATATCAACACTGTCGAAAAACTCAAACATACCTATTGGTGATGATAAGGTTCGTTTCTCAAAATAGTCATTGCACGATATACCTGTTCAATGAAAAACAAGCGGATCATTTGATGGGAAAAAGTCATTCGGGATAATGAGATTTTTCCGTTTGCGCGCTGGTAAACGTCATCACTGAACCCGTAAGGTCCGCCAACAACAAAGAAAATGTGTTTTCCACCACGGTTAAATTGATCCTGGAGGTAGTTGGAAAAATCCAGGGAACTGTATTCCTTGCCTTTTTCATCCAAAAGAATAAGTGTGTCTGCAGCACCTACTTTTTCAAGGATCAATTCTCCTTCACGCTGTTTGACCTGATTTTGGGATAAACTTTTGGCTTGTTTGATGTCCGGAATAATCTGCATTTGGAATGAAATATAATGGCGAAGCCGTTTTAAGTATTCCTGTTCTCCTTCTTCCAGGAATTTCTTTCCCGTTTTGCCAATACAAAGTAGTGTTACCTGCATGCGACGAATATACGAAAATTGTAGTTAGTGCCCCAGGCGAGTTGGAGCGAAGGCCGTTTTTTTAAGTTATTCCTCCGCAGAAAGAAAGATAATCTATGAAAATGGTAGAGAATTAGCGGAATTTCATTTTAGGCATTATATTTGTTGATGCAGGTTCAAATAACAATTGAAATATGGGCTTTATTTTATCACTTATAGCTTCCTTGGTTTTATCTCTTCATACTGTTACGGATGCAAATTTCACGGCTGTGGAACAAGCATTTGGCAGGGAAGATGCAGCTAAAATTGTTTCCTACGGAAAAGACAAGATCCTGCTTCAAATTCAGGGAAGAGAAGGGGTTTATGCTCAATCACAAGCCACTCAATTGTTGAAAGATTTCTTTAACCGGAAACCCGTTTCCAGCTTTCGTTTTACTTTTAAAGGAAAGGAAAGTGATGATTCTCCACTGACTACGGGAATTTATATCTCTAAAAGCGAATCCTTTCGCGTAACCATCAAATGGAAACACATTAATTCCGAGTTGAAGATCGAATCACTCTCTATCGAGTAATTCAAAAGAGCGTTTTTGAATTCGTCATTTTGCATTTTGAATTAACTTTGTTCTATGTTTGACGAGATTATAAAAAACGCCCTTCAGGAAGATTTGGGTGATGGTGACCATTCCTCATTAGCGTGTATTCCTTCCAATGCTTCGGGAATTGCAAAATTATTGGTGAAAGATACCGGGATTCTTGCCGGAGTGGAAGTAGCCAAAAAAGTATGCGAGCTGGTAGATCCGAACCTTGTTTTTGAAGAACTTTTAGCTGACGGAACTTCAGTAAAGCCCGGAGATGTTGCTTTTTATTTGAAAGGAAGTGCCCGTTCCATATTAGCGGCTGAACGTACTTTGTTGAACTTTATGCAGCGCATGTCAGGAATTGCTACGCAGACAAAGAGCTATGTGGATTTATTGGAAGGTACTCAAACCAGGTTGCTCGATACGCGAAAAACAACTCCCGGAGTTCGCTACATGGAAAAATGGGCTGTACGTATCGGGGGAGGGATGAACCACCGTTTTGCGCTGTATGATATGATTATGTTGAAAGACAATCATGTGGATTTTGCGGGTGGAATCAAAGAAGCGATCCTTCGAACGCGGGAATACCTGAAAAGTACCGGAAAATCCCTGAAAGTTGAAATTGAAGTACGCAATATTGCGGAATTGAATCAGGTGCTTGAAACGGGAATGGTTGACCGTATTATGCTGGATAATTTTACTCCCGAGCTGCTCAAAGAAGCCATTGAGATCATTGATAAGCGCTATGAAACAGAAGCTTCCGGTGGAATCACCCGGGAAACGATTCGTTCTTTTGCGGAAACAGGGGTTGACTTTATATCTGTTGGTGCATTAACACACAGTTTTGATAGTTTGGACATGAGCCTGAAAGCAAGCTTTTAGTCCAGGTCTATCAGCATCATGCAGATATCATCCAATTGTTCTTCCGATCCCATCCATCTGAATAAGCTTTGTTCAATTTGCTTCAGGTGATTTTGCGGATTTGCATCGTATTGGTCCAGGACAAGCTTTTTTAATCCCGGTGTTTTAAGTTTTTTACCGGTTTTTTCTCCGAATTGGTCGATACATCCGTCGGAGAATAGTAAGATGCGCTGATTCTTTTCGTAACTCATTTCATGGAGCTCAAAAGCCAGACTGGATTCTGATTTTCCAACGGGTCTTTTTGTTGGTTTAAGAACCTTTATTTCGTCGGAATTTAAGATCCATAGCGGATTATTGGCCCCACAGAATCGCAATATCTGTTTTTCAGCATTGTAGCAGACTACTGAAATGTCCATACCATCTGATAATTCCATCCCATCTGTCGTCAATAAGTAATTTTTCAGGTAGGAACTTACACGGGTCAACAGGTCGGCGGGATCAGCAATTTCCAGTAAGCGACTGGACTCATTGAGAGCGTTCATGCACAAGACACTCATCATTGCTCCCGGAACTCCATGTCCGGTGCAGTCTGCGACAGCGGCAAATTTCCAAACCTCGTCCCCGATGCGGATTCGTTTAACCCAATAGAAATCACCGGCTACAATGTCTTTCGGATAATAGAAAACTTTTAAATTGGGGATCAGGTTCTTGTAATAGGAGTTGCTTGGAAGTAAAGCATTTTGGATGCGTTTTGCATATTGGATACTGCTGGTGATCTCCGCATTTTTCTGTTCCAGCTCATTGCGCTGCTCAATGACTTCCTTCGTTCTCAATTCCACTTCCGCTTCCAATTGGATGTTCAGGTTTTCTTTAAGTTCATTGGCTTCTGCCAGTACAGAGATAGATGCATCGTTCATGATCTTAAATCGCTGCAGGATCCCGAATGTTAAAATGATCATTTCCACCGCAAACCCGATCTGCAAGCCGTTGTCTGCCAGGAAACTGTTTGGTATCACTCCGAAATTCCGCAGCACAAATGCAAAAACAGAAATCTGCAGAATGGAAAATGCGATCAAATAGGATTTGGCAGTGCGGGAACCTGTTCTCAGCGTAACGATCAATGGGTAAATAATGAACAGGTTCAGAATGAGTGTCATTGCGTTGACGGTAACAGCTGAAATATTCATGAATGTCGTTCCCGGAATAAGACTGATTACTACATTGATCAGTAATACTGTCTGGATGAACCGTACAATGGGTTTGATCTTGGGAGTATTGATCTGTAGTTCCAGGTAGCGATAGGTGAAATTCAGGAAGAAAAGAACTCCCAGTGATGCAAAGAAGGGATTGGCCCTGTTTGAAATAAAGTATTGATCTGTCCAGAGCCAGGTTGTACCGAATCCAAGTAAAGACATCTGGAGCAGGGTAAAAGAAGCTCCGTATAGTGTGTAAATGTAGGCGATCCGCTGTCGGAACAGAATACCGATTGCCAGGTTGAGGATAATGATAAAGATCATCACCCCGAAAAGCAGCCCGTAGAATACCTGTTTGTTTCCGTGCTTCACCTGAATGTAAGAACCTTTTTCAAGAGAACTTTGAAAGTAAAACTGTTCTCCGCCATTGTTCACCCGGAATAAAAAACCATTCGTGCTGTGCGGATCAAGGCGGAGCGGAAAGATCAATTCACGGTTTCCGTTGTAGCGCCATGCAAACGGACGTTGGTCGCCTCCCTTCGCAATCGGAACGAATGTACTGTTTCCTATCCGTTTATATACATCTACTTCATCAATGATGGGGTTGCTCAATTTGAGCATGCGGATAAGCCGGGAATCCGAAAGGTTTTTCGTTTCGAAATAGAACCAGACATCTTTCGTTTCAAATCCCAGGTTCACCATCCGGGAATTGATCGGTTTGAATGCTTTTAAATGAGGTTTTATTTCCTGAAGAGTGGATTCCCTGGAAGAGGCAACATAGTATCTCAACTGATCTTCTTCCAGTTTCAGGAAATCATCGTGCTGGGTTATAGAAACCTGGGAGTTCGAGATAAAATGAACAACAGAGAGAAGAAATACAAGGAGATAATTTTTCACCATGCCGGTTTAGTGCAATGTTTCAGTAAATCAAATACGCAAATAGCAATGGATTGGTTTTTGCTAAATTAAAAATATTTTGAATAGTTGTTTGTCTGTAATTAGTTGTCTAACAAGTCGTCTTCTTCGTCCTTGTCTTTCCTGAAAGGGTTGACGAAAAAAGAAAATCCTGTGATGGCAAAACCTGCGATCAAAATATAGGTAAAATACCTTAAATGAAGTGTTTGGAATACGAACCCAATAAAGATGACCAATGATCCGATCCAGAATAAAATATTAAAGTCTTCCCATTTATCTTCCGGGATAAAACGGAATTGGATCAGGCTTAAAAGCAGTCCGGTGCCTCCGAAAACATAGAATCCAACTCGGATTGCACTGGGAATTCCAAAAGTATTCTGAGTGTAAAGTAAGATAGCACATGCCATTCCGAGGACATAACAGACGTTTGAAATGGCTTTTAATTGTTTGGCTATCATATTTTCTATAATTCGGAAGTTTCGTAAAAGGTACAAATATCTTCGCAAAAAGCTTCCAGCCTGTTGTGAGTTCCTTCGGAAAGGAGAATTTTCTGGCATTTAGGAAGGCTCTCCGAGATTCTTCTGATAGTCTGCAGGATCAACGGGTCTTTACAAAGTGTTTCCAGCTGGTCAATAATTACAAGGCTTAACTGATTGATGTGTATGCCGTTTTGATTGTACAATTCCAGGATCCGTTTCGGGTTTCCAATGATGATTTCTGCTCCTTCAAAAATGGCATTGCGCTGCTCGATGATTTTTCCTTTATCATCTGCAATTTCGATGGTAACATCGGTCCGTTTCATTAATAGCTGAAACGATTTCACTTTTTCGCGAGCACTTTCCCAGGAAGGAGTAAACCATAAAACGCGCGGGGAACCTTCCAGCATTTCGGGAGCTCGCATGAATGAAATAAAATGAAGTCCGTCGATTAATTCCTGGTCAATGGAAGTGAAGATTAACTGGTTTTTTCCCTGTTTGGAAAGTTTGATCAGTTTTTCCTGCTTTTCAGTGTAGTGCTCACGGCCAAGTTCTGCAAGTGTATTTTCCAGCCGATTGTTTAATTCTTCAAACTTCATACTGCAAAATAAGGTAAATTATTTTGTTTTCGGACGACTGAGGGTAAAGACGCCGTTGTTTATTTTATAATCCCAGCCGGTAAGTGTTTTGAATAGCTGCACATAGCGAAGGAACAGGATTGATCTTCTATTGGATAAATGATCGTTTTCTGAGACCGGAACAAATTCGATGCTCTGACAATACGGCGTTTGTTCGATAAAATCAAGTATGATAGAAACGACTGTCGCCATAACCCGATAAACATCTCCTGTATTCATAGTTTGATACTCGTCCTGATCTTGGTTCTTAATACTTAGATCGACAATGTAGTTCGTGATCCGGTTATTCTTCTGAACGAATTGTACACTGTAGTCATCGCCATGTGAGTTAACAAAACTGTATTCGCGTATTCCTATGAATGCGGGTCTTTGAAAAGGATAAGGAGTAGCAAATGTAACACGGGTGTTCATAAAGTGAAAATAGTAATTTCCAGTCGAATAGCGTTCCGGCCTGGCATAAAAAAAACCCCGACGATAATGTCGGGGTCTTTTTATATATAAGTTGAATCTTTATTAATAAACAACTACTCGGTGAGTAGATTTTGCAGCTCCCTGAACAGCGTTGAGAATGTAGCATCCTTTTGCAACGTTCATAGGAATGTTTACTGTTTGAACTCCGGAAGAAGCAGGAACCTCAGTAGTTGAGATAATTGCACCTTTTAAATCCATTACAATTAGTTTCATTCCGTTTGCAGCAGTAGGTACTTCAACAGCCAAATCAGAACCTGTAGCAACAGGGTTTGGAGCAATTGAAATTGTAGATAACACACCATTGTCTTCAATTCCTAGTGTTCCGGAAACATTGAAGTTATCGAAATAGAAGTTGGAAGAGAAATCCGATGCGGTAAATTCAATTTTGAATTTGATTTTGTTATCCGCAGCTGTCGGAGTGTGAGTAAAGCTAACTGTTTTCCACTGAAGATCGTTGTTTGGAGTGTAGTCCGTATTTCCAACATATCCGGCAGTAACTAAAGCAGCACCTGTAAGAGATGTTTTTTGAACCCATGTTTTACCACAGTCTCTTGAGTAATAAACGACTAATTTCTCAGTAATATCAGTTGTTGCAGTAGCTTTTGTACCGTAAGCGTAATCAAATGAGATGTTAACATTTGAAGTGCTTCTTAAGTCCAAAGCCGGAGTGATCAAATAATCCTTAGAGTTTGCAAGACGGTCATAGTAATACCAGTCATCAGTAAACATTTGAGCATTTGATACATCTTTCCAGTTATTCAATTTAAAACAAGCAGAGTTTTGTCTTCCACCTGAAGTAACACGTTGGAAAGAAGCGTCATTGTTTTCAGGGTTCAAAGAGATCCAGAAGTTTGCATTCTGGTTAAAATCTTCTGTTCTTGGTCCTGTGTATTCTGCCCAGTCTCCCTGGATGTAAACCATATGGTTGATTGTTTTTGTATCTGAACCAACACTGTTCGAAACAGTTAAGGTAACGTCATACCATCCCGGTGCAGCATAAGTCACCGTAGGGTTTTGACTTGTTGAAGTAGATGGTGTTGCTCCCGGGAAGCTCCATGCCCAAGATGTTACACCGGCTTTCCATGAAGCATCTTTGAAAGCAATCGGGTCGTTTACACAAGCAGACATCACATTTGCGTTCGCTCCTGTGTTACTGATTGCACCATTTACGTCAACGTAAAAATCTGCAAGAGGTGCACATGTAACAGGAGTTGTTGTACTTGTTCCTGTTTCAGCCAGGTTTGCAGCTGTGAATAAATTACTACGGCCACTTGTTTCCTGGTCTAATACGTTATTCATGAAATCTGCCTGTCCTTTTGTAAACATCACCGAACAGTAAGAATAATCCATGTAGTTTTGAGCATTGTCAACCGGATCAAAAGCTCCCCAGTATGAATCAAGTGTTTGTGTATCGTCACATGAGTTCATAGAAAGGTTACAAGAAGTCATACCGATACAGTTAGGAGTATCTTTGATTCCGTCGTCCTGCCCACAGCTAGCTGAGCTTCCAGGATCGTTATCATTCCCCCATGTGTGAGCCAATCCTAACCAGTGACCGATCTCGTGAGTCAAAGCTCTTGAACGTCCCGGAGAACCTGTACCGATACTTCCTACATAGTCGTGAAGGATGATGATACCATCTCTGAAGAAACCTGTTCCGGTAACACCTGTCGGATAGTAAGCATAACCTGCAACTCCTGCAGATCCGATTGTTTTAGTTAACCAAACATTCAGATATTTGTCTCTGTCCCACTGACTTAATTTGGAATAGTCATCTCCCTGGTTTGTGTTGTGGTTGTAAATATGCTCAATACCGTTCGTACAATTTCCCCAAGGGTCTAAAGTAGCTAAACGGAATTCAATGTAAGCATCTCCGATAATTGTATCGAACGGAGCAATCACAATATTCGTGTCAGCATTCATTTTAAGGAAATCCTCATTCAGAATGGTCATTTGATCCTGAATTTGTTGATCTGTTACGTTTTCTACACCATATTCGTGAACAATATGGAAAACAATAGGAATTACACGTACTGTCGTAGATTTTCCGTTAATAACCCGGTTTTCTTTATACCGATTTAGAAGTTTTTTGTAATCTTCCTCCAATCCCGGATTTTCGGCATACAACTTTTTCATTTGTGTATGACTTCCGCAAGTGAAGTGTGTTTCCTGAGCAAATGATTTCCCAGTTGAAATCACCCCAATTAATGAAAATACACCCAAAAGTAATTTTTTGCGCATGTTTAACAATTTAATAGATTCAACATTGTTTTTATCAACTTAATTTACATTTTACTAGAAAATGTGTTTGTGCAAAGCTGCGTCGAACCCGGAGTTTTTTTGGCTTTGTTACTTAATTAATATGCTTGTAATCAGCGGTTTGAATTCCGCGTGAAAGCATATGACTCCTGGTTTTTACAGTTCACAACGGGTAAATATACTTTAATTATTTTTAACAATGAGATTATACAACTGATCATTTAGTGAAGTGTGTTTGATGCTGATTAAACGGTACAGGTTTCTCTAATCTGCTCTAAATGAACTTTTTTGATAAGTTGCTATGTCCAGCAGAAAATCGATATTTTCTTCGATTTTGTTACCTATTACAATCACATTGGCACCTGCGCCTTTATACTGCTCAATTTGTTCTACCGAGCGGATTCCGCCGCCAACAATAATGGGTGTGTCAATTTTCTTCTTCAATTCATCGATCAGTTGAACCGGTACGGATTGAAGTGCACCGCTTCCTGCATCAAAATAAGTTAGTTTTTGTCCCATCAGGTAACCGGCGATTCCTGTTTTTAATGAAATTGAATTGTTTTCACGCGGGATTGGGGTCGTTTGGCTGACATAAGCTACAGAAGTCATTTTTCCACCGTCAATCAGGATATAGGAGGTGGGGATGACCTCAAGGTTCATTTCAAGAACTTCTTCCGCGCAGGATACATGATGACCGATTAAAAAATCCGGATTTCTGCCTGAAATAAGATTCAGGAACAGAAGGGCATCCGCTTGCTCGGAAAGCTGATTACTGGATCCAGGAAACAGGACAATAGGTATGGTGGAATTTTTTTTGAGTTTGGAAACAACGGATTCTACTTCTTTTCGGGTGACCGTGCTTCCCCCTACAAAAAAGAAGTCTACGAGTGCAAATTCCGCTTTTTTGACAAGTTCCAGTAAATGCTCTTCGTTTTTGGTCTTTTCCGGGTCAATCAGCAGTGCCAATTGTCCGATTTTCGATTGAATCTTATTCAGAATGTTCATGTAGTAGTTTTCCGTTACTCGAATTGAAAGTTATTAAAATATTTTTAAAGTTTTCAACATGCAGTTCGTATTCATAAATACCGTCTGTTTTTTGGATACTCCCATAAAATCGCCCGTCCCGTTTATAAACAAGAATATCCTTCTGAAAAAGGAGTTGGTTACGATCGGAAAGCTTGTAAAGACATTCTTTGAATGACCATAGCATAGACATATCTTTTTCATTTTTCTGATCCAGGAATCCTTTTTCGTTTTCGGTAATAAATCGTGGAGATGTTTTGACCGATTTTTCCCGGATTTCTTCGATATCTACCCCGATTAAATGTTCGGTACATTTTGCAATTACCACATGAGAGCTGCAATGTGAAATTGAAATATATCCGACATTTTCGATCTCGGGGGCTCCGGTTGAGTTATACTCAATATTTGCCTCGCCAAACAAATAATGTTTCAGATATCTTGAAGCAGCGAATTCAATTTTCTTTTCAGGATGCCGAATACTTTTCAGTCTTGATTTCTCTTTCGCATTCAAAGCCGATTCATAGGTCTGTAAATCTGAAAAATCAATCTCCATTAAATAAATAGAAACCGCATTTAAATTAATAATAGAAATGGTAGACATCCGGCAAATATAAGTCGGAATCACTGAATACAGGCCATGAACCGCTTTAAAAATTAGTTACAAATCCTTAAAAATAAAGGCTTTTGCGGTTTTGAAAAGTTAACAAAAAGTTAATGGTGATTGATTTGTTACAAAACAGAAAAGTTTTTTAGGAAATGTTAACAAATCGAAAATTACTATATTTACACGCTTTGTTACAATAAAAATGATGTAAAATTAAACTGTACTTATGTTACGTAAACTCAACTTGTTATTTGCAAGTATCTTGTTGACAGTGGCTTACGGGTATTCTCAATCAGGTTTGGGAACAATCCGTGGTAGCGTTGTTGATAAGGACAGCAAGGAGGCTATATACGACTGTATCATAGTCATCAAGCAAAATGGAACAGTTAAGGGGAATACGACTACCGATTTTGACGGTAAATTCCAGCTTAACTCTCTGGCGCCAGGTTCCTACGACGTTGAGATCAGTAATCCGGGTGAAGGTTATCAGCCGACAGCTATTAAAGGAGTTGTCGTGAATGCTGACCGCATTACCTTTCTGGACAATACTGCTCTTGGACTTCCTACCGATGTGAAAGCAATCGATGAAGTCGTGGTTGTAGCCTACAAGGTTCCGTTAATTAATAAAGATGGTGGTCCTTCCGGGGCGACTATTACGCGTGAGGATATCTCACGTCTACCAACCCGTTCTGCAGCAGGTGTTGCAAGTACGGTAGGTGGTGTAACTGAGAATGAAGGAACCGGAGAACTTTCTGTTCGTGGTTCTCGTTCGGATGGTACTTACTTCTTTATTGACGGTATTAAGGTGCGCGGATCTTCTAACTTGCCTAAATCAGCAATTGAAGAGGTGTCAGTAATTACCGGAGGTTTGCCTGCCAACTATGGTGATGCAACCGGTGGTATTATTGCTGTAACAACTCGTGGTCCTTCTGCGAAGTACTTCGGTTCATTGGAAGCAGTAACTTCAGGATTCTACTTTAAAGGGAAAGATCCTAACGGTTATGACGGAAAAGTGATTGGGCTGGATAAGTTCGGATACAACCTGGTTGAAGGGTTGCTTTCCGGGCCGCTTTTGATGAGAAAGGATTCTACAGGTAAGAAAACAAAACCTATCTTAGGTTTCCTGCTTTCTGTTAACTACACGAATGAATTGGACAGCCGTCCTGTAAATGGAGGGACATACCGCATCAAAAAAGAGGCTAGGGATTATTTGTTAGAAAATCCGGTTAGAGCAAGTGCTACTGGTAACGGTACATTCCACAATGCTAATTACCTGAGAGAAAGTGACTTTGAGAAAACAAAATGGAGAATGAACGCAGCTCGTTCAGTACTTTCTGCTTCTGCAAAAATTGATGTGAATACAGGGCCGTCAGTAAACTTGACGTTCGGTGGATCTTTGAACTACAACTTCGGAAGTAATTATAATTACGAGAGTTCATTGTTGAACTTTACAAATTTTGGGGTCTTTAATCAATTGGATTACCGTGTTTACGGACGTTTCACGCAGCGTTTCTCTAATAACAGAGAAGGGTCAAGCTCTAAAGTGAAGTCAGCATTCTACTCCATCATGGTGGATTATTCGAAGACAAAAACTGAAAGTTACGATAGACAGCACAAATACGATTTGTTCAGCTATGGACATGTGGGGAAATTTACAAGATATTATCGCCCTACTTATGAGTTCATTGATGGTGATTACTACCAGACTGCAACTCCTCAGGAATACCTGGTTCAGTTCGAGGCATCCCAAACAAATTCAGCATTGGCTGCAATTACACAGAACTATTTTGATTTGTATAGAGGGAATCCTGTTGGAAATTATGAAACATTATTGGATGTTCAAAACGGACGTGCATTGAGAAATGGTGACGTTCCTACTTCTGTTTACGGAATCTGGAATAACATCGGTACTCCTAATAACGGTTTCAGCAGAGCAGAACAAGATCAGTTCCGTATTACAGGATCAGGATCGGTTAACCTTGGAGATCACTCTCTTTCATTAGGATTCGAATACGAACAACGTTGGGATAGAGGCTGGTCAAGCGGAAATGAAGGACCAATCGGACTTTGGACAACAGCTCGTTTGCTTGCAAACAGCCACCTTACGGAGTTAGATACTATTCCTAGTCAAGTAGAGAATTTCGGTGCTTTTCAACGTTACAGCTATGACCGTATGAATGTCGGTAATGCCGGACAGGAGATTAGAACAGGCCAGGATCTTGACCAAAATGGTGTGATTGGTAACTACTCAGGTCAGGAAGGAAATGACAAACAATCTTTCTTTGATTATAATCTTCGTCAAAAACTAGGATTTAATCCTGCTGGAACGGATTACGTAGTGATTGATCAGTATGATCCAAGTACATTCTCTTTAGATATGTTCTCTCCGGACGAATTGTTTAACCAGGGTAATAACTATGTTAATTACTTCGGTTACGATCACACAGGAAAGAAAGTAAAAGGAAATACGGATATTAATAAGTATTTCAATGAGTTTGATGAAAACGGTAACTACAAACGTTTCATTGGTGCATTCCAACCGGTATACATCGCCGGTTACATCATGGATAAGTTTGCATTCAAAGATATCGTATTCAACGTAGGGGTTCGTGTTGACGTATTCGATGCAAACCAGCCTGTATTGAAAGATAAATACTTAGTATATACTGCTAACAATGTTACTGAAGCAAGAGCTTTGATTGCAACGGATCCTACAAAATACGGAAACATGGTTATTCCGACTTCTATGGGTGACGACTATGTAGTTTATGTTGACGATGTAACGAATCCGACAAGAATTAACGGATTCAGAAACGGAGATCAGTGGTACGATGCAAACGGTATTGCGATTGAGGATCCGAAATTGATCCGTGGAGGTACAGGGATTTCACCTTGGTTGAAAGATCCTGCTGCTGCAACTAATCAAAGAGTGACTGCAGATGCATTTCAGGATTACAAGCCACAAATTAATGTAATGCCTCGTATCGCTTTCTCATTCCCGATTTCAGACGAAGCATCTTTCTTTGCTCACTATGACATCTTAACGAAGCGTCCTACAACAGGTAACCGCTTTAACCCGATTGATTATCAATTCATCGAATCTCGTACAAATACGATTAGCAACCCGGATTTGAAGCCGGAGCAAACGATCGATTATGAGATTGGTTTCCAACAGGTATTATCTAAGACCTCGTCTTTGAAAATCTCTGCTTTCTACCGTGAACAGCGTAACAACGTACAGTTGATTAACGTGTTCGAAGCTTATCCGAACACATACCGTACATTCGGTAACCGTGATTTTGGTACAGTAAAAGGTTTGACAGTTTCTTATGACCTTCGTAGAACAGGAAATGTACGTATGACTGCAGCGTATACCTTACAGTTTGCTGATGGTACAGGTTCTGATGCAACTTCTGCTGCAACATTGCTTACGGGTCTTCAGACAGCAGGTTTACCTAACTTGCGTAGTGTATTCCCTTATTCTTACGATCAGCGTCACACGTTCGCAATTACGTTCGATTACCGTTACGGTGAAGGAGCAGATTACAACGGACCAATGATCGGGGATGCTAAAATTCTTGAGAATACAGGTTTGAACATTATTACAAATATTTACTCTGGTTCTCCTTACACTTCACAAACGGATATTACCGGGGATGCTTTGATTAATCCGAATACTTCTGGTATTACCGGAACAGTAAACGGTTCAAGATTACCTTGGCAGTACCGTTTGGATTTGCAGTTAGACCGTACCTTTGGAATTGATTTTGGAAAAGATGGTAAAAAGAAATCCACATATTTGCAGGTTTATCTTCGCGTTACCAACCTTTTCAATACAATGAACGTTCTAGGTGTTTATAGAGCTACAGGTAACTGGAATGATGATGGATATTTAGCGGCTGCTCAATATCAAACTTCTATCCAGAACCAGTTGGACGAGCAGTCTTTCAGAGATTATTACGCAATGAAAGTGGCAAATCCATTTAATATTAGTGCGCCAAGAACTATTCGCTTAGGAGTTAAGTTTGATTTCTAGGAAAGAAAAAAAATTAAAGTATGAAACGAACATTTAAATACTTATCGCTCGCAATTACGATGTGTTTCATTGGTCAAGCCAGTGCATACAATCATGATTTTGGGAAAGGGAAGTCGGCTGGAAAGCCGAAACCCACGGTAACAGCAAAGGCCGCGAATTGCGCACCTGCGAATTACCGTAAGACTATGGACTTTAACGATGTTAGCTGTCAGCTTGAAACCGGAGGTTTACTCTTCCTGGATCGTGCTAACGGATTGGCAACGTATACCGTTCCAAAAAAGAAAGGAAGTGAAACTGCAGTAACTGTAATCTATGCAGGAGCTCTTTGGATGGGGGGAACTGACGTTAACGGTCAATTAAAATTGGCTGCGGTTAAGTTCCGTGGAGATGGTAATGATTTCTGGCCAGGGCCGCTTACTGCTACCGTTGGAACCGGAAACTTTGATCCGTCCGTACCTCAGGGTGATACCGCAAGACGAGATTTCGGTGATGCCACCGTTGACTCGGATCAGTGTTTGTTGTATGACAACATCTTTACCATTACAAAAGCCGGAGTAATTTTATTTATTACTTACAACAATTGTACAACTGGTGATTGTCCTTCTCCAACAAATGAAACGCTTGCGCAGATCAATGCATGGCCGGGTAACGGTGATGTAGGTCGTGGACAAGATCAGTTTTTGGCACCTTTCTATGATGTGAACAACGATATGTTCTACGAACCTGAAGAAGGAGATTACCCTTGGTATGATGATATCTTAGGTCGTGATGACGTTACTTGTGGAGCTGACAGACGCGTAACTTTGTTTGGTGACGTTACTAACTGGTGGGTATTTAACGATAAAGGAAATATCCATACGGAATCCCAGGGTGAACCTATCGGGATGGAAATTCACGCTCAGGCTTTTGCTTTCGCAACAGATGATGAGATTAACAAAATGACTTTCTATAACTACGAGTTGATTAACCGTGGTACACAAACATTATATGATACTTACTTCTCTCAATATATTGATGCGGATTTAGGTAACTATAATGATGACTATGCAGGATGTGACGTTACACGTGGATTGAGCTATATGTATAATGGTGACTTAAATGATGAACCAAACTCAGGACGACCAGGATTCGGGCAAAACCCTCCTGCAATCGGAGTTGACTTCTTTGAGGGGCCTTACCAGGATGCTGACGGTGTAGATAACCCGGGACCAGTAATGGATACCATTACAAATCAGTGGGTTATTCCAACTGTGGCTGATGCTATCGCAAACAAAGGTATTGTTTACCGTGGTCTGGGTATCGGTTATGGAGATAACATTGCTGATAACGAGCGTTACGGTATGCGTAACTTTACGATCTATACAGGAACAAATGCGCCTGCAGGGCAATCGGATCCAACATCATCTTCTCAGTATTATAACTACATGCAGGGATTATGGCAGTTTGGAGATCAGTTGTACTATGGTGGTACCGGATTCCCTGGTGCACCGTGTGTGGGATCTATCGAGACAAACTATATGTTCCCTGCAAATTCAGATACTTTAAATTGGGCAACAGCAGGTGTTGACCCTGGATTTGACTGGTCAGAATTTGAACCTTGTGGAACAGGATCTACATCAAACCCATCTGGTGACCGTCGTTTCGTTCAGTCTGCTGGACCATTTACATTGCGTCCGGGAGCTGTAAACAACATCACAGTTGGTATCGTGTATGCAAGAAGCTTTGAAGGAGAAATTTTCTCTTCTGTGAATGCATTGAAAACAGCAGATACGAAAGCTCAGGCTTTGTTTGACAACTGTTTCCGAATTTTGGAGCCGCCAAGTGCCCCGGTAATGACGATCCAGGAAATGGGTAATGAGTTGATCATTATGCTGGATAACCCGCAAAACTCTAATAACTATCAGGAGAAGTATATTGAAGAAGATATCGTTGGGATCGTTGATCCGAATGGTGCCGGTGATACTTTGCCAAATGGAAACCCAATCATTTTCGATAAAAACTATCGTTTTGAAGGATACCAAATTTTCCAGTTGAAAGATGCTTCTGTTGGTATTACTGATTTGGATGATCAGACCGTAGCTCGTTTAGTAGCTCAGTGTGACGTTAAGAACGGAGTGAAGCGATTGATTAACTTCGAATTTGATGAGGAGTTAGGTTATTCATTCCCTGTGGAAAAGGTGAAAGGTGCAGATTTGGGTATCCAGCATACGTTCAGAGTAACTGAGGATTTATTTGCTCAGGGTGATCGTAAGTTGGTAAACTTCAAAACTTATTACTACCTGGCAGTTGCATATGGATACAACAACTATAAACCGTATGATCCGACTGATGCACAGTACTTAGACGGACAGAAAAAACCATACCTGCGTTCACGTATTAATGCGGATGGAACTCCATTAGTTGGTATTCCTGCAGTTCCGCACAAGATAGCTCCTGAATTGGGAGGTTCTCAGGCAAACTCAGTTTACGGTCAGACTCCGCGCATCACGCGTTTGGACGGAACCGGAAACGGAGGAAGAGAATTGGAGTTGACATCGGCATCCGAGAATTCGATCGTTGCGAACGGATTCCTGGATAAAGTACAATATGACTACAACGGCGGACCGATCAACGTAAAAGTGGTAG
>NZ_CABHOL010000018.1 GCF_902168135.1 uncultured Fluviicola sp.
TTCCATTGTTGAATAGCTAATAGAGTAAGAGAATCTAAAGCTTTAAAAGACTTGTTGTGCATTAATTTATATCGGTTGTAACCAATAAGTGAGATCAAGGAATATGGATTCTTTGAATCTGCAAGTGGTACTCCTTTTTGATTGATCGAAAAAGTTTTTATGGTTTGGGCACTCATTTCAAATGAAATGAAGATGATTAAGAAAAGAATTAATGATTTCATACTGTTGTGTGTCAACATTCTTGAAATGTAAACAAATTGTCTTACTTCACATGTAAGATTCACAAATTTGCTTGACGTAATATTGCGTTTTTATATCAAAGGTCATTTGGTGAGTAAATTCTGAGCCACCCCGATAATAATCTGCGCTCCTCTGCGCCATCAGCGGGAAAGATTAAAGCTATGCCGAAGGTGGGGATTGTTTCATGCTATCATCTTAGTGCCCTTGGCGTCCTTTGCGGTTCAATTTAAAGAGCTCTGCCGCAGGCGGAGATCGCGGATCCTAATGCATAGAGTCTTCTGTGATAAAAAACTGTGGATAAAAACTCGTAATTCGGCATTCGTCATTCGGAATTGCATCCTAAATGGTTTTAACTTTGCCGTTCAAATAAAAGAATATGAAATTTTTCATCGATACAGCAAATCTGAACGACATTCGCGAAGCCAACGACCTGGGGATTTTGGATGGGGTAACTACCAATCCGTCTTTAATGGCAAAAGAAGGAATCACGGGGCAAAACAATATTTTAAAGCATTATGTGGATATCTGCAATATTGTAGACGGTCCGGTTAGTGCTGAAGTAATTGCTACTGATTTCGAAGGAATGGTCCGTGAAGGCGAAGCTTTGGCTGAACTGCATAAGAATATTGTGGTAAAAATCCCGATGATTCCGGAGGGAATTAAAGCGATCAAGTATTTCTCTTCCAAAGGAATCCGAACGAATTGTACACTGATCTTTAGCGCCGGACAAGCGTTATTGGCAGCAAAAGCAGGCGCAAGCTATGTTTCTCCGTTTGTTGGCCGATTAGATGATGTTTCTACAAACGGTTTGGACCTGATCCAGCAAATCCGGGTTATTTACGACAATTACGGATTTGAAACTGAAATCCTTGCGGCTTCTATCCGCCACCCGATGCATATCATTCAGTGTGCTGAGATCGGATCAGATGTCATGACAGGACCATTGAGTGCTATCCTGGCATTGGCAAAACACCCGCTTACAGATAACGGATTGGCGCAGTTCCTGGCAGATCACGCAAAGGGGAACAAGTAAAAATGTTCAATCGTTCAAAAAGTTCAAATCTGACAACCTTGAACTTTTTGAACCTTTTGATCTTTTGAACAATCCAGGATATTCAACTCTAAAGTTCCGAACCCCTATTTATCAGGAGAATCCCCACCTTCAACTACATTATTCTTCCTTTAGTCCAAAATTGGTTGTGTTCTATGACCATTCTGTTATTTTTGCAATAATATTCTATTTATGAAGAAACTTCTTGCAGTCTTTGCATTTCTTTCTGTTTTATTCTCGGTGAATGCACATGAGTATTACTTCGCTTTCGGTGAGGTGGAATACAATTTGTCGACTAAAAAACTGGAAGTTACGCTTGAAATAAGTGCACACGACCTGGAGTTCGATATGAAAAAAGCGGGTATTACGCTGGAAAAACACATCGAGAATCAAAGCGGGAACGCAGACTTCAAAAAACAACTGGAATCACATCTGGCAAAAGGATTCAGTATTTCTGTCAATGACTCCCCTATCCCGCTTTCAATAATCGGGTTTGATGTATTGCCAACAGGGTTGCTTTATGTTTACCTGGAAAGCGGAGTGGTTGAATTGCCGGAATCGTTCTTCTTCAGGTTTGATCTGCTCATGGAATCCTTCCCGAATCAACAAAACAAAGTCACTTTTATTCGAAATACCGAAAAACAAACAGCTGTTTTTTTACCAACTAAACCTACAGAAGTTATAACCCTGTAATTATGAAAAAAATCCTCTCTCTCTCAACGGTTTTATTCGCTTTGAATCTTTCAGCGCAAACCAAATTTGCTCAATTGGATATCGAACTTCCTACGCCGAATGAATACCGCACGGCTGCCGGAGCTCCCGGACACGGTTATTATCAGCAAAAAGCTGATTATAAAATGAACCTGACTCTGGATGATGCCAAGCAGACTATTCGCGGAGAAGAGATTATTACATACACCAATAATTCTCCGGATGTATTGGAATATCTATGGCTGCAGTTAGATCAGAATATCTTTAAACCCGATTCAGACAGCAAACTGATTGCGGTGGAGAAAATGGAAGATTTTCAGTCTATCAAAGACGTAGAGCGCAAATTAATGACTTTTGACGGAGGATTCAACATCGAAATGGTTGCTGCAGCAAACGGTGAAAAAATGCATTATGCCATCAACAAAACCATGATGCGTATTGATCCGGCAAAACCTCTGGGACCAAAGCAAAGTATTTCATTCAAGATCAAGTGGTGGTACAACATCAACGACCGGATGAAATTCGGAGGAAGATCCGGTTATGAATATTTCGAGAAAGACAATAATTACCTGTACACGATCGCCCAGTTTTTCCCTAGAATGTGTGTGTATAACGACGTGGAAGGCTGGCAGAACAAACAGTTCCTGGGTAAAGGGGAATTCACGCTTCCGTTCGGGGATTACGAGGTTTCCATTACCGTTCCTTCCGATCACATTGTGGCAGGAACAGGAGAATTACAAAACGGGGCTTCTGTTATGACTGCCGAACAAAGACAGCGCATGGAAAAGGCGAAATCATCTGATACTCCGGTTTTGATCGTTACCCAGGCAGAAGCGGAAAACGCAGAGAAAAACAAAGCAACAGGAACAAAAACCTGGACATTTAAAGCGAAAAACGTACGTGATTTTGCATTCGCGACTTCTCGTAAATTCATGTGGGACGCACAGAATACGGTTGTAAAAGGAAAGAATATCCTGTGTATGTCTTTTTACCCGAAAGAAGGAAATCCGCTTTGGGAGCGCTACTCCACCAAATTGGTTGCACATACCATCCAGACTTATTCGAAATACACGATTGATTATCCATACCCGGTTGCCATTTCCGTTCATTCCAACCAGATTGGAATGGAATACCCGATGATCTGCTTCAACGGTGGAAGACCGAACGAAGACGGAACTTACTCTGAGCAGACAAAATACGGGATGTGGGGAGTCATTATACACGAAGTAGGACACAATTTCTTCCCTATGATCATTAATTCCGACGAACGCCAGTGGTCGTGGATGGATGAAGGGTTGAATACCTTTGTTCAGTATTTGACAGAACAGGAATGGGAACGCGGATATCCTTCCAGAAGAGGTCCGGCATACATGATTACGGATTATATGCGCGGCGATCAAAAATACATTTCTCCGATCATGACCAATTCCGAATCTATCTGGCAGTTCGGGAATAACGCTTACGGAAAACCGGCTACAGCATTGAACATTCTGCGTGAAACCGTGATGGGCAGAGAATTGTTCGATTTTGCCTTCAAAACGTATTGTGAGCGCTGGAAATTCAAGCATCCTACTCCGGCAGATTTGTTCCGTACCATGGAAGACGCATCCGGAGTGGATTTGGACTGGTTCTGGAGAGGCTGGTTCTATTCCACGGAGTACGTAGACGTTTCTTTGGATTATGTGAAGCACTTCGAATTAAATTCGAACAATCCGGAAATAGAAAAAGAAGCAAACAAAAAATCCGACGAATCGAAGCCTCAGTTTATCGGAGATATCCGCAACAAAGAATCCATCAAGCAGACAGTGAATGAAAAAGACCCGGCCATTGACGATTTCTATGCAAAGCGCGATATCTACCAGACGGATCGTTTGGACAAGAAAGAATACGAAGAGTTCCAGGCGAAATTAACCCCGGAGCAAAAGAAATTACTTGAATCCAAAAAGCAGTTCTACGAATTGTCTTTCACCAATAAAGGTGGTTTAGTAACGCCATTGATCATCCAGGCAACCTTTGAAGACGGTTCCAAACAAGAAGTACGCATTCCGGCTGAAATCTGGAAGATGGACGACATCACGGTTACCAAAGTACTGATCTTCGACAAACCGGCCGTTTCATTCCAACTGGACCCGTTCCTGGAAACAGCAGATTGTGATGTAAACAACAACTCCTTCCCTCCTGCTTCCAAACCAACGCGTTTTCAGTTGTTCCAGCAAAAACAGAGCAATGAGAACCCCATGCAGCGCCAGAAGCGTTTGGAGAGTGGACAATAGGTTGGTATCTTTACCCTGAATCATCTGAATTATGAAAAAACACATTCTGTTCCTTTTATTTCTTCCTTTATTTGGAACTTCTTTATTAGCTCAAAATAGCGAGGACACATTAATAAGAGCTGTTTTCGATAAGTACCGTTCGGATTTACTTAATGATCGTGGTACTGAAGCTGTAAAAGAAGTTGATAGCAAAACCATTCAATATTACTCGGATATATTAGAATTAACTATCAGTGCAGATTCATCAAAGGTCGAAACGCTTTCAATAATGGACAAAATGTCGGTTTTGATCATGCGGCTTAAAATTTCGAAAGAGGAATTGTTGACCTTTTCAGGAAAAGATTTGTTTATTTATTCTGTTGATCATGGAATGGTCGGGAAAAGTGGTATTGCCAAAAATTCGATAGGTCAAATAATCGTTAATGATAATTTTGCTTCTGCTCCATTGGGAGTGAAGGGCGCTCCGACTGAAGTGCGTTTCGAGTTTTATAAAGAGAGTGGCAGCTGGAAAATAAATTTGACTTCTATATTTCCGCTGGCTGAATTGGTATTTGAAAAGTTGATCAAAGACAGTGGTAAAAGCGAAAATGAATTACTGATCCCTATTATTGAAGCTGCTACAAATAAACGTGTCTCCAGAGAAGTTTGGCAGCCATTAAAGTAACCTGCTCGTTTACTAACATGCTGTAGTAAAGTATTTCCCTGAGCCTTAAAGAACTTATTTCTCTGTAAACAACAATATGAATCTTTAACCTGTTAAGCAAATTGTAAAACACGTATTACGCAAGTGTTTGCTTTCTAAAAAAGGTTGAAAATCTGTATTTTGAGGTCTGTTTTAACGAAAAAAATAACAGCTTCTAAAAAGACTAACCATTCTTTTTATACATCTTATATAAATCAAAAATCAATCCAGAAATTTCTATTTCGGTGTGTTTTAAAACTGGTAAAACATACTACCTGCATTTTCTTTAGGTCTAAATCGATTTTTTCCGTTTTGTTAAATCATTGAAACTTAATATTGGTTTTAAGTGCTCTGAAAATTTAAAGCAGTGTTATTATTTGCTTTAAACCTTTAAAATCAGTCCGTTGTAACTTAGCTGTGGTTTCGAAACCATCTATTCACGTTAATAAATTTTCAATTATGAAGAAGAGAAACACAGTAGTAAAATCACTATTTACAATGAGTGTACTGGCACTCACAGGATTTGTCGCTAACGGACAATTATTGGAAACTATGGGAACTGTCGGAAGCGGTACTCAGACTATCAGCGCTAGAGAAGCAGCGGGAAATTTTGATTTGACAGCACTTACTTATGTAGGTACTGCAGATATGAGAACCACTACTCCTTCTACCGGTTATGCAGGAGCTTCAGGAAGTTACAACACCCTGATCCAGGCTCAGGAAACATTTGAAATGCAAGGGGTAAATGCAGCGGGATGCCGTACAAACGATTCCATCTTTTTCGGGGTTCACAAAAGTACCAATGCTTCAACAGGAGTTGACTTCCTGGTATTGGAATACAGCAATGATAACGGAGCTACCTGGACAGGAATTACATTCCCGGCTTTACCAACAGGAACAGGAACTGCAAAATGGCACAAAGTAGGAACAGCACTGCCGGCAGGTGCTCATGTAGCAAACCTGCGCGTTCGTTTCAGAAGCACATTGGTTGGTACTTCTTCTTCCAATCCTCAATTCAGAATCGATGACATCGCTTTCTCTTGTGGTTCAACTACTTCTTGCGGTGATCCGACAGCGTCAATCAATGTATCCGGAGCTACTGTTATTTGTGCAGGTGCAACAATGCCTCAATTGACATCTACAACTGGAATCGTTGATCCTTTTTACCAGTGGTATAACCAGGATGGAGCTGTTTCAGGAGCAAACCTGGATGTTTACACTCCTTCCACTTCAGGTACTTACCATGTTGTAGTGAGCAGCGAAGACGGATGTGAAGCAGTTTCTGAAGAAGTTTACGTTTTAGTTTACCCGCAGGTAGAATACTGTCCGATCACGCTGGAAGGATGTGAAGGAAAAGAAGTATCGGCTTGCGTGAATGTAAAAGCTTCCGATTTAATTTTCTCTCAATACGTTGAAGGAAGCGGATTCAATAAATACGTAGAGATTTACAACGGAACATGCGCTGATATCAATTTAGCCGGTTATGAACTACAGGCATTCCACAACGGAGCATCATTTGCAGGGGTGCCGACTTTCACTATTGCACTTTCAGGAACTATTACTGCCGGAGGAACAATCGTAATTGCTCATCCTTCTGCAACAGCCTGGACCGGTACACCGAACATTTTCTCTGCAAACCTGCAGTTCAACGGTGACGATGCTTTGGTATTGTACAACGGAAATACTTCTTCTGTAGCAGACATCTTTGGTTCTGTAGGAAACGATCCGGGATCAAACTGGAGAGACAGCGATTCAACAAGCGCTACTTTCGGATGGTCTACTGAAAACAAAACATTGGTACGTAAAGCATGTGTTTACTCAGGTATTACTGTAAATCCGGCTTTACCCGGATTCGAAGGTTTCCCTACATTAATCACTGAATGGGATACACTTTCCCAGGATGATGTTACAGGTTTGGGAACGCATGCTTTCGGAGCTTCTTCTTACAACTTTGCAGTGGTTTCAGGAACTGGAATCATTAATAACGTAGTTGATAACTGTGTAACAGTTGAAGTTGGAGATGTAAACTCTGTGATTGAAGTTACAGGAACATTCTGCACGTTCAACAACTGTAATGCAACTCCGGGACAGATCAACGTAAACGTAAATTGTGCGGAAGGTCGTGCAATGAAAACAAGTTCCAATACGCCTGCAGCTGACTTGTACCCGAACCCAACTACAGGTTCTGTAATGATCAATTTCAACACAACTTCTGAGGAAGAAGTTTCTATCACAGTGTTGGATCTTTCAGGAAAAGAGCAACTAACTATCCAAAACGGATTGTTGGAAAAAGGAACTCACAGAATGCAGGCTGACTTGTCAGCACTTGCTCCCGGAACATACCTTATCCGAATTGCTTCTGCTTCTGAAAACCAAACACTTCGTGTAGTTAGAACAGAAAAATAAGAATTTCAATTCTTACAGGAAGAGTCCTTCTGTTTCGGCAGAGGGACTCTTTTAAACATTTATATCATAAACATGAAAAAAAAATCAGTACTTATTTTAGCAGCCGCTTTTTGCCTGGGATTAAATACGGCAAAAGCACAAACACCTTTCAATCCAACAACTTATTCCGGATGGCTGACCACTCCGGATAATTATTTTGCAAACCTTCCGGCAGGATCGGGGGTTACTTTTAACCAGCCTCTCAGAGGTTCCGGAAACCAGTTTTCTACTTCTTCCGACGGGATCAATTCCGGTCAATGGCAGAATACTTCTTCTGCTGATGCCATTGCGGCCAATCGTTATTTTACATTTGCGGCCACTGCTAATTCAGCTACTTCTTTCCAGGTCGACAGTCTTTTACTGATACTTGGAAGAACAGGCGCAGGACCGGATTCGTGCATCCTTCAATACAAATCTCCAGCTACCGGCTACTCATTTGTATCCGTTACTCCAAATACTTATACGATTTTAAATCCAACAACCGCCCCTACTACTTCTATTACAATTATTCCTGCTTCACCGCTAATGGTTTCGGCTTCCGACAGTATTGTTTTCCGCTTGGTAGCATGGCATGCCAGCAGCTCATTGGGGAAAATGAGAATCATCAATGGCACGGAAATTTACGGAAGTTCGCTAAGCGCACCAATGAATGCGATCGAGGCTCCTGTTGTTCAGACAACAAATGCACTGTGTGTTTCTGCGGTTAAAGGCGACAGTGTACAGGTAACATTTAATTCCTCCGGAACATTTAATGCCGGCAATACTTACTCACTTGAGTTGTCAGATGCTGCAGGGTCATTCGCTGCGCCGGTAACAATTGGCTTATTGAATAGTCAGTTGAACAGTGGTACTATTCACGGATTCATTCCCACCGGAACTTCAGACGCTTCCTATCGCTTGCGCGTAAGATCAAGTAATCCTCCTGTAAACGGGATGGACACAACGAGTCTGCTTGTGAATCCGGGAATCATTTTAAGCGCTTCGATCCTTCAGCCTGATTGTCCGGACAGCCTTGGAGCAATCGATCTGACTATTTCCGGTGGAACGGGAATGCTTCAGTACAATTGGTCAGGCGGACAAACGACAGAAGATATTACAGACCTTTCAGCTGGAAATATGGCTGTTTTGATTACTGATGCAGTTGGCTGTTCTGCAGATTCTTCCTTCCAGGTGGTTTCAATTCCGGCATTTAATGTTGTTGAGTCCATTACAAATGCACTTTGTCATTCCGGAAATGAAGGAGAAATTACGGTCGCTGTTACCGGTGCAACTGCTCCTTATACCACTTCCTGGACCGGAAACGGAATCAATCAAACCGGTCTGACAGCTTCGAATCTTTCGGCAGGAAACTATAATCTTTCTATTTCTGATGCGAATAACTGTCTTTACAGCAGCACTTACACAGTTGCGGAGCCTTCCGCAATAACGGTTGCTGCGGTTATTACAAATGCTACGTGCGCTTCCTGCAACGGAACAATCAGTTTAACTGTCAGCGGTGGAAGTGCTCCATATACCTACGAATGGGCAAATAATACAACTTTGAGCCAAATAACGGCAGTTCCGGGGAACTATTGTGTGGATATTTCAGATGCAAACAGTTGTATGGTAGACAGTTGTTTTATGATCTCTTCTACAGCAGGAATCGAAACTTCCGATCAACCGGTATTGAATGTTTTTCCGAATCCGGCTTCAGAATTCGTTCAAATTCAGTTTTCAGCCGGTCTAACCGGTGTTTCGAAGAATGTTTCAATCGCAGATTTAAGCGGAAAAATCATTTACAGTGCTGATATTCCGGGGGAAATGAATCTTTTGGAAATCCCTGTAAATCATTGGTCAAACGGAACATATACTTATCGGATCAACGCAGAAAACAGCCTTCCTGTATCAGGAAAAATGGTTGTTTTTCATTGATTATAAATCTGTTAGGTGCGACTTGGGCGTTCTACTTGTGTGGAACGCCCTTTTTATTTTATTAAAATGCGTTAATTTCGTTCTCAACAGAATGCGGTTTCGTTGAAATAGATATATTCGTTCCATGAAACCTTATTGCCTGGTCATAACCTGTTTACTTATGAGCGTGTTTTCTTTTGGGAGAGACATTATTTACATGCAGTCCGGATCACAGCCTAAAAGTGAGCGTGAAGCAATTGTTATTTTAGCCGGATTGGGTTCCAAAGTACACAATGAACGTAAAATAGCCCTATACTTCAAAAATAAGGGTTACGACGTTTACCAGCCATCTTACATTTACCGGAAAGGAATTGATATGGGAGTCGATAAATTAGAACGGTTTTCTAAAAAGCACGAACTGAATTCCTATAAAAAAGTCCATTTTTTCTGTTACATTATCGGCAGCTGGACATTCAACCGTTGGTTTCAAAAAGCAATTTTAACAAACATAGAAACAATTGTTTATGACAGAAGTCCTTTGCAGGAACGTGCTCCCTATGTCTTGATGAAGGACAGTAAATTCATTGCTCAATTGGTTATTGGCGATGTAAATCACGAACTGGCAACAACCCCTTATCCACCTGTAACAACTTTTAAAGGAAAAATCGGATTGTTGATAGAAACTGTTCCGACAAAATTAATCCTGAGGCATCAAAAAACGGCAAGCTCCCTTGGGCCAATCAAGTGGTCTGTTGATTCACTCAACCAGGAGTATACGGATTACTTTTATGCTCCGGTGAATCACGACGAAATGTATACACACATCGAAAAAGTTGGTCCGGAGATCCTGAATTTTATCAAAACCGGGAACTTTGGAACGAAGGTAAACCGCATTGCTCCGAGCCATGATCCTTTAACGAAGAATTAGTACATGATCTCTATCTACAACATAAAGCCTAAATTCCAGCAGCTTTTGCGGCCTGTACTCGCCAAATTGTATAAAATGGGAGTTACTGCAAATGGAATCACCTGGTCTGCCATTGTTCTTTCTTTTGCTGTCGGAGGGTTGTTCTATTGGAAACCATCCGGGTTTATGTTGATTGTTTTACCGGTTTCATTATTAGTCAGAATGGCTTTGAATGCTTTGGACGGAATGATGGCACGTGAATACAAGATGCAGAGCAAAAAAGGAGAATTACTGAATGAATTGGGAGATATTCTGGCCGATATTGCCATGTTTCTGCCTTTGGTACTGCTTCCAGGGCTGCATCCCCTTGTTTTATTTGGGTTTGTAATCCTGGGAGTTGTTAATGAATTTACCGGAGTTTTGGCTAAAGCAATCAACGGCGAACGTCGTTATGACGGTCCGATGGGGAAAAGTGACCGCGCGCTATTGGTTGGTCTCACACTGCTCCTGCTCTATTTCTTCCCGGAAATAAAAGCCGCATTGAATTACATTTTCGGTGCCGGCAGTTTGTTGTTGGTAATCAGTACAGCCGTTCGAATTAAAAAGACACTTTCATGATATTAAAATTTGATTTAATTGCCTTTGTGGAGAATAAAGAGACGCTGATCGTAATCGGTTTGATCTTTGGCATCCTGGTTTTCGCCACGCTCCTGTTCTGGATTATGGTCTGGTAAAACCCAATGCGAATATTGCCGAGTTAAAAATGCGTACGAAATCCTGGTGGATGATGGCAACGATCTTTGTGGTTGCTACCGTTTTGGATCCGGCAATCTCTTTTGTGGCAATCGGGGCACTTTCGTTCATGGCTCTTCGGGAAATAGCCTCGATTAGTAAAAATGTACGGGAGGAAGACCGGAAAATTCTCATTTGGTGCTACCTGGCAATCCCTGTCCAATATTTATTCGCTTATTACAAACAATACAGTCTGTTCCTGACTTTCATTCCGATCTTCATGCATTTATGGATTCCTTTTATGCTTGTACTTCGCGGTGTAACGGAGAATATTGGACGCTCTATGTCGGTATTGCCAACCCAGCTCATGCTGACCGTTTTTGGAGTAAGTCATTTGGCTTTCCTACTGAGCTTACCGGAATTGGAGGGATTCAAAGCAGGTGGCCGTGGCTTATTGTTGTTTGTGGTCTTTATTACAGAAATGAATGACGTTTTCCAGTTTACCTGGGGAAAGATGTTCGGTCGTTACAAGATCATTCCAAAGATCAGTCCGAACAAAACCTGGGAAGGATTTATCGGTGGGATTATCACCACTACTGTAGTTGGTTATTTTCTACGTTTTTTAACTCCTTTCTCAGGGACAGAGGCTGTTTTGATCTGCTTGTCCGTAGCCGTTACCGGTTTTATTGGTGATGTTGTAGTTTCTGCCATTAAGCGTGACATCGGGATGAAAGATACGGGAAACACCATCCCGGGGCACGGCGGCATCCTGGACAGGATCGATTCCCTGGCTTTAACGGCTCCGGTGTTTTTCCACATTGTCTATAACTTGTATTACCTCCAGTGAAAAAGTTAACGCTGTTTATAGTTTATTCCGTCATTATGCGGACGGCACTCCGACTTTTTTCGGGGACGAAGCTAATTCATAAAGAGCATTTGGTTTACAACGGTCCTTGTATTATAGTTGGGAACCATAATTCCCATTTGGATACCATTTCGATTATGTCGCACCTGCCTTTGCTGCAATTAGCCAAAACTCACCCGATCGCTGCAGGGGATTATTTTGGAAAATCACCTTTCAAAGCAGCACTGACAAGGTTTTTTGTCAATGCGATCCTTATTCCGCGTTCCCGTCCGAAAGAAGGTGAAACCGGGCCGGATCCTATCCAAATGATGGTTGAAGTATTGCAAAAAGGAGATTCTCTGTTGTTGTTTCCCGAAGGTTCAAGAGGTGAACCCGAAAAGTTCCAGAAGTTCAAACGCGGAGTTGGATTGGTAATGGAGCAATGTCCGGATATTCCCTTTATTCCTGTTTACATGAAAGGATTGGGAAAAATTCTGCCCAAAGGAGATCCGGTTCCGGTACCCTTCGATAGTTACATGTATATCGGATCGCCTGTATTCCCGAAAGGAAAAACAGCAGATGAGATTGTGAGTGAAGTAGAAGCCCAGATCCACGCGCTGAAGAAAGAATTCGATTAAAGAAGTAGGGGTGAAAAATTTTTCACCCCTACTTCGGTTCAATTGTAGATCGTTGTAATTTAATCAAAGTAATCTCCGGGTAAATCCCTACTCTTCCCGGGAATCCCAAATACCCGAATCCGCGGTTGACATATAGGAATTGTTTCCCGATATTGTAAAGCCCAGCCCATTTTTTGTAGCGGAAAGAAACCGGGCTCCATTTAATCCCGAAACGCTCAATCCCGAACTGCATCCCGTGTGTGTGTCCCGACAAGGTCAGGTCAATATCTGTTTTCTCCGCCACTTGTTCGTCAAAATGACTGGGATCGTGAGAGAGTAAGAGTTTGAAAGCATCCGCGGGAACATTTTCCAGGGTTTCTTCTAACTTTCCGCTTTGTCTGAATGGTGCTGTTCCCCAGTTCTCCACTCCGAGCAGCCAAAACCCGGGTTTCAATTCTACGGCTTCATTCAGTAATGGTGTAAAACCGATCTCCTGGTGTATCGTGATGAGTTTTGCCAGATTAGCATTCTTTGTTTCTTCCTTGTCCCAGGGAACATAATCTCCGTAATCATGATTTCCCAGAATACTGTATTTTCCTCTTTTAGCCTCAATTTTGGAAAAGATCGGCTCCCACCCAAGCATTTCTTCAGCGAGATTGTTCACTAAATCTCCCGTAAAGAACACAAAGTCGGCTTCCAGTTGATTGATCTGCTGAATGGCTTTTTCTACTTTATCGTATTTATTAAAGAAACTTCCTACATGGACATCGCTGATCTGGACAATCTTCAATCCGTCTGAATCTGCGGGAAGGTTCTCAAAGGGAAGTTCAACAATGTGGGTTTTCCAGTTCCATCTTCCCCAAATAATTCCGGATAAAATAGCAAACAGCATCGCTATTGTAACTCCAAAACCAATATATTCAATAAGAGCAACTCCGGTAATCAGGTAAATAATCCCAAAAGGAAAGAAACCAAGTGCCGGAACTCCCGCTGCGATCATTACACCAAATGCATTGAATCCTTTGCGGTAATCGGTTGTTCTGCGGTTCCTGATTGCACGCATCATAACAATCATACTTCCGAAGAACAGCACCAGTTGGACCGTTCCAAGTATGATAACGAAAGGATTTTGGAATTCGAACAGTGAATATGAAAGTGTAGCCTGGGCTAAAAGAATGAGTAAAAGAATAAATCCGAACATGATGTATTTTTAAGAATAAGCAAATTTAGATGGGGCAGTACGACCCTTAAGCCAATCTTCGTTAAAATCGGTGAAATAATCGGCGAAATATTTGTTCAACATTGAGTTGTTAAAAATTAATACACTTACTGAATCGTTTTTTTGGCTACTTTGGTGTAAAAATAATCGCTATGAGTCGAAATTTGTACATTGTCCCACATGATTTGACCGAGGTTGGGAACACTGCTTTGGACTACGCTTTATTCCTTGGTACGCACGTTAGAACGGACATTATGTTGCTGCATTTAGTTGATAACAAAGCTAAAATTGCTGCTACTGAAGCAAAACTTTGGGATATTGTAAAATCAAAAACAGTTCCGACAAATGTGGAGATGTTTGTGCTGGTTACGGTCGGCGACATTTTTACCGATATCAATAAAATTGCCAACCGCGAACATGCACAGTTGATTTTAATGGGGACTCATGGAGCAAAAGGATTCCAGAAATTAACCGGAAGTTTTGCCATGAAGGTGATTACCAGCTGTGATGTTCCGTTTATCATTGTACAAAAAGAAACCAAGCACGTAGATATCAAAAACATTGTGGTTCCGATCGATCTAACGAAGGAAAGTCTTCAGATCGTAAGTCCGGCAGGAGATTTAGCCCGTATTTTTGATGCAACAGTTCACGTAATCGGGGAAAAACATGCGGATGAAGGATTGTCGCAGCAAACCAAAAACCGCGTTTTATTGATCCGTAACAAATACGATGAGAAAGGTGCTAAATGTGAAGTAAACCTGCTTCCTTCCAGCGGCAGCTATTCCAAAAAAGTAATGGCATACGTGAAAGAAAAGAACATTGAATTAATTGCACTTGCCTATCATTCTGAAAGTTTACTGCCACAATTCGATAATTTTGCGCAGTCGTTGATAACCAATGATTTGAAATTGCCTTGTATGATCATTGCAGCGAAGCAATCGGGGAATTTGTATTTCTAGAAAACAGGCTATTTAATTTTCTTCGGATTATTTCGGTTGTCCCAAAAAAGTAATAGACGGATTTTATTTTTGCTTTCAATGCGGTAGAACAAGGTACTATGCGGATGTATTACCGCTTTTTTGGCTCGTTTTGGTGTTTTTACCTCAGGATAAGCCATGGGGAATTCATCTATTGCTGTTAGGGTTTATAACACCTGAATTAAGAAAACATCTTCTTCTTTTCGAGAAAAATTTTCTCCAATATAATCAGTGATTTTATCTAATGAAGTCTCTGCTCGCTTATTCCAGATAATCATAGATTACAGGTTTAAATGCGGGTATTTTCTTCTGGCTTCTTCCAGCATCTCTTCATGCGGAATACCCGGATCTGTTCCGTTATCTGCTTCCTCGATCGATAAACGCAATTCTTCTGCAACATATTCCGGAAGTTCTTCTTCCCAATGAGTTGTTTTTTCTTTTTTTAATGAACGCGCATATTCAAGTACTTTCGAGATAAAAGCTTTATCCTCAGATTCTACTATCATTTGAACCAAACTCAATTTGTTTTCTGCAGTGCTCATATTTCAAAAGTATGAAAAAGATAATTGCCTTCAAAAATTACTTTACCCTTACCATCGCAAAGCGTTCTTTCTCAATTTTTCCTTTCTGCATTCCTGAAATTTCAGCAATAACCGAATCTCCCTTTTGTTGATAGGTAATCTTATTCGGAAAATCGTGCTTTGGGTTTTCAAAAACGAGGTTTTGCTCGCTTTGTTTGGTCATAACGAATGTAACCGGTTTTTCATCGTTTTCTCCTTCTATAGAGATCACACACTGAAGATTACTTCCTGTTTCTTCCAGCCTGGATAATTCTCTAAAAACAGTGTCTTTGCCAATTACAAAGTATGTTTTTGCAGAATAGGAATCCGCATTGTCCTTTGTCCAGGTTTCGGTCATCGTTCCCTGATCGGAACTGTTTTTCCAGCTTCCCAGGAGCCATGCAGCTTTTTCCAGTCTGCTCTTCTCTTGCCTTTTTTCAGGAGAATCTTCTTTACCGCCGCAAGCGGTGATTAATAATGCTGCTAAAGATAAACTCGTAAGTATATGCCGTTTCATAAAGTCAGAATTGATTCTTAAAGATACAATTTACTAATGCAAAGCATTCAAAATCTCATATAAAAGATAAATCCTTTTTACCTTCTCCATTTTTCAATTCTCAATTTGATTAACTTTAACCCGTGGAATTAGGAGTTTATAATGAATTGCGTCTCGACCGTTTTACGAGTCCTGGAGCGTACCTGGAAGATGAAGAAGGGAACGATGTATTGTTACCAACAAAATATGTGGACCCGTCTTTTCAGATTGATGATATGGTTAAAGTGTTTTTGTACAAAGATTCCGAAGGCAGGATCATTGCAACCACACTGACTCCGAAAGTACTTGTAAATCAATTCGCCTTTTTGAAAATTGTGGAAGTAAACCAATACGGTGCTTTTGCAGAATGGGGAGTTGAAAAACATTTGCTCATTCCCTACCGGGAACAGCCGAAACCTTTGGAAGAAGGAAAGCATTATTTCATTTATATGTATATTGATGAAGCAACTGAGCGATTGGTCGGTACTTCACGGATTGGGATGTATATCGAGCCGGTTAAGGACGACGAACTCCAGGAAAATGACCTGGTAGACCTGATGGTTTGGGAATTCACAGATTTAGGCTTGAAAGTGCTCGTAAACAACAAGTTCCAGGGATTGATCTTCAAAAACGAATTGCACCGAAGAGTCCGCATGGGTGAAAACCTGAAAGGTTACGTAAAGAAAGTACGTCCCGACGGAAAGCTGGATATCGTCCTGGAAAAACCGGGATATGAAAAGATTGATACGCATTCCAGAAAACTGCTCGCCATGCTTCATGATAATGAAGGCTTCCTGGATTTAACAGACAAATCCTCTCCGGAAGAAATTCAATACCGAACAGGCTGGTCAAAAAAGGTCTTCAAACAAGTTGTGGGAAATCTTTACAAACAGCGCTTGATCAGTATTCACGAGAATGGAATCACTCTTATAGAGAATTAAAAATTCAAAATGCAAAATTCAAAAGCCGGACAGTTAAATTGATCCAGCTTTGAGATTGACATGTTTTGCATTTTCCATTAAATAGAAAAGAGTTCCTTAAACTTAATTGCCTGGCGTCTCGAAATTTCGATCTTCTCCCCTTCACGGATTTCTTCACCGGTTGCCGTTTTGATAACTACAGGTTTCAATTCTACCTGCAACCCTCCGTTGAACCAGTTTTCTACCCGGTTGATCCAATTCAGGTTGATGATGTATTTCCGGTTCGCGCGGAAGAAATGTTGTGGTTCCAAACGTTCTTCCAGGCTGTTTAATGATCTGAGAATTAAAGGTCTGCTCTTTTCAAAGTAAACTTTCACGTAGTTTCCGTCGCTTTCGAACATGCGTACTTTTTCAAGGGATATGTAGAAACATTTTTCTCCGTCTTTGATGAAAATAGAATCGGAAATGGTCAATGGACGCGATGAACGATCGATTTTCGGTGCCTTTGCTGTTGACTGGAAATCTGCCTCCGAATTATTGAGTAATTTTTTGACTGTTTCATCCAAACGCGCCGGATCTACAGGCTTTAGCACATAATCCAAAGCATTGACTTCGAAAGCTTTCAGGGCAAAATCATCAAATGCCGTAACAAAAACCACTTGGGGAATTTCATCCAGCTTTTTAAGCATATCGAAGCCTGTCATACCGGGCATTTGAATATCCAGGAAAATCAAATCTGGCTTTAAAGCTTTGATCTTCTCAATTCCTTCTTCCGGGTTCTTTGCTTCGTCAATGATCTCAATTTCGTGATAATCCTTCAAGAGTTTCTTTAACTCTTCACGTGCAAGTCTCTCGTCATCAATGATTATAGTTTTCATACTTCTTTAATTTCTATGATTGCAATAACAGTTTGCGGGGTGTTTTGTTTTAGTTGGAAATGGGCTTTTCCTTTGTATTGTAGTTCCAGTCTTCTAAGCGTGTTTGAGATACCGATTCCGGTTGAATCTTTGCGCGTTGAACGCAGATTGCCGCTGTTCTCAACTTCCAGGACAATAGATTCGCTTCTTTTTTTTGTCCGTATCCAAACGGTACCACCTTCAATCAATTGCGAAACCCCGTGTTTCAGCGAGTTCTCAACCAAAGTCTGAAGCATGAAGGGTGGAATTAAAAAATGCGTGACATGCGGATCTAATTCCTGGACAATTTCCAAACGTTCTTCAAAACGCACTTTTTCCAGGTCCAGATAATCCTGAACGATAGCCAATTCTTCTTCCAGTGGTACAAGCTGTTCACTTCCGATAATCAGTGACTTACGAAGCAGATTGGAAAGTTTCGTAATGTTTTCCTGAGCGCGATAGGGTTCAATATCGATGAGTGCACGAATAGAATTCAGTGAATTGAACAAAAAGTGTGGATTCAACTGTGAACGCAGGTTTTTGAGTTCGATCTCATTGTGACTTGCTGTCAATTGCAGGTTATTGACTTCCTGCTCACGCGACCGCTGGAAAAAGTGAAAGGTGAAGTAAACACTGTTCCATAGGATAAAGAAAATCAACGTAGCAGAAACATCCAGCGAGAACTCTACAATGGAGAATTTAAAAGGGATTTTCGAAACAAAATGTGAAACCAGCATGTTTAAAAGCGACATAATGGCTGCAACAACAATTGAAGTGATCAAAACCCGCGGAATCAGGTTGGTAAGACGCATGTTCAGCCAGCCCATTGCTATAAAGAAATAGCGCATCATATGGGTTAGCATGATTCCCCATACAAAGAAGCAACCGGTAGAAATAACAATTGTTTTAAGGTCAATGCTTTGGTTTGAAAAAGTAGAAGCCGAAAAAATAAGCAGTGAAAGCAGTGCCCACCCTCCTATTTGAGCTAACCAATATGTCCTTCTTGCTTTAAACATAAATCAAAGTTAAACGAATTCCGGAGCGAAATACGCAGGTTTCAATTAAACGGCATTTTTACAGGTTAATTGGATGTATTTCGTGAAGACAAGTTATTTCGGTCTGAAAATTGTAAATTCGTTTTTCATGAATCGCTTCTTGTTCCTGTTCTTCTTTTGTCCATCGGTATTGGCATTTTGCCAAAATCGCTGGAAACCCGATGCAGGAATAAAAGCTACACTCCTGGTGGCATTCGGTTCTCATCAAAATTCACTCGGACTGAAATTGGATTCATATGTCGGCAATGATTTCGTGCAATTAAATGCAGGAGTTACCACACGCTACTTTTTGACGAACCTGGGAAACAGGAATAATTTCGGAGAACTGCGTTTAAGTGCAGGTGGGGTTTTAATGTTTGGAAAAGGACGAGGTCCGATAAATATGGATTGGGACGGACCGCTCCACCAATCAAAATCCGAATATTCCATCGGGTATGCACATTACTGGTACTTAGACCGGGTGGGAACTTCGCAGCGATCAGGTGCCTGGAACCTGGGAATTCAGCGAATTGATATTTTAATGGAAAACGATGTGTTCGGCGGTCAGGCGAAAGACCGTTTTCGTACGGGAGGTCTGATTGTATCATACCGCGACAGTTTATATAAAGCAAGTATCGGCTTGACGATCTGGACCGGCGAAACTGCTGAAACCGTTTGGGATAGAAATCCACGACCGGGTGCACCGAACGGATACCGCGATTTGACATCCGGACCTTTTGGGAAACTAAATCATGGAATCCTTTATGGTGAATTGAAACACCGGTTCGTGGGGGTACAGACTGCCGGGGCACGGCTTGGTTGGGACAGCGAACAAATCCGGCATGTCTTCCAAAATAAGCTCAGCCACGATTTGGTATTATTTCCAAAGAAAATGGTACGGAATACGCCTCATTACCCACGTTTGGATGAAGCCGGCAATAACGTTTTCACCCGAAAAGAAGCACGAAAACCGCGGTTTTATTTTCAGACGTTCTTGAATGATGGATTACCTTATTAATTACTAATTACCAATTATGAATTACCAAATTAATTAGTAATTAGAGATTTGTAATTAGTAATTGTAGAATTATGCGGTACAATTGACCGATTTTAAAAACGGATAGAAAAGCATAATTCTACAGTTCGCCTTTATTTCTGAAAAACCCACTCAAACATGCTCGTATATTCATTTATTTGATGTAATTTTGCGCCCCGTAGTTACAATTTTTATATATGTCCAATTCAACAAAATACGTATTTGTAACCGGGGGGGTAACATCATCCTTGGGTAAAGGAATTATCTCAGCTTCTTTGGCAAAATTGCTTCAGGCACGCGGTTACTCTACGACAATCCAAAAATTAGATCCTTACATCAATATTGATCCGGGAACATTGAATCCTTATGAGCATGGGGAGTGTTTCGTAACGGACGATGGTGCAGAAACAGATCTGGATTTGGGACATTACGAACGTTTTCTGAATGTTCCTACATCTCAGGCAAACAACGTAACTACCGGAAGAATTTACCAAAGCGTTATTGATAAAGAGCGCAAAGGAGAATATTTGGGAAAAACCGTTCAGATCATTCCTCATGTCACAGATGAAATTAAAGAGCGCATTCAAATCCTTGGTAAGACCGGGAAATTTGACATCGTTATTACGGAAATCGGTGGAACAGTCGGTGATATTGAATCACTTCCCTTTGTGGAAGCTGTGCGTCAGATGATGTGGGAATTTGAAAACGACTGTTTGGTTGTGCACCTGACATTGATTCCGTACTTATCTGCTGCGGGTGAACTGAAAACAAAACCAACGCAACACTCCGTAAAGCAATTGCTTGAATTGGGTGTTCAGCCGGATATTTTATGCTGCAGAACAGAGCACGAACTGGATTTAACGATCCGCAAGAAGATTGCTAAATTCTGTAACGTAAGTATGAATGCCGTAATTGAATCGCGGGATGCAGAATCAATCTACGACGTTCCTTTATTGATGCAGGCAGAAGAATTGGATAAGGTAGTGCTTGAAAAATTGGGACTTCCATCCAAGAATTCTCCCGAATTAGGAAAGTGGAAAGAATTCCTGACGCGTTTGAAAAATCCAATCCAGGAAGTAAACATCGGTTTGGTAGGTAAATACGTAGAATTGAAAGATTCCTACAAATCTATCTCAGAAGCATTTATTCACGGAGGAGTTGCGAATGAAGCTCGTGTAAATTTGAAATGGATCCATTCGGAATCATTGACCAAGCAAAATATCGAGGCTGAACTGGAAGGACTGGACGGGATTTTGGTTGCTCCGGGGTTCGGTTCGCGAGGTATCAGCGGAAAGATCGAAGCGGTGCGTTATGCCCGTGAGAATAAAGTTCCTTTCTTCGGAATTTGTCTGGGAATGCAGTGTGCGGTGATTGAATTTGCCCGCCATGTCCTTGGTTACGAAGATGCACACACTACTGAAATCGCTGAAGACTCCAAATACCCGGTAATTTCAATGATGGCAGAGCAAAAGAGTATTTCAAACATGGGTGGTACCATGCGTTTGGGAGCTTACAAATGTCAGTTGAAACCGAATACAAAGGTAGCTTCTGCATACAATACAGAATCTATTGAAGAAAGACACCGTCATCGTTATGAGTTCAATAATGAGTATTTGGAAGCTTTCGAAAAAGCGGGGATGATCGCTACCGGGAAAAATCCGGAAACAGGATTGGTTGAAGTAGTTGAGATCCCGGAACACCCTTGGTTCGTAGGTGCACAATACCACCCGGAATACAAGAGTACCGTAGATAATCCGCACCCATTATTTGTTGCTTTCGTAAAAGCAGCCATAGAATATAAAAAATAAGAGAAAACATCGCTTTCGAAAAAGATATTCGCGGTAGCGAATAATGAGTGATTAGAAATAAAAAACAAACTTAAGTGCAGTAATGAGCACTTTGGTAAATTAAGAAAACTGAAAAACAGTGTTTTGAATTGCTCACATTTGAAGAATTCAAAGCAAACAACTAAATAAACACGAATGGATAGGAATACAGTTATTGGTCTTACGCTTATCGGTGCCTTGTTGGTAGTGTTCACATACATGAGCCAGCCAAGTGAAAAAGAGGTAAAAGCTAAGCAAAAAGAGCAACGTGAATTGGCAGAACAAGCAAAGAAAGATGCTGATTCTACAAAAAAAGCTGAAAAGAACAAACCGGTTCTTGTAGCTAAAAAAGACAAGGATGGAAATCAAATCAAGGACGAAAAAGGCGGTTTGGTTTATTACAACGAAAAAACAAAGAGAGATACAACGATCGCTGCAAAAGTGAAAGTTCCTTCTAATGTTTTGGCAAAAGGAGAAATCGTACGCCTGGAATCTGAAAAACTGATCGTTGATCTTTCAACGAAAGGCGGGATTGTTTCTGCTGTTCAGTTGAAAGAATATGAGTCTTATGTAGATTTCGCCAAAAAAGACAATAAAATTACTCCGCTTTATTTGTTCAAAGACGGTGATCATAAAAACCAATTGATCTTTAACATTGCCGGGAATAAGTATGTTACCGGGAACAAAGAATTTGAGATCGTTTCAAAATCAAAGCACAAAGTAGTTTTCAAACACGATGTTGCGGATGGATCTATCATTTACACCTATAACCTGAAAGGTGGATATGATTTGGGTTATACCATCGAAATGAAAGATTTGAACGGAAAAGTACTGCCGAATTCGGTAATGCTTGACTGGCAGATGGAAATGCTTCGTTCTGAGCGTTTGCTTTCCGAGCAGCGTAAAGTTTCAACGATTTGCTACGAAGGAACAGACGGAAAACTGGATTGGAACAGTGAAGTGGCCGAGAGTTACAAAGTAGCTGAAAAAGATATGAAATGGGTTGCCTACAAGCAAAGCTACTTCTCCTCTATTCTGGATGCAGATAACGGTTTCAAGGTAAAAGGAACGAAATTTACGTCAACCAATTACAAAGAAGGATCTGATCAGTTCTTTACGCATATTCGCAAATACCGTTCACGATTGAACCTGGGAATGCAGTCTGTAAAAGACGGGAAAGCAAGTTTCTCCTGGTATTTCGGACCGAATGATTACCACACCTTGGCAGCTTACGATAAAGACTATGACGATATTTTAAATCTTGGATGGGGAATTTTCCGCTGGATCAACTTATATGCGGTTCAGCCTGTATTTACGTTTTTCCTGAATTTGGGAGTAAATGCCGGTCTTGCTATTTTATTATTGACCATCATCCTGAAATTGGTTTTGATGCCGGTTCAATGGAAAATGTTCGTTTCTTCTGCGAAAATGCGCATTTTGAAGCCTCAGATTGATGAAATCAATGCGAAATACCCGAATAAGGAAGATGCAATGAAAAAGCAAATGGATATGATGGCACTTTACCGCGCATCCGGTGCTTCTCCTCTTGCCGGTTGTGTTCCGATGTTGTTCCAGATGCCGATCTTATTGGCTGTGTTCCGATTCTTCCCGGCGACGTTTGATTTGAGACAGCGTGGATTCTTATGGGCTGAAGATTTGTCTTCATTCGATTCAATCTGGGATTTTGGAACTTATATTCCGTTATATGGTAACCACATTTCCCTGTTTACTTTATTGATGGCTGTAACAACTTTGGCTTATACGCATTTGAACTCGTCAAACATGACGCAGCAACAACAGCCGGGAATGCCGAACATGAAAATTATTATGTACATGTTCCCGATTATGATGATTTTCTTCTTCAATAATTACTCTTCAGGTTTGAGTTACTATTACTTTATCTCAACGTTGATGACAATTATCCTTATGTTCATTATTAAGCGTTTCTTCGTGGATGAAGAAAAACTGAAAGCAAAAATGGCAGAAGCACAAGTGAATTCAGCGAAAAAAGGAACAGCAGCTCCTAAGAAGAAATCCAGCTTTATGCAGCGTCTGGAAGATGCACAAAAGGCTCAGTTAGAGCAGGCAAAAAACAGGAAAAAGAAATAGAGTATATCTTTATAAAAAACGTAGGGGTGTCTCGGTTTAACCGAGACGCCCCTACGTTTTTTTATTCTTTATCGTCCCCTTCCGCCACCGTTTCCAGGTCGGACAACCGGTCTGTTCACAGGTGCCTGACGAGCTGGTTGTGTTTGCCATTGTGGCTGCGGATTCACTCTTTGCGGACTTCTTTCCACGGGTCTTGGCTGGCGCTCAATTCTTTGAGGTCTTTCTACCGGCCGTGGCTGTGGAGTTGTTGTCGGAGTTCTTCTTGCAGGTTCAACAGTTCGTGTATTTCCATTGTTGTTCTCACGAATTGTTCCCCGATTGTTTTCTCCTTCACGGATCGGTCTTGGCACTTCCCTTTTCGTAGTTTGACGTTGTGGATTTGCCGTCGCAGGACGCACAGGTTCTTTTTTTATTTCAGTTCCCGCTCTTCCCGTAGCAGGTTGTGTTTTTCCGGATTCAACACGTCCTTTGGAACCGTTTGCAGATTCATTGTTATACGAAGACCTTCCCCTATATGCCGCACGCTGCGATTCATAACGTTTGCGCACTGTATTACTATTCGAGTGATTGGACGCATAAATTGCACGTGCATGAGGAACATGATAATAAGGAGTGTACTGACACCAGCCATGGTAATAGTACATGCGCTGATAGTAAACATGATAATAAACCGGAGGCCACGGATTCCACCAAGACGGATAGTAGCCCCAGTAATACGGTGAATACCACGGGTCATAGAATGGGTCGTAAATGTACTGCACACAAGGCCAGTACCAAACATTGACGAATACTATTACCGGTGCTGAAAGTGTTGCAGGCCCGCTTGATTTTTTAATTTCTTTTTCATCAATCGGTTCCATGATTGTTTCTTCACCGTAGATAGATTCGTTCCCGATAATTTGAAGTTGAGCCTCTTTATCGGATTTTTTCTCAATTGCAATAGCAGCAATATCCTGGCTCTCCTTTTTATTTACCGGAATTTGAAGTAAAATGGCATGGCTGTTTCCTTCTTTTTTATCAATCACACGGATGTAATCAATCTTGTTATCTCCGTTTAGATCCAGGTTGTTCACATGATTTGATTCCGAATTCAGTTTTTTCTCGAAATCTTCCAGGTTTTTGGATTCTTTGAACAGGTTTAAAGCTCCCTGTAAATCAAAATTATCTCCTGGCATGCCGGTACTGTCACTTTCCTGAGCGAATGTGTTGAATGTTGGCCCGGCCAACATGATCAACCCCAAATAAACTAATCGTTTCATGACTTTGGTTTTCTTTAAGATACCAAAAACCGTACGAGGATTAGTTTTATCTGAGCTAAAAAAAGTTAACGTAATTTCCTAGTCCTGATTATTTTACAAGGTCACGTAGCTGAATGAACTCTTTGATCTTATCATTTTCAATGAGTACAGCAAGGTTGTACTGCGTTAATTTCCACTCCTTTCCTACTTTGACCAACACACCGCTTCCACGGCAGTCTTTCATCCAGGTGCTGATCTTCTCATCGAACCAGGCAACTTTACCGTCTTTGGAAATTTCAATATGGCGTTCAATCTTGCGGAAATCCCATGCTTTCCCTTTATCAAAATACGGTTTGCAGAATCCGCTGAACTGTTCTTTGTTCCAGCGTTCGGTTGGGTCTGTACCCAAGAAAATGAAATTCTCAGCCATAAAACCAAAATAATTGCTGTAGTCCGCTTCGGCTGCGGCTTTGTGCCAATTGTCAATCAGCTGATCGATCTTTTCTGTTTCTGCCGGTTTTGGCTGTGTGAATCCTGCAAGCAGGTATACCCCCATTAAAAGGACCGGAATAAATCTAATTGTTTTCATAAGCGATAAAAAAAGCCGTCCAAACAAAATGTTTAGACGGCATTAATACAAATTGGTAATCGAATGATTATTTAACTTTTGCCTGGCACATTTTCACAGCAGCAGAGATATCGATAACTCCGCCTGTTGAAGAAAGTGTTCCGAAATCTACAGAAGAACCTGTTCCCGGTGCAGGGATCATTGTTCCTTTGTATTGCTTAGCAGAAGCAAGCATGATGTCTTTAATTTCTTTCATGCTCAATGAAGGGAAATAAGATTTCAATAAAGCGGCAACACCTGAAACCATAGGAGCTGCCATCGAAGTTCCCTGAAGGATTTTGTAATCACTTTGCGGAACAGTGTTGTAAATTTCAAATCCCGGAGCAAAAATATTCACCTGACGTGAGCTGTAGTTTGAGAAATCAGCAGCCAGGTGCTTTTTGTCTCTTGTAGAGGCACCGACACAGATATACATATCCAATGGTTTTGACTGGAATGAATACTCGTTTGTAGGGAAATTCGGGTTCTCATCCAGGTTTACACCGTCGTTTCCTGCAGCATGGATCAATAAAACACCTTTGGAATCGGCATAAGCCAAAGCATCGTAAACTTCTTTCTGGTGTTTTGAATATGCTTTACCAAAAGACATGTTGATCACAGAAGCTCCATTGTCAACCGCGTAGCGAATTGCCAAAGCAACATCTTTATCCTGCTCGTCTCCATTCGGTACTGCACGCAATGACATCAAACGAACATTTTCAGCAACCCCGTCGCCACCTAATTCGTTGTGTCTCGTTGCACCGATAATACCACCTACGTGAGTACCGTGTGACGCTTCCGGTCCTTCAACATCGTTGTTTCCATAATGAACATCACTGAAATCATCCGGGTTGTCTCCAACAAATTGACGATCGTTGTATTCCATGTTCAATTGGTAATTTGCACTCCCATCAAAGTGATCAAGAGCATCTTTCAATGCTTCTTCATTCAATTGTCCGCTGGCAATGTATTTTCCAAGCTGCTTCAACTGCAGATCCTGCGGAGATTCCGGTTTCCATGCGTCTACATCTTTCTCTGTGTAGTTAGCTCCTAATTTCTCCACCAATTTCGCTTTCAGCATCGGGAACATTTCATTCAATTGGGTGTATTGTTCCAAAGCTCCCAGGTTCTCCTGGCGTTCTGCTTCAATTTCTTTTAGCAGCTTTTGGTATTTTGCATAATCTGCTTTATCCGCTTCAGCGATGCTTGATTCGGACTTGTCTTTGAACTTTAAATGCAGGTCGGCGCAAATACGTGTTTTTTCCAAACGCGCATAATTCTGGTTCTCTCCGTTCGGATTTCCCAGGAAGTTCCACCCGTGAACATCATCAATGTATCCGTTCTTATCATCGTCAATCCCGTTATTCGGAATTTCGTCTTCATTTGTCCAGATTTTTCCCTGTAAGTCTTTATGTTCAATATCTATTCCTGAATCGATGACTGCGACTATAACTGTAGTTGACTGTTTCTTTTTCAGGCTGGAATAAGCTTTTTCAGTATTCATTCCGGGTGTAGCTCCGTTATACCAGTTCTTGATTTCTTCTACTTTCTGGCCGTAAATAAAGTTCATTACACCAACAGAAAATAAGGCGATTGACAATGTGAGAATTCTTTTCTTCATGACTGTTAATTCTTTTTTTGACAGGAATACAATTCCTTTTGAACAAATATCTTAATTTGCAGAAAGATATTTCGAGTATTCTATATTAAAGGTTTAAAAATATGTTCATAGGAAAACTACTACGACAAGCGGTGAAAATAAATAAAATATTATTCATAGTTGGATTAATTCTCATTAATTCGGCACAAGGTTTTGCACAAACAGATAATTTCCGGTTTAAGAAATTAGTAGCGGAACAAGGCACAGTCCCGATGGCTTTTGCGGTTTCGAATACAGGAAACCTGGATGCCCTGCTGGCTGTAAAAGAAATTTCTGTGAAACAGGTAACAAAAGAATGGATTTATATCCAGGCAAATCCCAATTGGATTAAAGAAGCGATGGAATCCAAACTAATTAAATCATTCTACCTGGAATTTTCTGCCCCGAAACCTTTAAATGATACCAGCCTGGTAACCCATTATGTGAAACCGGTTCACCAGGGACTGGGAGGCTTGCAAACTCCTTTTAAGGGAAAAGATGTAATTGTTGCCTTTGTAGATCAGGGATTGGATTATAACCATCCTGACTTTATAGATGCAAACGGTAATACGCGCGTGCTTTATTATTGGGACCATACGCTTCCTGTTGCAGCAAATACACCACAACCTTATGGTTACGGTCAATTGTGGACAGCTGCTGAGATCCAGGCCGGAACCTGCGGAAGTATTGAAGAATCTTCTGCTCATGGAACATCTGTTGCAGGTGCCGGGGTTTCCGACGGATCGGCTACCGGAAGAGAAACAGGAATGGCACCTGAAGCAAAGATTATCGTTATCGAAACGAATTTTAATTTACCAAACTGGACATTGACTGTGGCAGACGCCTGCGATTTTGTATTCAAAAAAGCAGAAGAACTTGGACTTCCCGCTGTAGTTAATTTATCGGTAGGAAGTTATCTGGGAAGTCATGACGGAACGGATCCTGCGGCAGTGTTAATGGATAATTTACTGGATGAAAAAGAAGGTCGTATTATTGTCTGTGCAGCCGGAAACTCAGGCGCATGGGGGAAATATCACGTACATGGAGATGTAGACGCTGATACTTCCTTTGTTTGGGTAAAACCGAACCCGGGAAGCCAGCTGGGGCCGAATACGGTTTATTTGGACTTATGGACCGATCTTTCGGATGCCGGATGGAATTACGCGTGGGCAGCAAATCAGGGAAGCGGAAGTTTCCAGGAGCGTGCCCAGACAATCTATCGTGCGGCAAACACCGGAATTGGAACTGTAATCCGTGATACCTTATGGAACGGACCAAACCGGATCGCAACCATGGAAATATACCCGGAGATCGTGGGACCAAACCTGCATTTGGAATTTTACCTCAATAACGTAGACTCGACCAGCTATTTGTATGCGCTTAAAACAACCGGAACGGGAAATTACGATGCATGGAGCGGTTCCGTTTCGATTGCTTTAAATGATATGCTTACAACCGGACTGCCTTCTGCGGCCGTTTATCCGAATATTGTGAACTACAATATGGCGGACACGCTTCAGACCATTGTTTCATCCTGGAACTGTTCCCCGAAAGTAGTAACCGTTGGCAATATCCGTAACCGGTTCGGGCATTTGGATAAGAACGGGAATTACTACACCCCTGCCCCATCTTACACATCAGAAGTGGGAGAATTATCCATGAATTCATCGAAAGGACCAACCAGATCAGGTCATATCAAACCGGATATTTCTGCTTGCGGAGATGTTAGTTTGAGCGCCGGTCCGTTCTGGTTATTGAATGATCCGGGATGGAACGCTTCCATGTCGGATGACGGCATGCATGTGCGCAATGGCGGAACTTCCATGGCGTCACCTGTTGTAGCAGGAATCGCAGCACTTTACCTGGAAAAATGTTCCAAAGGAAATTACCAAAGCTTCCTGGATGTACTCCACTCTACGGCATTTACGGATGCTTTTACGGGAACTGTTCCGAATAACGCATACGGATACGGAAAAGTTCATGCTTTAAACTTACTGCTTCAATCAAACTTCACAACGACAATCACAGCAGATGCTTTATTCTGCCCGGGAGATTCGGCAGTTTCAACAGCTTCTGTTCCCGGATATTCCATTGAATGGATGAATGGAGATTCTACCTTGAATTCGGCTCTGACAGCAACCGGAGATGTTTATTTCATGGCCTATGATCAAAACGGCTGTGTTTCGTATTCGGATACACTTCCGGTAGTAGCCCTTTCAGCACCGCCTGCTCCGCTCATTTATGTGAACGGAACTTTGCTTTCGACGGATCCTTACCCGGATTTACAGTGGTATGAGAACGGAGCTGCTATTTCCGGTGCTAACGGAACAACTTACACCATCACACTTCCGACCTCTTCTAACTTTACAGTTTCACGCACAAGCACTGATGGATGTGAAGTTTTTTCACAACCTTACAATCCTTCGTTAGGAATTGAAGAATTGACAAACCAAATCCAGGTTTACCCAAATCCGACCTCTGGTAGTCTTACCATCGACTCATCGATACCTGTATCAGATATTCAAGTAGTTGATGTTCAGGGAAGAGTGGTGAAATCAATTGCGAATGGACCGCATGAAGTTTCCATTTCAGAATTGGAAAACGGAACATATTATTTAATTATTCACACGGATGTTCAATACTTTCAGGTGAAAATTGTGAAGAATTAAAAAGAAGCAGTATTTTTGGTCCAAATAATTAATCGAATGAATTTAACAGGTATCATTGCTATTTCAGGAAAACCAGGGCTTTATAAAGTATTAGCACAAGGTAAGAACAACATCATTGTAGAATCGTTGGAAGACAAAAAACGCGTTCCTGCGTATGCTTCAGACAGAATTTCCGCTTTGGATGACATTTCTATCTATACCTATGATGACGATAAACCGTTAAAAGAGATATTCATTTCGATTTTTGAAAAAGAAAAAGGAAAAGAAACGATTTCTCATAAAGAAGATCAAAACAAGTTGAAGGCTTATTTGATTGAGGTGTTGCCTAATTTTGACCAGGAACGTGTATATGCTTCTGATATCAAGAAAATTTTCCAGTGGTATAATTTGCTGTTGAAAGCCGGTGCATTGGTTCCTGAAGAGAAAGAGGAAAAAGAGGCTGCTCCTGCAAAAGAGAAAAAAGCACCGAAAACAGCAGCTAAGAAAGAAGATGCTGAAGCAACGGAAGAAAAAGCACCTGCTAAAAAAGCTCCTGCGAAGAAAGCTGCAGCTCCAAAGGCGGCAACAGCTAAGACTCCTGCAGCAAAGGCTCCGGCAAAAGCATCTGCTAAGGCTACAAGCGCTAAAAAAGTGGCTGCACCTAAGACTGGTTCTTCCAGAGGAAAATAGGAATCCAAAATATTTCATAAAAAGTAGGGGTGGAAAATTTTCCACCCCTACTTTTTTTATTTTTGTGCTATGAGAAATTTTGTTTCAGCCGACTTCAATTGTGAAAGTTGGAAATCCGTGGAAAGCTATCTTTTAGACCTTCAAAACAGGGATATTTCTTCCAAAGAATCATTTAAGCAGTGGCTTGCCGATAAAAGTGAGCTGGAAGCCGTATTGGAGGAAAATATGGCCTGGCGCTATATTAAAATGACCATCAATACGCTGGATGAAAAACTGACTGAGTCGTACCGGTTTTTTGTAACGGAGATCCAGCCGAACCTCGCTCCTTTCGAAGATTCTTTGAACCGAAAAATGATGGCTTCTCCTTTTACGGAAGAATTAGCGTCGGATAAAGCATATGCGATCTATTTCAGAGGTGTTCGGTCCGCATTGGAATTATTTCGCGAAGAGAATATTGCTATCGAAACCGAATTGAATACTCTGAGCCAGCAATTCGGCGCAATTTCCGGCAAACAGATGATTACCTATAAAGGGAAGGAATTGACTATGCCCCAAGCGGCCAATTTTCTGAAAGACCCGGACGAGGCTGTGCGCAAAGAAGTATATGAACTTATTACCGAACGCCGACTTCAGGATCGCGACGCGCTGGACGATTTGTTCAATTTGCTGATCAAGCTCAGAAACCAGGTAGCTAAGAATGCAGATTGTGCTGATTACCGCGAGTACAAATTCAAATCGCTGGGACGTTTTGATTATACCGTAGAAGATTGTTTGGCTTTTCACGACGCTATCGAGAAGATGATTGTTCCGATAGTGAAACAATTGAACCTAAGAAAATTAGAGAAACTAGGAAAAGCCAAATTAAAACCATGGGACACGGAAGTTGACCCGGATGGACTAGCTCCGCTGAAACCTTTTCAGAACGGCGAAGAATTATTGGATAAATCCATTGCGGTTTTCCAAAAGCTGGACACTTATTTCGGAGACTGCCTGAAAACCATGAAAAGTGGTGGATTCCTCGACTTAGACTCAAAAGCAGGGAAAGCACCCGGCGGATACAATTACCCGCTTTATGAATCCGGTATCCCATTTATTTTTATGAATGCTGCCGGAGCACAACGCGATTTAACGACCATGGTTCATGAAGGTGGTCATGCGGTTCATTCATTTTTGAGCCGTGACCTGGAATTGACCGGATTTAAATCCCTTCCTTCGGAAGTAGCAGAATTGGCTTCCATGTCAATGGAATTATTGACCATGGAATTGTGGGATGAATTCTACACGAATGAAAACGATTTAAAACGTGCCAAGCTTGAACAGCTGGAATCTGTTGTGAAGGTATTACCGTGGATCGCACAAATTGATGCTTTCCAACATTGGATTTATACACATCCGAATCACACAACTCCTGAAAGAACAGAAGAATGGCTGCGTTTGAGTAAACGTTTCGGAACCGGGCTGGTTGATTTTGACGGATACGAAGCTGTTTTGGAAAGTTCCTGGCAGAAGCAGCTGCATTTGTTTGAAGTTCCTTTTTATTATATCGAATATGGAATTGCGCAATTAGGTGCTTTGGGTGTTTGGAACAACTTCAAAAAGAATCCGGCAAAAGCTTTGGCTGATTATAAAAACGCACTTTCGTTGGGGTATACAAAATCGATCCCGGAAATCTATGAAACTGCCGGATTGAAATTTGATTTTTCACAGGCGGCTCTGGAAGACATCAGTAAAAACCTGATGGATTCAATTAACGCATTGAATTAAATCAAACGTAGGCAAGTGATTAATCGCTTGCCTACGTTTTTACAAATCTGTTTGCAAAACGGTTCAATACCTGTTTAAACCAACTTCCAAGAGGCTTTTCTATCCCGTATGTTATTGCTGCTGCAATTAGAATGCACATAGGCAGCGCAATCAAAAATGCCGCGATATAATAATTGATTCCCCATTTCATCAGGTTGGGAATGAGAAAGTAGATCGAAAAATACTGGTGGATCAGGTACAAAGCGAAGGATACTTTTCCAAGAAACAGTGTTCCCTTGGTTACAATAAAGTGCAATTTTCCAAACACAAAAAGAAAGAACAATACATAATAAACGGCTAATACAGCCTTGTATTCCCCTTGTGAAATGTAGTAGTTTGCCCTCCCCGTTTTGGTGAATAATAATACCTGCAGGAGGTAACACCCGATAATCAAAAGAATATTCAGCAGTTTGTTTTCTTGTTTTGTAAATATCCGGTAGAACAAAATTCCGGAAACAAACAAAGGCAGCGATTGTGCTAAGGGAAAGTTCTTGAAATAAGCCATCGAAAACGGTTGGAACCAATGGAATTCAGTAAGTATCGTTCCTAGTAAAACCAAAGGAATTAAAATAGCTGCAGCACTTTTCAGGGATTTGGTCAGGAACAAATAGAGCATCACCAGGTAAAAAAGCATTTCAATGATCATGGTCCAATAAGGTCCGTCCAGGTCGTTGACACCGAAATAGTACTGGAACATCGTTAAGTTGTAAAGGAAGTCGTGAATTGGCAATGGAGTTTGCGGATCCGCTCCGAAACAGTATTTATTGAGACAGATAATGCCGAAAGTGAAAATAACAGCTGTCCAGTAAGTCGGATAAAGTCTGCTGAAGCGGTTAATAACGAATTGGTAGCCGAATTGGATACGGTCAAGGCTCATGGTAATTACAAATCCGCTGATAATAAAAAACAGATCTACACCGGTTACGCCGAACTTGGTAAACTTTAGCAGGTCCGGACTGAGCAGGGAAAAATGGAACACAAGCACAACAAGAGCTGCGATTCCTCTCAGTGCGTCAAGTTCCTGTATACGGCTGATCGAATGATCTTCTTTTCCGGAAGAACCTGTACCCATAAAAAGCAAAATTTAGATTACGCCCCGATTACCCTTCTTAAATCACTGATCTGTGATTCCCAAAGCCGTACAATTTCATCTTTTTCGGTGCGTTCGGCAAAATCAGAAACGGTTAAAATCACCACTTTGGTCATGGGATCAATGGTGTATTTCATTTCGAAGAATGTTTCCAATTCATCCTCTTCATCGTTCAGCCACTGCCATTTAATGTATTCTCCCGCTTTTTTGGAGATTAATCGCGCTTGTTCTTCACTTCCATCCCAATGAAAGGTATACATATCGTCTTTTACAATAACATCATCGGCAAACCATTCACTTAATCCGTCAGGTGTTGACAGTAATTTATCCAACACCCGTGGTGAGGTTTTTAATACATATTCCAATTCGAATTGTTCCTTTTTTGTCATAGTAGTTTAATAATGTTAACTTCGCGCCGAAAAATCATTTTCGAAATATACACATTTCTTTCATGGCGTTAGTACATTCATTTGAAAAAAACGGAAACAAACTCTTCAAATACAGAGGACAAATTCCTGTTATTTTATTCGTTTTAGCGATTCCCGTTATTTATTTTACAGACGTTCAATGCATTATGGACGATTCTCGCTGGTATTACATTTGTACAGGAGCAGCAATTGCTATGTCGGTCTTAGGACAGGTAATCCGCGCTATTGCTATCGGAACGAGTAATAAGAATACTTCCGGAAGAAATACCCAGGAACAAGTTGCGGAAGCTTTGAATACGAAAGGAATTTACTCCACCGTTCGCCACCCGCTTTATTTGGGGAATTATTTCATGTGGATCGGTATTGTTTGTTTTACTTTCAATATTTACTTCATTATCATCGTAAGCTTGTTATTCTGGATCTATTACGAGCGTATTATGTTTGCGGAAGAGCGTTTCCTGGAGCGTAAATTCGGTGAAAGCTATGTAAACTGGTCGAATTCTGTTCCTGCATTCTGGCCAAGTATGAAGAATTACATCAAAGGAGATATTCCTTTCTCCATGAAAACAATTTTGCGCCGTGAATATTCAGGGATCTCTGCAACTGTTTTAGGCTTCGTTTTTGTAGCCGGAATCCGCGAATATTTTACCATCTGGACCATTAAATGTCCATTGTGTTATGTTTATTGGATTGCAGGTGCATTGCTGTTTAGCTTGATTTTCAAGTTACTAAAGCACAAGACAAAAGTTTTATTCGAAGAAGACCGCTCATAGGCTTGCACAGAAGAAAAAAGTAACTATATTTGCACCGCCTTTCAGGGAAAAAGAAAGGATTATGGCGAGATAGCTCAGTTGGTTAGAGCGCAGGATTCATAACCCTGAGGTCCCGAGTTCAACTCTCGGTCTCGCTACAAAGAGGAAGTTTTCACTTCCTCTTTTTTTATTTCGAAAAGTTTGGTTAAAACACAGGATTCATATCCGTCGGCTGACGGACCCGAGTTCATCCCGATAGTTGTCGGGACCCGGTCTCGCTAGCAAAAAGCTCAGTGAAAACTGGGCTTTTTTTTTGTTTTATAAAAGATTTTTGAAAAATGTGGGCATGAACAGATCAATCCCTCACCACCAAATTATACTTCGCAAGTAATCCGATCAATCCACTGGAAGAAAATACCGCTTTCTTCAACCTGTTTCGCTCCGGATTGATATCGAAATTGATTGCTGAGCTGAAATCAGCTTTGTCCAGGATACTCCGGTCGAAAATACTTCTTGTTAAATCACAGTTGACAAATTTTGCCTGGCTCAGATCAACTTCCGAGAAATCTACTTCTTTGATGATGCTGTTTGTAAAGACGGTGCTTTTCATTTTCTTGGAATGAAAGGTTGCGTAGTCCAACGTACAGTCCGTAAACTTAACGGAGAACAAGAAGTCATTGCAGGCACTGAAGTCCACTCCTACTACCTTACAGTCTTTGAAATGAACATCCTTCAATCCGGCGTATTTCAAAACGGTTAACGAAAAATTACAGCTTTCAAATTCACAGTCTACAAAATCGATGCTGCTAAAATTACTTTTGGTGAAATCGCAATCTACAAATACACAGTTGCTGAATTCATTATTTACAAGTTGTTTGTTTGCGTAGTTGACTTTGTTGAATGTTTTTCCTTCGTGAAGTTTCATTTTATAGGATATTAGGACTGAAAGACACCGGGATTTCTTTCACGCTTCAAATTTAAGCAAGTAAATGATGTTGATACTAACAAAACGGCATAATTAATGATCCGGAATTCGTCATTGGTAATTAAGGATGTTTCTTCGTGGAAACCAGTTTCATAAGGTATATCGATATCTTTTTGAAACTATTCCATTGTACATTTGCTTTAAAATACAGAAACGATGAATTTAATAGACACACTAAACTGGCGTTACGCCGTAAAGCGAATGACTTCTGAGAAAGTATCGGATGAAAAAGTAACTGAAATTTTAGAAGCAATCAACTTAACAGCAACTTCCGCAGGAATGCAGCCTTTCAGAGTATTGGTTGTTTCCAATCCGGAGATCAAAGAGAAATTACAGGCAGCTTCATTCAATCCACAAGTAAAAGAATCTTCCCATTTATTGGTCTTTGCTTCTTATACGCATGTTTCCCAGACTCATGTAGATGAATATATCGAACTGGTTGCAAAAACACGCAATATCCCGGTAGAAAGCTTGAATGATTTTAAAGCGAAGTTGTCAACATTTGCCAGTATGCCGGAGGAGTTTGTGAAGACATGGGCTTCAAAACAAGCATACATTGCATTGGGTACTGCAATTGTTGCCGCTGCAAACCTGAAAGTGGACAGTACACCGATGGAAGGATTCGACAATGCTGCTTTCGATGAGATATTAGGCTTAAAAGAAAAAGGGCTTCAATCTGCGGTTATCCTTGCTTTGGGATACAGAGATGAAGAAGCGGATTACCTTGCAAAAGCAAAGAAAGTACGTATTTCTCTAGAAGAATTGACTATTACTTTGAACTAACCAATAACCAACTCGATGAGAAAGAGTTCGTTGCGGCACGGCGAACTCTTTTTTGCTTTTCTTCAAATGTAATTCCGCATCCCAATGGCTATCAGGGTTACGCCGGACTACTGGTGCTGCTTAATGATTTGTGCCAACTGCCCGGCCTGCACTACTCCCGACTGCCTCCAGACAGGTTTTCCGTTTTTAAACAAGATCAGTGTCGGAACGCTTCTCACCTGGTATTTTTCGGCTGCGTGGGGATTTTTATCTACATCCACTTTCAGAACAGAAGCGGAATTGCCCACTTTGGATTTCAAATCGTCTAAAATAGGCGCCATGGTTTTGCAGGGTCCGCACCAGGTTGCAAAAAAGTCAACCAAAACGGGCTTGTCGGAGTTTATAATTTCGGAAAATGATGCCATAATTCTAATTTTTATTGTGAGGAAGAAAGAATCTGAAAACTCGATCTCTCAGCGTTTTATTTGATTTAAAGGTACAAATGATTCAAAAGACTTTTGTTTGGAAGATGATAAATGATGTTAATCGTTTGAACGGGCTCCAGTATAGGGAAAACCGACCTGTCGAAATTGTTGCCTGCAAGATTCGCTTTAAAATCCCCCTCTCTGACAAATTTTAGCTTATTTGAGCAACTTTTGCTGAAGACTGTGCCATCCCCCGCCATTATGTACGTTCTTAAACCCGCAGGATAGCAATATCCGTTTTGCTGATTCACTTCGCACACCTGACGCACAGCATACTATAATAGGACTGTCTTTTTTGATCTTCGCCAAATTCTGAGTAATAAGTGAAAGTGGAATATTGACAGCATCGTGTATATGTCCGGTACTGAATTCTGTGGAGGTCCTTACATCAATAATCTGTGCATTCTTCCGTACCAACTCTGAAAAATTTGTTTGGGGAGAAATGCCGAAAAGTTGTTTAAGAAGACGTATCATGCATTATTTCTTTAATGATTTGCATTCACTTGAAGGCAGGGAATTAAGCTGGCAGACTTTATCGCTTTTCTTTTTTCTTCGTTGATAAGCCTACCAATGCATAAAGCGGGCAAAACCCAATTAAACCTGTAATAGTGAAAATAACCGCTACAACAAGAGTTATAATTGCAAGTGTTCCTGTAAAATAGCCCGAAACATACAGAAGGGCAATTGCTATGGAAATTACTATTCTTGCAATTCGGTCAATTAAGTGCATATTCGCCTTCATAGTCCTTTTTTTTTTCACAAAATTGAGACTATAAAAGCTCTTGTACAGTAACTTAGGTTACATAAGGGTTAAATAAATCGATTTGACTGTGGCGTAAATAACTTTTCTTTTCTGCTGAGCCGTTTTTGCTTTCTCATTTCACAGGTTGATCTGATGTAATTCTAAATGGCTCCATTCGAAAAGCAATACCACTTGAATGTGCCAGTATCAGCAAGCGTTTTCCGATGATAAAATTCATCTGTGCTTGTTTGACAAGGATTTCCAGAAGGGTTTCTTCACATTACTTTCCAATTCACCTGCGTTCTGATAAAAGCGGATAAAGCCATTTCTTACGACCTGGTAATTGATCTGTTTGTAGAGTTCAGGTGATTCTTTGAATGCACTCATACCTGATTGAATGGTTGGAACACAATTTACAAAAAAGTCCTCAAAAATCCTGAGATGAATGAACTTGTCTGCTGTGTGCAAAAATCACCCGATTAGTCCTGGGATCAAGACATTCCCATGTTTCCGTTCCCTTTCCATTGCGCATACCCTCAATGATCAAAACATTCTTTAATTTCTTTTTTGAGTCGGAAGGAAGGATCAACATGTGACCGTCTGCCGCACATTCCATTAACTGACCCCAAAGAACGTCTTGTTGTTCTGATTTGAAATCGGAAAATGGATTTTCCAGGCTGATCGAATCTTCCTTTTGAGCATACTCGTCAAAAAGACCAACTAAAAGCTCATTCTGGATGCTAAGAAAATCCGGTTTACTGACATAAACAGAATAATTCGGGCTGTAAAAATGCACAAAGCTCTGTTCATGCCATTCGAGCTTAACAGTGGTTTCTTTTGGTGACTGACTGAATAGTGAAAATGATGCAAACATCATGAAGACTAAAAAAAGGATAGCGTACTTTTTCATAATTTTCAGGAATTAAATTGTCTTAAATGATGATCGGTGTGTTTGTAGGCCAATAATCCAACTTCCTCCTTGCTCATTTTACCGAAAAAATCGTGTATGAATGTCGGATTGGAATAGCTTTCATAAGCTTTTATGTGCTGGATCCACTCATTTTTCTTTTGAGTGATATCTCCACTTGTTTCTTTTATTTTGAATTGTTCGGATGTCGGGACACCTTTGTCAATCGGTTTATCATCACGAATCATGCGTTTCAATCCCATTTTGCCGAAGATCTTTCCAAGAAAGGCTTGCTTGTATACCGGATTTCCTTTGCCCTGCATCCATTCTTCCCAGGTGGTACAATGCACCAGCATTTGATAAAGGTTCATTTTACCCCATTGTGCCTTAGCACTTTCATCCAGATTGTGAATACGGTTGATCAACTCATCACGAGTTGACTCATCAAATATAGTCTTCATAAGCAATTATGAATTTACCGATTAAATTGAAGGAAAACAAACAAACACCTGAATATTAATGCCTGCTTAATAATTTTCATGCAACAATTTATGGCTTAATTTTTGTTAATATTCAAACCAATTGTTATATAACTTTATTTATCAACACTCAAATTAATCACCATGAAAAAACATTTTACACTTCTATCGCTTCTCTTTGCTTTTTCACAGGTAAATGCACAATGCAATTATCGAATGAATATGGATTACAACAGTACTTCGGCGCTCATCAATGTAAACGGATTTTTCTTCCGGGACATGGCCAATGGTTTAGGGACCTACACTCCTATTAAACAATCCGGTTTAACTACTATTTTTCAGTCCTCTTTTTCTATTTCGGGAAAGGATATCAATGATCAGGATCACATGTCAATTATTACCTACGATGGTTCTGATTTTACGTGCGGCCCCATAGCTGCAAATTATTCCGATCAAAACTACACAACCAATCTGAGCAACCGGATTTGGTCTGTTTATAGGGTTGAGATTGATCAACATATTCAAAATTGGAATACACCTTCTTATATTGTCCCACCATCTATTCAGCAATGGCCGGGAAACGGAGATGTTTCAAACGGAATGTCTTCAAAATTGGCTCCATATACAGACGCTAACGGAAACGGAATGTACGACCCGGAAAACGGCGATTTTCCGGATATCCTTGGAGATCAGGCAATGTACCTGGTTATGAATGATCAGAACAACAATGAGTTTCCCTCAACTTCACCTATGAATGTTGAACTTCATTATATGTTCTATCAATTTGCCACGGCCGATCCTCTAAATAGAGTCACTTTTGCGAATGTAAAAGTTTACAACAAAAGCCAGGAAACATACAACGATGTAAAGTTCAATGCGTTTAATGACTTTGATTTGGGGAATTATAACGATGATTATTGTGGTGTGGATGTGCCAAGAAACCTGGTGTATGTTTACAACGGCGATAATAATGATGAAGCAAATGCAGGACGTCCGGGGTTTGGAGCCAATCCACCTGCAATGGGAATGATTTCCTTGAATCACCCGCTGATCTCTTCTGTTTTCCCGGGAAATGTAATTATGCCCAATCCGAATGCTGAGTTCCTGAATGTAATTAACGGAAAGAATCCAAACGGAACTGCAGTGATGAATGGCGGAAATCCAACTGTTTTTCAGTATTCTGACACATCGAATACCGGTTACAACGAAGCTTCTTTGGGGAATCCTCCAGGTGACAGAAGAATTTTTTCCAGTGTTTCTTTAGGTACATTAAGCCCAAATTCAGTGAAATGTATGGATTTTGCATGGGTATTTGCTCGTAAGACAACCGGAACATCTTTATTTAAAAGTGTCGACAGCTTAATGAAAGTCACAGATTTCGTGCAGAATTTTTACAATAACACAAATTATTGCACGGATGGAACGCTTCAAACGGAAACTCTCCAGGCCGGTAAGTTTGAGATTTATCCCAATCCTTCAAACGGAGAAATAACGTGTACAGCTGATCAAAATTTAGAAGGAATTGAAGTTTGGAATATGGAGGGGAAATTGATCCGGACGGTTCAGGTTGATGGGAAGCAAACGAACCTGGACTTAAGTCAACTGACGGCAGGAGTTTATTTGATCAAACTTTCAACAGCGGATGAGACCAAAATAATGCCTTTTTACAAGCAATAACATTTTTTAACCCGACTTTAGCTTTTAGCTGAAGTCGGGGACTGTTTTTTTTGTTTCTTTGGACAAAATAAACTGCATGCTTAAATCATCTTTAATCCTTTTTCTCGTTGCAATAATCCATTTTCAAGGAACTACACAACAGGCTGTTCCGGGAATTGATTTTACACAATTCAGTCTAAAGTCAAAACATGACACAATAGATTTTGTCGTAGCAGGCACGGACCTGACAGTAAAAAAGCCGGTATTTCTATTTGTGCAGGGCTCCCTTCCGATTCCTTTGTTCGTGGATTTCGGCGAACAAGGCGTTTACCCGATGGCTTTAGGGAATTTCGACCTGAAAACAATGCACAGTCATTACCACATTGTCACCATCTCCATGCCTAAAATTCCGGTTTTGGTTTCCAGCAACCAGGTAAATGAACGATACATGTATATGGCCGATACAACGAATCCTAACAGCGTTCCTGATGCCTATTTAAAAGCGGATTACCTGGAGAACTATGTAAATCGTGCCAATAAGGTTCTCGCCTTTTTAAGGAAGCAGAAATGGGTTGATAACAGCAGATTGGTTGCTGCTGGTCATTCACAAGGCTCAAGAATTGTAGCAGAATTGGCTGCAACAAATCCTCAAATCACACATGCCGGGCTGTTTGGTTTTAGTCCGCTTGGTCGAGTTCAGGAACAGGTTTGGGTAAACTACAAGGAGTTTATTCTGGGACACTTAACCTGGGAAGAATATGAGGCGAAGCAAAATCAACAGACAGAATTTCAAAAACAGATCACGGCAGATAAAGGGGAAGACATTGGTTTTATTCCCTGGAAGTCCTTTACCGGAATCGGTTTTGAACGTCTGGCTAAAATCAAAACCCCCATTTATATTGCTTTAGCAACCGAAGACAAGTGTGCTTTTTTGAGCGAGTTGATCCCTATTTATTTTATCCAGTTTGGAAAGACAAATTATCAACTAAAACGCTACAATGGTCTGGAGCACAATTATTTCCCCGTATTGGCAGACGGAAAGGTCGATTACGAAAACGGAAAATGGGCAGAAGTGATGAATGCGTTTGTAGAGTGGAGTTTGAAATGATATCAATTCTCTATCGCGTGTCCCTTTAAAACCGATTCATACAATTCTTCATACAATGGAAGGATTTCGGAAAGTTTGAACTTCTTCGCCTGCTCCAGCGCCTGTTTGCGGAAAGTTTGATGCGTTTCTTTATTCTCCAGGATACGGATCGCATTTTTTGCCATGGATTCTACATCACCGACATTGGAAGTAAACCCGGAATAGCCATCAATATTCACTTCCGGAATTCCCCCGGTATTGGAAGAAACAACCGGAACACCCTCCGCCATGGCTTCCAAAGCAGCCAAACCAAAACTCTCCGTTTCGGAAGGCAGTAAGAATAAATCACTCAACTCCAGGATAGGGCCTGTTTCACGTACCTTTCCAATGAAAATGATTTTATTGCAGATTCCCAAATCGCGGGCTAAACGTTCTACAATTGCACGATCCGGACCATCACCAGCCAGCAATAATTTCGCTGGGAGTTTCTCCTGTACTTTTTCGAAAATGCGGACAACATCTGTAATGCGTTTTACCGGTCGGAAATTTGAAATGTGGCACAAGATCAACTCATCGTCCTTGGCATAATGGCGGCGTTTATCCATGTTGATCACCGGTAATTCTGCTTTGGGCTGAATAAAGTTTGGAATGACATGAATCTCACGCTTGGTTTCAAAATGCGTGTAGGTGTCCTTTTTCAGACTTTCCGAAACTGCCGTAACAGCATCGGAGGCATTGATACAAAATGAGATCACCGGTTCAAAAGAAGGATCCTTTCCTACCAATGTAATGTCTGTTCCATGAAGTGTCGTAATAAACGGAATATTGATTCCCTGTGCCTTCAGGATCTGCTGTGCCATAAATGCGGCTGATGCATGTGGAATTGCGTAATGTACATGTAGCAGATCTAATCCTTCGTATTTCACGACATCTACTACTTTACTTGCTAATTCGGTTTCGTATGGCTGATATTCAAAAAGCGGGTAATCTGAAAGCTGTACCTCGTGGTAAAAAATATTCTCCCGGAAACTGCCTAAACGAACAGGCTGGGAATAAGTAATAAAGTGGACCAGGTGTCCTTTTTGTGCAAGGGCTTTCCCGAGCTCTGTGGCTACCACACCGCTCCCTCCGAATGTAGGGTATAATACAATTCCGATTTTCATGTTTATTTGTCTGTCTTTTTCAGGCGTGCTTCAAAAAGTGCTTCGTAGATTACTCGCTGAATCTCTGTGCGCACGCTCATTTTTGTAATTTTCCAATTGTCTGCATCCGGATAAACCCGGTTCGATAAAAACACGAAGTTTACCTTGTTTTCCGGATCTGCCCATGTGATGGTTCCTGTAAACCCGGAATGCCCGAATGTTGACGGTGAAACCAGGTCACATGTCGGACCGTTCTTAATGCTCACAGTCGGTTTATCGAAACCAATTCCCCTTCTGTTTCCGGGACAAAATTGGCACGCTGTGAACTGATCTACAATTTCTTTTTTAATGATCGATTGGTCTCCTATTTGTCCCTTATTCAATAAAAACTGCATCAAAGCCGCCAAATCCGTTGCATTGGAGAATAATCCCGCATGACCGGCAACCCCTCCCATCATGGCTGCTCCCGGGTCATGCACATAGCCATGGATCAACTGCTTACGGAATTCTTTGTCATACTCGGTTGGGGCAATGCGCTTCTTGTCGAATTTTTTCAACGGTAAATAGGTCATAGTTTGTAATCCCAAAGGCCTGTAAATCTCTTTTTCAACAAACTCATCCTGCCCCATTCCACTGGTCATCTCAATGTATTTATTGAAAAAGTAATAGCTCAAATCAGAATATTCATACGATTTTTTGCCTGTCAGCGGTGTTTCAACAATGATTTTCAGCATCGTCTTCCAATAATCCTGCTTAATGAAAACATGGTCTGCTACCTCTGTGCTGTAAAATCCTTTGTTGGAAGTGCTGTAGATATCCGGATTCAATAAACCGTTTTCCATGGTTCGCTTGTAAAAAGCAATCCACGGAGTGAGACCCGCCTGGTGGGTCAGCAGATCAACTGCCTTCAAATTCGCATACGGTGTTCCCTTTACATATTCAGGCACCAGTTCGTTCAGGTCAGAGCGTTCGTCAAATTTGCCCAGAGTTTTCAAACGCATTAAAGCTGCAGTTGAAGAAGCTATTTTGGTAATAGATGCAATGTCGTAAATGTGCTCATTCGTAACACTGTCGCCGTTTTCATAAATAGTTGTCCCGTATGATTTCTGCATGATAATTTTTCCGTCAATTGCAACAACTATCTGACAGCCGGGAAATGCTTTTGCTTCAATAGCTTTTGCTACAATTTCATCTACTTCCTTGAGTTTATCCGGGTTCAATCCCAATTCTTCGGGCTGGGAGTATTTTAACCTTCCGTTATTCTTAACCTGCGTCCCAAATCCGGACTTCCATTGATTGTTCAGGTCTGTCGCCAGTTTTCCTTCAATATCAAATGCACCCATGATTGCCTGAGCGGTTCTTTCCTGCGCTGCGGCTGTGTTTTCATAACCACAAAGAATTGATTTCACGGGTTTAGGGAATTCCGTTTCGTTTTGAAGCGTCAATGGGTTGCCGAATAATACAACAGTTGCTCTTGCTGTTTCCGGGATCATTTCCACTACTTTTTTCCAGTCGCCAAAACCGTAATTGTTGCGGGCACGCTGAGCATCCGAGTGGAAATCCAGGATGTAATCTGCATCCGGATCCAGTTTGACTGTCTTCAACCTTCTAACTGCTTCTTCTGTTGTAAAGTATTTATAATGAGTGATTTTTGCATAGTTATTTAAACGATCTCTAAAAGCAGAAGTGTGGGTACCTATTGCAATTCGAATAATGGTTTTATCCACTTTATCGATCGGAAGATTGTCATCCTCGTTTTTGATACACAACAATGCTTTTTCATAAGCCTGGTTAATGATTAGCTTTCGTTCCGGAGCCGGATCTCTGCGCTTTATCATCGGCTTGTGAACAATTGCCTGGTACTTCGCTTTTAAAATCCTTCTACAGTGTTCGTTCACTGTTTCCTTGCTCAATTCACCGCTTTCTACTTTGCTGTAGATCAGGTTAATGGCGTCCGAAACGTTTTCAGGGAACAATAAGATATCGCAGCCGGCTAAATAAGCTTTTGCTACCACTTCCGATTTACCGTATTTCTCCGAAACGGCTTTCATGTTCAGGGCATCGGAAATTACAAGACCTTTGAAGCCCAATTTCTTGCGCAGATAGGTTTCAATCACCACTTTTGATAAACTGCTTGGAGTTCCGCTCGGATCAAGTGAAGGAACATTCAAATGAGCAACCATAACAGAACGCGTTCCTGCCTCAATTCCGCTCTTAAACGGAAGGAAGTCTTTTGTTTCGAACTCATTAACAGTGTGTGAAACAGTAGGAAGCTCTTTGTGCGAATCTTTATCCGTGTCGCCATGTCCCGGGAAATGCTTTACACAGGAAATAACGCCTGCGTTTTCAATCCCTCTCACCATGGCTGCCGTTTGTTTGGCAACTTGCTGAGGGTTCGAGCCGAATGCCCTGAAACCGATTACCGGGTTTTGTGGATTAAGATTGACATCCGCAACCGGTGAAAAGTTCATATGGATTCCCAGCATGTCACATTCAATTCCCATGTGGTAACCGATCTTTTCTGTCAGTTCCAGGTCATTTGCAGCGCCAATTGTCTGCTGATAAGGAAAACGCGGTTCTCCGGAAAGGCGCATGGCCGTTCCCCACTCTGCATCCATCCCGATCAGTAACGGAAGCTCCGCTTGCGACTGCATTTGTTGAATAGCTTCCTGAAGATTCTCTCTTTCTCCCTGGAAAAAGATCAACCCGCCAATCTTTTGTTCACGAACAAGCGTTTCCGTCTCAGCAAGGTGTTCTTTTCCTTTGTTCGACCAGCATGCCACCATAAACGATTGCGCAATCCGTTCTTTCATAGAAAGTTTTGCCAATTCAGCAGCGACCCATTGATCCTCATCTTTCTCGGTCGAAAGGTTTGTCGGGTGTTTTTTTGCCGATTTATTGGCCGGAGTTTTTAAAAGTGCCGACGTAATTAATCCCGATCCGATAACCAGGAGCGCTATGAAAGGAGCTTTACGGAATGTCTTTCTGTTCATAGAACAAAATTACGCAAATATTTCACCGCAGAGATACCGATGAAGCTAAGTTTGAAACTCAAATAATAGTACTGTTTTCATGTTTGGCAAGAGTGGTATTCCAATAAGCTTTGTTTATTCTTTTTCAAAAAAACTTACACAAATTCATGATTAATATAACTTTCTCAAATGGAGTTTTTTATATTTGGACATAACCGTTAAATAAAAATGATTATGAAAACAATTTTTACATTATTCATTGTATTTACTATTCACTGTTTTTCTTTTGCGCAATCGACCATGAAAAACGATGTGATTGTAAAATTATCCGGAGAAGAAATGGTCGGAAAGATCCAGGAAATCGGAGATTCTGAACTTAAGTTTGTGTACGCCGGGGAAACATTGGTTTATACCATTAAGAAGAGTGACATCGCTAAAATCAATTTCGCAAGCGGCCGTGTTGAAATAGTTACTGCTCCTAAAGCTTCTTCGGCAAAGGCTGATTCAATGTCAAAGTCAGGTCTGGAATCTCACCATAATATTATTGCAATATTGCCATTCAGTTATTTAATCGATAAAAAAGATGCCGGTCAGGAAATGACTTATAAGGTACAAAACGAAGTTTTTAATATTATGAATACTCATTCGGGCTACATGACTATTCAGCCAACATCTACCACAAACGCCCTGTTGTTGAAAGCAGGAATTACCGGAGAGAACGTGCGTAGTTTTACGATGGGAGAAATTTGCAATTTATTGGGAGTGGAATATGTTATACAAGGAACAATTACCCAGGACCTGACTTCCGTGAGCAATACCGGGGGAAGTTCTACAACCGTAAGCGGTGGTGTGTCTTCAACTAACAGAAACATTGGCTCGGTTAACACCAGTGGTACAGGGTATAGCGGAACATCTTACAGTTCCAGCAGTTCGGTGAGCACCCAAAACTATAGTACAAATGTGACCATGTCTATTTATACCGATAAGGGTGAGACTATTTTTTCACAGGATCATAAGTCTTTCTGGGGAACAAATGATGCGTATAAAACCACTTTGAACTACCTGTTAAAACGCACGCCGATTTATCAGAAATAATCCGCTTAAAGCTCTATTATGAAGAAATTAGCCGTTATTCACACAGTATTGATTGCATGTGCTTTTCCGGTTTGCTTATTTGCCCAGGAAGGTACCATGAAGTTTAAGAACCCTTTTGATGATGCAAGGAAAACAACTTCCTTTGGAGCGATGTATTGTCTTCCGGTAGGGGACTTTGGTTCTACCAATCTCGAGAAAGGAGGTTTCGCCAATCCGGGGTGGGGTTTGTATTTTGATTCCAAGAGTACTTTTAAAGGAGGACTTACATTTATTTCCCATTCTACTTATGCATGGATACCACTCAACCAGGAGTCAATCGCAAAAGCATTCACAGAGAACCTTGGACGTAAAACAGAAGTAACAGGAGGGAAACACAAACCGTTCCTGTCAACCGTTGGCGTTGGTTATGATTTCAAAGCAGCTTCATTTCTTACCATCGGGATTTCAGCTCAGGCCGGAGTACTTTATAACTCATTCAAAGGTTTTGACATGACTGTTTACGATTCTACCGGCACAAGTGTACTTTTTACAGACAACTTTAAATACGATTCAGAGTTTTCACTGGCCTATGTTTTTGGTGCAAAATTCAACTTCAGCTTAATTAAAGATCTCATATCCTTCCAGGTAAGCGTCGATTATTCCGGTGCTAAGTTTGATTCTTACCTCAGATCATATCAGCTTCAGCCGATCAAAACCACGCAGCATATTCAAATCGTCAATATAGGAGCTGGTTTTGCATTTCATACGAAATAGTTTTTGAGTGGTGTTTGTTTTCGCAGAAATCCATCCGAAAGATTAGGTGCAAAACGACTAGGTTTTAAAGTTAAAAGTATAGTTTTGACAGTGGTGTTGTTGAATGAGAACAATACCACTTTTTGTTTAAATGAGAATAATTCGGTCTTCATAATCCGGAATGAACCTGACAGCCTGTCAGCTTGAAAAAAATGGAATAAGAATTGTTAAAAAAGACTGCACTAATACCGAAAGTTCGGGGCCGAGATCAAAAGCTGTTTGCTTTTTCTTCTTAAATTTGTTGGTGTTGCACAAAATTGAAATTCGTTCATGTCAGATATCATTCGTTTACTTCCGGATCACGTGGCTAACCAGATTGCAGCGGGAGAAGTTGTTCAAAGACCGGCTTCCGTTGTAAAAGAATTAGTGGAGAACAGTATTGATGCGGGAGCAACGAAGATTGAATTGTATATCAAAGATGCCGGGCGTACATTAATCCAGATCGTGGATAACGGAAAAGGCATGTCGCCTTTGGATGCACGCATGTGTTTCGAGCGTCATGCTACCAGTAAGATTGCGCATGCAGATGACCTGTTTGCTTTAAAAACAAAAGGCTTCCGGGGTGAAGCTTTGGCTTCTATTGCCGCAATTGCTCATGTAACGCTTCAAACGAAACGCGTGAATGATGAGTTGGGAACAAGGATACTGATCGAAGGAACAGAGGTAATCAACCAGGAACCTGCTCAATGCCCGGTTGGCTGTAATTTTGAGATCAAGAATTTGTTTTTCAATGTTCCGGCACGACGTAATTTCCTGAAGTCGGACAATGTAGAGTTCAAACACATTATTGACGAATTTGAGCGTGTTGTACTTCCACACCACGATATTGCTTTCCGGTTGGTTCATAACGACCAGGAAATTTATCATTTGGTCCCCGCTCCTTTAAGAAAGCGCATTGTAGATGTTTTCGGAAAGAAATTCGGCGACAACCTGGTTCCGGTGACCGAACACACAGACATTGTGGCGCTCGATGGCTTTGTTGGAAAACCGGAAGTTGCTAAGAAAACGCGTGGTGAACAATTCTTGTTCGTGAATAATCGCTTCTTCAAGGATACTTATTTCAATCATGCCATTGCAACGGCATTTGAGCATTTACTGCCTCCCAAATTGTTTCCGGGTTATTTTTTATTCCTGGAAGTAGATCCGAAGCAAATTGATGTGAACGTGCATCCGACTAAAACTGAAATCAAATTCGAAGAAGACAAAGCCATTTACAGCATACTCAGAAGTGCTGTGCGCTTAGGTTTGGGAAAGTTCAACATCACTCCTACCTTGGATTTTGACCGGGAATCAGAGTTTGATCTTCCGGTATCGATGCTGAGTCAAACTCCTGTTGCGCCTGAAATCCGGGTGGATAAGTCCTACAATCCTTTTCATGTGCAAAATACCCGTGAAGGACAATTCTCAAACGGAAACTCTTCTTCAGGTGCTTCTTCAACAAAAGACAAAGCCTTTTCAAACGCCATGAATAAAGCCGGGTTCGGATCGCAATTCCAATCTGCAAGCCTGGATGAGTTGTGGAATTCTGAAATTGTCTCTGAAGAAGTAAAGAGTCCGCAATTCGAAGAAAAACAGCAGCAAATCGACTTGGATGTTGAGGCGGTTAAATCAATCGGACCATTCATACTGAAAGGATCTTTTGTGGTCGGTTCCGTTCCGGAAGGATTGCTGGTGATACATTACCGCCGGGCTTATGAACGTATGCTCTATGACGATTTGATGCGTGGTTTTTTCGTTAATCCGCTCGCGTCGCAGCAATTGATCTTCCCAATGGAGAAAATCATGTCCAAACAGGAACAATTGGCCTGGAATGAACATGAAAAAACACTTTCACGCATCGGATTTAACTGGTCGTGGGCTGATCAGGAATTACATATAGATGGTATTCCACAAATCCTGGATGAGTCGACTGTGCTCTCTTGTGTAGATAAAATCCTGGAACAATTGCAGATGGGGACCCTGGATAAGGGAGAAATCGCTCATACCGTTTTATCCCAGATTGCTTTCGGTGGAAGCATGTCTTTTAAGCTACCTACCAATCAGGAAGCAATTTCCGACTTCATTGCCCGTTTGTTTGAAGCGGACGAGCATACATTTTCTCCTTCGGGAAAACGCATTATTGCACAAATTACAAATGAACAATTAATACAACTGTTTTAACATGTTTGGAAATATACAGCCGGTAACCAAGAATTTACTATTGCTCAATGTAGCAATGTTCTTATTGACGCTATTTTTTGAGTACCAGGGACAAGGTATCAATTTGGGAAGTCTGCTTGGAGCTCACTATTTCGGGACTCCCCTTTTTGAGCCCTATCAATTGATAAGCCACTTCTTCATGCATGGAAACTTTTTTCATATTTTAATGAACATGTACATTTTGGTCATGTTCGGAAGCTTCCTGGAACGTTTGTGGGGTCCGAAACGCTATTTTATTTTGTATATTGCTTCTGCTTTGGGAGCTGTTTTACTTTACAACAGTGTCGGTTTTTTCCAGATTCTGGAATTGAAAGAAACAATCCATAATTCGAATGCCATTGCGGCTTTGAACGGTCTTTTGAGAGAAACGGGCGGACATATCACAGATGGAAACCTGATGGAAATTGCTCAGCGTTATGGGATTACAACCCAGGTTCAGTATAATGCTTTAGGTGACTATGCGATTAAATCAATTGTTCCGATGGTCGGTGCTTCCGGTGCTATTTTCGGATTACTGGCAGCTTTTGCTATTCTTTTCCCGAATACGGAATTGATGTTGTTATTCCCTCCTATTCCTATTAAAGCGAAATGGCTGATTGGCGGGTATTTCGTATTCGAAGTGTATAACAGTTTTCAAAACAATGCGGGCGACAATGTAGCACACCTGGCGCATGTGGGTGGTGCTATAGTCGGAGCAATATTGGTCCTTATTTGGCGTAGAACAGGTAAAAACTTTTATTAACATGCAAAACGACAGAACACTATCAGAGGAATTAAAATTCCAGTTCAAATTCGGAGGAATGCATATCAGGTTGATTTTCATCAACTCCCTGGTATTTCTTGCAATGCTTTTCCTGGGAATGGCCTGGAATGTTTCACAGAGCGAATGGATAGATTGGGTGCGCGTAAAGCTTTTCACCCTTCAGACTGATCCGAAGGAACTGATGTATGCACCACTGGGATTGATCACCAGTATTTTTACGCATTTTGACTTCCTTCACTTTGTATTTAACATGCTCTTCCTCTATTTCGCAGGGAGTCTGTTCAAGCAGTTCTTTTCAGACCGCAGAATGCTGCATGTTTATATTGTTGGAGGAATTGTGGGTGGACTTTTTGAATTAGTTGCGAACCAGTTTTTGGGCAGGGGTGCAATCGTATTAGGCGCTTCAGGCTCAATCATGGCTTTGTTTATTGCAATTTCGGTTTACAGACCAAATATAACCATCAATCTTTTCGGAATTTTCCCGATTAAAATATACGTATTGGCACTGATCTATGTAGTAAGTGATCTGGCTCAAACAATCAGTCAGGACGGAACGGCACATTTTGCACATTTAGGTGGTGCTTTGATCGGTTTTCTTTCCGTGCAAAACCTGCATGCTTCTTCCAACATCATTAACTGGACAGAAACCATGCATCAACGGATATTGAACTTTTTCTCCGCAAGAAGGAGTGCAAGACCCAAAATGAAAGCTCAAAAAGGCGGAAGAACGGTGAAATCAGATGAGCAATACAATATGGATGCGAAAGCTAAACAAGAGCGCATCGACAAAATTTTGGACAAAATTTCCAAGTCAGGTTATGAGTCATTGACCAAAGCCGAAAAAGACTTTTTATTTTCGCAGAGCAACAAGTGATTTGAGTTGGTTTAAAAAAATAGCGCGATTTTCCACGTTGATTAAGATTCTCTCAATCATCTCGATCTGCTGTCTGCTACTGGCCTATTTGGCACCGTATGTTCGTCCATCCACCATACGTATTCTCCCGTTTTTCGGATTGATGTATCCAATTTTTATAAGCCTGGCGCTAATCCTGATGATTTATTGGGCTTTTGCCAGATCACGGTGGTTTTTCTATATTTTAATCGCCCTCCTATTTGGCGGAAACCTGCATTTCAGGACAATTTCCATTCATTTTTCAGATCCCAAACCCGAAAAAGAAGTTGCTTCGTGGAATGTCATGAGCTACAATGTGCGCTTGTTTGATGTTTACAACGGATCTTTGGAAGAACGGAACAAGTCGCGTGACAGCATTGTTAGCTATATTCAACGTGTAAGTCCTGATGTGGTTTGTTTCCAGGAATTTTTTCACCAGGATAAACCCTCCGCTTTTTCAACGCGCGACACTTTGATCAGCCTGATGGATTATAAGTATTATCACGAACGTTACTCTCACCGCATACGTAACCGCCAGAACTTTGGAATTTGTATGCTTTCGAAATACCCGATTATTGCTAAGGGTGACGTGATGTTTAACAACTTTAAGACAACGGATAATTATTGCATTTTCGCTGATATTGTAAAGGGATCGGACACGATTCGTTTTTACGATATCCACCTGCAGTCCATTAAGTTGCAGCAGGAAGATTACGAGTTATTCGGAGAAAAGAACAAACAGGCTGGCGGAAAGAAATCAACCGTTCGTTTGCTCATTGATAAATTACGAATTGCTTACCCGGCAAGAGCGAAACAGGCTGAACGGGTTGTAGAGCATATGAAGACTTCTCCTTACCCGGTGGTTGTTTGCGGCGATTTCAATGACACTCCGATGTCGTACGTTTACAATCAGTTCAATACAGACCTGGTGGATTCTTACCGTGAAACTACAACTGGTATCGGTGTCACCTATGTAGGCCGTGTGCCGGCAGGAAGAATCGATTACATTTTCCATTCGGGGGATTTAGGTGCTTTCGACTTCGGAATTCAATCTGTTCCTTTTTCCGACCATAGAGCGATTCATTGTAAAATTTATAAAAAGATGCTTTAAAGTTTTAGTTTAATTCTGAATGTTTCAATTATTCGATTATATTTAAGTCATGAAGCAATCGACAATTAATCTATTATTATTTTTCACATTACTGCTTTTTGTATCCTGTTCAACAAACACCGAAAAGGTTGAAACCAAGACGGAACAAAAGAAAATGTCCATCATTGGAAGATGGGTGTTGATCAAATCAGAAGATTCCGGATTCCGCAAGACAGATCATCAAAATCAACCTTCTGACGTGGTTTTGAACATTCAAAAAAATGGTTTTTTTATCGTTTATGATACCCTTGTAGATCCGAAATGGCGAAAAAAAGGCCTTCCACTGATACAGGAAAGAACTTCCGGACAATGGAAGCTTGAAGACTCGCTTTTAACAATGATCCACGATGACAAAGACACTTCATTCACGGAAGACTTCAAAATTGTACGTTGTGATGGAGATGAATTGGTAACAGAGCGTTCGAATAAGAAAACTACCGTCTACAGAACCTACGGTAAGAAATAGAAAAAAGGGCTGGAAAATTTTCCAGCCCTTTTTGAATTCTATATTTTGATTTTTGCATTAAAAAACCCATACAGCGTCCGTCAAAACGACGGAAAATTCTGAACGCCTCAGAAAGCACGATTTGGTTCGCTGTTTTTCTTTGTAATCTGCCGATCGCGTCATGCGAAACCCAAAGGTTGCAGCCCGCCATTAAAAAACTAAGACTCCCCGTTCGTAGTAAAAAATGTTAGACGTCAACAATCTCACTGCATGGGTTTATCTCCCGCACGTGCGGGAGAATGTTATTTACACCCCGTCAGCTGACGGGCGAATAACGATTTAAAGATACAAATTTTGCTCCCACAATCAAAGGATACTATATGAAATCTATGAATTTTAACAGTCAGAAGTAAAAAGCCATTGATTCAAAAATAAATAGCGGTTGACCAGGATTAAAGTCTTCTTGTTAAATTAATCCTATTTTTACATCAAAATTGTTAAAATGGAAAAGATTGGAATTATTGGATGCGGGAATTTGGGATTGGCTTTATTGAAAGGGTTTCGCAAACAATATCCCAACGCTCAGTTATTCGGTACACGCAGAACCATTGCGGACCTGGTTGATTTTGGAGATGATAAAACACATTTTACTTCCGACAACAAAGAGGTGATCAAACAGTGTGATTACCTGATTATTGCGTTAAAACCTTATACCATTTTATCCTTTTTGAAAGAGCACAAGGATTTTTTTGATGTCAAAAGACATACAATCATTAGTGTTGCAACCGGAATCACCCTGGACGAAATCAAAACAGCTCTTGAGTTTACAGAAGTTTCCCTTTATCGCGGAATGCCTAATACCGCAGCCGATGTTCAGGAAAGTATGACGGCTTTAACCGGATTGACAGATCCTTTGGACAGGAAACAGCAAGTGAGCGAATTATTCCATGCTATCGGTGATATTGTATGGATCGATGAGCAATTGATGGAATCTGCAACTATTCTGGGCGCTTGCGGAATTGCTTACGTTTTGCGCTTTATCCGTGCCATGATCCAGGGCGGAATCGAAGTTGGTTTCGATGCAAAAACTGCAAATAAGATCGTTAGTCAAACTGTAAAAGGCGCTGCACAGCTTTTGATCCAAAACGGATTGCATCCGGAGGAAGAGATCGACAAGGTAACAACTCCTAAGGGCTGCACGATTGTGGGATTAAACGAAATGGAGCACAGCGGGTTTAGTTCAGCTTTGATTAAGGGAATTGTGACCAGTTATCAGAAGATTGAGCGTTAAAAACGCCTCTGAAACCCAATTAATATGTGGCTTCATCTATATATGTAGATATTCCGATTTTGCGACATTTGAATAGTGTAATATCGCCATGTTGAAAAGTCGAAATATCGAAAAGTATCGGGATTCCAAGGACAAACCCGTACCTTTGGGCCATGAATAATTCAATTCCCCCATTCTCTCTTGAAAAACTCGGCATTTCTTCTCTCAATGAAATGCAGCAGCAAATGCTTGAGTCTTCCAAAACGACCCCCGAAATTATTTTACATGCACCTACAGGCTCAGGTAAAACGGTCGCTTTCTTGCTGACCGCCCTTGGGAAATTGAACAAAGAACAAAAAAGCGTTCAGTTATTGATTATCTCGCCAACGCGCGAGCTTTCTATTCAAATTGAAGATGTATTCAAAAAGTTAAGTACCGGTTTCAAGGTCAATACCTGCTACGGTGGCCATTCCATGCGCGTGGAAGAAAATAATCTTTCTGTTCCTCCTGCTGTGTTAATCGGAACTCCGGGAAGACTTGCTGATCATGTCAGAAGGAATAACATCGATTTATCCGAAGTTCATACACTGGTTTTGGATGAGTTCGACAAATCGCTTCAAATGGGATTTGAATCCGATATGACGGAGATTATCCGGGAATTACATTCACTTCACAATAAATACCTGGTTTCGGCAACGAAATTACAGGCCATACCCACGTTTACAGGTATTCAAAATCCTAAAACAATTGATTTCCTGGTTGAGAAAAGCCACCGGATCAATTATTTTGGGGTCAATATGGTTGATTCTGACAAATTGGGCTTACTGCTGGAATTGTTGTGTAATCTCCCGGAAGGAAAAACAATTATCTTCTGCAATCACCGGGAACCTGTTGTGGAAATTGTCGACTATTTGAAAGAAAACGGAGTGATTGCAGCTGCATACCATGGCGGAATGGAACAGGATGACCGTGAACGGGCGTTGATCCGTTTCAGGAATGGGAGCGCGGATTTTTTGGTGTCAACGGACCTTGCAGCTCGTGGCCTGGATATTCCGGCTGTTGAGCATGTGATTCATTATCAATTACCGCTGAAAGAAGCAGAATTCATTCACAGGAGCGGCAGAACCGGTCGACAAGACGCTGACGGAGTAGTGTTCATGTTCCTGGATTCAAAGAAAAACATTCCGGCTTTTATCCCGAAGCATCATGAATATGAGATAATTCCCAATGAACCTCTTCCTGAACGTCCGAAATGGAAAACCATTTACATCAGTGCAGGGAAGAAAGACAAAGTCAATAAGGTTGATATTGTAGGATTCCTGCATAAAACCGGCGGATTAAGACCTGATGAGATCGGACTGATTACCGTGATGGATTACAGTTCTTTTGTAGCCATCAGCAGTGAAATCGCAGAAGAAGTCGTTCCGGAATTGAGGGATAAAAAGATTAAAGGCAAGAAACAGAAGATTGGTTTCGCAAGATGATTAACCGCAAAGGCATAGAGAAAAAACTTTAAATTCTTTGCTAACTCTCAAGCGTTGTTCTTGAGTATGAAATTTTGTTTTGGTAAATCCCCTTTGCGTCTTCGCGGAAAAAACTATTGAAATTCAATCGTAGGAAATCGTTTCATTGTCTCAATAACAACCTCCGGTGTTGGATTGGCCAACTTGCGTTTCTGCGTATCGATCCAGGCACCGTCGATTGTAATAGTCGCACACAACTCCCCTTTTTGGTTAGTTAGCAAATGCTGCATGGTCCAGCGTGATCCATCCTCAGCAATCGATTTGATTGCAAGGCTGATTGTTACTTCATCATGCATGTGGATTTCTTTCCTGAAAACACATTCCTCACGGAATAAGATCGGTCCGAAATGATTTTCCTGCATTAACTTTAATGAAAGGCCCAAATTATTCAACACCTCCACACGTTGCTGAGCTCCCCAATCGTAATAAGCGCTGTGTCTGACATGATAATTGGGATCCAGGTCCGACCAGCGTATAGATATTACTTTGTTAAACAATTCCATCCTTATTTTTTGATGTAAAGTTACAAAATATTTATGCGTGCAGAATATTATCCGGTTTCAACAGTTAATTCTTAATGAATAATATCAGCCTGCTCTTGCTTCCTATGATTAATGAATTAATTTTGTTCCTCATCAAAATGAACTGGCGTTTTTAGCGTTAGTGAAACAGAATAAATTGCGCGAATGAAAAAAGTCTTAGGGATTTCTGCCTTCTATCATGATTCGGCTGCTGCCCTGGTTATTGGAGGTAGAATTATTGCCGCAGCTCAGGAAGAACGATTCACGCGCGATAAGCACACTCCGGATTTCCCGGTGCAGGCTGTAAAATATTGCCTGGAAGAAGCCGGACTTGAGATTGATGACCTGGATGCGATTGTATTTTACGATAAGCCGCTCCTGAAATTTGAACGCCTGCTTCAAACTTATTATTCCTTTTCCCCGAAAGGGCTTGTTTCTTTCTTAAAAGCAATTCCTGTTTGGATCAACGAGAAGATGTTCCTGAAGAAAATGATTCATGACGGTTTAAAGGACGTAGGAGCTTACGATAAAAAGAAAGTAAAAATGCTTTTCCCGGAACATCATTTGTCCCATGCTGCAAGTGCTTTCTACCCTTCTTCATTCCCGGAATCAGCAATTCTAACGATCGATGGGGTTGGTGAATGGTGTACCGCTTCAATTGGTTTGGGGAAAGGCGAAAAAATCGAATTATTACGTGAAATGGAATTCCCGCATTCTGTGGGATTGCTTTATAGCGCGTTTACATATTACTTAGGATTCACGGTTAACTCCGGGGAATACAAATTGATGGGGCTGGCTCCTTATGGAAATGAACATGCCGATCAAACCCAGGAATTCATCAAAAAGATAAAATCAGAACTGGTTGATATTAAAGAAGATGGATCAATCTGGTTAAACCAAAAATACTTCAACTACGCAACCGGACTCCGCATGGTTCACGACCAAAAATGGAAAGAACTGTTTGGTGTTGCACGAAGAGAAGGCGAATCCGAACTGGAACAGGTCCATTGCAACCTGGCAATTGCTATTCAAAAGGTAACGGAAGAAATCGTCATCCTGATGGCTAAAGAAGCGAAACGTCAGACCAATTCCGACTATTTATGCATGGCTGGCGGAGTTGCACTGAATTGTGTGGCAAACGGAAAACTGCTGGAAGAGAATATTTTCAAAGAAATCTATATTCAGGCTGCTTCCGGTGATGCCGGCGGAGCTTTGGGGGCTGCTTTGGCGGTTTCTCACATGTATTTCGAAGAAGAGCGTGTGATTGATTACAAGTACGATCAGATGAACGGAACTTATTTGGGCCCGGATTATTCGGAGAAAGAAATTCAATCGATGAATAAGCGTACGAATGCACGCTACAAGAAATACGATGATTTCGGTGATCTGACCAAATTTACAGCTTCGAAACTGGCCGAAGGAAATGTGGTTGGCTGGTTCCAGGGAAGAATGGAATTTGGTCCGCGCGCTTTGGGTAACCGAAGTATCTTAGGAGATGCGCGAAATCCCGAAATGCAGAAAAAATTAAACCTGAAAATCAAATACCGCGAAGGATTCAGACCTTTTGCACCTTCTGTTTTGGCTGAAGATGCCCGCGAGTATTTCGATCTGCAGGCCGATTCGCCATACATGCTTGTTGTTGCACCGGTAAAAGAAAGCAGAAGACTAAAATTGCCTGACAATTACAACGATTTGCCCTTATGGGAGCGTTTGTACCATCAGCGAAGTGATTTGCAATCGATTACCCACTTAGATTTCTCAGCTCGTGTGCAATCAGTTTACAAAGAGACAAACCCGCGTTACCATGCATTAATTCAGGAGTTTAAGAACCAAACTTCTTATGGATTAGTGGTGAATACCAGTTTCAATGTAAGGGGTGAACCGATCGTTTGTACTCCATATGATGCTTTCCGGTGTTTTATGAGTACGGAAATGGATTACCTGGTTGTAGGAGATTTTGTATATACTAAAACCGAACAGGAGGATTGGGAAAACAAAGAGAAATGGATGGTCAAATTTAAAATGGACTAAGCAAAATGATGAATAAATTCAAAGCGTTCGTCAAAGCAAATAAACGGACATTCATTGTCCTGATTTTGGCAGTTATCAGTTTGTTCTCCTACAATGTTACCAAGAATGGCATCGGTTCTGAGGTCTTTGGCTGGCTGCGTTTGTGGAAATACTTGTCGCTGCTGTTTATTCTTACCTGCTTCTATTTGCTCTTCCTGAAAGGAAAACGGGTAATTCTGGCGAATCTTACATTGATTGCTTTACTCCTGTTCTTACTGGAAACAATCTTGTTTTTTGTTCTGGGAATGCCTTCCGCATTCAAAAAAGATTTCAGCATCCCGGACCTTCCGGAAAACCACATTGCGCGACAGGTTGGAGCAACTTACTATCCTGACAGCGTTTACCACGAAGTAAAAGTAAACGGTACCGATACTGTTTTCGACGTGCATTTCGCAATCGATCACATGAATAAACGCATTACCCCGGATTTCGATTCCACGAAAACAAAATACAACCTGTTTTTTGGGTGTTCCATTGGTTTCGGTTATGGGTTGGAAGACAATCAGACACTGGCTTATCATGTTCAGGAACAGTCTCCGGATGCCAATTCTTACAATTTCTGTATTTCGGCTACGGGTACAAACCACATGCTGGCGCAATTCCAATACCGCGATTTATCGAAACAAGTTGCCGAAAAAGACGGGTGCGGCTACTACATTTTCTTCTGGGACCATATATATCGCGCAATCGGAACGATGCACCGCTATACGGAATGGCTGCATTTAGCGCCTTACTATGAGATGAATGACGGGAAATTGGTCCGCAACAAACTGTTTAAAGACGGGCGTCCTTTTGTTTCCGGATGGTATGAACGTCTGTACCAAACCAACATTGTGAAGTATTTCGAAGCTGATCTTCCATTGAAACTGAATGATTCACACTTCGACCTGGTGACAGAAATGGTGCTGGAAAGTAAGAAAGCATACACCAAACAATTTGGTAACGACAAGTTTTACCTCGTTTTCTACCCGAATTATATAGCCTATACTCCGGAAGAAATGCGCATTTTTAAATCGTATTTGACCAAAAAGAGGATTAAGTTTATAGATTTGTCAAATACAATTAAGTATTACGGGAAATACACCCTTGACGGAGATTCTCATCCGAATTCGGAGACAAACAAATTAATGGCAAAATACCTACTTCAGAAAACGATGCTGAAGGAAAAGAAGAATTAAAATTTGAAAACTAAATGGAATTTTTACGCGACTTATGGCGCTTTATGAAAGAGCGAAAGAAATTTTGGCTGGCACCGGTAATCATTATCCTGTTATTGATCGGGGTTCTGATCGTTTTCGGTGGTACCAGCGCTATTGCACCGTTCATTTATTCCTTGTTCTAAGTCCCCGATTTCATGAGTGCTCCGAAACAAAAAGCTTCCAATCCCGCTAAAACGGTTCTGACTATCGTTGTAGGTTTTGTATTGATCTATTTGATTACCAAATGGAAATGGAGTTTGTCCGTAGCATTCTTTGTCGGACTTGCCGGTGTGCTTTCTGATTTCATTGCCAAATGGATCGATTTCTTGTGGATGAAACTGGCTCTTGTTCTCAGCTACATCGTTCCGAATATTGTTCTGAGCCTCATTTTCTACCTCTTCCTCTTCCCGATTGCCATGCTCACAAAACTTTTCGGAAAGAAAGACCCGATGCATTTGAAAAACACAGCTTCTACCCTTTTTAAGCACAACGAAAAAGTGTTCGATAAGGCTTATTTTGAGAAGCATTGGTAGTAGTCAAACAGTAAGTTTCTAAATTAATATGTTAACCGTCACCTACCGTTTCAACATCCATTCCGGGCAAAACGAAGCATTCGAACAATCCTGGAAAGAAGTTACCAAACTGATTTACCGGCATTGCGGCAGTTTGGGTTCCCGACTTTACAAAGCTTCTGAAACTTCCTATATAGGAATTGCACAATGGCCCGACAAGCAAACCTTGGATCATTCAAGCCTGGAAGGTTTTGATCCGGAAGATTTGCGTTCCAAAATGCGTTCCTGCTGCACATCCATCGAAAAACTGGATGAACTGGAATTGATTCATGATTTGTGGGCGGAAGAGTTATTTGGCATTAGTTAATACCTTAGTGTCGTAAAAAATGTTTCATTTGATCTTCTGTAAAATTATTCAGAAGATTATTTTTTGAATAATTTAGAGTCTAATCTACATTTAAATGAACATGGAAATTATAGACCCAATTTCTGAAATTATTGTTTCTAATATTGATAGTCTTTATGATGCTACAAAGAATTTCATCACTGATACTAACCAAAAGATTAAATCTCAATTAAAAACAACCTTTTCCAAATATTTGGAAAGTATTAAAAGAAAATATTCTAGTACCAAAACAATAATATACAGGGATACACCTCAATCAATTGAAAAATTTTATGAACCCATAGATCTTTTTAATGATACTATCAACTTATCAAACCCTGATATTTCAGACTTGGTTAGTATTGGTAAACCTATCATAATTACAGGAACAGGTGGTTCAGGTAAATCAACTTTTTTAAAGTATTTATTGTTGAATTCGATTGAAAAAACGAAATTAATTCCTTTATTTATTGAGTTGAGGGATGTTGAGAATTCCAAACAAAGCCTACTTGAATATATTACGTCTTCCCTTCAATTAAAAAAGGTAAAATTGGAATCCCCATATCTCGATCTGGCTTTTAGAAAAGGAAATTTTCTTTTTTTGCTTGATGGATTTGACGAGCTTTCACTTGATTTTTCTACTGGTATTGGTGAAGAGATTGAGTTATTAACGCAAAACTACACGAATTGCCATTTTATCGTAACATCTAGACCCGGCAAGCAGTTTATCGCATGGACAAATTTTGTAGAACTTCATACAACACCATTAACATTGTCAAAAGCAGTAAGTTTGGTAAGGCGTCTAAATTTTGATCCAGAAATTAAACAGAAGTTTATTTTGGAATTAGAATCATCATTGTATAATTCTCATAGATCCTTTTTTGAAAACCCACTCTTACTTTCCATAATGTTAATAACGTATAGAGACAGTGCCTCAATTCCTTCTGAATTACACAATTTCTACTATTTAGCATTTGAAGCTTTATATTACAGGCATGATGCCTCAAAGTCTTTTAAACGGCCAACTCTTACTGGTTTACCTGTGAATAAAGGAAAAGACATTATGGCAGCATTTTCTTTGACAACATATTTAAAGACAAAAACCTCATTTAATAAACACGAATTAGATGATTTTTTAAAAAATGCAATGAGGCTAGCTGATTGTGAGTGCGTTTTGGATGACTTAATTGTGGATTTACTTCAGTCTTTTTGCATGTTGCTTCAAGATGGAACGCTTTATGAATACACTCACCGTTCTTTTCAAGAATATTTTGCAGCATGTTATCTTGTTTCAACGAGCGAGCAAAATCAAATTATTTTAATAGATCAGTTTGTAAAAAAAGCAGACACTGATATAACCTTGCAGCTAGCTTATGGAATGAACCCCAAACTTGTAGAAGAAAAGCTGATAATTCCTTTTTTAACTCGCTTTAGAGAGCGTATAGGATATAAATCCAAATTAAATAAGACTGTTTTTAAAAAATTTGCTCGAGAGTATTTTGATGATGTATTAATTGATCTGAATAGAGATGCTTCCTTGACTGTTCGTAATGTAAATAAATTGAAAACGAAGGGAGAAATAGAACCAAAGGTTTTAGATCTGATTACAACACGGTTATTAATTAAGATCTACGATATAGATAATAATTTTATTGTTACAAAAAATAACAAATTACCTAAATTGAGCTTTATAAAATATCAATTAGATGAATCAGGGAAACCTATTAAAAATATGATGATTGATGAGTATCCACTCAGTACAGCTTTAAAAGATGAGGCCTTGCTTGAATGGTTTATGATGCATTCTATCGAATCAAGGGTACTTGAAAAACTTATCAATTTAGAAGAAGAGTTGAGAATTAAAAACAAATTTAATAACGATTTATTTTTAAAGCTATTAAATAATCAATAGTAATTACGAATCATTTACTTATGAGTTTAACGCGAGATATCTCTTCGCGTTAACTGCTACTTCGTCCTTCCATCCAAAACATCCAACACCTCTCTAAAATCAACCTGCCTCGCGCGCAAAAGGACTAAATAATGAAACAACAAATCAGCAGCTTCTTCTTTGAAAAGCTGTGGTTCATTTCGCATAGCTTCTATAACGATTTCTACTCCCTCCTCCCCGACTTTCTGCGCAATTTTAGGCAATCCCTTTTCAATCAGCGACTGAATATACGATCCTTCTTTGGGAGTCGTAAATCTCTCATCAATGGTGTCGATCAATTTGCGGAGTGTATCGAATGAACGTGATTCTGCTTCGCCGAAACAGGAGATTTTGCCAGTGTGACAAGTCGGACCTTTTGCCTTGGCCTTTATGAGTAAAGTATCTTCATCACAATCCAAAGACCAGTCGACCAATTCCAGGTAATTGCCTGAAGTTGCTCCCTTGACCCACAATTCATTCCTGGAGCGTGAAAAGAAGGTAACTAATCGGGTTTCCAAAGTCTGCTGAAAAGAAACTTCGTTCATATACCCCAGCATCAGCACCTGGTTGGTTTGTGCATCCTGTATAATTGCCGGAATCAATCCGTTTTTGTCGTATTTCATCATTTGTTCTAATTTCTAATTCTAATTGTTTTACTCAGTTCGTTTTTCAATTCCGGAATAGCAATCTCTCCGAAATGAAAGATACTGGCGGCTAATCCGCCGGTAACGTTTGTTTGTGTGAACAGCTCTTCAAAATGAGCAACTGTTCCTGCTCCGCCGGATGCAATTACAGGAATGCTAACAAGTTCCTGCAGTTTTTGATAAAAATCCAGTGCAAAACCGTCTTTGGTTCCGTCTCCATCCATAGAAGTAATGAGTAATTCCCCTGCTCCGAGTGAAACAACCTTCATAATCCATTCAAAAGCTTCTATTCCAGTGTCATTTTTCCCACCGTGTGTATGGACGGTCCACCCGCTGTTGACTTTCCGGATATCAACTGCCGCCACAACACATTGTTTGCCGAACTGATCTGCCAGTTCTGTGATTAGTTCGGGACGTTTAACCGCCGATGAATTGACAGCTATTTTATCGGCTCCACTCCTCAGTAAGGTACGTGCGTTTTCAACGGAGGAAATCCCGCCTCCGACAGTAAATGGAATGTTTACCTGCTCCGCAACTGCTTTTACCACCGGGACAAAAGTTGATCTTTTCTCGTTCGTAGCCGAAATATCCAGCAAAACCAATTCGTCGGCACCCTGAGCAGCATAAAATCGGGCCAATTCAACCGGATCTCCGGCATCCCGAATTGCCTCAAAGTTCACACCTTTTACGGTTCTTCCGTTTTGAATGTCCAAACAGGGGATGATTCGTTTATAAACCTGCATCGTTGAATTGTTTTAGTTCACTTAGTGTTATTTTTCCGTCCAGCAGTGCTTTCCCAATAACACATGCATAACAGCCTGCTTTCCGGAGTTCTTCCAAATCGGATAACGATTCTACTCCACCGCTTGCAATCCAAAGCTGATCCGGAAATTGGTAAACGAGTCTTTCGTACAAGGCTACATTCGGACCGGATCCTGTGCCGTCTTTTTGAATATCCGTTGTTAAAATGGTTAATCCTTTGAATGAACTGAAATAACGCATAATCTCTTCCAGTGTTTTACCCGAATCATCCTGCCATCCGTTGATTTTTAGCTTATTTCCATCCGTGTCCAGCGCTAGGATAAATCGTTCCGAACCGAATGTTTTTATCCAGTCGACCACTTTTTCCGGTTCATTCACACACAAACTTCCGATTACGACCTGGTTGGCACCGGAATTCAACAGTCTGTCAACATCTTCAGCAGTTTTTATTCCTCCTCCAAAATCTACTTTTAATCCTGTTTGAGAGACAATTTCCCGCATCAATTCTTGATGAATTAACCTGCCCGCTTTAGCACCTGACAAATCTACCAGGTGCAGATGCTTCAAACCATGAGATGCAATCTCGGAAGCATACGCAGCGGCATTCCGCGGATAAATTGTTTGTTGTCCGTAATCTCCCCGGAATAAGCGGACAACTTCATTGTTTATTAAATCAATTGCGGGTATTGCTATCATGTGTTTAAAAATTGAGTTAGTAATTTTTCTCCGGCTCTACCACTCTTTTCAGGGTGAAACTGGACTCCGAAGAAATTGTCTTTTTTGAGTGCTGCGGAAAACGGAGCCGGATAATTGGCGACACCCCAGGTATTTTCGCAAATCTCAGCTGCATAACTGTGAACGAAATAAAACACCTCAGATCTTCCGTTTAATACGACATCGTTCCAACCGATATGAGGGATGGGGTATTTTGCACGTAAGTCAGGTGCTATTTCTGCAACACCATCGGTTTGCCATTTGGCAAACTGGCAAATTTGCGGAGTTGCTAATTGTGATTTCAGGGATCGGACCGAAGCCTGGAAAATCTCCAAACCATAAAGGTTTCCTTCTTCATTCCAACCACACATCAACTGCATTCCCAGGCAGATTCCCAATACAGGCTGCTCCAAAGTCGGGATAACCAGATCGAGTCCTTTTTCACGTAATTGCTCCATGGCACTTCTGGCATGACCTACTCCCGGAAAAATTACGTGTGTTGCAGACCTGATTTCCTTTTCATTGTCCGTTAAAACAATGTCATAACCCAATCTTTTAAAGGCCTGCCGGATTGAAAACAAGTTTCCTGCCCCATAATCAATAACTGCTATTTTCATCAGAGCTCATTTTTAGTTGTCGGCAGAAGATCGAAATTTCCATTTCTGCGTTTGGCCATCAAAATGGCTTTTGCAAATGCTTTAAAGACAGCTTCGATCTTGTGGTGTTCGTTTTCACCCTTTGCTTGAATATAAAGGTTACAACGCGCTGTAAAACAGAATGATTTAAAAAAGTGCTGAACCATTTCCGTTGGGAGCTTTCCCACAAATTCGCGCTTCAGTTCTACTTCCCAAATCAATTCCGGCCGGCCTCCAAAATCGATCGCGCAAGTTGCAACACAGTCATCCATGGGCAGACAGAATCCGTAACGTTCAATACCGCGCTTGGAACCCAGTCCCTGATCAATTGCAAGACCAAGAGTCAAAGCAGTATCTTCTATGGTGTGGTGTTCATCGATTTGCAAATCACCATCAATATTCAATTCGATGTCCATTTGTCCATGCCGTGCAAGCTGTTCCAGCATGTGATCGAAAAAGGCAATCCCGGTTTGAATTCTTGAAATTCCCGCGCCGTCCAAATCAAGACTTATAAGACAATCTGTTTCTGAGGTGGTTCTGCGTACACTTACCTTACGAGTGCCTAAACGCAAATCAGCAACCAAATCGGACCAGTTTGCAACTCTCCGTTGAATGACCATTTCCAGTTCCTCTTTTGAATACTGCAATTCCGAACCGCATTCAATTACATGCGTTTCCAGTAAAAAGACTTTGCAGCCAAGATTTCTGGCTAGTTCAACATCTGTCCAGCGGTCACCTATAACAACCGAGTTTTCCAGATCGTACGATTCGGAAAAATACTTGCTCAACATTCCTGTACGCGGTTTTCTATTCGGAGATTGTTCTTCCGGAAAAGAGCGGTCGATAAGTACTTCCGAAAAAACAATTCCTTCGCTTTCCAGGATATCAAGCATGAGTTGATGCGGGCCTTCAAAATCTTCAAAGGGAAAACTTTCCGTCCCCAATCCATCCTGGTTTGATACCAAAACGAGTTCGTACTCATTCCAGGAAACAATGGTTTTCAGGGTTGAGATCACCCCTTTCAAAAATTGAAGTTTCGAATAGGAATCAACCTGGTAGCCGATCGGTTCTTTGATGATTGTACCATCGCGGTCAATAAATAGCACTTTTTGTTTCATAATGTCTCCATAATTTGAATAAATCGATTATTTGCTTCAGGTGTTCCAACGCTTACCCGCAAAGTATCCGAACAATTGAATTGCCCGCTTCTGTCGCGAACCACTATTCCATTCTCAAGCAGTATTTCATAAATAGCGGAAGCATTCGGAATCCGGAAAAGAATGAAATTGGTTTCTGACGGAAAAACGGTTGTGACCGAAGGCAGCGATTTCAGAAAAACAGTCAGGCGTTCCCGTTCCCGGATAATCTCAGCATTCAGTTCATTCCATTGAATCTCTTTTAGAGCTTTTACAGCTGTTTCCTGGACGACAGAACTCAAATTATAGGGCGGTTTTATCCGGTCTAAAGCAGTGACCCAAGCTTTCGGAGCAATTGCCATACCGATGCGCAGGCCGGCCATTCCATACCCTTTTGAAAGTGTTTGGATAACGATCAAATTTGAATAATTGATCACTTCATCGGATGCTGAAGAGCCCACCGGACAAAAATCAATGTAAGCCTCGTCAATAATGACCAATCCGTTGAATGCTTTTACAATTTCAAGCAATTCTGTTTTCGGAATGCGATTTCCCGTTGGGTTATTCGGATTGCAGAGCACCAATAGTTTAGCTTCTTCTGCCTGAAGTAAAATTTCCGATACTGAAATCTGAAATTGGCTATCCAGGTTGATTTCCAAGGGTTTTAAACCATTTATTCGGGCGAGCACCGCATACATTCCGTAAGAAGGATTCAAAAAAGCAACGGAATCCAAAAATGGAGTTCCGGTCAAACGAAAAATCAAATCCAGCACTTCGTCAGATCCGTTCCCTAAGAATACATGCTCGGGATTAAATCCTTTAATCTCACTTATAACCTTTTTAAGTTCCTTTTGTTTCGGGTCCGGATAACGGTTGTAAGCTGTCTCAAACGCATGCTCATTGGCATCCAGGAAGATCTTTCCAGAACCGTCAAACTCATCCCTGGCCGAACTATAAGGCTGAACGTTCCTTAAATCCGTGCGCAAAAAACGTGTTATATCTATCTCACTCTCAAGAATCGAAGCGATCGATAGACCTGCTTCCGGTTCACTCTCACTCTGTTTCAATTCCAGCCGTATCTTAACCGCATTCGCATGTCCCTGCAGTTCTTCTGCTTCTGCCATCGTGATGACCGTTTGCCCCAGGTTTTCAAGTCCCTCATCGCTGATTTTTTGATAAGTAATCTTTTTCACAAAAGAATCCAGGGAAACTCCGCTGTAAGCTTTTGCAAAACCGGAAGTCGGCAGGGTGTGATTCGTTCCTGACGCGTAATCTCCGAAACTCTCCGCCGTATTTTGCCCGATAAACACGCTTCCTGCATTGGTAACCTTTGCGACTATCTCATCTTCGTACCGTCCCATGACGATCAGGTGTTCAGGCGCGTATGAATTGATGATTTCCGGCCATTTCTCCACTCCTGTTACAATTGCCAGACTTGAATCCAAGGCCGTTTTCGCTATTTCTTTTCGTGGAAGAAGTTTCAACTGCCTGCTCACTTCTTCCAGAACCTTTTCGAGGAATCCTGCTTCCTCCGTTAGGAAAACAACTTGTGAATCCTGGCCGTGTTCTGCCTGTGCCAGCAAATCCGCTGCGATAAAAGAAGCCGGTACCGATGAATCTGCGGCAACAAGCACTTCCGAAGGCCCTGCAGGAAGGTCAATGGCTATCCCAAGGCTTTGAGCAAATACTTTTGCAGCTGTGACATATTGATTTCCGGGACCAAAGATTTTATCCGCTTTCGGAATGGTTTCTGTTCCGATACTCATGGCTGCAATAGCTTGCGCCCCGCCCGCTTTGTAAACCAAATCAATTCCGGCCGTTTTAGCAGCAAACAGAATTGCAGGATGGATCTTTCCCTGCTTATTGGGAGGAGTACACAAGAAACGAATCGGGTTACCGGCAATTTTAGCAGGAATTCCAAGCATCAGAACTGTTGAGAACAAAGGAGCTGTCCCGCCGGGAACATAAAGTCCGACGGTTTGGACAGGTACGGATTTTCTCCAGCAAAAAACGCCGGGAGCTGTTTCCACTTCATGATCCCTGTTTTCCTGAGAACGGTGAAAACGCTCGATGTTTTTAGCGGCAACCCGTATTGCCTGTTTTAATTCCGGTGAAACCAGTTTCTCAGATTCTTCAAACTCTTTTTCATCAACCAGTAAACAATCCGGAGCAACGCCGTCAAACTGAAGGGTAAAATTTCTCAATGCCCGGTCTCCGTTTTTTTCGATTTCCCGGAACACATCCGAAACGAAAGAATCCAGGTTGACAGAAATTTCTTTTTGGCGTTCAATAGCTTGCTGCAACTCAATGACGGATGGATTTATCAGTGTTCTCATAATCAGGAAACCATTTTTTCGATGGGACAAACCAGGATTCCTTCAGCACCTTCCGATTTAAGACGCTGTACGACCTGCCAAACTTCTTTTTGTTTCACTACCGAATGAACGCTGACCCACCCTTCAACAGCAAGCGGAAGGATCGTCGGACTTTTCATTCCCGGGAGGATTTCACAGATGGTCGATAGTTTTTCTTTAGGAGCATTCAGCAGAATGTATTTGTTTTCATTTCCTGCCAAAACGGATTGGATGCGGAAGAGCAGCTGATCCAGCAGGGCTTGCTTTTCAACATTGAAATCCGGTCCTTTGATCAAAACTGCTTCGGAATACAGGAAAGGAAAAACCTCCCGCAGGTTGTTTTGAAACAAGGTGTTCCCAGTGGAAACAATGTCCGCAATACTATCCGAAAGGTCCAGGGAAGGTGCAATTTCTACCGATCCGGAAATGGTGTGTATTTCGGCTGTAATCCCATTCTTTTGCAAATATTTCCGGACAGAATTCGGATATGAAGTAGCAATCCGTTTTCCCTGAAGGTCTTCCAATGTTTGGATTTCGGAAGTCTTTGGAACAGCAAACGACAACCGGCATTTTGAAAAATTCAGTGCCTGAACGATTTCCACGGGAGTTTCATCTTCTTCCAGGAGATTGGAACCTACAATCCCCAGATCCACCACTCCGTCGGCAACATATTGCGGAATATCGCTGTTGCGAAGAAATAAAAGTTCTGCCGGGTAATCCGATGTGATGACTTTAAGCTGTCCGTCCCGGTAATCGATTTTCAGGCCGCATTCTTTGAGCAGTTCCAGGGAACCTTCCCGGAGCCGACCTGATTTTTGTAGAGCAATAATTAAACGTTTCATCTGTAAAATTAGAGCCTGACCTTCAAAAGAGTATTGAAACAAAATGACAACAAAAAACCCGCTTGAAAGCCAAGCGGGTTAAAGAATTATAGATATACAATCATCTCACCATAGCGCTTAGCTGTGCATGTGATGATGATGATGGAATTGTGTCATTTTCATGGTACAAATGTAGAGCAATTATTTTAATTGCAACAAAATCAGTAAAAAATGTTTAAAATCAGTTGGCCAGTTAGCCTGTTCCTCTCTGGTTGCAGAGCATATAACATTCTATAATGGAATTTAATACAGATCTAGATGTAATTCCGTATCAGCCGCGGCTGATTACGTCCGTGAATTAAGTGGAATTGCTTATCTTTAATTTATGGGATTTCGAAAAATATGCTACTCGTTTATTTTGGCAATTGCTCTGTTTTCGTGTGGAACAGGGTCGTCTTCCGGATATCATAACTTCGCTCCTGACGTTTTAAATAAAAACCCTATTGACCTTAGCAATAAATTGTTCTTTATAGGTCCGCAGATTGACACTTTAAAAATGGTTATTCAAGCTGATTGTGATTGCTGTGCAAGTAACCTCGCTTTTATCAATGACAGCGTCTTTGTTTTCGAGTCTTTGTGTCTGGAGGGAGACGATTACTTCAAAGGAACTTATTTTAATTTCAAAAACATGGTCTTTTTGAAATTTCATCCGATTACGGTTTCGTCCATTCATTATCCGGGAGAAGACAACGAAACAACCTGGGAAAAAGCAAGTGATTCTGTTTCTTATTCACTACTTCACTTTTCTACACTGAAATCCGAATGGGTAATTGCTGCTTCTTACGGAGAGGACACGGATTATGGAATGTGTAACCGAAGTATTTCTGTAGAGAAATATCTTGATCGTTTAAAATTCCTGGGAGTATATGACCGATTGGAATTATCTCATGATTTAAAATAACTTTACATTAAAGATCATCTAAAACTAGCATATGTCAGAATTTGTTACCTACGAAAAATTTGCAACCATCGGAGAATTGAAGGAATTCGTTGAATTGTTGCAGGAAAATAACATCCCTTATGAATTGGAAGATGATATCCAGTTGTTAGATGCCAGTTTCGCGAACCCAAATCATCACCGGGATTATCGGATTAAATTGCAACAAGCTGATTTTGAAAGCGTCAACGAATTGCGAAACTCCATAGCTCTTTTAGAATTAGACCGGGTAGATCCGGATTATTACCTCTTTGACTTTACGGATGAAGAATTGATCGATTTGATATCCAAACAAGATGAATGGAGTCCTTTCGATTTTCAATTGGCACGGAAGATCCTGAAAGATCGTGGAAAGGAAATTGGTTCTCAACAAATGGATGAATTAAAGAATTCCAGAATAAAAGAACTTGCAACAGTGGAGAAACACAGTATTGGCGGAATAGTTTCCGGTTATATTCTCACTGCATTTGGTGGTGTACTTAGCTTTGTCATCTATGGATACATTAGCACCTTACTTGTCTTGATAGGACTCATTATCGGCGGATACATTGTTTCCAGCAAAAAGACGCTTCCAAACGGAGAGCGCATATACACATACGATGATTCAGATAGAAAACAAGGGAAAATCATTTTGATTATTGGAGCTCCCATGTTGATTATTTCAGTACTAATTAGACTTTGGGGAACTTTGGAGTTCTTATCTTCCTTTTAACTCAATCGCTATTGAATTAATAGTCATACTGATCATTCCACATTTAAACTTTCACTTTTAATTCCCGCTTCAATTTCCGCAACTTAACCACACGAAACTTCTTGTAAGGTTTCTTCCGAAGAATCCAGACCAAAATAAAAACAACAACTATCAGCCAAAGAAGCAAAAGAAATAACATTTCAATTCAATTAGGAATTCGCCATCATCCTCGCTGCATTCGGTGCAAAATACGTCAAAATCCCATCTGCCCCTGCCCTTCTGATGCTCAACAACATTTCCATTACCGCGCGGTCATAATCCAGCCAGCCGTTTTTGGCAGCAGCGTAAACCATCGCACATTCTCCGCTAACATTGTAAGCAGTTACCGGAGTTGCAAAGTTCTCTTTCAATAAATGGATGATGTCCAAATAGCACAAAGCCGGCTTCACCATGATGAAATCCGCTCCTTCGGCAATATCCAGTTCCGCTTCAATCAACGCTTCACGCTTGTTTGCAGGATTCATCTGGTAAGTCTTTTTATCACCGCTTTTTGGCGCGGAATTCAAAGCGTCACGGAATGGCCCGTAAAATGCACTGGCATATTTAGCTGTGTAAGACATAATCGACACATCCTGGAAACCTGCTGCATCCAGCTCGTCGCGGATAAAGCCTACTCTTCCGTCCATCATGTCCGAAGGACCGATGATGTCGATTCCTGCCTGCGCCTGCGCAACCGACATTCTTCCTAAGATATCCAAAGTGGGATCGTTGACAATCTTTCCATCAACCACCAAACCGTCGTGTCCGTCTGAAGAATACGGGTCCAAAGCCACATCCGACATCAAAACCGCTTCCGGGAACTTCTCTTTCAGCGTGCGGATAATATGCAGGTAGAAATTCTCATCCGCATAACTGTAACTTCCGATCTGATCTTTCAAATGCTCATCCACGGCTGGGAACAAATCGAAAGTCATAATCCCCAAATTCATCCATTTCTCGAATTCCGGTAGTAGTTGGTCAATACTCCACCGGTAATTGCCCGGTAACGAAGAAACTTCCTCTTTGATATTTTTTCCATCTTTCAAAAACAAAGGATAGATCAAATGCTGAGCACCCAATTGTGTTTCTTCAACCATTGCTCTGATGGCTGCGCTTTTGCGGTTTCTTCTCGGACGGATATTCATAAGCGATTTTTAATTATTTCACCTTTAGCTAAATAGACAATAAAAAAATCCTTTCTGAGGAAATCTGCGTTCCTCTGCGGGAAATTTTAAATGAACTTGTACCCGCAAAGTTAATCAGAATCGGGAACTATTCGTTCAAATAGGCGTTTTAAACAATTCTGTTTCAGAATTATCAACAAGGAAGTTCCATTAACATTTTTTTGTATATTTTCGTCTGTATGTTAACGAAGAAACAATGCGACTTATGAATAAGCTATTAACTACTTTCACAGTAAGTACCGGGATTGTACTTCTGATTAGCTCCTGTGGTTCGGAGGAAGAAAAAAAGCCTGAAATAAGCAAAGAAGTCATTGATCCCAACAGCTCTTTGAATGCTAAATTTGACGACAAGATCTTTAGCATCCCTTCTCCCATGCAGATGGCGATGCTGCTGGAAGAATCCAAATCACCCTACAACGAGTTCCTGTTGAATGATCTGGACAAAGTGGGGGATTATACTTCAGAATATAAAAAAGCAATGAACCTTGGGATTTATGGGACAGATCTCGGATATGTTTCTATTTACAAACAGAACAGTATTGCATTAAAGTATCTTTCCACCATTGAGAAACTGACCAGTAAACTAGGTTTGGAAGGAGCTTTCGATAAAGATTTTATGTCCCGATTCGAAAAAAATTCTACTAACAAGGACTCCATGATGGTGATTGTTTCCGATGCCTTTAAAAAATCGGATAACTTCCTGAAATCGAACAACCGTAAAAGTGTTTCCGCACTAATCCTGGTTGGAGGATGGATTGAGTCCATGTATTTGGCCTGCAATATCAATAAGGAACATTCCAATCAAAAAATCCTTGACCGCATTGCGGAGCAGACGGAAACCCTGAATACGATTATCGAGCTTCTTTCGGATTATAATAAAAAAGGAGAATGGGATGAATTGATCGCGGATATGAAAGATTTGAAATTCTATTTCGATCAGATTACGATCAAGTACGAGTATATGGCTCCTATAACCAATGCAAAAACAAAGACCACTACTTTGAGACATAAAACAGTGGTAACCGTTGATTCCAGCACCCTGAACTTTATTAATCAGAAAATCGAAGCCATTCGAGGAAAAGTAATCGAATAATACTAGTCATTATGAAAAAGTTAGCACTATATAGCATTTTTACTTTATTCGTTGGGTTTGGAGTAAATGCACAGGATTGCGAAACCCTGGTAAAGGATTGCGAAACCATCCTGAAAGGAAAACAAAAGAACTTTGTCTCTGACGGACAGGTTTATACCGCTTTTTTGGATCGTGAGAAGGCTGAATTTAAAACCACTTTCTTCGGAGGAACAACATACCGGATTGCTGCTACAGCAGGAACAGACGATGAATACGTGATTTTTACAGTGAGAGACCTGGATGGAAATGTCCTGTTCTCAAACAGAAAGTATAAGAATTCAAATTATTGGGATTTCAAAGTTCCAAGAACGATTCCGGTTGTTATTGAAACGGAATTGGACATGGACAAAAAGATCACCGGTTGTGCCGTAATGATGATCGGATTCAAGAGATAATAATTTTTAAATAAACACCCGTAAGCATGAGTGAACGCATACTCCGCGCTCTAATGCAGTTATTCGCGATTATCGCGAAAGTTGATGAAGTAACAGACCCTACTAGCGAAGCCATTGAAAGTTCCAATGGAAGAAGAATCGTAGAAGCATTTTTACGAACAGAATTGAACGATGAATTACTTCAAAAGTACATTCAGTTGTTTGATGAATTCTTATTAGTTCACCACCAGGGATCCGGAAAGAAAGACGGACAGCGCAAAAGAACATCCGTAAACTCCGTTAAAGTTCTGCGAATTTGTGCCCAGATTAATGAAGAACTTACCCAGCGACAGAAAATGATCGTGTTGTTGCGTATTTTCGACTTTATCCACGCAAACGACCAGGTTCATGAGCAGGAACAGGAATTTGTGCACACCGTTTCCGAATCATTCAACATCCCTGATTTTGAATACCAGCAGTTAAAGGCTTTTGTTGAAGCAAATAACGACACGATCCTCGATGATGAGCATTTTATGTACATCACAGAAAAGGACCTGAACCTTTCACATGCGAAATTGATTAAGATGGAAGGTTTTGACGGTTCCATTTCGGTAATTCGCCTGGAAAGTGTCAATATCCTGTTTTTCAAATACTTTGGTCACGACGAGTTGATCCTCAACGGACAGATTGTTTCCAACGAACGACGACATATCTTAAACCAGGGATCTACCCTGCGTACCAACAAATCGGCACCGATCTACTACAGTGATGTGATTTCCAGGTTCCTCAATGATGCGAACCGCGAAAAGATCACATTCAAGGTAGATCATTTGCAATTCCATTTCAACAGTGGAAAAATTGGTCTGCACGAAATCAATTTCATCGAACAATCCGGGAAGCTTCTCGGAGTAATGGGTGGCTCGGGCGCAGGAAAATCGACATTCCTGAACGTCCTTAACGGAAATTACACACCTTCTCACGGTGCGGTAACTATTAATGGTGTGGATCTTCACCGGGAAAAGTCCAAACTTGAAGGAGTAATCGGTTTTGTTTCGCAGGATGATTTGCTGATCGAAGAATTGACCGTTTTCCAAAATTTATATTTCAACGCAAAACTTTGTTTCAACGATCTTTCCGAATCCCAGTTAAAGAAAAAAGTACTGGACCTGCTCTCGGATATCGGTTTGGGAGATGCAAAACATCTGAAAGTAGGAAGTCCGCTTGAAAAAACCATTTCCGGAGGACAACGAAAACGTTTGAATATTGCATTGGAACTGATCCGCGAACCGGCAGTCATGTTTGTGGATGAGCCAACCTCAGGACTTTCTTCCAGGGATTCCGAAAACATTATGGACATGCTCAAAGAACTTTCCCTTAAAGGAAAATTGATCTTTGTAGTAATCCACCAGCCATCATCGGAGATCTTTAAAATGTTCGACAAATTATTGATCCTCGATCAGGGAGGTTACCCGATATTTGACGGAAACCCGATTGACGCGGTTGTGTATTTCAAAACGCATGTACACCACGTAAATGCAAACGAGCGTGAATGCCCTATTTGCGGTAATGTGAACCCGGAGCAGATTTTCAATATCATCGAATCGAAAGTAGTTGATGAATACGGGAACCAGACAAAGGTGCGAAAAGTCACTCCGAGAGAATGGAACGAGCGTTATTTGTCCCATTACAAGAACCCGGATATTGAAGAGATTAACGAACCCGTTAAAGGAACTTCACGTATTGCTAATAAAATCCGTCAATTTAAGGTTTTCTTCCTGAGAGATGTATTGAGTAAGCTGGCAAACAAGCAATACATGTTTATCAATATGCTCGAAGCACCAGTCCTTGCTGCCATCCTTTCGTTCTTTGTGAAGTTTTTCAATACAGACGGAAAAGGACACGAGGATTATGTATTCTACGAAAATGAGAATATTCCGCAATATTTGTTTATTTCGGTTGTTGTGGCCCTATTTCTCGGACTGACCGTTGCCGCCGAAGAAATTATCAAAGACAAGAAAATCCTCAAACGCGAAAGTTTCCTGAATTTATCCCTGGGATCATATTTATGGTCAAAAATCCTGATCATGTTCATGGTTTCTGCTATCCAGACTGCTTTCTTTGTGCTGATCGGAAACCTGATCCTGGAAATTCATGGGTTATGGTGGGAATACTGGGTGATTCTCTTCTCTACTTCCTGTATGGCGAATGTTTTGGGACTAAATATTTCGAGTGCATTTAACTCAGCGAAAGTAATTTACATCATTGTTCCGTTACTGATTATTCCACAATTGATTTTCTCCGGAGTCATTGTAAAATTCGATAAGCTGCACCCTATTTTCTCCTCGAACAATGAGGTTCCATGGATAGGAAACGCGATGGCTTCCCGGTGGGCATATGAGGCTTTAGCTGTAACACAGGCAGTTGACAACGAGCATGAAGAACGTCAATTCGACTTGCATCAAAAACAAAGCAATGCCAGCTGGAAAAGGGATTACTGGATACCGGAAATGAAGAACCAACTGACTATTTTGGCAGATAAAAAGTCGTCCTTAAAAGATTTTGAAAAAGCAAAGCGCATTTTATCCAAGGAGGTGGAAAAGGAAGTTTCTAATTGGGGAAACCTGGAATGCAAAGATTGTGTAGCCGGCTTGAGTAAACTGCAAAAAGGAAAATCTTCTGTACAGGAAGTGCAGTTCAATATCGGTGCTTTCCTTGAAACGTTGAAAAAACAATACAATCTGAACTACAACCAGACAACGGAACAATTGGACCAGCTGGTCTTAAAAATGGGAGAGAAAAATTACGAAGCTTCCCAGGCCGCATTTATCAACGAAAGTTTACAGGATTTGGTAACCAATCGCACGGAAGTTCAGAAAATCATTGTTACGGACGACGAATTGATCCAAAAAGACGATCCTTTATACATGGATCCGAAAAACACGCGTTTGCTGGATGCTCCGTTCTATACTTACAAAAAATACTGGTTTGGAATTCCTATGAGTACTTTTACGGCAAACATTTTAGTTTTGTGGGGAATGACAATCCTTTTGATTGTAGCACTTTATTACGACTTGCTCAGAAAATGCCTGACACTATTTTCCCGGAAATCCGGAAGCAAAGCATAAAAAAACAGTAGGGGTGTCTCGATTTAACCGAGATACCCCTGCTGTATTAAACTAATTTATTTCAATTGTTACATCAACAATCCTCCACTTCGTTCAGGATTACATAAGCATTCCTCCACACACGTGAAGTGTTTGTCCTGTAACATAAGCTGACATATCAGAAGCTAAGAAAACCACCGCGTTAGCAACGTCGATAGGTTGTCCTCCTCTTTTCAATGGAATAGAATTTCTCCATTCTTCCACTACTTTTTGGTCCAAAGCACCTGTCATCTCTGTTTCGATGAACCCGGGAGCAATGGCATTACAACGAATACTTCTTGATCCCAATTCCTGTGCAACGGATTTTGTAAATCCGATCAAACCAGCTTTAGAAGCCGCGTAGTTTGCCTGACCTGCATTTCCGCTTACACCAACTACAGATGACATATTGATGATAGATCCCGAACGTGCTTTCAACATCGGACGTTGAACCGCTTTCGTAAGGTTGAATGCAGATTTTAAATTCGTATTGATTACTTCATCCCACTGCTCTTCAGTCATACGCATCAAAAGCGTGTCGCGTGTAATCCCTGCATTATTTACAAGAACATCAATTGTTCCGAATTTCTCAACTACATCATCAACCAGTTTTTGTGCCTGGTCAAAATTCGCTGCGTCTGATTTAAATCCAACAGCTGTTCCTCCGTTTGCTGTTAATTCAGCCTCTAAAGCACGCGCTTTTTCTTCTGAAGACAAATAGGTGAATGCAACTTTTGCACCTTGTTTTACACACTCTTCTGCAATTGATTTACCTATTCCTCTGGATGCTCCGGTAATTAATACAACTTTATTATCTAATAATCCCATGTATAGTTTTTTGGTCTTCAAATATAGGAAAGGTTTCCTTTATACACACGAAATGAATGGCGAACTTATCCGCAATGAAACGTTTAAAACAGTAGGGACGTAAAATTTTGCATCCCTACTTTTTCTATTAATTAAAGAAATCCCACGAAACTCCAAATCGCAGCTGAAGCGGCGTCACCGGGTAACCTACTCCTTCGAAATTGGTTGGTTTTACAAATGTCTGCTCAATATTCTCTACCCGGACAAACCATCTGAAGTATCCTAAGTCAAACTGACTGTAAAAATGCAGTTTCATCATATCGTTGAATTGTCTCAACGAATTGACGAATGTGTAAGTATTCATTTGCGGAACGAAATCCAGCAACTGATAGTGGCTGATATAACCGATTTCAATTCCGGTTACTGTTTTTAGTTTTTTAGCCTTGAACAATCCGCCATTGTAAGCAATACGTCCGGAGAACATCCAGTTTGGAAGCAGATCGCCTGTACTTTCACGGTAACTTGCTCTTCCCTGTACCAATAATTTCTTGTATGAGTATTCAAATCCTGCCTGTATTCCCAATACATTTAAGGAGATCAACGTATCTTGCCTCCATTTGTTCTGAATGAAAACCGGCATTTTGGAGTTGTTTTCCACGAAAGCCTGGGCAAAGAACGGAACAAAACGATTTTTATTCGTCCAACTCACATTTAAAGCACTTTTAGTGAATAGTTCTTTATTCGTCCAATTATAAGCCAATGTATTTCCGTAATAAGCACGCTGGTAATTTTGCGGATATTTCCTGCTGAATGATCCACCTGCAGAAAATACATTTGTTCGGAAAGTTTTTTTTGCTTCCGCTGTGATTTGGGTTTCCCCATTCGCACCGACAAAGGTATAATTAGCTGCCGCGTTAAGCATATATCCTTTGATGTTCATGTCCAAAGCCGCAAAACCATGAATTTCCGTAGTATCCTGGTGTACCAGCATATTGTCATAATCCCAGTACCTGGCCCCTAGTCCGGCCTCGATATTAAATCCCCGGTTCTTATAAAACACACCACCGTTCATTTTTAGAGAAGCTAATTCCCAGTAATCTACAGTGCTTAAAGAGTCGTAATTGTAGAAACCATAAATTCCCTCCAATGTATCTGTTTCGAGGTAACGCAGGTTTTGAATATCTAATCTCGGTTGCAGGAGTAACCCGATCTTTTGCAAAGAATCTTTGGTGAATGAAATGTAGTTCTTCCAGTCGATGTGAAATTCTTTGATCTTATTTTCAGTATTCGATTTATCTACTTCCTGGAACTGCAGGGCAAATCCCTCCCGAACAGAATCGCCGATCGTTCCATTGCTCAAACGATTGTTGCTTCCGTAGAAAGAAACATCCAGGATAGTTCCGTAGTAGCGCGAACGATGCATAAGCATCAGCTGTGCGGTGTTGCGTTCAAAACTGGAATTCCGGAGATTACCTGCCGTACTGTTACGGATATAATCAAACTGGATAAATGTATTTGAATCAATTGCCTGTGTATAGGTAATTTTTCCAAACTGGGCAGACTTAGACCCCATGGAATATTCGAATGCAATGTGCGGAATGGAAGAAAATCTTCGCAATTGAGGTTTTACCCAAACGGTATTCAAATCGGCAAATGAAAACCGGAACAGAAAAGGATTAAAGTCTCCCGGGAGAGTGTGCTGATACGTTGCCAGGTTTGCATCTACCGAATCCAGCCTGCCGGAAATCCGGTGTCCCGGTTTTAATGAGTCCTGGAAGTAATTTCCAAAGGGGGATTGGGCCAGGCCGGAAAGCTGGCAGAAGGCAACGATGAGTAAAAACAAAGCCCACTTCTTCATGAAACTTTATTAAAACACAAAAAGGTCTTATCGCCATTTGGCAGACAAGACCTTCTCATTCTTGAATGATTTTCTTATAATTTATTCACAGCAACTGTCAAGCCTGATTTCAGGTTCGCAGCCTTGTTTTTGTGAATGATATTACGCTTAGCCAATTTATCCAACATAGAAACTACTGCAGGCAATAATTCGCTTGCTTCTTTCTTATCTTTCAAAGAACGTAGCTTACGTACTGCATTACGAGTTGTTTTGTGTTGGTACTTGTTACGCAAACGCTTAACATCGTTAGAACGAATTCGTTTTTGTGCTGACTTGTGATTTGCCATTTTTTTCTTTTATTACAAACTAAAATTTGCAGCCCATAGGAGAATCGAACTCCTGTTTCCAGGATGAAAACCTGGCGTCCTAACCACTAGACGAATGGGCCAACTAAGTTGGCAGCCCATAGGAGAATCGAACTCCTGTTTCCAGGATGAAAACCTGGCGTCCTAACCACTAGACGAATGGGCCGTTTTTGAATTTCGGAGTGCAAATATACTTGGATTTTTCCTATTTGCAAGCTTTTCAAATGCTTTTTTTCTAAAAAATATCAGTGTCCTCAGCTTCAAATTTGAAACCCAGACGTTTACCGGTTGACATTTGACTGTTCGCTTCGATCTCGTGCATTTGGAAAACGGTCACTTTTGACACGATTTCATAAGGCGGAGTCAGCAAATCGAAGTCTAAAGCGTACGCAAATGACACGTGAATAATGTTGGTAAGGATTGCATCCGTAAGGACGGAATTGGTCAAATCACGGAATAAAAAGCCCAGCTGCCCCTTTCCTTCAACCATGAAATGTTCGTCCTTATTGATGAAAATACGCCCGATAAGATACCCCAGATCATTTCCCCGGTTCTTCAAATAAGATTCCGCCAGGAAATTATAAACATTGATAATCCCGAAGTAACCGCGGGTCTTGTCTTCCTTCAGATAATCGGTCTGCCAAAGCGGATGTTCGTCGGGCAGTTTGAATACATTGGTGTGCATTTGAAAAACAAGTACATCACTCCCGATATAAACCTGAACCTGGAACTCCCCTTTATATTCGACGTGTAAGCGGATCCTGCTGTCATCAATAGAGGCCCGAAGCGCTCCGATTTCCGCTAATAAATGTGTTTTAAAGCGTTCAAAATGATTTTTGGTATCCTGGAAAATATCTTGTTTTAAACCGGCTTTTCGGACCAAAATTTCCTGTATGACTTTTCGTGATTGTTCCATGTTCATGTTGTTTCGTATCCGTAAAAATAAAAAAGCCGGAATCAAAATCCGGCTTTTTTATGAATTCTAATTGAATTCTAATATGCTTTCGCAAAAACCACACGTCCTTTTGACGGTGCTCCCGTAACCATGCATTTACCGGGTTCTGAAGCAATATCGATAGGAATACAGCGAATGGTTGCTTTTGTTTCTTCTTTGATCTTAGCTTCTGTTTCTTTTGTTCCGTCCCAGTGAGCCATGTAGAATCCGCCTTCTTTTTCCAGTTTCGTTTTAAATTCTTCGTAAGTATCCACCTGGTGCATATTCTGATCGCGAAATTCATTTGCTCTTCGAAGCAGATTTACCTGGATTTCATCCAGTAAAGAACGAATTGAAGTGCCGATGTTATCGATATTCATCGCGTATTTTTCTTTCGTATCACGACGAGCGATCTCCACTACTCCGTTAGCCAAATCTCTTGGTCCGATAGCCATACGAACCGGAACTCCTTTTGCTTCGTATTCGGCAAACTTCCATCCCGGACGCTTTTGATCGTCCGCATCGTATTTCACTTTTATCTTCAGCTCTTTCAATTCAGCAGAGATTTTTGCAACCGCTTCATTGATCATTTGCAGCTCCTCGTCTGTTCTGTAAATCGGAACGATAACCACCTGGATCGGCGCCAATGCCGGTGGTAAAACCAATCCTTCATCATCCGAATGGGTCATAATCAAAGCCCCCATTAAACGCGTAGAAACTCCCCAGGAAGTGGCCCACACATATTCCAGTTTCCCTTGCGCATCACTGAATTTCACCTCAAAGGCTTTTGCAAAGTTCTGACCTAAAAAGTGAGATGTTCCCGCTTGAAGGGCCTTTCCATCCTGCATCATTGCTTCAATACAATACGTATCATCTGCTCCTGCAAAACGCTCGCTTTCTGTTTTATGTCCTTTAATGACCGGCATAGCCATGTATGTTTCTGCAAACTCGGCATAAACATCCAGCATCTGTTCTGTTTCGCGGATTGCCTCCTCTTTTGTAGCATGAGCCGTATGTCCTTCCTGCCATAAAAATTCGGATGTACGCAAAAATAAACGCGTTTTCATTTCCCAGCGAACGACGTTTGCCCACTGATTAATCAAAATCGGCAGATCGCGATAGGATTGGATCCATTTTTTGTATGAGTTCCAGATGATTGTCTCGGATGTCGGGCGTACAATTAATTCCTCCTCCAGCTTCGCATCCGGATCAACAATAACTCCACCTCCATTCGGATCGTTCTTTAGTCGATAATGCGTTACAACAGCACATTCCTTTGCAAAACCATCTACGTGAGAAGCTTCTTTGCTCAAATAGCTCTTGGGAATGAATAAGGGGAAGTACGCGTTCTGGTGACCGGTTTCTTTGAATTTTGCATCCAGGATGTCGCGCATGTTTTCCCAAATAGCATAACCATAGGGCTTGATTACCATCATTCCTTTAACATCCGAGTGTTCTGCAAGATCAGCTCTGGAAATTAAATCATTATACCACTTTGAATAATCTTCGGCGCGAGTAGCGTACTTCTGTGACATTTTTGAGTATGTTAAATTTTAAGAATAAAAACGTAAAATTAGAAATAAATCAGCTATCTTTAATCAAACCTTTTAATCTTTATCATCATGTACAAAGCATTAAAATTCGGAGTTTGCCTGACAACTGTTGTGTCTCTTGCAGGATGTAGTTCTTCTGAGCATTTCATGCAGGATGACGTCTACAATACGCGTACTCCTATCATGCCTCCGGGAACGGATTTGAATGATGTCACCGACTACGCTACATTTGTAGCAAAGAAAGAGCAAACAGAAGTGCCTCAGGAGCGTACAACTTATGTTTCTCAGCGTCAATACTACGATTATTTCTATAACAGTCAGTATGTTTTCTACGGATACTCTCCCTATTCTCCAATTACGGGCTTAGGTTATTACGGATACAGTAATTTCTATACGCCGTATTACTTCATGGGTTACGGGTACGGATACGGTTACAACGGATTTGGAAATCCGCATCCTTACGGTTATAGCAGCGCATATGTCAATCCTTATTATCCTTACGGACAATCTTACTACGGGAACACCTCCTGGAATTCTCCTATAAGTAAACCGGGAAGCACACCGGGGAACTTGTCGAGTGCACATGCCGGGACGTCTGCAGGAAGAATGGGTTCATCAAACACGGGGACAGTGTATTATGAAAATAAGTTGATCGCAAAACCATCGAATCGCGGATTTGCGGTTAGTGGAAGAAATACCGTGGCTAACTCATCACCTGTTATTACCAATTCAGGAAGTAACGGCAGAGTTTCGACAACTTCTTCGAGACCAAGAGAATCTGTCCGACCGGTAGTCGCAGGCCGTACATCGACCGGGGAAAGAAGCGGTACATATACCCGTTCAGAGTCAAATTCAGGTATCAGTAACCGCTCAACAGGAGAAAACAGAACAATTAATACAAATTCCACTACACGAACGAGCTCTCCAACTATTAGAAGCAGCAGCGGCAGCTCCGGAAGAAGTGTTAGCTCACCAAGTCCAAGTTCAGGAGGTGGATCAAGAAGTGGTGGTAGACGTTAAAACAACTAAATGAGATTTCAACTAACTTTGGCTTCAGTTCTTACCGGAGCCTTTTTTGCGTTCGGACAGAGCGAGGTAGATGTGTACAGATTATCAAACACTTACGTTCAGGGATCTGCAAGGTTTGATGCTATGGGCGGTTCTTTCGGTGCTTTAGGTGCAGAAAGCGGTTGCATCGGCATTAACCCGGCAGGATTCGGAAGGTCTTCTGTAAGTTCATTTTCCTTTGGTGCTTCGGGTACAACTATGAAAACTACTTCCCATTTCAGAGGGAATGGTGAAGCCGTTTCAATGGGAAATTCTTCCATGGATGATTTTAAATTCCGTATTCCGAATTTGGCAGGAACTGTTGTAAGTGATGTGTCCAGTTCAAATTCAGGATTGATTTATACGCAGATTTCTTTCGGGATGAACCGGGTAGCGAATTTTAATAATTCATTCAATTATGGCGGTCAGCAATTTGAATCTTTGCTGGATGTATTTGCTTCACAGGCATCAGGAATCGACCCGATTGATCTTTACAACTACGAGCCATATACATCTTCACTAGCCTACCAAACTTACACCATTGATCCGGATGCGAACAACGATTATTACCCGAGACTGAATTCAGGAGATGTCATACATAATCGCACGGTTCTAAATAGCGGAGGAATTAATGAGTTCTATGTTGCACTTAGTGCCAACTACCTGGATAAAATTTATTTTGGCGCCTCAGTCTCATACAATACGCTCAATTTTTCCGAATCGGTTATTCACAAGGAAACACTTATGGACACCAGCGGAGTTTCCCTTCGTTCCTTTGTTTATCAATATGATTACAAAACAAAAGGTGGTGGTACGAATTTAAAACTGGGAGCCATTTTTGTTCCGACCGACTGGTTCCGTGCAGGTATTGCCATCCACACTCCTACTTTCTATCAAATAACCGATGAAGCTACTGCAGATATGCAGGCTGTGCATAATTACGGGAAAGAAGTAGTAGATCCAAGCTTTATTCCTGCTTACAAATACAAATACAGGATCTGGACCCCGACCAAATTTGTAGGGTCTTTTGGTTTCGTATTTGCAGATAACGGCTGCATCAATGTGGATTTGGAATATTTGAATTATGGCTGGGGAAGAATAAAGTCTACCAATGATGAAGCATATCTTGCCAGTGATTATTCCTTTCAGAACAACACCATCAAATCTCAGATGGTGGACGCATTGAATATCCGCATTGGCGGTGAATGGGCTATCAATAATACTTTTTTTATTCGCGGAGGTTATGGGTATTATCCAAAGGGAGACACTTTAGCCAGAAGCTACGGAAACTCTTTCAGCCAAACAATCAGCGGCGGCTTGGGTTTCCGGATCAATCGCGTCTATCTGGACCTTTCGGTACGTTACTTAACAACAAGTTCCGTTTATAAAGCGTTTTATGAAAGCCGTACAGATTTGGACATCGTAAATACGACATTCAATATCGGAATGCAGTATAAATTCGATTACAAGTGATTGTAATCTTTAATTGCTTTTGAGAAATCTGTTTTGTCTAATTTCGAATTGATCCATGCCGGAAGGTGGAAATAATCAAGGATAACCCGCTCCTGCTGGTCTTTCATTAATTCAGCCACTTCTGTTTTCATTTTCGAAAGTATTTCATTTCGCTGCGTAATATTCATACTCTTTGCCAGCTTTCGCAGGTGCTTGATCACTACATTTTCGATTTCGTAATCACGGTCATGCTTACTCAGGTAGCGGTTCGTTGATTTGATAACATATTCCAGGAAGTCATAATTTTCAAGCTCCAAATGGATGATCAGGTTGAAAATACGCGCAAAACTGTAAATGTCCTGTCTCAAACGCTGTTCATTATCATTCAAGACCTCATTTAGTGTGGAAAGCGCTTTTTTGTAATCACCGATACCAAAATAGGTATATGCCTGATTATAGCTGAACAAAATATTTTGTTCCTTCGAAACTTTATCGTCCAGGTCGCGCAATCTTATCCGAACTTCATCGGCTAATTTGGCGGAGGCTTCAAAATTTCCTGTGGCATGGTTTAATGCAAACTCTCCGTTGTAAGAAATCGTGAAAATACGCAGGGACAAATCCGTAGAGTTAAAACCCTTATTTCCTTCCAGGGAACGGATTTCGTTAACAACATTCGTTGCTTCTTTGAATTGCTTATTATCTATGTAACAGCGTAGTAAATGAGAAAGTGTCAGGATATAACGCTGGCCCAAATCCTCTTTTATCAGCGGATTATTGTCCAGGATATCTTTTGTGCGGTTAAAAAACTGGAAACTGTCTTCGTAATTCCTGTTTGTTGCAGCACACAATCCTTTGATGTAGTAACACATCGAAGAAGCGCGCGTTGAGAGCGCCGTATTCTTTCCTTTAATCAAATGATAATCGGAAATGTCTTCTACAATTTTTCGTTCTTCTTCATTCCTGGTGAATCCTCCGGAACGGAATATTAAATTGATCTTTGAATAAATAACCTGGTATTCTGCCAAATTTCTCAGTTTAGCAATTACAAGCTCTTCCTCTTCTATGATATCATCGAGGTTCCTTGAAAACTCACCGTCTTCATAAGCCGCTTCCAACAGCTTTTTCTCCCAGGCAATCAATTCGTACCAATAATAAAACTCTTCGTGTTCGATAGCCAGACTTTTTGCGCGCTGAACAAACTTTTCACACTCTTTATAAAGTGCTTTATTGTAAAGAATTTCCACGTTTTTCAACTCCTGTTTCAGGATGCTGGAAGCAGATTGCTCCGAGTAATAAACACGTAAACTTTTTAAGATAAGCCGGTATAAATGATTTTTCTCAGAAGGCAAATGTTTTACAAAAGTCTCATTCTGAAAGAATTCCTTTAAATCTTCTTCTCTGTACGCACCTTGCTTTTCTATAAAATCAAAAATTTTCAGGTAGTTCTTCTCGCCGGATTGTAAAGCCGAAGAAAGTTTAAAAAAACGCTTCTCAGATTTCGTCAACGACTTGATTAATTTGTACAGTTCGTTTGAAGGTTTCATAATACAGGAGTTTCTCAAATTTAACAAAATCTTTTAATCCTAGCTTTTTTTTTAAAACAATTTGACTTCTTCCGGGTAATGAATCTGAGGAGGTTATGTCTTTTAGCATTGAAATCCTAAGAGAAAGATCAACTGGTTTAAAGTTCAAACGTTCAACTACTTTTTATTTTAACTTTTTGAACACTTAAACTTTTGAGCTTGTTTCAAATAAAAAAAAGGTTGCATAACACAACCTTTCACAAACAACAACAATAAACTTCAACGCAGCTAAACTAACGAAGAAGGATCTTTTGTCCTTTTTGGACAGTTACTTTTTCGGATGTGAATCCGTTCATTTTCACGAGGCTTTTTAACTTGATCCCTTCTGCCTGGGAAATCTCGATCAACGTAATATCTTTTGAAGCAGTGTAAGTGACGTCTTTGCAGCGGGACCTGCTTCTTTTCGGTTCGATGTACACAATATCACCCGGCTCCAGCATGTCTTTTTTATCAACGAAATTGTTGTATTTATACATCTGCCACATTGCCAATTCGTATTCCTTAGCAATTTTGTAATAAGTATCCCCTTTTCTTGCGACTACAAATTTCACATCATTCTTATTTTCTTTTGCAATGTGATTTTCATATTTCAAACATGCTTCATCGATCTTCATGGAAGAAACCGGCTTGTTCACGGCAGATTCTTTGGGTTTTGTTTTTGAACCTGTACTTTCTTTTGCATTAGTTGCAAGCAATTCAGTTCCTTTTGCTCCCGGAGCAGTTTTATCATCGTATTCATACAATCTCAAACGCTCAATCAGATCAATCAGTTTTTCCGCATATTCCGGATGAGTTGCATAACCTGCTTTTTTCAATCCTTTTGCCCAATTTTTGTAATCATCTACCGGAAACTGAAACAAACCTGCATAACGCGGTTTCTGTGTAAGAAACAAGCTGTGGTCATTGTAAGAATCCGTTGCAGTGGGGTACTTTCTAAAACACTCGCCCTTCGCATCATCATCAAAATAAATCTTCTCGCCTGTCCAGTTGCTGCATTTGATCCCAAAGTGGTTATTGGCTTCGGTTGCAAGCGGTGAATTCCCACTTGCACTTTCAAGCAGTCCTTGCGCAAGCGTAATACTCGCAGGAATACGGTAAGTCAGCATGTGCTCAACAGCCACATTCGACCACATGTTCACATAATCTGTTTGTGTCATTTTTGCGGGAGTTCCTCCTCCAAAAGCGGAAAAAGAAATTCCAAATCCTACAATTGCTAAGCTCTTCATCATATTAAAAGGCATTGAATTCTCTCCAGAATACGCAAAAGTATAAACTTGGTTACAAAAAATGTTGAAAACTTTGAATTCAATTGTTAATAACTCTGCTATCCCGGATATTCAATGGGTTGAAATGTTCAAATAGTTCAAAACAAATACTTCCTTAAAAAAAAGCATTTTAAACTTTTTGAACACTTGAACCTTCTTGCCAGGAAAGAGAATTCAACCAGGCGCAAGTGTCTACTCCATCCGCAAAATCAGTGATGTCCGGGGCCTGAGCTTTCCCAAAAGGAATAAAACCGTGGCCAACAACCGCCTGAAGTTCTTCCTGCAGTTCGTCGATCCGTTTCAGAACATCCGATTTATTCTCGTAAAATTCATAATAGATCACAGATAAAGGTGCGTGAAGTCCTTCATCCTCTTTCAGCATAAACACATTGTTATCCAGGAAAGGAATTTGGTTCATTAAGTAAACGGTGCGATTGTAATCGTAGTTATTACCGTATTTATGATGCTGGATCAAATATGCCTGGTCCAGAAAGTTTTCAAAGATTCGGTTGAGATTAAACCCAGCAGGAAGAAACAGTTTGGAAACATTGCGGCATCCCATCCCGAAGAAATCAAAACAATCGGAACTAAGCAGACTTAACTCCTCATTTGTTTCCGAACCATCCAAAATTGCAACTGAAGTTCTGTTTTTTCTAAAAAGGTGCGGAACATGTCCGAAATAAGTTTCAAACTGAGCTATTGAGCTATTGCTTCCTGTTGCGATAACGGCATCATACGCTTTTATTGGTCCCAGGGAAATCCGGATGTATTCTTTTAAATCCGGGTTCCATTCATACATCCATTCGATGAGTTTCATGGGAATGCGTGTATCGGAACTGCTTAATTTGCACAAAGCCTTATTTCCGGTAATCAGTACGCAAAGCAAATCATGAAATCCTACAAAGGGAAGGTTTCCGGCCATGATCAGGGCAATTGTTTTCGGTTTAGAGGTAAATTTATAACCATTCGAAAACTTTTCAAGCGATTCTTTTTCAGTTAAATGAATGATTCCGTTTAAAGCTTTTATACAATTCTCTTTGGTAAACCACGGATTTATCTGGATTTCTTTATTGATTAATCGCTGAAAACTTTGAAATTCATCTTCCGTTAATCCACTTTCATAACCCGGCCATTCTTCATTCTGAGTAAATGCACTTAATGCTTTTCTAAGCTGACCGAAAATCTCAATTATTGCTCTCTTTTCCACGGTGCAAAGTTAAGTTCTCCGGTAGGAATTCCGTTATTTTTTTGAAATATTTCAATGTTTAAACCGGAGACCTGCGTATATTTGCACAAAAAAAAGTCTCTTATGGCAATCATGATTACAGACGAATGCATCAACTGCGGTGCATGCGAACCGGAATGTCCAAATAACGCAATCTATGAAGGAGGCGCTGAATGGACTTATGCGGACGGCACGTCATTAAAAGGATTGATTACGACATTGAATGGTGAAGAGGTTCAGGCGGATGAAAGTTTTGAGCCGAAAGACATGGATGTTTATTACATCGTTACAGATAAATGTACCGAATGTGTAGGTTTCCATGATGAGCCTCAGTGTGCTGCAGTTTGTCCGGTTGATTGCTGTGTGGATGATCCTGACTATCGTGAAAGCGAAGATGAGCTGCTCGCGAAAAAGGATTTCATGCACTTGTAAAAAGGGCGAATTATCCTTAAATTGTAACACATTTACTTTTTTGGCGTTTTAGTGTTATGAAGGTTTCATTCTGTTTAATAGCTTCACTTTTAATTTCACTCCAATCCCTGGGGCAATTTGACGCGTATTCGAGGGAGAACGAACTGGCACTCCTGCTGGACTCTATTCGCGGGTCGAAAAACAATGCAGGTAAAGAGAACTGGAACAAAGAGTTTAAAAAACTGATCGAACAGACACTCCACGAGCCGACCGTTTTCGACATCACATTTACAAAACTAAGAACACTTGGTGTTATTGACAGTCCGGATAAATTGGTCCGTATTGTGAACTGGAATGTAGAACAGGACGATGGAACACAAAAATATTATGCTTACGTACTTCATCGAAACTCCTTAAAAGACACAAAGCACAAAGTAATCGAATTAATCGACAAATCTTTTTTATTAACTGCCAAACCGGAAGAAACGCTGGCAGCCGACATGTGGTACGGCGCTTTGTATTACCAAATCATTCCGGTAGAGAAAGCAAACAAAACGTATTACACGGTTTTAGGCTGGGATGGCGGCACAAGAATGAGCAATACCAAGCTGATTGATGTGATTGCTTTTTCCGGCAACAGCTTAAAACTGGGGTACCCACTCTTCAAATCGGGAAGTACAACCATGAAACGCCTGTTTTTCGAACACTCGGAGCGTTCCGTCATGTCTCTGCGCTATGAACCTGAATACAAACGCATTATTTTCGACCATTTAATGCCGGAAACCCCAACCATGGTTGGTTTTTATGAATTTTACGTTCCGGACATGTCTTACGATGCATTTGTCCTGGAAAACAATCGATGGATATTGAAAGAAGACGTTGTCGGGATCAATAAAAAAGACAATATTGTTTCAGTTGCTTCTGTTGACAAAAACGGAGAAGTAACGGTATCCTCCACTCCCGGCAAATGGATTGATCCTACCGGTGAAGGAAAAGGTTCTGCAAACGATGTTCACGTAGCAGTCATGCCCGATTCAGATGCTTTGAACACAACCGAGGAAAGCAAGAAGCCAGTTAAAAAGGACAAAAAAGAGATGACTGCACTGGAAAAATACGAATTAAAGAAGAGGCACAAAAAGGATGAAGAGCCTCCTACAACACTCAATTCGGGCAGGAAAAAGAAGCCAAAAAAGTAAAATTACGGCTCAAAATTTTGTATATCAATAATAAACATCCATATTTGCTTTGCTGCAACCCTTAATAAACTATGCAAAACGAATTGGATTACGACTCTCAGCGAGAAGTCTTTACTAAAATTGTCAAGGCCGGCAAACGCACTTATTTCTTCGACATCAAAGCTACAAAAGGCCAGGATCACTACATTACCGTTACAGAAAGTAAGAAGGTAAATATCAATGGAAAAGAAGCTTTTCAAAAGCACAAAGTTTTTCTTTACAAGGAAGATTTTGATAAATTTTCAGAAACCTTACTTGAAGTGATGAATAAAGCCAATGAACTCAATGCCGGAGAAAGTTCAAATCCTTCCTATACGAGTGATGTTCACTTTGAGGATCTATAAACTTTGAACAATCTTTCAACATCCTGCTCGTTGAAAAAAATAGCAGGAAAAAATGGCGTTTAGGTCATTTCAATAACTTATCTTTATCCACAAATTTACAGTGCTCTTATGGGTAAAATTATCGCAATAGCGAATCAAAAAGGTGGTGTTGGCAAAACAACTACAGCAATTAATTTGGGTGGATGTTTTGGTGTTTTGGAGTACAAAACATTGCTGGTCGATGCCGATCCGCAGGCAAATGCTACCTCTGGAGTTGGACTTGATCCAAAAAACTCCCGCAACATTTACGATTGTTTGATCAATGATGTACACCCGTCAGAATTGATTATTCCAACAAGTAATCCTAATCTGGACATTATCCCTTCCCACATCGACCTGGTTGGTGCTGAGCTGGAGATGATCAACATGCCGAATCGTGAGCAGATGCTGAAGCAGGCGCTTGACAAAGTGAAAGATCAATACGATTTCATTATTATCGACTGCTCTCCTTCCCTGGGTTTGATTACTGTAAATGCCCTGACAGCAGCAGATTCTGTAATGGTACCCGTTCAATGTGAATACTTTGCATTGGAGGGCTTGGGGAAATTATTGAATACGATCAAGATCATTCAGGGGCGTTTGAACCCTGAGCTGGAGATTGAAGGAATTGTTCTAACAATGTACGATACGCGTTTACGCCTGGCAAACCAGGTTGTAGAAGAAGTGAAAACACATTTCCAGGATTTGGTTTTCGACACGGTAATCCACCGCAACACGAAATTGGGAGAAGCTCCAAGTTTCGGTGAAACCATAGTCATGCACGAGGCTACCAGCAAAGGGGCTATTAATTATTTGAATTTCGCACGTGAAATTCTTCAACGAAATGATTTAACAAAAATCGGTAATAACGACAAACAATTTCAAGTAGGGAATGACATCTAATCCGAAAAAACGTTCAGCTTTAGGAAAAGGATTGGGAGCTTTATTGGAAAGTTCTTCATCAGATAACAGCACAGCAACCGCACCAGCGGTAACTCCGACTGCCGTTTCAGGCGGCGTGGCATTGATTCCGATCAGTTCTATCGAAGCGAATCCATTCAATCCGCGCACAAATTTCGAGAAAGATGCATTAAACGAATTGAAAGATTCCATTGCAATTCACGGGATTATCCAGCCTTTAACAGTTCGAAAACTGAGTAAAGATAAATATCAGCTGATTTCCGGTGAAAGACGTTTTCGTGCATCTCAGTTAGCAGGATTAGAAGAAGTACCGGCTTACATTCGTGTTGCGAATGATCAGTCCATGCTTGAAATGGCTTTGGTTGAAAACATTCAGCGTGAAGACCTGAATGCAATTGAAGTGGCTCTCTCCTACCAGCGATTGATTGATGAGATTGGTTTGACACAGGATCAATTATCTCAAAAAATATCGAAAGGAAGAACAAGTATTACCAATCATTTACGCTTGCTGAAACTTCCTGCCGAGATTCAGCTTGGCGTGCGCGACAACCTTATTTCAATGGGACATGCACGTGCATTGGTATCTTCAGGAGACGAAAACCGTCAATTGGATCTATACAGGCAAATCATTGATTTCCAGCTTTCTGTTCGCGAGATCGAAGAACTGATCCGTACAAACACTTCGCGCACCAGTGAAGAAACACCAAACGTACCGAAAACAGCTTCCACTCCGGAACTGTCGACTATACAGGAAGTTTTCAAAAATCACTTAAGCGACCGTATTTCTTCGAAAGTAGAGATTAAGAAAACACATTCGGGAAGCGGTAAGATCTTGATAAACTTCTCCTCTGAGGTGGATTTAAATCGAATCATCGAACTGTTGAACAAAACGCAATAATGCACAAAATCGTTGGTGTTTTCATTTTAGTTTGGTTTTCACTTTATGTAAACGCCCAGGATTCTCTTGCTGTTGCTTCTCCGAAGGATTCCGTTAAAACACATTCCTGGAAAAGGGCTTGTCTTTTCTCTGCTGTCGTACCTGGCTCCGGTCAGATTTACAATCACATCGCTATGCCGAAAGGCAAGAAAAAGGCCTATTGGAAAGTTCCGCTGATTTATGCCGGACTGGGAGCAACCACCTATTTTGTGGTTAAGAACAACATGCTGAAGAACGATTATCGTGCAGAGTACGAATCCCGTAAAGTTGGCAATGCGCCCGGGAATTTCCTGGAATACGACGATCAAAGTCTGCTTTCTTTATACGCCCAGCATCGAAACCGGCGTGATTTTGCCATATTGGGAATGGGACTTGTTTATATCTTGAATATTGTGGATGCTGGAGTTGAAGCTCATTTTGTCAATTTCGACATCAGTGAAGATTTGTCACTCTCCATTCATCCCACAACTTATTTCCCGAATGCTTACGGAGTTTCTTTTCAATTTAAATTTCGTTAAAAGTTAAATTCAGAAGCTGAAAACAGTATTTTTGCGCTACATGAAAATCGGACTGATCGGATACGGGAAAATGGGAAAAGCGATTGAGCGCATTGCTCTGGAACGCGGACACTCCATTGTTTATAAGGTAGATTCCAAAACAACTATTGACCAGGTTGACTTGAGTCAGGCAGATGTTGCAATAGAATTCACTCAGCCGGGATTGGTGATCAAGCATATTGAGACTTGCCTGGAGCAGAAAACTCCGATTGTTGTCGGAACAACAGCCTGGCAGGACCAATTGCCCTATGTTGCTACTTTAGTAACCGAGAAAACAGGTTCTTTGCTTCACGCATCTAACTTCAGTGTCGGAGTAAATATTCTTTTCAACATCAATGAAAAACTTGCTTCCCTGATGAATCCGCATCCGGAGTATAAAGCACAAATTGAAGAAATCCATCACATCCAGAAACTGGATGCTCCGAGCGGAACAGCGGTTTCCCTGGCACAGGGTATTCTTCAGAATAATCACAATTATACTTCCTGGAAATCAGAAACAGGTTCCTGGCCGGAAACTTCGGAGCACGAGCTTCCGATACAGGCTTTGAGAGAACCCGATGTTCCCGGAACACATACTATTTCATATACTTCAAACGTAGATACTTTAACCCTGAGCCACGAAGCACATTCCAGAGACGGATTTGCCCTTGGCTCTGTCATTGCAGCTGAATTCCTACACGGAAAAAAAGGAGTTTACACCATGCGCGATGTACTAGCATTTTAATTCAACCCTATGAACGTACTTTATTATTTCTTGTTCCTGCTTCTTATCCATCCGATCATTTCTTTGTGGTGGAAATCTTTTGAACGAATGGGAGCTAAATCCTGGCAGGCATTTGTACCTGTTTACAATTATTACCTTGTTTTCAAGTTCGGAGCAGGTAAACCATGGTGGTGCTTGTTGATGTTCATTCCCGGAATTCATATCGTGATGTGGATGGTAGCAAATGTTTCCTACATCAGAAGATTCGGATTTTATTCCATTGCAGATACACTTCAGGGAATCTTCTTTCCTTATTTAATCTTATGGAAGATCGCAAACGATCAAAATTTACCGGCGCTTACTCCTACCAACTGGGCAAGTCCTGTTGAAGCTGCAAAAAGAGCAAATAGCGATCACCTTGCATTGTTTCTGGCTTTGCCGGTTATTGGGCATCTTGTTGCATACGTTTTTTCCTTCCGCTCAAAAAGAATCGGAAAGAAATCTGCGATCAAAGAATGGGGAGACTCTATCATTTTTGCACTGGTTGCAGCGAGCATTATCCGTACATACGTTTTTGAACCATTCCAGATTCCTACAGGTTCCATGGAGAAAACCTTATTGGTCGGGGATTTCTTATTCGTAAACAAATTGGCTTACGGACCGAAAGTTCCTGTTACGCCTCTCTCCTTCCCTTTGGTTCACAACACCATTCCCTGGATCAATGTAAAATCCTATATGGGAATCGAAAAAAGCAATTACTACAGATTGCCCGGATTTGGAAAGGTAAATCGTTACGATGTGATGGTATTCAATTATCCGTCCGGAGATACTGCGATTTATGATCCCCGCGTGCCAAATGGTTTGATGGGACACGACTACCACCAGGTTGTAAACAGCGAGGCTTTGTGGTATTGGTTCCAGGAAGCATCACAAACACACCGTGAAGCTTTCCAGACTCTTCAGCAGAAAGCCATGACAACCGGGGAGAATGCAGAAACCCTGATCATGGATAGTTTGGGTGGCGAATTTATCCAAAACGTTGAAAAATGGAGAAACAAGGCAAGAACAGCAATTGCAAGCGGAGTGACTTATTCTCGCGGAGGAATGCCTGAAAAAGGATTGAACTACATCGAACATTACGGGGTCATTTACAGACCTGTTGATAAGCGTGAAAACTACATCAAGCGATGTGTGGCAATTCCCGGAGATGAAATCGAGATTAAGAACTCTGTTTTGTATATCAACGGAAAGCCGGCGAAAGTATTCCCGAATCAAAATATGGCTTACACAATAAACCCTTCAGGAGAACCTTTATTGGAGCGTTATTTAACTTCTTTGGGATTATCACAAAATGAGGGCGATTATGTAATGAATGGTAACGGAATAGAAGTTGTATACTTAACCAGTTCAAAACTGGCAGAGTTAAAGAGATTATCTCCGAAAACTTCTTTTGACTTATACCTAACGCCTCAGTATTCGGATAATAAAGCATACAAGCCAACGAATTCCGAATTGATCCGCAACCTGGACAATTTCCCGAAGGATTTTTATGTCAACAATACGGTTAGTGATTTTACGAAATTCAGAATCCCTGCAAAAGGTGCTATCGTTAAATTGACTAAAGACAACATCGCATGGTACCGCAGAGCAATCACTGCTTATGAAGGTCACAAGCTACAGGAAAAAAATGATGGAATTTACATTGACGGTAAGAAAGCAATCACTTACAAGTTTGCCATGAATTACTACTGGTTAATGGGAGACAACCGCTACAACTCTGCAGATTCAAGAGTTTGGGGATATGTCCCGGAAGATCACGTAGTAGGAAAAGCATCGGTGGTTTGGTTCTCAAAAAGTGCATTTACAGGTGTTCGTTGGGACCGCTTGTTTACAAAGATCCAATAATTTCATTCATGCCGGCTGTTTTTCCGATTGCCTATTTTGGAAGCGTTCGTTACTTCCAGGATTTGGTAAAGTTCAAGCAGGTTGTTTTTGAGAATACCGATCATTTACCGAAACAAACCTTCCGCAACCGGATGGTGATTTTAGGTTCACAAGGATCACAGGTGCTCACTATGCCTCTTGAAAAACCCTTCGGATCAAAAACAGCCACAAAAGATGTCTTGGTTTCGTACCAGCAAAACTGGCCTTTGCTCCATTGGAAAGCATTGAAAACTGCTTATGCCTCTGCACCCTATTTTGAGCATTACGCTTCTGATATAGAAAAATTGCTTTTCAAAAAACATCAATTCCTGGTTGATTTTGACCTGGAAATCACGCAATTCTTTTTTGATACCTATCAATTGTCCGTTGATTTTTCGTTCACAGAAAAGTACGAGGCTTCATACCCGGAAGATCACCGGACTTGTGACTATGAAAATTTAAAAATGACCGGAGAATACAACCAGGTATTATTTACTCAAAAGCAATTCAATCCACAGGTTTCTATTCTTGATTTGTTATTCTGCGAAGGTCCTATCGGACGTAGGTTAATCATTTAAGTGCATTTTTCAAAAAATTAAACCATTGAAAAACAGTTATTTATATTTTTTAATGATTTTTTATCTGTTTTTTTTCACCTGATCAGTTGCATTTCAAATTACTTGTTGTATATTTGTTATGATTTAGGTGGTTAGGTTAGGTTGATTAGTGAATGGAGTTAGGACGCCCGTCTTAGCTCCATTTACGCTTTTAGGGCTTTGCCAACTCCACCAGTGTTCCTTTATTCGTTTTTTGATTCTTATATTCGAAGGGTAATCTTTCGCGGTATAGATACTTTTTCTGTGTCGATTCGAATGGACGATAGATGTAATAGACACTGTTTCCCTTAATCTGGATATTCTCCGGGTATTTAAACCGTAATTCAACCGGAAGACTCAATTTCCCCGTATTTGTATCAAAATGCCGCAACTGTGCTTTTCCTGCAAGTTCGTAGTGAATATATATTTCCCCTGTTTCATAATCCTGTATCAAATGCTTCTTCCACCCGTTCTCTTTCGGCTGCAAATGATAATAGATCGGGATGCTGTCAATAAGATCTCCCTGGTAAGAATATTTGAAAAACAAATTCTTGTAATGGTCGAACAGGAAAACCGAATCGTTTCGCTCAAAAATCGGTGCGTAAAGTTCTTTGTAGTAAATGGAGTTGGTGAAATAGTACATCCCAACCCAAACCTCTTTATCAACTCCTGTTTCGTTTTCTTTTTCCTTAGCCCACAATTTTGTCCGGACATCTACCCATTTAAATTCAGAACGGTAAAGTTCCATCATCAGATCATCCTGTACTTTAGCGATTTTGCGGTAGCTTGAATCAACAATATCAAAAGTAAAATAATCAAAGGCCGGATAATTCGGATTGAAATTTGAAAAATAATATTTCGTAAAAGCTGTATCTACAATCGGGGCAATATAAGTCATGTAGTATTCTTTTTCGATTTGCGCTATTTGGATCTGCCGGTTTTTTTGAAGGATTCCGTAAACATTTTTCTCTGTCAGCACATGAGGATTCCCCCTGTAATCGCGGATCAGCTCCTCCCCTTTTTCGGGTAATGGAATTTCTCCCAGCAGATTAGATCCGTCGTAAAGAACCAATTCTGTTCCTTTCTTCAAATTTTTCGGATAGGTTAACAATAGCAGGTTATTGTCCGGCAAAAACTCAAAATCGTTTACAGAAACACGTGTCGACTCGAAAACCGTATCCGGAACTCCTATCGGTTTCACAACCACTTCATCTATTAAACGTTCTTTGGAATAATACATGCGGGCCTGGATAGTTAGCGTGTCAGATGGTTTTCCAGGGAACACTTTTGCAGGAATTTCCTCAAGCAGGTTGAATGCAATATGTTCCAGTTCAAAACGGGTTATTTCCCTGGTTGAAACACGGAAATACGCGGTCCCTTTTAAAGAAGTATACTGAGACCCAACCAATGAATCTCCCTGGTATTGCCGAATATATGCCCTTGAAACAGGATCCCCGTTACTTCGGTCTTTGGTGATGATCCGAACCGTGGTTGTTTGACTAAATGCGGTTGATGAGATTAAGAGCAGAAAAGCAAGGTATGTTATCGACTTCATGACTGTTAATTTCTCTAGAGATGCAGGGTTATCCCATTTTCCATAAAAAAATAGTGGGTACGTGATTAATCACGTACCCACCTGTATTATTACCTGATAATAACATTACAATTTCAAAAGCCAGCCAAAGCTGTCTTCAATTTTTCCTGATTTGAGATCATCCAGATAAGCATGTACCTTCAATGAGAAAGTACGTGTCTCAACCGGAGGAAGGATCAAATCTTCATCCCTGTAACCGATTTTAGCAATATGCGCAATGGTTGCTGCAGTTCCTGCTCCAAATGCTTCTGTCAAACGACCTTCTTTATGGGCCTGCACAACTTCTGCAACTGAAACTTTACGCTCTTCTACAGGCATTCCCCATAACTTTGCAACTTCTATCACCGAACGCTTGGTAATACCTCTAAGGATAGTATCACTTTCTTCAGACGGAGTAATCAATTTTCCGTCGATCACGAACATGACATTCATTGTTCCTGATTCTTCGATGTACTCGTGTGTTTTTCCATCCGTCCAAACCAACTGATGGTATCCTTTCATTTGACCCAATTTAGCAGGATACAAAGCAGCAGCATAATTCCCTGCTGTTTTTGCTCTTCCCACCCCGCCAGCTGATGCTCTTGTGTAGAACTCTTCAATTTTCACATTCACGGGCTCATTATAATAAGCCCCAACCGGACATGCAAAAATTACAAAGCGATACGTATCAGAAGGACGGATACCGATATATTCGTCAGTCCCAAACAAAAAAGGTCTCAAATACAATGAGTATCCTTCCTTATTCGGTATCCAATTACTTTCAATCTCAACGAATTTGCGCGTCAGTTCAACGAATACATCTTCAGGAATAACAGGCATGCACATGCGCTCACAAGATTCTTCGAATCTTTTTGCGTTCATATCCGGTCTGAAGATGGCCACTTCACCACCGTCCATTCTGTAAGCTTTCAATCCTTCAAAAATTGACTGCCCGTAATGGATAACAGACGTAGCAGGGTGCATGGAAAGCGGTCCAAATGGAATAATCTCAGGATCCTGCCATGCCCCATCTTTGTAATCCATGATCAGCATGTGATCGGAGAAAACTCTACCAAACGGCAAGTTATTCCAATCAACAGCATTTAGTTTAGACTCTTTAGTAAGAGTAACTTTAATATTGTCTTGTAATATCATAACGACTAATAGTTATGCGAATATACCTAAATTAGTTGACGATTCCATGCACATCCCAGAAGTAATTCCAATATTTGCAGCAACATATATTCTTAATATAACCAAATTAAAATGCCAGGACTTACAACACTTTCATTGAAAAACCATTCAATGAGAAAACTACTTCTTTGCTTTTGCCTGGTTCTCGTTTCTTCCGTTCGTGTTTTCGGACAGACGCATTCCTTTAGCGGGAATATCGGGAAATATCCCATATACCTGGAATTCACGATTGATGGAGCCTCAGTCGAAGGGTATTACTTTTATAAAAACAAACTGGTTGACATTTCATTATCCGGCAGTCATAAATCCGGATTAATTACACTGACTTCCAAAGATGTTTATGGCGAATATGCTGAAGATCCTGAGGTTTTTAAGTTTAAATGGCCCGGTAAACTCATTGAGGGAACATGGACTTATAAGGGAAAAACAAGTTCTCTAAAGCTGATACCGCTGACTGCAAAAGAAACGAGCAGCCCGAAATGTGCTAATCCCTATTTCAAAAAGGAGGCAGCTGATTTGAGTGATCTGAAAAAAGTGAAAATAGGACTTTTTAAATTAAAGCAAGACGGACCTGTCACCATCATTAACACTATAAAAATCAGACCGTTCACAGAACTACTCACAGGTATTCATCTTTTCCGTATTGATTCGGGAATGGTTGCAGAGAAACAGAAAGAAGCTAATTTGTACTTAGAATATTTGCAGCTTTCAGAATTTCTGACAAGCCTGGAATGTGCTTCCTACTCTGCTTATGGTTCTGATTATGATTTCAGCGTTTCGAATATCTCGGTTTCCAACGACCTGATATGCTTCTCTGTTTTTACAGCATTCTACTGTGGCGGTGCACATCCTGACGAAATGAATTACGGGGTTAATTTTGATCTAAGCACCCATCAAAAAATAAGTCCTTCCGACTATTTGATCGAGGGGAAAGATTCTGAATTTGAAGAACGGATTTTCACATATTTGTCCCGGGAAAACCCCGGATACTTTGATGCTGAACTACCTAATGATGAACTGCAATGTGAATACAATAACCAGGAACTATGGACTGTCGATTGCGAATTCACTTTTACGGTCGAAGGATTAAAACTTCTTCCGTCATTTCCCCACTACAAAGCTCCCTGCCTGGATCCTGAATGGGCTGTAATTCCCTATTCAGAACTAAAAACAGCTATAAAACCTGAATTCTACAGCAAATTAAATAAGTTGAAGCATTAACTTTGTAAACCGATGTCAAACAAAAGTGTTGAAATTCTTTCCAATTATTGGGGCTATTCTCAGTTTCGTCCGCTGCAGGAAGAGATTGTTGATGCTGCTATTTATGGAAAAGATGTATTGGCGCTTTTGCCTACGGGCGGTGGAAAATCAATCTGTTTCCAGATTCCGGGAATTGCCCGTGAAGGAATCACTATTGTAGTTTCTCCTTTAATTGCTTTAATGGAAGACCAGGTAACTCAGCTTCAAAAAAGGGGAATTCGGGCAAAAGCTTTAACCAGTGGTCTTTCATTTAGAGAAATTGACATCCTGCTTGACAATGCCAAATTCGGAGGCGTTGATTTTTTATACATTTCTCCCGAACGTATTCAAACGCGCTTATTCCAGGAGCGGGTCAAACAAATGGAAATCGGGTTGTTTGTAGTTGACGAAGCGCACTGTATTTCCGAATGGGGCCACGATTTCAGACCTGCTTATACAGAGGTTGCGAAATTGCGGGAATTCCATCCGGAAGTACCGATCATGGCTGTTACAGCCACAGCCACTCCAAAAGTCAAGGAAGATATCATTACCCATCTAAACCTGAAAAACCCGGAAGTATTTGAGGCTCCTTTTGACCGAACGAATGTCAGCTATGAAGTTTATCATGTTTCCAATAAGCTGGATGCTATCACAAAATGGATTCACAAGAATCCGGGAGATGTTGGGATTATTTACTGCCAGACGCGTAAAAGTGTGAAAGACGTTATGATCTATCTGCAGGCAAGGAACATCCGGGCAAACATGTACCATGGCGGCATGAATTCCAAAGAGAGAAGTCTTGCTTTATCCGATTGGCTGTCTGAAAAAACACCTGTCATGGTTGCTACGAACGCTTTTGGAATGGGAATCGACAAACCGAACGTGCGTTTTGTGGCTCATTACGAAATCCCCAATAACCCGGAATCTTATTTCCAGGAAGCAGGAAGAGCCGGACGTGACGGTAATCAATCCCGAACTTTTGCTTTTATTGAACCGGCCGACATAGACGAAATAGCGGAACGGGTATTGGCACAATTTCCAAGCACCGACAAGATTAAGCTGATTTACAGGGCCTTATGTAATTACCTAAAGATTGCGATTGGTTCCGGCGAACATGAATCTTATGTATTGCAATTCAATGATTTCGTTAAGAAATTTAACCTGAATATCCAGGAAGTTTACCCTGCATTCAAGCTTTTGGAAATGAACGGAAGTATCTTGTTTTCAGAACAGGGATTAAAAGGTTCGCGAATTAAGATCAGCATTGACAACACGCATTTATATGGGTTCCAATTAAAGAATCCGGTTTTGGACCCGTTGATTACCTGGGTATGCCGGAATTATAGTGACGTTTTTGATTCCTTTTGCGAATTGGATGAAACAGAAGCCTGTAAGCGGCTGAAAATTTCAGCAAGTGAGTTGGAGCGCCAGCTTCGTTACCTGGAGGAACACGGAATTATTGACATTACGTGGCGCACGGATCTCCCGATGGTGACTTTCCTGCACGAACGTTTTCCGGATGATTACGTGGAATTAAAACCGGAGGTTTATCATTTCCGAAAAGAACGTGCTTTGGAACGCATGAACGTCATGAAACGTTTTGTTGAAGAGAGGCACTGCCGGCCACAATTCATTATTTCCTATTTCGGACAGAAAAGTAATCCCTGTGGTAAGTGTGACTACTGCCTGGAACAGCGTTTACTGGAAAAGCATCCGCGACTTGAACTGGAATTGATCGCATTATTAGAAGGTAATGCCATGACTTTGGCTGAAATTATCGCCAGGTTTGACACTTCTTATTCTGCAAAAATCAAGACAACTCTCAAAGAATTGATTAACGAAGAACGGATTACTTTTAGTGAACAACGTTTTTCCCTTCCCCGGTAACTGTTCTTTTTAAATCAATAATCTCGCGCTGTAATTCCTGAATACTCTTTGTGAGTGTTGAATCATCGATACGCATTTCCGGAAGGCTTGGAGAAATATAATTGACGAATTTCCACATTTCCACGATATCGTTCACATTCACATAATAAGGCAGGTATAAAGGATTTGTAGAGCACAATTCAAACGACTGTTGTGTTTCGATAAAGTTGTTGACGATTTTGAAAACAATCCCGTCATCTTTTGTCACTACGATACATGGGGTACCGTTTCGGATGCTTCCCCAATTCTGAATGTATTCAGCTACTACAAAAGAGCCTTCATCTACCGGAGGCATGGAATCTCCCATGATCGGAAACGAACGGTATTTGCGGTTTTTAGACAAGAACGGCAGACTGAATGTCGGAAGTACTTTCAGATAATCCGGATCTGCATAACCTGTTGTGTAACCTGCTCTCGCCTGCTGCGGGATCAATTCGATCATTTCATTGTCATCTGCATCAACAAGCGACGTTAAAACGCGTAAATTCTTTCCGTTGATATCAGCATACAGACCGGAACTGATGGTTGTCCAGTCGCTTTCTGTAAACGTGGAAAAATCTTTGGTGAGCAAATCGTCGATCGGAACAGCATAATACTGGCTTAAAGCAATCAGTGTATCAATTCCGGGTTCTGCAATTTCATTTTCATAACCGGAATAACTGCTGCGTGTCAACCCCAAATCAGATGCTACTTCTTCCTGTGATTTTTTCTTGCTTTTGCGAATCAGTTTTAAATTGTTCCCTAACTTCATGGTGATCAAATTTTAATCAAATATATGATTATTTTTTAATCTAACAATAGAGCTGTGTATTTTTTATTCAAAAAGAATAATTATTCAAATCAATTGAGCGCAGTACCAAGCCCTCTGATTCTCTTGATATATACGAGAAATAAAGGCTTATCTTCGAATTAACTTTCAGACAAAAAGCTACCCGATTGTTTCCAAAAATATCATCGGACGGGTAAGCGATCAATCTTGTATCGTCGAATTTTGTCACTTTGACATAATCCAGCAATTCTTTAATTGTCTCATAACTCAGAGCGGTTTCTCCCATTGTCTCGTAGAGGTCTTCTATTCTACCCTGCTTGATTTGAATTAAATTCTCCCGGAAAAGTTTGGCAGATTGTTCAAACATTTCCAAATTTCCGGCTATGTACCTATGACGGGTTCCACGATCATAAACATCTATTACTCCATACTTTGTTTTTGTTTGTTTTAGTTTTCGCTGAAAATGCATGAGATCTTCTTGCCAGTTGTCATTTGTAAGAGTATCTTTTAAATGCAGGGAAATGACTGTTCCGAATTGGTAATAAATTGCATCGTAAAATAACAGATCCGATTCCTGTTCATTTACCGACTCATTGAAAAGCTTTTCGTATTTGGCCCTAAACTCCAGCTTTTCGTTCATTTCAAGTGCCTTCTTAATCTTTGCGGGACTTGGGCAAGCCGTTAGCAAGTTCATTGCCAAAACAATTGAAACCGATTTAAAAAGTGATGTTCCCGAAAATTTCATGGTTAGACAGTTAATTGTTCACCCTTTCCTCCGCTGCTGCATATGCTGAAGCAGTTTATGTACTTCGAAGACGATCGGCCTCCCAATTAATTCCGAATAAACCTTCACGAATTTCGCTCCCAGGAAAATAATCTGGGAAGTGTAGTACATCCATGCCAGGAAGATCAATAAAGTTCCCGCAATTCCCATCTGGCTGCCGAAAAAGAAATTAGTCAGGTAAAATTTCAGTCCGATTTGTCCCACATGCAGCAGGCAAGCAGTAAGCAAACCACCGGAAAGAGCAAGCTTCCACTGGACTTTTCCATCGTGCAGGAATTTATAGACCAACGCAAACAAAAGCGTATTGATTCCTACCGAAACCAGCTGACCGACAACTTCCATACCCCATTTCGACTGCATATGAAGTAAGCTGAAAAGCTCACCGCTGACCGATAAGAAAATAGTTTCCGCCGTATAAAGCAATACGATAGAAACACCAAAAACCGCCAGCATGAAAACAGAAATCAGTTTCGTGAGAACCGTGTAAAAGATCTTTATTTTACGGTCATCAATCTTTACATGGATATCATAGAATTCATTAATACTCATACGAAGCGATGAGATTAATGCGGAACTTGAGAACATCAACGCAACGATCCCGATGATATTCAGCACGACACTGCTTTTTTCAAAATGTACATCCGATAAAAAGGCCAAAATACCGGAGCTGTCTTTTAATCCCACCTGCTCTTCAAGTAATACTTTAATCAAACGCAGGATTTCGTCTTGTCCCATGATCTTTCCGAAACTGATAACAGCCAGGTAAATGATCGGGATAATGGCAAAAACCGCATAGTATGCAAGTGCTGCACCGTGAAAAAAAGAATTCTCCTGGAAGAATTCCAGGAACGTCCGTTTGAACAGGTGAAGAACCTCTCTCCAGTTAAGCTTTGGTATTCTTGCTTTTGAGCTCAATGCGTTTTACTTTTTTAAGCGATTTGTCTGCATGTAGTACAATTGTCTGTTTATCAGTAGTCCTGAAAAAAGATTTCCAGTATGCACCAAAGAACACTGCATCTGTAAACTCCACTTCAAAACCACCATTTTTGACAACTTTATACTCACAAGGTCGAAATAATATTTTAGTTTTCCCTGCTTTCAGTTCATTTAATTCTCCGAAATAAGTCCCTTCATCGAAACTGGAAGGATTGAAATAAAAGGCTTTCGGGGTATCTACACGACTGAATTTCCCCTTATTCAAAAAAGCGATCCTTCCGCACCACTGCATCACTTCATCGCCTTCATGGGAAACCAAGATACAAAGCGTATTGCGGATTTCTACCAGTTGTTTGATATATGCACCGATCTTCAGCCTTAAATGCGCGTCCAGATGAGAAAAAGGTTCATCCAGCAGCAATACTTCCGATTCCAAAGCAAGCGCACGTGCAATAGCTAACCGCTGCTGCTCTCCGCCCGACAAATAACGCGCCTGCTGGGTTGCTTGTTCATTCAATTCAACCAAATCCAGTAATTCATCACAAAAACGTTCGCGATCCTTTTCATGCAGATGCAGGATCTTCACACGAATATTTTCCCTTACCGTATGAAAAAGGTCCAGGTTAAAATCCTGGTTGACCAATTGAATCTCAGGATGTCCCGGAATCAAGCGTTCGGACGGACCAGGAACACGCTCACCGTTCCAGTATACATTTCCTTTGGAAGCATCCAAAAGACCTGCTGTAATCTTTAAAAGTGTTGATTTTCCGCCACCGCTCGCTCCCACAATCCCGAAGACTTCACCGGGCTGCAGATCGATAGAGATTCCATTCAGAATCTTCTTCTGTTCGTTGTATGCAAAATGGACCTGCTGTATCGAAAGCATTAATTACGTAATTCCTTTGGAAATGCACTTAATACAATGTAAACTCCGGGAACCGGATTTTCTACCACTTCGTCATCGTTCAGGTAAACCTTCAGTTTTTGATGATCGTGGTCGATAATGTACTCATCCAGGCATTTTTCAGAAAACACGATAGGTGTGGCTCCTTTCTCTCCGTGAAAGATAAATTGGATCACATCCTGGATCTCATAATGAAAAGCCTTCCCTTCCCCAATTTCTCCAGCCAAAACAAAAGGCTGGTCACGAACAATCTCCAGCACATCCGAAGAATCAGTCAAACGGAACTCATCCTCCCATTCGTAGCGGATATTTTCTGGGGAATCTTTTCCTTCATGCTTTTCCTGAGCATATTCTTCCGAAAAAGAATTGTTTTTTAGAAATACTTGAATTGAGTACGACATTTTACTTTTTATGAGATCAGAAACAAAGATACTTAATTATTGAATTGCGAATTACCAATTACGAATTCCAAATTAAATGATAAATTCCTTAACCATCGAACCTGCCCCCCAAACAGTCACTCAATTAGTAATTAGTAATTCTTTAATTGGTAATTTTTAAAACTATCTTTGCACAAAATTTCTTGTTATGTACTCCAGTGTTCAATTACTTCCTCACAAAACGCAATCTATGGAACGCAGACATCCGTGGATTTTTTCGGGCGCTTTGAAAGAGATGCCGAAATCTATAGAAGATGGTGAAGTGGTTGCTGTGTTGGACTCGCGAAACAATGAAATTGCGAAAGGGCATTTCCAGCATGGCTCCATTGCTGTCCGAATCCTCACTTTCAACAAGGAATTGATCGACCAGGATTTTTTCAATAAGCGCATTTCCGATGCTGTGGAACTACGCAAGAAACTGCATTTGTTCAGAGAAGATAACTCCATCTGCAGATTGGTCCACGGCGAAGGAGACGAACTTCCCGGATTGGTTATCGATTATTACGGCGGAGTGGCTGTTATCCAATGCCACAGTTTGGGTATGTACCTTCAGATCGATTTGATCAAGAATGCATTGGTCCATGCTTTGGGAACTGATCTGACAGCCATTTACAACAAATCCAAAGAAACACTTCCGGGAAGAATTCCTGTAGAAGATGGTTATTTGTACGGAACTTGTGAAACTCCGCATATAGCCCTGGAAAACGGTGTGAAATATCAATTAGACTGGATTACCGGCCAAAAAACAGGTTTTTTCATCGATCAGCGTGAAAACCGTGCGTTACTGGCCAAATATGCTGAAGGATGCAAAATTCTGAATACTTTTTGTTACTCGGGCGGATTTAGTTTAGCAGCTTTAAAAGAAGGTGCAAAAGAAGTTCATTCACTGGACAGCTCCAAAAAAGCCATTGAACTGACAGATGCAAATATTGAATTGAACGGCTTTAAAAACCATCAATCCATTGTTGCGGACGCCATGAACTTTATCCGTGAAACCGGGGAAGAATACGACATTATTATCCTGGATCCGCCTGCGTTTGCGAAACACCGGGATAAAAGACACCAGGCAGTACAAGGGTACAAACGTTTGAATGCAATGGCCATTCAGCACATTCGTCCCGGAGGACTGCTTATGACTTACAGTTGTTCGCAGGTAGTTGACAAACAATTATTTACCAATACGATCATTGCCGCAGCTATTGAATCCGGAAGGACTGTTAAGATCCTGGAACAATTGCACCAACCGGCAGATCACCCGATTAATGCATTTCACCCGGAAGGGGAATATTTAAAAGGGCTGCTTTTACAGATCATCTGATGCTGGATATACGCTATAAGAGCATTTTAACAGTTGCTCTTCCAATGATGCTCAGCGGATTCATTCAATCCGTTATTTCCATAACTGACGCTGCTTTCTTAAGCCGTTTCAGTAAATTGGCTTATGATGCATCCGGAAGTGCCGGATTGTGGTATATTACCATGTACATGGTTTTCATCGGGCTTGGTGATGGAGCACAAATTGCTATGGCCCAAAAAGTAGGCGAAAAGAATGAAAGAGGATTTGCTGCAGTTTTCCAGTCAAACTTTGTAATCCTTTTTATCGCAGCTATAATCTTGACGTTGCTGGTCCAGCTTGGCATGCCGGCACTGATGAATTACCTGGTCACAAACAGCGAACTGGCAAAAGCCGAACAATCTTTTTTGGAAATTCGAAGTTATTCATTCTGGGCAGCTACTATTACCATCAGTATTCAGGCTTCTTACCTGGCAGTAGGAAAAACCTCCCTTGTACTGATCACCTCATTGATTGCAGCGCTTTCAAACATTGTGCTGGACTACCTACTGGTATTTGGTGTCGGACCATTTCCCCGTTTAGGGCTGGAAGGTGCGGCAATAGCTTCTACCGGTGCTGAATTTTTAGCAATGCTGTTCCTGCTCGCTACTTTGATCGGAGGAAAACTGAAGAATCAGTATCCTGTCTGGAAAGAGAACTTCATCAGCAAATTGCAAGTGAAGGAAAACCTCAAAATAGGTATCCCCTTATTGTTTCAGGGAATTGTGGCACTTTCCATTTGGACTATTTTCTTTATCTGGATCGAACAAATGGGCGGAGACAATCTGACAGTATCCTTAAACATCCGCTACATCTATTTCCTGGCTTTTATTCCAATTTGGGGATTTGCGGCTGCTACCAAAACATATATCGCACAATATTTCGGAGCGAAAGAATTCGACAAAATCCCTGTCATACAGCGGAGAATCCAACTCCTGACAGTTTGTTTCCTGGTGCTGACATTCCACGGCTCCATCTTTTACCCGGAGACATTGATCCGTTTGGTTTCGGAACACCCGGAACATGTAGCTAAAAGCGCGCAAATCCTCCGCATAGTCAGCGGTTCTATATTCATTTACGGTTTGGGGAGCGTTTATTTCCAAACCATCAGCGGAATCGGGAAAACACGGACAACTTTTTTAGTGGAATGCCTGGCAACCACTTTATACATTCTTTTCGCTTACCTTTTTATTAAAGTCTGGAACTGGCCTGTTCAATGGGTTTGGCTGGTCGAATACGTTTATTTTATCACGATGGGATTCACTTCCTTTATGTACCTGAAATGGATCAATCGAACTACAAATAAAATTGCTTATGAATAATTTACGCATCGTTTTCATGGGTACCCCCCATTTTTCAGTTGGAATCCTGGAAGCTATTCAAGCTGCGGGATTGAATTTAGCAGGAATCGTAACCGTTGCAGACAAACCGGCAGGAAGAGGCCAAATCATGCATGAGAGCCCGGTGAAACAATTTGCCCTTGAACACAAAATTCCGGTCCTTCAACCTGTAAAATTGAAAGATCCCGAATTCCTGGATCAGTTAGCCGCTTTAAATGCAGATGTTTTTGTAGTAGTTGCTTTCCGTATGCTTCCGACTGAAGTTTGGAAAATGCCGAAACTCGGAACATTTAACCTGCATGCATCCCTGCTTCCCGATTACCGCGGAGCTGCTCCGATCAATTGGGCCATTATTAACGGAGACAGCAAAACAGGAGTAAGTACATTCTTCATTGACGAAGCAATTGACACCGGAAATGTGATCGGTCAAACAGAAATGATGATCTCCGAAGACGAAAGCGCCGGAGAACTGCACGACCGGATGATCGAAACAGGCGGAAGTTTAGTTGTAGATACCCTTAACCGCATTGCGGCCAATGAAGTAAATCCTATCCCGCAATCCGAGTTGGGAACAAATATGCGTCCGGCTCCGAAATTGTTCAAGGAGAATACTCAAATAGACTGGAATGCAAATCCTGCAGCGATCCACAACCTGGTGAGAGGATTGAATCCGTATCCGTCAGCCTGGACAACCTGGAAAAACTCAAAAGGAGAACTGAAGAATGTGAAGGTTTTTAAAACGCGGATTACGGAACAAAAAGGAAACGGGTCGATTGGTTTATCATCGACAAAGACCCGGTTATTTGTTGATACCAACCAAAAACAACTCGAAATTTTGGAATTCCAGGTGGAAGGAAAGAAGAAAATGACCTCAAAAGAGTGGTTGGTGGGAAATAATCCATCCGATTGGACCATTCCTTTGAACTAAATTTCATCGTGGAAAAGCCCAAATTCGTCTGAAAACCCCTAAAAACAGGGGTGCTTATCAACAAATGCGTTTATTTATCAACAAAATCGGCGCTTTTTAGTGTTTGGTCTTGGTAGAGAAGCATATTCATATATTTTTGTTGTGTTAATTATTAGAAATCATTCAAAAAAAACCAAACTATGAACAAAGCAGAATTAATTGATGCGATTGCTTCTGAAGCAGGATTGTCTAAAGCTGATGCTAAAAAAGCATTGGATGCATTTGTAGGTGCTACAGCTGGAGCATTGAAAAAAGGAGACCGTATTTCTTTGGTAGGATTCGGATCTTTCTCAGTTTCTAAGCGTGAGGCTAGAACTGGTCGTAACCCACAAACAGGAAAAGAAATCAAAATCGCAGCTAAGAACGTAGTACGTTTCAAAGCTGGTGCTGAGTTATCCGGAGCGGTTAACTAAGAACGATATTCTTTAGAGAAAAGGTCCTCTTCTCGGCTTAGCCGTGAGGGGGATTTTTTTTGCTCGAGAATAAACCACATAGAGCACATAGAAATGAGTTTTAATTTTTGTATGCTTCTTTAATTTTTTTCACAAAAAGTGGTTAAATCCTTATTTACTGCATTTGGGTCACCGATCTATACACTTCAGGAGATAGCCCATTCATTCACTTTCGATCTTAGTCATTTTTAGATACATTGGCTGATAGAAAATACTATTAATGAGAACGCTCAGCAATCCTTCTCTCTACAAAAACGGCCAGATGATGGTGCGTGTCGGTGAAACCGGCAACGTCTTCAATTTGTCGTCCTTAAAGGATTTTGAGCGATCAATGACCTCTCATTGTTTTGCCATTAAGTTTGTGCGAGACGGAATCGAGCGCTATACCATTAACAACCATTCGTATACGGTTCATTCCGGCTCATATCTTTTAATGAACGGCTACAAGGAAGGCCACGTAATTATTGACAGCGAAAAGGATGTAAAGGGCATGTGCCTGAATATTTCAAACGAGCTGATTGCAGATATTGTTTCAACCATTCAGGCTCCCGACACGCCTGTTTCCGACCTGGAGCTATCCAACTTCTTTTACAGTAAAGAATTCCTGGAGAACCAATACCACGCCCCACACACGGAACTGGGACGAAAACTTCAGTACATAAACAACAGTATCAATAACCAGACCTTTACCCATGATCTGGTAAACCAGGAACTATTCTACCAACTGGCTGAGGCATTGGTCAGTGACCAGGTACAGGTTTTCAAGCAGCTTCAATCCATCAAAGCAGTGAGAAACGAAACACAACGTGATTTATGCCGTCGTGTTTTAAGAGGAAAAGAGTTCATTGATTCCAACTATTCGGAATTACTAACCATTGAAAATATCGCACATACAGCCGGAATGTCCGAGTACCACTTCTTCCGCTTATTCAAACAAGTGATAGGCCTTACACCCTATCAATACATACTCTCCGTGAGATTGAAAAATGCAGCCCTTTTACTAAAAGCAGACTATTCGGTTTCCGACACGGCTATTTCAACAGGATTTACAGATATTTATTCCTTTAGTAAAGCATTTAAGAAGCATTACAAAATTCCTCCTACTCATTATTCAACCAGGTTTTAAAACCGTTCAACACGGAATAAACTCTTTTACACAAATTAGTACTAATTTACAAGCAACTTCTCTCGAAATAGGACATCTTTGTAAGACAGTTCTATTTTCAATACCCATGACCAAAACACACTTCAATTCCATTATTCTATTCCTTTCTTTTTTTATACTTCAATCTTTTCAGGACCTATCTGCACAGCAAATTAGTGTTTCAGGAAAAGTCAAGGGAATTGATCCGCAATCACCACCGATCGTAAGATTGTGTCTTGCTTCCGATTCTTCATTGGTAAAAGCCGCAATCAGCGATTCATCGGGGAATTTTGAACTGGAGATTTCAAAAACGGGAACATTTGTCGTCATTATCGACCAAATAGATTACCAGAAATACGTAAGTCCCGGTTTTCAGATAGATTCAACGGTTTCACGCATCGAATTGCCTGAAATTTCAGTGAGTGCACCTGTTACCGCGCTAGACGACGTCGTTATCACCGTTAAAAAACCATTTATAGAACGTAAAATTGACCGCGTTGTTGTAAACCCTGATGCACTTGTCGGAGGTTCCGGAACAACAGTCCTTGACCTCCTGGAAAAAGCCCCAGGGATTACGGTAGATATGAACGGGAATATTTCTTTAAAAGGAAAAGCCGGAGTACAGGTTTTCATAGATAACAAACCTACATATATGTCGCAGGAAGATCTTGCCGGCTATTTGCGCTCATTGCCTTCAAACATGGTTGCTTCCATTGAGATCATGACTAATCCGCCTGCCAGGTACGATGCTTCCGGGAATGCCGGGATCATCAATATCATTTTGAAAAAACTGAAGGAAAAAGGATTTAACGGTGGAATTACCCTGAGCTACGGCCAGGGAAGGTATTACCGCACCAATAACAGCTTCAATTTCAATTACCGTGTCAGCAAGATCAATCTCTTTTCAACTCTGGGCTGGAGCCAAAACAATTCATACCAGGACCTGGATATCAATCGTTATTACTTCACCCCGGATGGTCAGACAAGCTCTTCTTTTTTACAGAATTCTTATATCAAAAGGGAACATGGTGGAAGGTCCGCTAAGATCGGGATGGATTGGTACGCAGGTAAGAAGTCAACAATTGGCGTTGTGTTTTCAGGATTTTACAATCCTTCCAAAACCAGTCACGACAGCCATGCTTCCATTTTAGCGGCAGACAATTCGACTTCAGCTTTGGTTTCCGCCTATACGATGGCTGAAAATAGCTGGTACAACGGAAGTGCGAATGTGAACTACACCCTGAAAATAGACAGTTTGGGAAAAGAACTTGCTGTTAATGCGGATTATATCAGATACACGTCGAACCAGGACCAAACACTGGACAACCAGGTCAGAACTCCGGACGGAACTCCTGTCAGCAACCTGAACTTGTATTCTTCACTGCCTGCTGACATAGCCATCAAAACCGCGAAAGTAGATTATACAAATCCTTTAAAAAGCAATAACAGATTGGAATTCGGGATCAAGACCGCTTTTGTAAACACGGATAACACAGCAGATTTTTACGATGTAGACGCAAATGGTACCCAAACTCCGAATTACACCTTTTCAAACCGTTTCCTCTATAAGGAAAATAACAACGCAGCTTATGCGAATTATGCTCAGGAATGGGGAAAGTTCGGTATGCAGCTGGGGGTGCGTTTTGAAAGCATACAAATGAACGGGAACCAATTGGGAAATGCTTTGGTCAGTGATTCCAGCTTTAAGCGCATGTACAATAGTTTGTTTCCTACGGCTTATTTTTCTTACAGTCCGGACAGCTTGAAATACCACCAGTTCAACATGTCTTTCGGCAGAAGAATTGATTACCCCAACTACCAGGATATGAACCCCTTCACTTACCCGATGGACGCATATACTTACTACGCCGGAAATCCTTATTTAAAACCGACATTTTCATACAATTTCGACATTACATACTCGTATAAAAACGTACTTTCCATAACCCTTGATTACAGCCTCGTTCATAACCTCATTAATGAGACCAACGAACAGGTAAACAACATTTATTACAGCCGCCCCGGAAATTACGGGAACCAAACAACCTATGGAATAAGCGCCAGCGGAGAGTTTAATCTAACCAAATGGTGGAATGTCCAGTACTATTCCGAGTTGAAAAATATCGGTAATAACACGGTGATTTATGATCAGCCATTGGTGGGTAACAGATGGTATTGGTACGTTGGCCCTGCATTCCGCTTTACAATCACCCAAAAATTCTCTGCAGACCTTGCAGGATTCTACCAAACACGTATTTTGTCCGGTCAATTTCTGACAATTCCTGTTGGTTCCATCCGGGTTGGGCTGGCTTACAAAATTCTGAAAGAACAGGGTTCCGTTAAACTGAACCTATCCGATATCCTTTACACGAATCAACCGGGCGGAGACATTCGCAACATTGCAAATTCAAAAGCAAACTGGCTGAGTAAACTGGATACACGGGTTTTAACAGTGAACTTCTCTTACCGCTTCAGCAAAGGAAAAGCATTGAATGCACGTCAGTCAGGAGCTTCCGATTCGGAGAAGCAGCGGGTTAATGCGAATTAATTCTTTTGAAAGAATTAAGATTCCAAGTAGGGGTGAAAAATTTTTCGTCCCTACTTTATTGATCATTTCAAATTAGCAGTTTTCGACAAATAGTTCTGCTACGACCTGCGTAGTTTTATCTCATAATTTTTAAAATCAGTTTATGAGAATATACTACCTGCTTGTTTTTTTAATGCCGCTGCTTATAGCTCCGAATTCAGGAAAAGCTCAAATATCAGCCGGTTTGGATAGCGAGCTGCAGCATACGCTCGATAGTATGAAAACAGTTCTCGGTGCAAAATCGTTGAGTGCAGCCATCCAGGTTTCTGATGGTTCCGTCTGGGCTCATGCTGTCGGAACGTCTTCTGTTTCAGAAGACGTAACCTCCAATGACGCGTATTTAATTGGAAGTGTCGCCAAAACCATCACTTCAGCCTGTATTTTGCAGTTGGCGGATGAGGGCACATTGAATCTGGATGACAGCCTGTACGAATGGCTACCGACAATGCCATACATTGATACAACTATTACGATCCGGCAGTTGTTGAACCACACAAGCGGGCTTTATGACGTATTAAGTCACCCGCACCACCAGGATTCGCTTTTAGCTGACATGTCGCGAATCTGGACACCTGAAGAGCTGATAGACCGGTTTATTTCACCACCGATTTTTCAACCCGGAGCTTCGTGGTCATACTGTAACACCAACTACTTCCTGTTGGGAATGATTATTCAGGAAGCAACCGGAAATCCGTTTTATACAGAACTACGCAACCGATTCTATGACCCTTTGGGATTAAGTACTTTTTTCATCCCTGCTTTTGAAACTGTCACAGCACCGATAGCGCACGCATGGCTGGATATTACCGGAGACGGAATTTTGGACGATGCTCATAATTTCTACATGAGTTATCTTTCATTAAATTCCACAGCAGGAGCTGCAGGTGGCTACTTCTCTACTCCAACCGACTGTACCAAATGGATGCGAAAATACATGCGCGGGGATCTGCTGTCACCTTCCGTGATGGCAGAAGCGAAAACAACCATTACAGTGGGAGGCAATATTCAACAATACGGATTAGGCTTAATGCATAAAACCAGCGGTTTCCTCGGTTATGAAGCCTACGGGCACGGTGGTGACCTGGTTTACCATGCTTCTTCCTGGTATTTTCCGGAATTCGATCAAAGTATCACCGTTTTCACCAACGACAACACTAAAAACTCCTGGACACTGCTGCCTGTGGTACGTGAGCTGCTGCGAACTTATGTAAATAATCAAACAGCTTCACTGGAGGAAAACCAGATCAGCAATATCTCTGTAGGTCCGATACCTTTTACGGATCAAATAACCATTTCCTGGGATAACACCGATTCAGATGCAGTGACTCTGGAACTGGAAGATTCGTTCGGAAGAAAGATAGATCCTACCGTGATTTTGGTACAAAACGAATACCATTTCCAGGCACAAATTAAAGATCTTGAAAGACTTCCTGCCGGAGTTTATTTTGTGAAAATCACCGGAGAAAACGGTCGGACAAACACATTGAAAATATTGAAGTAACTGGTTAGGAAGAAGATTCTATGCGTGTATTACACTTATTTTCAATTGCGCAAAAAAAGAGATTCGGGCCCTTTGCGTCTTCGCTGACCGCATGTCGCCAAAGCTTTAGCGGCGGCACAAGCTTCTGCGCAAGCGTTGGCTTTGTGGCGGACGAACCTGGAAACAACGAATTGAAAAATAACCGGTAAAGCAATTAGAATACCCTTGATTTACGAAGAAAACGCCCTGCTTGAAAAAGTTCAGGGTGTTTTTCTTTGAATCGAATCCAACATAGCAACAAGGCAATATAGCCATATTGGAATGTTATGACATCCCGATATGTTCAAATTGCTAAATCGCATAGTTTCATTGTAAAATCACTAGTTTTGCAGCATGAAAAACGAATTGCTTCACGCATTTTACGAGTTGATCCCTGAAGTAAAAGGTCAGTTATTTGAAGAAATTGCATCCAAACGCACACGTTATCTAACCGTTCTTTTAGAAGAAATTTTCCAGGAACACAACGCCAGTGCGGTACTTAGAAGCTGCGACTGTTTCGGGATACAGGAATTGCATGTCGTTGAAAGCAAAAACCAGTACAAAGTACAGCGTGATATTGCCCGTGGTGCAGGAAGATGGGTCGACCTTTTCAATTATAATGAAGGTCCTACTCCATTGCTGGATGCTGTTTCGAAATTGAAATCACAGGGATATAAGATCGCAGCCCTTACACCGGACGCAGAACTTTCCATTTTCGATTTACCCCTTGATCAGCCGGTTGCTCTTTCCTTCGGAACGGAATGGGAGGGGATTTCAGATGAAATCCGTGAAATTGCCGATTACAAAGTCTCTATCCCAATGGTTGGTTTCACAGAAAGTTTCAATGTCTCCGTTTCAGTGGCACTTACTTTACAGGCTTTGAGACAGCGATTGATCGAATCAGATATCAACTGGAAACTAAATGAAGAAGATCAAACAGATATTAAATTGAAATGGTGTCAGCGCTATATGCGCAATGGAGATGTAGTCAGAAGAGAATTGGAAAAACGGCTTCAAAGTCCTAACAGCTAAAGTGTTCAAAATATTCAATTATTCAAAGAGGCTTCTCAAAACAATTAGTTTGAACCGTTTAAACATTTTTGAACCTTTTAAACTTTTTATATCCTGTAAGTCAAAGAGAAAGTTATATTTGTATGACTTTTCGAACTAAAAACAAATAAACTATTATGGGAAAAGGTGATATCAAGACGGCAAAAGGAAAACGTGTAAACGGATCCTATGGTAATACCCGTAAAAGAAAAAAAGCAACTACAACGGCAAAACCTGCTGCTAAGAAATCTGCGGCAGCTGATAAGGCT
>NZ_CABHOL010000019.1 GCF_902168135.1 uncultured Fluviicola sp.
AGATGAATCGCACCATTATATTGCTCCCTTTTATTTTTTTCTTTTAAGATCTTTCCAGTAATTTGAACAAAATAAACTCCATCACTCAATAAGTTTCCACTTTGGTCTTGACCGTACCATCCTAAATAGCTATTAGATGAATATACAATACTACCCCAGCGGTTATAAATAATCATTTCTTCAAAATGGTCTTGCCCACTCAATAATCTAAATTCATCATTAATCCCGTCATTATTCGGAGTGATTATATTAGGAAATACAATTGGATCTGCATCTTTGATTTTGGTTAAGGAAGCATCATCGAAAAAAAAGTAGCAATAATCTGTTGAAAGTGGTTCCGAACTTAAATGATTGAAAATACAATCTCCCGAAGTACTGGTTTTGAAATTTCCAAGTATTAGATACTTTTCACCTCCTTTTGCAATATACTCAAACGATACCTCTTTCCATTCCATTGTATCAGTTAAAGAAAGTGTATCAATTTTAATATCAGGTATTAAAAACGCACTCAAGTAATCAGAATAATATATCAAATTATCCGTGAACTTAAATTCAAGATTTCTAGATGTATATCCCCCATTATTAGTTAAATTGACATATACTGAAAATTTATATGTTGCATATGGTTCCAACACTGTAGCAAAACTTAACTGTATGTATTCTCTATAATCACTCCACAAATCGCAATTGGACAATCCTAAATAGCCATTTCCACTTCTTGCTTCTTGAAAACCAAAAGAGTTGATAGGGACACTACACCCTGATGGCATTGAAGCACAACTATTAAAATAATCAGAAGTACTGGACCATACGGGAGGGCCTGATGGAGGTTGAGCATGATAGCATGGATTATAAACATATTTACATTTTTCAATTTCGGTAAGAGCTTGGGGACATTCCCAATACTCCTCAAAGTCCCCATTGAGAATGAGGTTTTGCTGCCCAAAAACTTGGAAAGAAAAAAGAAAAGTGAATAATATGAAAGCGGTATGATTCAAAAATTGTTTTTATAAATTCAGTAATTGCAGGTCTTATTTGTTCTCAAACAAATAAGAAACCCACCTACATCCCGTAGACGAGTTGTTTGTTGAAAGGTTGGATTTTATGTTTTCACAATTAAGTGAAGTGTTTAGTAATTAATAGATTAGGATGAATATAGCAATTAAAACGAAATGATCGACAGACCGGTAATTAATTGCCAAAACTGCCTGGATATTGGTCCGCTGCTTCCCCAAGGTTCCACTCCGGATAGACAGATAACTGGTAATTCCGCTTAGTGTATTTTTGATCATGGAAAGAGTTAGTCCATTTTCAGAAGACAGCAGGGACGAAAAATAATACATTTCTACCGTCTCCATTTCCGCCACTCTAAAGGAAACCTTCGTACCCGGTTTTCGGCATTTGATGAAGCTAATTTCCGGTTTAGTACCAATATCCGGTCGAAGGGATTGAATTTATTCTAACTTAGTCCCAACTTAAATATGCACTATTCATGAAAAAGAACACTTTGACCCTAAGTTTAAGCGCGCTGACCGTTATCGGGATGGCTGTGCTTTCCAATTGTACATCCGAATCGGAAGGAAAAGTCGAGACCGGCTACAATACCAGCAACTCCCCTGATTCGCTTTGTTTGGTAGATCCAAGCTGGTTCCCTCACAGTCAGACCCCGGCTCCCGAAGAAGGGATCGGAAGTCCTTTCGACACTTCCAGCACTACCAACCAGATCTTTCACCAGTGGTCCTGGAACAAATTCCTGTGGCTTACAAAACCGGATGCAGGAGGAAATCCCCTGTTCCTGAACCAAAGTAAGGTAAAACAAGTCACCTCAAACATGGCTGCCGTCTCAGTTCCGGACAGCACATTGGTTGTCCTTCAGGATACAGCACAGGCAGGATCCGAAAGCGCTGTCTTGCAAACCAACCCGGATTACAATGGCGGAAATGGCGCAATGGTTTATTATTCCATTCACATGAACCCTACGATGTACAAAGCAGCATTGGGCTTTGCAAAAGCATTGAACAAGGGTACTTTGCCGCTCAACAACACGAAAGCCTTTCCTGTTGGGTCATTTGAGCTGAAAGTGGCATGGGTACCGGTTTCCGCCATTCCGGTTTCCAAACTGGATGAATACTATACCACAACCGCATCACTTTCCACAAACAACGGTGTATCCTTCACGAAAACGGAAGTTGCTCTGATTGGAATGCACGTAGTTGGCGTTGTGCAAAATCACCCGGAGTTCATTTGGGCAACTTTTGAACACGACGATCTTTCACCGGACTATGACTGGAAAGCGAACTCAGCAAGCTCTGCTTCCGATCAATTATTGTTTAAAAAAGGAAGCACCAGCGGAATCAACGGGATACTGTATAACTCTGAAACAGAACTGGGACAAACACCTCACCAGGTATTTGACTTGTTCCAGTATGGAATTCCACGCAACCCGGACGGATCATTTATGACCACTTCTCAGCAGGAACCTGCAGATTTTCAAAATGTAGACGGGATCAACAAATGTGTGAAATCGCAATTGAATGACGTTTGGGCAAATTATTTCTACAACGGATCAATCTGGTTGAATACCGATGGTACAACTCCTTTGCAGCAAGCACAATTACTGGATAGTTTGGGATACAATCTCACGAATGCTACTCCGGGAAGCTTTGCGCGAGGCAGTTTGAACTGTGCAAACGTTACGATGGAAACATTTACGCAAACCTTCGAATCAAGCATAGACTCCATCAATGTGAATAACCTGGCAAATTGCTTCTCCTGCCACAGTGCCGTGAAGTTCAAAACAGGCGGAAAAATGAAATCTCCGTTGTATTTGAGCCATGTCTTCCAGGATTATGTGCTTAATAAACAAGGAAACAGTCTGAAACAAGTAGAACAGATCAAGGCTGCCGAAGAAAAACAAGTCCGGAAAATCATGCAGCAATAGATTAACGAATATCCATAAAACGAAAAACGGTTGCCTGAAAAGACAACCGTTTTTTATTTTGGTAGGGGCGTAAAACTTTACGGTCCTACCATTTTTACTTCACAATCCCATTTCCGGGAGTTACTTTTTTGAAATTCAGGTTTTGAACCCCGGAAGTATTTTTCACTTTCTCAAAGCGGAATACTTCATTGCTTACCACCCGCTGGATACAGATATCGATCATGGTTGTGGAATTAGGCTGCAGCACTTTGTCGAACAAGTCTTTCGAAGCATGGATCTCACAAGGCAAATAGCGGATAAAACCTTCTTCCGGTCTTGGACGAATAATCAATCCCAACTCATTGATTCCTCTCAATTCATCCAGTTTGAAACCATTTACAGTCATTGCTTTTCTTCCCCGGAAAACATCGTAATTGAAGAAATAACTGACCGTTGATTTATTGACCTGGTTACATTGTCTGTCTGCGAAGAAACCTGCCGGCAAGCCGTTCGGATCGTGATTTGCACCTGTTAAAATCAAATCGAAATCAGTCACCGCATGCCCTTCCGAATCTGTTAACCGGAAAAGGATCATGGAATAGCGGTCATGAACATAGTATTTCTTTCCGAATAGTCGTTTGTCTTCCTCTACCAGGCCTTTTTCCTGGACAGCAACTGTTTCTTTATCGAAATCAGTTATCAGTTTTTTATAATCCGCATCAGTTGCCACACCGATACACCGGAAAATCGCATTCACCACTTCTGTTCCTTTCGGGTCTTTCGGATCTTTCAGCGGACTGCGCATAATTCCCATTTCAGCACCCGAATGTGATTTGTAAGTCACTACCCGGAAAGGTGTCGGAGGTGCTTCCGTATAATCGGAAATTTCCAGGTTATTCGCCTGCCACTTTCCGCCTACCAGTTTGGGAGTTTCCTGTGTAAGTTTGACATAATGGCTGTTTTGGTTTGCCGCTGCAACGCGCACTACTCCGTCGCTTCCGAGCTCACCGGTGTAGGAATTCAAATGGTCGTACAATTTGCGGTCGATATCCTGCCCGATCAGCGAGAATGGGAAAATGCCGTTCGGACCGATGTATTTTTGTCCGTTTTGGATCCAGTCCTTATTTAGTTTCCAGGCATCCGTGCTTCCTAATTCGAGCCAGTTCAATACACGCTGTCCGGGTTCTACTCCATCAAACCACGATTTGATACGGCTCAGACGGCTTTTACCCAACTGCGCCAAAGCAGAACCGAAATTAGCCGGAGCAAGCATCACCAAATGGCTCATCGGGCAAATTCTTTTCTGGTCTTTGTAATAGTTGTTCCACCAGGTGCGAACAACAGGTCCGCCGGTGGAATGCGTAATACAGGCAAATCGTTCTCCTGCAGCTAAGGTCGGGAGCAATTGTTCCTGCACGGCCTGTTCCATGGCACGGGAAATATCTTCCAAACGCACCTCGTCGTTGAAACTGATGTAGCGTCCCAGGAAAATGTGTTCGATTTTGAGTTCATAGCCGTAAGCTCCAGCTTCCTGTGCCAGCCGCAAAGGCATTTCTCCGTAAGTGTCGGTGTTTGTGACACTGTATCCGTGCACGAAGGCGAGAGTTAGTTTTTTCATTGTGAATAGTTTAAGATGTTGCTGGAAAATTAGCAGTTTTTTTTGATTCTTATTATTAAAGTACAAAATTAGGAATGCAGGTCGTAAGGGATTTACGTGGAAGCGCAAACAAACTTGGATAAGTCGATCAGATTCCGTAACTTATTGTCATGGAATATATTTTGAAAAATATTTGGAATCCTGCTTTCAGGAGAAAACTGAAACGTGTGATTACCCGGCGGGGAATTGCTTTAGTGCTTTCCTTATTCTTTGGAATTCAGTGATAAGCACTTTTCGGTTTATGGAAGACTGTCAGCTTCCGGATCTTTCGCATTTCGGCATAAAAAATCCGGGCTGCATATCAGTCCGGACTTCTGTTTTTTAAAGAAATGCTGCTCTTACAAAGGCTGAATGGTTTCAGCTGCTTCACACATCGGTGTCACCTGCTCAAGAGTCAACGGAGTAACGCGTTTGTCGTAGAAACGATAAAGCTGTCCGCCGATTTCCACATATGTTTCGAAATGCACCATCTCATGGCTCAGCATTGTTTCCTTGAAAATAACCGAATGTGCTTTTGTTGCAAGCAGCTTTTTGTCCGGGTTCGATGCAATCTCTGCTTTTAATTTCTCCAGGGTCATCTCATAAGCTGATTCTACGGAGATAATAAAATTACTTCCGTTGGAAATGTAATAACTGTAAGTTTCCTCTAAGGCTTTCACACCGGTTGGAACGATCATCGCAGCGGGAATCTCGATAGCTTCGAGGCTGATGCGTTCTTTTCCCGCAGGAATGGAAGTAGAAGTTTTAGTTCCGTCCTGTGCCGAAACGAAGGTGGTGCAACCCAAAGTTGCAACGATTGCTAATGCAATGGCTTTGTTCATGGTTTTGTGTTTTAGTCGGCAAAGATAAACGGATGAGATGAATAAGATGATAAGGGTTTTCGGATTATTTCGAATCAGAAAAAGGGATTAGTTTCAAAAACAATTGAATAGCCATTTCAATAAGTACAAAAAGGATCATTTAATAAAACTCACTCTAAATTCAAACACACGACTTTTCTCTATCCATATGATTCTTCGAAATAAAATGGCATAGAGGCAGAATTCCCGCCTCTATGCCGTCTTATCATTTTTTCACCGATTAAAACCCTTGTTATCGCTACAATTATTGGGTTTTACACTACACGGAGGGTGAACTTCCCCGTTTTACGCAAGAGTTGTAGTAGGCCGTAAAAAACTAAGATAATTGACCGTTATTCGGTGATAAATATAAAAAATAAACCATTAAGTTTCAAACTTAGTGGTTGTTTACTCAAAGGTTGTTTGCTTTTTGGTTGGTTTACTGTTGTTTTGCACTTATATGTACGAAGGAAAAGTGGCAAAAAACAGTCAATTAGATAGTGATCAAGAACTTATGGAATTGGGTCGAAGAATAAGAGCTCTTCGGATTTCCAAAGGCTATAAGAGTGCGGAAAAGTTTGCCCTGGACCATAACTTGTCACGTGTTCATTATGGTCGGTGGGAAGCAGGGAAAAAAAACATTACTTACAAAAGTCTGCTAATATTGGCCCGGGCTCATGGAATGACTTTACCGGAATTTTTAGGTGTTGAGATCTGAATGAATTTCAGGAATCTCCTGAAAAAGACTTCAGTTCTTTTTCACGCCTCATAGCTTCTTGTTTTGACTCGAAGAATTTCAACATAAACTACTTGCCAGGGACGAAATTTAATCGTGTCGTCTTTGGTTGTAAACTCATTACTATCTTTAATGTGAGACCATTTGTTTCACTACAAATGACAGGCCGGTTATACGATGAATATTAACTATGAAACCTCAAGTGATATTCAAGCCTTGGGATGAGGTCATGTCCGCATGATTTAATTGGTAGAAGGTATATACTCGCTAATTACTTTGCAAAGTAATTCCTTCGAATCGATATTCATTGAATAGATCTCACGATGAAAACTCGTAAGCTTTGTTAATAAACGAATAAGCTCCAATTTTTCACGAAGTGACAAATCTCCGGATACAATTTTAGTAGCTTGTCTGATCTTAAGCATATGCTCCTCTAACAGGTCCTTCCCTTTGGAGGTGATTTCGATTAATTTACTTCGTTTATCTATTTCAGAATTAGTTTGAAGTACCCAGCCTTGTTTTATTAATCGATTGATAATTTGTATTCCAGTTGGTTTGTCTTGAATATTCATCCGGATCAACTCCATTTTACTCATTGTCCCGAAAGCCTTTAAATTGATCAGGTAGATAAACTCTTCCTGAGTAGAAAATGGAGAGTCCAAAATGACCGACTTGGAGTACATTTTAGCATATTTACTAAGATGTGTGAGCATTGTACTAATGACACTTTCCGGAGATCTCCCCTGCTCTTTAAATTCCCAGGAAACTTCATCTGAGTGTTGTTTTTCAATGGAATCATTATGTAAGATCCAACTTTTAAATCCATCAAGATCTGAAGAATAAAACTCTCCTTCGTTGTTAGATTCAAAATGTTCGAGAAGCTCAAGGACTTTCTTAATCAAATCGTAATTCGTCGACATTGAGTAATTATTAGTACATAAATATACTTTAAATAGCAGATATAATAGTTGAAAATGAAAATTTAGTATTTATTTATATCAAAAAATTCTCAAACAGTTCATCCTATATCTTTCCGATCCTCCAGGTCCGTCATTTCAAAAATGATCGACCCAATATCCAGTTGGTAATCATCTGCACGGATCTGCACTTTTTGAAGTAAATGAATCATTTTCCAGTTGATCAAATCCTGCTTGATCAGGTTTGTTACGATTACTCTGCCACAGACTAATGTCTTTTGGGTTTCTATTGGTGCGTGTGCTAGCGTTTCCATTTGGAGAAGGTTTAATTTTCCCGTTCAGCACCAAAACAGGAGGTTGATAAAACAAGCAGGCGTAAAATTCCCAAAAAATCAGACAGTTTAAACGTATAAATTTTAAGATTGATTATGGTAAGTAGCCGGAAAAATACCTCCCCCATGACTTTTTAGAAGTTTACCTCCGGATACCAGCTAAGTAAGAATTGTTTATTACATTTCAACAGATTTACGAATCCTCGTTTACCTTTAAATAAAAACATCCAAAGTGCTCAATAAGTCCGGACATATCAAATGTTTAATTGATCATATCCATGAAACTCATCCGCTGAATAGTTCTGAGGAAATTGAAATGTCAAAAATTGTCAGGGTAAAAGAATTAAGAAAGAAAGAGTTTTTAATAAAGCCAGGTGATTATTCAAACTACATGAATTTCATAAGCACAGGGTGTTTAAGAGCATTCTACATTGATAAGAACGGACAGGAACATACCTTGCAGCTGGGGATAGAGAATTGGTGGGTAAATGATCTGTTTAGTTACATCAAGAATGTCCCTTCAAAAATGTACGTCCAGGCAATGGAGGATGCTGTAATTGTACAAATCCCTAAAAATGAACTGGAACGTCTCTACAAAGAAGTTCCAGTTTTTTCTAACTTTTTCAGAGAGAAAATCCAGAGTGCATATGTAGCACTGCAGGAAAGGACAATTGAAAACATGAGCCGGGATGCAATTGAAAAATACCTGGCCTTTCGAAAACAATACCGGAACATTGAACAGCGAATTCCTCAATATATCATTGCGTCATATCTGGGAATTACCCCTGAATTCCTGAGCTTTTTAAGAAAGAAACATGCAAAAGACCTTTCTTAAGGTATCTTAATTTTATTGATAATAGCACCCGGTAATTTTGTCATGTCAAGTAAATAGATTGATATGATGAAGATTATTTTAGTGCTTATTTGCATACATTTTTCGCTTGTAAATTACGCCCAGGAAAGTTCATTTCAACCTGAATTATTAATTGGTAACCGCTCTGCGATGTTCCAGCATTTTCTTAAACTGCCGGTAAATAAAAAACTGTCGATCACCAATAATTTTTTAATCGATAATGAGTATTCCACCTCTGAAAACCGAATATTCTTCTTTCGAAATTCACTTAATTATCATTTCACAAAACGCTGGCAGGTAAATAGTGCGGTTGGGCTAAAAAATCCCGGACTTTTTATGACTATTGCCTGGACTTACAGTGTCATTACCGATCAAAAAGCCTTTAGCTACACAGTAGGTTTTACGATCCAAAAGGAGATAAGTTTTGAGCAGACATTGATCTATCGGAGATCACTGATTGAGTTCAGGCAATACCAGCTTCAGAGCCAGATAGTCATTATTGCAAATTTCGACCGGAGCGGCTATTCCAGAGGTATTCAGCAATTCCGTCTTGGAGTTCAAAGAGCGTCAACACAGCTGGGATTGGGACTTAACCTGGATCAATTTGGGAACTCATCAAAGACTCTATTCAATACAGGTGTTTATTTGAAGCAAATAATAATAAAAAACAATAATTTATGAAAAAGAACAGTGATTTAGGATTGTTACTAACGCGCACAATTATAAGCGCACCCATGCTGTGTTATGGGATCAGTAAATTAATCAACGGTATTGATTTTATAAAAGCCATGATGGTTGAAGAAGGCTTACCGTCATTTTTCGCTTATGGCGTGTATATTGGGGAAGTCTTTGCGCCTTTACTTATGATAATCGGATTTAGAACGAGAATCAGCAGCTTGATTTTTGCAATTAACTGTTTAACAATTATTTTGTTGTCCCAGATACAAAATATTCTAAGCCTGAATGAGTATGGTGGCTGGGCCCTGGAGTTGATCGCTATTTACTTTGTGATCAGTATATCACTTTTCTTTACCGGAGGGGGAAGATTTGCGGTCTCAACAACCAGCAAATGGGACTGATCCTGACTGAATAGCAGGGCTAAAAACTGTTGATTTTAATGTTTTCCGTGAGATTTAATTTCAGGTGCTATCATCGGCCGGCCCTTTTTTACCGACATTTTACAATTAAAGCATTAACAAGGCTCAAACTAAATTATTTCGACACAAAATGCCCGGCCGGTATTGCGGTTTTTCAAATTGCCGGACTATTTTTTTGTTTTTTTTTCATTCGTCCAAAGGTTTTTCGAATCGGGATTGTTTATACGTAAAACAAGAAAAACAGGTATATGAAAAAACAAGCATTATTATCTTATTATTTAAAACAAAAACGAACGAACAAATGGGACAGATCTTAATCGGGTAGCAAGGGGTAAATGCAGCTGATCCCAATGTTCCCTTAAGGTTAAATTTCAGGTGTTATTGACGGTCTGTTTGTTGGAATTAAAAAGGATTTATTTCAGTCTGTGCAGAAAAATCACAATGGCTTTGGAAAGTAAGAAATAGCTGAAAATGGTTTGTTGCTGACATTTTACAATTGAAGCATTAATAATATCAATTCGAACCAAATTCATTGTACCCGGAATAGTGCTAAAGATATTTTTAGCAAAATTCTATCTTATGCTAAAACTAAATAACACATCTCTTTTTTGGCGGGTAATAAGCTTGGCAGGAACAACCCTTTTTCCGGTTATTTTTTATGCTCAATGTGGTCCGGTAATTCCGGAACCTGATTGTAATTCTCCGGGAGGTGTTGAAGTTTTTGAAGGGGCGGTAATAGGTATGGGGCAAACATTTATTGTGACAAGTCTTGCCACTTTAAATACAATAACGGTAAATGGCGGAACACTCATAATATGCAGCGGGTTAAATATCAATTCACTTAACTTTACTTCAGGAACGATTGCCGTGACTTCTTCAGGAACGTTAAACCTTACTAATGGAGGAATTGCTACTGTTTTTGGGAATTCTTGTAATCTGATAAATTTCGGAAGCATTGTTTCACAGAGCTCCATTGTCACGGGGCCGAATAATTTAATTTATAATTATTCTCCCGCGTCATCGTTTAATATTCCCTTTAACCAGATGGTAGTGCAGGGCCCGAATTCACAAGTGATTAATAACGGACTTTTCAATTCAAGTTTTATTGTTAATTCTTCCAATAATACGATCAGTCCTTTTTGTCTTGGTGCCGGTTCGATAACAACTACAGGAATCATGATCAATCAGTATCCAATTGGATTTTTAACTCCGGATCCATATGCGTGTTTGATGATTTCAAACACAATCATGAATTCACAAACTCTTACCGATACATCAAATACAGCCATTTGTTATAATGCCGGATCTGTGAGTGTAATAGGTAGTCCTTTATTCGGACCAGCAATTGTTAATAATGCATGCAACAGCTGTTATATTCCACTTGGAATTGATGGAGTGAATATGCATGCTTTTGAAGCAAATGAGTGTATTCAGGTTCTCATGGAAATATCAACAATTGAAGATGTTCTTAAAATAGAACTGGAAAGATTGAACGATGGAAATATGGAAGAATTCAGTAAGATATATACGATAAATGAAAAGGATCTTCCGGATCCGGATAAATTAGTTTTTTTGGATCACAATGTCGAACCCAATAATCTTTATTATTACAGGTTGCTTATTTCACATAAAGATGGGGAAACAAGTTATTCAGATATTGTTTCCGTTCGATGCTCAAATGGAAAATCTAAAATCTACCCTAATCCCTCAGGATCGGCAGAATTTCATTTAGCAGACAAAGTGGAAATCTTTAGCGTGACAGATTTAGTCGGAAAGAACTATTCATTCGATATTTATTTTGATTCTTTAAAAATCAACGGGGTTTCTTCAGGAAATGTTTTCCTGGTTTCAGGGGGCTCTAAAGGCAAATTTTTTACTGAAAAAATAATTGTTAATGGCGTTATAGATTAGCACAATGGACAAAGAAGTTACTGATTTGGGAATTAGTTATGAGAGGCTGCTTGTCTATCATAAAACGTTCATGAAATCTATTTCATTCTCTGAAATATCTATTTGTCACCTTGAAGATCGTGTGACAAGAATAATTACCAAGGAAGGTGAGATTTTTTGTACTCCAAGAACCATGAATGAACTCGAACTAAGGTTGCCTTCTGATGATTTTTTCAGAATTAGCAGGAACTGCATCATAGCATATAAGTCAATACTTAAGATCGAGCCGTATTTCGGAAATCGATTAGTAATTTTTCCGAATTGTACACTCCAAAAAAAATTGATTGTCAGCCGACCACGTACATCCGCTTTCAAAAATTGGCTTGGAGAATAAAAAAGCGTCACTACTTTCGTAATGACGCTTCTTGTTTTGACTCGAAGAATTCAACATAAACAACTTGCCACGGACGAAATTTAATCGTGTAGTCTTTGGTTGCAAACTCATTATGGGAATGAAATCTGTCAATTAAATCGGAGGTATATCCAATATAGATTTTATCGTGATCCGCGGAATACAAAACGTAAGTAACAAACATGAATAGCAATTTCTATAAAACAAAAAAGGCTGCCAAAACTTGACAATTAATAGATTCTATAACGATTTGTAGGAATATCGAATTTACAAACTCCAATTCGATCCCACTCTAGCTCTCAGTACTCGCACTGGAAAAAGGCATTTTTCAAAATACCATAGAGTGAGTGTGAGAGCGAGTTTTGAGGAAAAGAAAAAGGCATCCTGTTTTCACAAAATGCCTTTTTCTTTGTAGCGAGAAGGCTACCGGTATCGAACAATGAACTCGCTGAAGATGCAGACAATATTATCTGCCTTTAACATGCGACCCTATGTTTAATCACACTGGTCCTATTCTTTGACAAGTTTCAAAACGGAACGTTTAGAATCCGCCTGCACTTCCAAGAAATAAATTCCGGCTTCCCCTTCAATAATACAGTCTGTTTTAGCAGATGAACCGACCGTTTTCGTGGAAACAATCTGCCCGATGGAATTTTTGATTACGATTGTTACATCGGAGTAAGCTGCTCCCAGGTCAATGGTAACAGAACCCTTCGTTGGATTCGGGTAAACACGAAAGTTGGAATTCGCGTAAAGATCCGTTACCCCAACTGTTGTAATGCTCACACAGGCAGAAGTATCACTGCATGCTCCGTTACTTACGATTACGGCGTATTGACCGTTTGCGGTTGCTGTAAAGCTTTGCGCCGTTTCTCCGGCAATTGCAGCGTTCGTAGCACAATTAATCCATTGGTAAGTTGCACCGGATTCCGCAGCAGTAATGGTCAAACCATTCAGGGTCGCACCATAGTTTAACTCCGCTTGAACGGTTAAGTTTGTGATCACTGTGCTGTCGCACGAGTTGGCTCCAGTAAACACATCTGTGTAAACTCCGGTTGTGGTGTACGTATTGTTGCCAACAGTAACAGATCCGCTTCCACAGAACTCAAACGTTTGATTGGTCACGTTTTCCAGATTCACAATCACCGTAAATGCTTGGCGGAATGGATTGACACACGTTCCGTTATCTGCCTGAGCGTAGTACATAGTCGTTTCAGTTAGATTTGGTGTAGTGAACGGACTACTGGTTGATACTAAATTGCCAGCAGTAATACTGTCATGCCAAGTGACGTTGTCCCAAGACATGGCATGTATATTGGCAGACTCATTGTAACAGATAGTTGTTGAATCCAAAACATTCCCGTTAATTGAGCCAAATGTTAGATCCGGGTATGAAACGCTTTCTTGCCAGTAGAAAACAGGGTATCCGTCGTTCGAGCATTCTCCCATTTGCCAGATATCGATTGTACCGTTAGGTGTTTCAGCGATGAAATCCCATCCGCCATTCATAAACGTAGCTGCTGTTTTCATTTCCAACGAAGTTTTGGCTGTTCCGCCCTGGCTGGTAGACTGACCGGAAGATTGTACATCCCAAAAACACTGTTGAATCGTTCCGTAATTCAAACCAATTAAACCACCTATATCTGAATTACCTGTTACTGTTCCTACGGAATAACAATGAAGCAATGTTTCACTATCAAATACACCTGTCAACCCACCTATATATTCATCTCCGGATACGTTACTGGTCGAATAGCACTCGCTGATGGGAGTGTATTCGGCTCTTCCTACCAAGCCTCCGATCAAACCCGTTCCGGTAACAGTCCCTTGGCTATTCGAGTAAATAATCGATGAGCTTCCCGTTCTTCCGACCAATCCCCCCAGTTCATAAACTCCGGAAACCGCTGCATTTGATTCGCATCTTTCGATACTTGCGTTTGAAATCATAAAACCACATAATCCACCGATAGCGTTGTTTCCGGTTACCGATCCTGAAGTAAAGGAGTTGATGATAGTTCCTGAACTTAATTCCCCGATGAGTATTCCCGTATTATCGTTTCCGGTAACGGTTGCATTGGTCACGAACAACGCATTTATTTCTGCGGTGCTTCCATACACATATCCGAACAAACCAACATAATCCTGGGAAGGTCTGTTGATGTACAAACTGTCAATCGTATATTCATCGCCGATATACGAACCGGTAAAAGAGGTTGATAGATTCAGGCCAATTGGAATAAAACCTTCACCTCCGTTGTAAAAATCGCCTCCTACGGCAAAATCTGCTGCAGTGAATGAAATATCATCCGTTTGGATGAAATGGTAGCCCCAATCAGCGGGATGCTCACTGAGGTATTGGAGATCCGATTTGTTGGCTATTTGGTAAGGATCAGCAAGCGAACCGTCACCACCGGAGTAGAATGTTGCAAAGGATAAATTACTGATAACCAAAAAGGCAATCGTGATGAATTGTTTCATGATTTGAATAAGTTGTAATACAGTTACGAAGTTAAATCGGAATAGTGGGGATAGCATGCTCCAAAAAGACATTTGTTTTTCAAATGAGAACTGAAGTCATTGAAAAATGAATTCTTAAGTATCTTTCGCCCATGGAAGGAACGTTTTCGAACATCTTGGCTGCCTGGTATAAAAAGTTCCAGCGTTATAAAGTCGGTTATAAGGACGGAAGTTACCAGTTGAATAATTTATTTCAATCACCTGAGACCATGATTGAGAGTTTTGATCAAATGCCCTTCACCAAACATGATCCGATCCGAAAATCACTGTCATCTGTCAGCATTTTCCTGAAATCAAATATGTACTATTGCAACCCGGAAGCCGGACTCTGGGTCATGATTTCTAACCTGCATTTCCGAAAAAACCTCCTCATGCGCAACCTGTATGACGAGAAACTTCCCCTGGAATATCACTTTATCAACATACACGTCAAAAAAACAACACTCGTCAATAAATCCATGGTCAACGGATTGGTGACCAAAGGAAATACCTGGTCCCTGTTTAAAGCCGGATGTTCACAAACCGAGTACCATTTTAAGAATTCGGAAGAAAAGAACATCACTGTTTTTTTTACCAGCAAGTGGCTGGAGCAACAAAAAGGTGAGAACGCGTTGTTTCGGGACAGTAAGCTCGCTGATTTCTTTGAATCAACGAATACCTTTTTGATTTTAGACGAAACAGATCCGGTCTATGAATCCATCTGGCATGAAATGATGGAGTTGGCGGAAGATGGTGTTGATCAAAACAGGGAAGCCATTCAGCATTTTACCCATCGGATCATTTTTCGTTTCATTGAAAAGCTGAATACCGAAATCATTTCGGAGAATCACTTTAAGCTAAACGATAATGACCGCAAGAACATTCAGCGGGCAGAACAATTCTTAAACGATCATTTGTTCGGTGATTTCCCCGGTATTGATAAAATCGCCCGGAAAGTGGGGATTTCCCCGACCAAGCTCAAAAACGATTTCAAGAGCATGCACGATACCAGTGTGTATCAATACTTCAGTGCACAGCAAATGCAGGTAGCACAGGAGCTTCTTGCGCAAAAAAAATACACCGTTAAAGAAATTGCCGGCTTACTGGGATACGAAAACGCCAGTAAGTTTTCGGCTGTTTTTAAGAAAACATTTGATCAGAATCCTTCGGATATTTAATACATGAAATAATGAAAGGCATCAGAAATGATGCCCTTCATTCGGTGTAGCGGTGACACGACTTACCGACGATTGCCTTTTGGCAATGTCGGCATAAACTTCTCGCCGTGTCAAAAAAATGGGACACAAAAAAGGTCAATCTTTCGATTGACCTTTTCTTAGTAGCGGGGATGAGTCAAAGGACTGACGCAGCACTCGAACGTGCGGCCTTCAAAAATCTTAGACATAAAAAAACGGTAACCAAAAATTGATTACCGTTTTACTAGTAGCGGGGACACGTCCATTATCGAACAAGGAGTTGGCTGAGGATATACATCACATACAACTATTCTAGTCATAACGTAAATACTTTACGTTCTTCCATACGAACTTTGCAATAAAAATCAGTTAACAAACTACTGGAGATTCATTTTTACTATAACATTTTTTAACAGGCTTAAAAAGAAATAATTATAGCTGGAATTGCGTTTTTATTCTTTTGTAACTAGATTGCAAATAACTTATTATAACACTTAATTCTAATCACATGTCAAGCACCATCCTAAACAGCAGGAAGTTTACTGTAGCCGGGCGAATAGACGCCTCTTTTACTCCTGAATCAACAGAATCTCTGGTAAAAATTTCAAACCTTGAAGTTGAACTGTGGCAAAAAAGTCCACTGGACATTTTCTTTCTGGGGAAAGGAACCACCAATGATGAAGGAGATTTTCAAATCACATTTACCGTAAACGATGAGCCGAAATACCTGTTCGAAGGCAGCATTGAAAACGTATTTGCGAAAGTTTATTACCAGGGAGTCCTTGTATCCGGGGGAAATCCGTATGCAGAAGATGAGCCATCACTTCGACCGATCAAAGATATTGTATTAAAAGAAGGGTATACGAACATTGGTTCATACACTGTTCCAATTACCACTTTTGAGTTTCCGATAAATACAAGTATAATTTTAAACGCAGAGAAGGAAACGACAGCTAGAAATAGTATTCTATTTAAAATAAATGAAAGAGGAGGTGACCAACGACCTTTACCGGCTGGATGTGGTGTTGATTTTACGGGATTAATAGGTTCAGTGACTCCTAAAAGTTTGTTTACTTCATCACAACTAACAACAACAGAAGGTTATGCGGAATTGATTGTTCCGCAGTTGCCGGTAAGTGTTAAATCGAGTGAAGAATTTGTTGTAAACACAACAATAAACGGAGTTCCTTCACTTCCTTCAGAGAACGTATATTGGAAAGTTGCTACACCTGATTTAAGTAAGGTGCTTTATACCATGAATAGCAATTTGACTATTCGTGACGGTAGATTATGTGTTTGTGGAAATGGAGAGTATTATCCAACCGCACTTACTCCAATAGGTTTAGATAATGTTACCAGAATTGGGATTGATCCGGATGGTACTCTTTTTATGTATGATGAAGTTCTCGATCAGTGGACTACATACTCCCCTTTGACTTTCTACCAATTTCAATACCCGGAGAACCTGACTTTGTTTGCCGATGGAATGTATGAAGCTGGAGATTCAGCAGGACTAGTTACATCTGGTCATTTAGGAAATGATGGTAGCTTTTCAAAGTTTTCCATTTCTGTGGATAATCCCGGGACATTCCCAATCGACGTTGAATTATTTATATTCGACCCTTCAGATAACGAAGTGTTTTCTGACACTATTAGTAGCCTGCTCCCTGGCAGCAAGAATTTTGTTCAGGTAGCAACACTACCTTTTAAAGAAGCGATACCTTATTCGCCTTCAATTGAAGAGATTGAAACAATAAGTGGTGTTACTTTTTCTGTAGATTTGGTCGATTTCCTCGGGGATGAGGGGCTTGATACTCTTGATAGCTTGAAAAAAGCAGGACCGATCCGCTACATTGATGGATTACCAACTGCTACAGAATCAGAGTTGACATTGCTTCAGGCACACATTGATTTGTATACTGTAAATACGAACGCTATTCAAAATCAGGACATAATCGATAAAGGTTATGATAACTTGTCTAAGATCGCTGAAACTTCGAAGGAGACTTTTATTTCTGATGTTGAAAGTGCCGGTTTTACATTGTATGATGCTGCAAAATTGCATAATACGGTGGTACAAAATCAAAAGTTATTGTCCAATCTGCTTTCTGCCAAAATGGGAGATTATGCGTTGAAAACACCATCCATTCCGGATCTTCCGAACTCCAATTTTGCTTCAACAGCATTTTCGAAGTTTATTAATCGGTGTGAATGTGAGGATTGTACTTCAGCAGTTAGTCCATTCTCGTATTTGGTGGACCTTTTAAAGTACGGAGCGAAAAACATCAAAAAAACAGGATCACCGTCCTACACTCCGGTTAATTACAATGCGTTTTTGACCTTGTTGGAAGGCTATTTTTTCCAACCATTCGGTTCCTTTTCGGTGGATTGTGATACCCTTCACAAAGAATATTGCCGTTTGCGCCTGGTAACAGAAATCCTGGAACAATACGTTGCCACGAAAACACTTCCGACCGAAGTATTGGAACGATTGGAAAATGATCGAAAAAATTTCTTGTTATTAACCTATAAAACCATTCTTACACAAGCCGGAAGTTCCTATGAGGAACTACGAAGTGTGATAACGATGCAGGATGAAGACGACAAAAAAGAAGCTGCTCAACGCTTATCAGATAAATTAGGAATTCCACTTTACATTCCCGGGACAATTGATGATTTCACCGCTGACCGTATGTGGCTCACTTTTGATAATACATTAACTGATCAAGAATTGACTGCCGAGAACCTGGAAATCATTTATGGTTTCAGAGATACGGAACGCAATGTATTGACGAATCCTACTGAATCCTTGATGATTACCTGGAAAAATGCATATCTACGTGAACTGTGGAAAAGTGCAGACTTCTTCTTTTCTGAATACAGCCGTGAAGGCGTTAAACCGGAAGATGATCTTACATTCAAAGCCAATTGGAAGCCAATTATCGATCCGGATATGATCGGAAGAGGTGATATGACCTATAAATCTTCTGATTTTGCATTGGATCTTTGGAGACATCGAAAGGAGGATACCGATACTTTCTTAAATAATTTTGTTACGGATGTCCCGGGAGAAATTCCTATTCTTTCCAGAACTTCTGTTGACTTATCGTCAAGAATTTTACGGGTTCCGGGTATCAATTTGTCGGGAACCAATTTTTACGGTAATTCCGTTCGTATCAAGAATCCTGACACATTAGATTTTGATCCATTTCCAATATTTAGTGTGCAGTTGAACGGAGCAAATACGGATATAATACTGAAAAAATCTACCCCGAATGCTATTCAACCATCTTTATTTCAGCCGGCAGGAAATAATCCGGTTATGCGATATGACAATGCATTAAATCTGACAAGCGCACCTCAAATTAATGATGATACGTGGATTTTTCTGGAGTGGGCTGAGCCAGTAATTATCAATCAGGTGCCAGGGGTAACGACAAATGCAAAGTTGATTAGTAGTGGTAGTAATGACGTTTATAGTACATTTCCTGAGGACATGGATTACTTGATGGATGAGTTTGGAGTTAGCCCGGATAAGAAGAAGGTTAATTTTGCAGTTACGACACCTCTTTCAGCTGAATTTTTAAGCGGGAACATCACGTTTATTTATGAAGCGCAAGTCGCTCTGGATACAACTACTAGTCCTGATCCGAGTGACATCTGTGACAAATTATTTGGTGTAAATTCAAGCTACACTTATTTGGACCCTGCGATAGCAAGTGCTTTCACTTATAGTGTGTGGGACGCTCCGGTTGCCCCGGAAGACTGGCCGGCTCCAATTGCTTCAGAATCGGGTTATTACAACAAACTGAAGAAATTGTATGAAATCATCCGTTCAGGAGATCCCGATCCGATCTATATGCAACTGGTAACAGAGAACCTTCATACGGATGCCTTCGGATTTAACCAGTTAATGGAGAATTTGCTGGTGTATGAACAGTTTCTGAACTCCATGTATTTGGTTGAAAAACCAGAGTTATCGAAGCTTTATCAAACAGCTTCCATTTTGCGTAACTGCGCAAGAACGAAATTAGATGCTCTTTGGGTCAAAGAAGAAATCAAGTACATTCCAACAGGAGGAACGGATCCGGAGAAGTTGATGCTGGATGCACGTTTTTTCTGGAAAGCTTTGAATGAACCCGCTTCAGATTCCTGGGATCCATCTTTGCAAACAATTCCTGGAGACGTTGCTGATATGAATGCTTCCAGCATTGCAATCATTGATCCGGAATTGGTACCAAGAAATCAATTACTCATTTCTCCGGACGCGAAACCGTATGTTGAATTGTATGACGACCGGAAACAGCAGTTGGATGATAAACGCAGTGAGTATTTCTCTTTACTGAGCTCTTTTGAAGCAGATAGTTTCCTGCGTATTTTCAATGAGATCAATACCGGAAGCCAGTCAACACCATACGATATTGATCCACCATATACGGGAATAACACAGTTAATTGCTGCTTTTCAAAGTAATGATGCCTTTGTAAAGCAGCAAGCGATAGAGGTACTTTCAGAAGCATTTGCACTTACACCGGATGAATTTTCATTAATTATTCCGGTGATGCAGGCGTATGAAGATTCCGATCCATCCAATCAGCCGACTATAGCTGAATTGCGCTCCGTGACAGACTTATTGGTTACTGCCTGTAAGCGGAAACAATTCTATTTGACCGATAACCTGCATCCTGCCTGGATTCCGCAGGAAATCGATGGGACAGTTGATTTTGGACCAGTTAAATATTACAATGTTCTTCAGCTTCGAATGGATAGTTTGAGAGGAAATTCCCAGGATCGTTCGTTGTGGCAACAAACACTTGCCAGATGGAACCGCGTTCCGACCGTGTTCCCGGATATTGTTCCACCTGAAAACATCAAAGAGTTCATTATTGGAGAAGCAGTTCATGATTTATGGATAAGCAGAAAAAATGCATTGGACTCAACCTATAGCGGATTAGCATTGCTGTTTAATGATTCTCTTAATTTTGAAGACCTGTTCGCCAACTATAAGGAAACCTTCTTAGATCATCTGGTTGCACGAGCAAATGTATCAACTGCCACAGAATATTATAACTATTTTGTTGAGCTCTTCGAAAAAGAAGATTCCGGAGAAGATATTCGTCCTTATTTAAATCAGCTCAATATCCGGATATCCGAATACCGGGTTTTGAGAGAAATATATACGGTCCTTGAAAATGGAGCGGATGCTGCACCAACTGATCTGTCTAATTTACTTCCTTCAGAGTTTGAAAGCGTGATTAATATCTTTATCCGGATTCAGACTTCCAATTCACAGTATTTTGCGCTTGTCGAGCAAGAGTATCTTAATAACATCGTATTAACTGGAGCCGATTTCCAAAATTACACTCCTGCAATTATCAACTTCCCGATCAACCTGGTACAGGAAACCGAACAGTGGCGATCTCCGAATGCGGATAAAAAGGCGTGGAAAGATACCTTGAACTCGCGTATAGAGCGCAAAGAGAAAGTGACGGAAGAATGGAATGGGGTTATTGAAGCAACAGAAGACATTGCTCTTCCGGTAATGCGGGATGCACTGATCCAGGCACTTCGGAATAACTGTGAATCATTCGACGATGCAGCGGAGCGAATCGCTAAAACCTTGTTCATTGAAACGAAAGATAATTGTTGTGTAAAACACAGCCGGGTTTCGCATGCAATTGAAACAATCCAGGGATTGATATTTGCTCTGGAAAGCGGGGTTTACGATAACTACCTCACTGGTTTCTCGCTTACTGCACCAAATTTTGACAAAGAATGGCAGTGGCTGGGTTCCTATGCAACCTGGAGATCGGCAGTGTTTACTTACATTTATCCGGAAAACCTGCTTTATCCGACCTTAAAACGTAAACAAAGCCCGGCGTTCATTGAATTAGCGGATACGATCCAGAATGCGAATCGTTTTTCACCAATTGATGCTTGTAAAGCCGCGAAAAAGTATCAAACCTACTTCGAGGACATTCAAAACCTGAAACTGATTTGTACGGCAAATACGGATGCATACATCTTCCGGAAAGATCCGTTGGATTGCTGCGGGGATTTGAACAACAGTATGCGCGAGTACATGACCTTCTATTTTGGGCAAAGTACATTGACGGATAAGGTTTATTATTCTTCCAAAGCATTCTATGCAACCGATCCGAACGAACACGATTTCTGGATAGAAATCCCGATCAGGGAAAAAGCAACAGTATTGGGCTGTCTGCCATTAAGTTCAGAATTTGATGATAACGGAAAAGCAACGGATGCCGCTTTGTGGTTGTTCTATACCTTCAAGGAAGACGGTGAGTTCAAACTCGCTTACTTGAAAAAGGATCTAATGACTGCCGGTAGTGAATGGACAGAAGAAGAAACCATGGAGCTTCCGGATCTTACAGAAGTAACTTATTCCGATGCTTATCAGGGTATACAGGGTCCGTTCTCAAGTTCTCCTGACACCATCAATTATTCGTTGTTGAATAACCTGGATATATTGACTCAAATCACTGTTTGTCAGCATTCCACAGAATGGGATTTTGTAAACTTTATTTTGTCCTATAAACGATGGAATGGTACAATGAGACACATTGTTATAAGGTATATGCCTAAAGACGATTTCTTTGATACCAATATAGGAAACATGATTCTCGTGGAGAAGAATGAATTGCCAATCACAGGTGTGGTTCATGATATAACTACAACAGTTGTAAACCTGAATTCAAAAACAGGAATTACGGTTGTTTTTAACAATGAAATTCGCACCGGATATTTTGGCAGTTTATCCGGTTCCGTTCCGATTATTCCTGTAAGCAGATTTATTCAGGGTATAGCCGGGGTGTTTAAAAAAGATCTGTCAGAAGAAAAGTTTATTATAGCTAACCGGAATAATTCAGGTCTAACAACGTACCAGGAAGTATATTTCGATTATTCCATTTCTCCATACACTTTGGAGATGCACGAGGAGATCCTTACCGCCCAGGGATTTGATCAAAACATTCTCTCAATTGCACCACGCTTTAACAGTTCCAATTGGGAATCTGCAAATGCTGTGACAGTGTATAATAAAGATATTCTTTCTGGAACAACTTTCAGGATTAATGGGACATCGATTGGAAGTGCTCTTGTATTTGCTCTGGCTCTTGTAAAAAGTACCACGGTTCAAATAGAATCAGGGAATTGTATCGAGAATTTTGATTTGCGTACGGCAAATATCAAATTGCATATGCGTGCCAATTTAAATGCACCGCAGGGAAATCCGATAGGTTCTCTGTACCGGACAAGTGGAATCAGGGATGTACTTTATGAGGCATATTATTTTGTTCCGATGCTTATTGCACTTGATCAACAGCAACGAGGAGATTATCCTACCGCGCTTGATTGGTATCAGTCGGTTTATGATTACACCAATAACCTGAATCATAAGCGGAAAATCTTCTACGGATTGGTATTGGAAGAATCCATCACAAACGTATTTGACCGCCCTTCGGATTGGTTAATGGATCCGTTAAATCCGCATCTGATTGCTCAAACCCGCACAAATGCATATACGAAGTACACGTTGATGAACATTATTCAGTGTATGACCGCTTACGGAGACAGAGAATTCACCATCGACACCATAGAAACGGTGCCGAATGCACGGAAACTCTATACGGAAGTGTTGGATCTTCTTAAAGTGAGTGAATTGAATGTCAAACCATCTCAATGTTACACGAGTTCTCATGCTTGTTTCCAAACGGCTGTTGAAACTCCCATTGATTTTTATTGGGCGAATATGTTTGCAGAAGTCCAATCGGAATTGGAGAGCCTGAATGACGCTGCATTGATTGAAGAGGCTTCAGAGTACCTGGTTGGTATATTCAACGGGGAACTGGAGACGGAAGCAAAATTCACAAACGCCTTCGATTACCTCAAAGACTTCAAGAATACGCACCCCGCTCCGGCAGCAGATTCTGTCACCGAATTAATGGACGGAATTAGTAATCGTATGAATGACGCCTATCGTTATTTGTTTGCAGATGTAGATACACAAGTATTCAACAATGTGGTGGTAAGTCATTTTACAAATACGCTGGCAACACTAGCCTCTTCAACTCCCGATCAGGTTGGGCTTCCGGAAAATAGCACGCAAATCAGTTGGTTGCTGGACGCGGTTCCCGATAACGCACAGTCACTTGCATTTCGTTTTGCAGATGACGCCGGTGTGCAGCTTTTGAAAAATCCGGATTTTGCTTACAATCCGTTCCAGCCAACACCGGCTGCTTTACAGGGTAACCTGGTATTTGGAAATGCGTCCGTATTGTATCAGCCATTCCTCTATGCCGAAGATTATGTTCCTTTTGTAGATTACGCTTTTTGTTTGCCAACAAACCCGGTTTACCAGGCTTTGGAATTGAAGGCGAACCTGGAATTATTCAAGATCCACAATTGCCGCAACATTGCAGGAATGGAACGCACATTGGATATTTTTGCAGCACCAACAGACAGCGTAAGTGGAGTTCCAGTTATTGGAGCAGGAGGAAACCTGATCCTTCCGGGAACAGCGACTTTAAATCCGTCCCAATACCGTTTCCGGGTATTGATAGAACGCGCCAAACAATTGGTTTCACAAGCCCAGCAATTGGAAAGCCAGTTCTTATCTACGCTTGAAAAAGAAGATGCAGAGAATTACAGCCAGCTACGCGCCAAACAAGATCTACAAACAGCGAAGTCTACAGTGAAATTGCAGGATCTGCGTGTGAAACAGGCATTAAACGAGGAAACGGTGGCTGATCTGCAATTGGATAAAGTACAGTTTATTCGCAGTAATTATGATAATTGGATTAATGCTGGATTGAATGGGTATGAGACAGCAAGTTTGGCACTTTTAACTGCTGCGACCATAGCTCAGACTATTTCATCGATAGCTTTTTTTTCAGCAGGAGCGTATTCTGCTGCACAGCTTGATGGTAAAAATGCATTTGGATTTTCAGCGCAAGGAACAGCCGGTATTTCACAAGTTTTATCTATGACGTCTTCTATGATGTCTCAATTAGCTTCCTATCAACGTCGTTCACAGGAGTGGCAGTTCCAGAGTGAACTGGCAGGATATGATATCAGTATTGCGAACCAGCAAATCAAAATTGCAGAACAGAATACGCGGATCGTTTCACAGGAGCGGGAAATTGCTTCCATGAATATGGACCACGCAACAGATACGCTGGAATTCTTAAAGACCAAGTTTACGAATGCGGAATTGTATCGCTGGATGGGGAACGTGTTGGAACGGACTTACAGCTACATGCTGAATATTGCCACTGCGGTTGCAAGAACAGCCGAACAGCAGTATTACTTCGAACAGCAGGAACAAGCCGGACCATTCATTTTGAACGATTACTGGGAAGTTCCGCAAACCGGAGCTTTAGCACTAACAGGTGGTGGCATTGATCGAAGAGGATTGACCGGAAGTACGCGACTGTTGCAGGATTTGACACGTCTGGATCAGTATGCTTTTGAAACAACCAAACGCAAACTGCAAATGACAAAGATCATTTCATTGGGGCAGAATTTCCCGGATGCTTTCCAGACATTCCGTGAAACAGGTGTTTTGAATTTTGATCTGACGAATCGTTTATTCGATTACGATTTCCCGGGGCATTACCTACGGTTAATTAATGGTGTGAAAGTTTCAGTAATTGGTTTGGTACCTGTTTACGATAACATCAAAGCAACTTTAACGGCAGGGACAACTTCCTACACCGTAATTGAATCAAACAATACCTTCCAGCGCATCCCTATCCGAAGAATGGAAACGGACCAGGTAGCATTGACAGGAGCTTCCCGTGCAACCGGCTTGTTTGAATTACAGCCGATGCAAAATGAGTTTCTGAATCCGTTTGAAGGAATGGGGATAGAATCGCATTGGGAATTGAAAATGCCGAAGTTCTCTAACCGAATGGATTTTAGCCAAATTGCAGATGTGGTAATCGAAGTGGATTACACTGCATTAGACAGTTACCAATACCGCTTCCAGGTATTGCAGGATATCGATAATACGCTAGGATTCAGCAGAGGATTCTCCTTCAAGAATGACTTCCCGGATCAATGGTATGAACTGGCGCAGGCTCAGGAAGGAAATACTTCATTCTATGTGGATATTGAATTGAAACCAGAAATGTTCCCGGCTGGAGTAGACAACATCCGTTTGGATGGATCTAATGTACTGCTTCATTTTGCACGGAAAGATGGATTTACTGATGAAGTTTCTATTGCAGATTTCAGTTTGGTAAGTTCATCTGCGAATTCGCAACCGATGACCGGAATTACTGTGGACGGAACATTCAGTGCTAATGCATTAACCAATGTACTAAGCACGCAAAACCCGGCTACTCCATTTGTGAAATTGCGTTTGGCTTTTGCTAATACACCAATCAATCGGGAATTGTTTAGTGAAGAGAATGTGACAGATATTTTGTTATTGGTAAGTTGTAAAGCAGATTTGCCTGTTTATCCATTGTAATCGATTAAATTAAGGATCAAAATACGCAATATGAAACATTTGAAATTGACAACATTAATTGCAGTCCTGTTACTTTTAGGAATAAACAGTCTGAATGCACAAGAAAAATCAGTATTGATTAAAGGATCAATCTCGGTTTATGATGCTAAAATCACCATTATACAACCAGATAATCAGATATTAATACAGGAGTATAGAAA
>NZ_CABHOL010000020.1 GCF_902168135.1 uncultured Fluviicola sp.
GACCGATGTATTCCTGGTCAATGGATGATTTGCAGACAACAACAGCTAGCAGAGACGTATTGGCATCGGCATTGGATTTGATCAATGTGGTACCAAACCCATACTATGCATTCTCAGAGTATGAGCGGAATAAAGTGGACAAGCGCGTTAAGTTTGTGAATCTGCCGGAAGTATGCACGATTACGATTTATACCATGTCGGGGAAAATGGTCAACCAATTTAAGAAAGACAATGATATGACCTTTATGGATTGGACCTTGTCAAACCAGGCTGGAATTCCTGTTGCTTCCGGGGTGTACCTGGTTCATGTTGATGTTCCGGGAGTAGGAGAGCGGGTGTTGAAGTCATTTGTGGCAATGAGGCAATTGGATATTGAAGGATTTTAATAAGTTACCGCCTGAGGGAGAGAGGTGTTCTAGGACTCCAGGAATACCAGCAAGAACATTAATCCGATGATCAGCAGGAGTAAAAAGAGCTTCGGATCTTTATACAGCGGACGCTTGGGACGTTTTGCCAAACGCTCGTATTTATGAGAAAGCGAGGTAAAATCCTTGTAACGTACCATTTGTTCCTTGGTAGGTTCTTGTGATTTCTCGTTCGATATTCTTTGAAATTTTCTCATGATTCGCGTTTCCAATTTGTATTGATCTTTTCCAGTAAGCGATAAATCCTCATTTTCGCATTTGCTTCACTAATTTGGTAGATATCAGCAATTTCTTTGAAACTAAGCTCCTGGAAAAATCGTAATTCGATTAAATCTGCCTGAGTTTCATCTAAGTTATTGATAATTTCGATCAATTGATCCAAATCTGCTTGTTGAACCGAGCCTTCTCCGCTTTCTTCCAAAATGGAGTAGAGCTGGCGGTCCGTTATCTCTACGGAATAGTTCTTCTTTTCAGCCCGGAAGAACATGTTAACCTCGTTTTGAGCAATCCGGTAAAGCCACGCACTGAACGGAAGTCCGCGGTCTTCGTATTTGCCGATGTTTGCCATCGCTTTTATAAAACACTGCTGAACCAAATCTCCGGCTGCTTCTTCATTTCCTCCCAGTCTTTTGAAAATGAAACGAAAGATCTGCTCGAAATACCGCTCATACAGCGGGCCAAAATGCCGGTGGTCCTTCTGAGCAAGCTCAATTTGCCGGGATTCATCCAATACAGTATGTGTTTTCTTTTTAAACAAAGCCGTGGGTTTTCAGAGGTAATGTCTCATTTTGGAAAAGTAACAAACTAATCTATTAATTATCAATTATCAAGAAGGAAAGTTCCTTGATAATTGAAACATTCATAATTGATAATTAATCCAGGTATTTACTCGCCTCGCGCAAAGCCAATCCCTTGATAGGATTATTCCCGAGTATTCGTGTTACTTCTTGCGGGTTGTATTTCGAAAGCTGCCTTAAAGACCAGCCGATGGCTTTTTGAATGAAAAACTCCTGATTGCTGTTCATCTGCCGGATGAGGTCTTCCAGGTAAACCGAATCAACCTTGTCTTTGTACTTCAATTGGTAAATCAGGCAAGAGCGTTGCAGCCAGAAGGATTCATGATAACGCCATTTTTCAAAGGTTTCACGCGCTTTTTCCGGAAATAACAAGGCCCATTTTCCCAAATAGTTGGAAGCAATGGAATCGACACTATCCCACCAGGATTTGTTGTTGAGTAACCATTCCAATTCCAGGGCATCGTCTTCCGAATAGAACTTCTTAGGCATGGAATTCAGCAGGTCGATAGCGGTATGTTGGTAATCGCGCTCTTCTTTTTCCCAAAGAGCGCGAATGATTAACCATTTTTCCCGATAACTGTCGGGATTTTTGTCTTCAATTATTTTGAGTGAATCAATCCAGCTTTTCTGAGCAGCTCTCCGAATCTCGGTTTTCATTCCGATAAATGGAAACTGATCTCTCAAATAAGCACTGGCAGTCTGAGCACGTTTTGCATTCCTGAAAGGTTCAAAAAGTTCTTCCAGCTGGAGGATTGTCTCTTCTATCATTGCTTAGAACTGGTAAAACTGGAAAACCGGCTTTAGATCAGTTGCGCTGTTGATCGTTGTTTTCATATCTCGTAACAACCCGTCTTTCAGACTGTATACCAGCGCATGGATTTCCAACGGATTTCCTTGCTGCCATTCTTCCTGGATGAAAGAGATCTTTGCCATGTTCACGGACTGCTGGATAGCATTCAATTCTACCAAACGGTCTGTTCTTTCCTCCATATCAGAGATTGCTTCCAATTCAGCCTGGTTTTTTAGGTAGACATTTTTGATGCTTACCAGCCAATTGTCAAGGAATCCGAAACTGTTATTGCTCATAGCTGCAGCAACACCGCCGCAACCGTAGTGGCCTACGACCATAATGTGCCTTACTTTCAGGTATTTTACAGCATAGTAAACTACGCTCAATAAGTTCATGTCCGAGTTAATTACCTGGTTTGCAATGTTGCGCTGAACGAAAATACTTCCCGGAGGCAGGTTCACGATTTCATTTGCCGGAACGCGGCTATCGGAACAACCTATCCATAAATATTCGGGTTTTTGGCCTTGTGATAAATGATCAAAAAAAGAGGGGTCTTTTGCCAATGTATCTTCTACCCATTTCTTGTTTCCTTCAAAGATGTCTTTCATATTGTTTCTATTGGTGTTAATATTTCAATTTCAATGTTTTTGTCTTTCGCCCTTATTTTGAAATCTTCTATCGATTCCATGATATCATGGGCAAGGTGTTTTACGTCCCGCTGGTCAATCGTAACTTTTACGTTATTCGGGATGTTGGTCAATGTTTTTAGTAGTGATGCCTTGTTTAGGAAGGTCATATGTTCCGTTAATCGAATGGTGTAGTTTTCTCCATCTTTTTCCAAGTAATGAGACAGTTTAAAATTATGGTATAAAATTACAAGGAATGAAACAATTAAACCACATAAAACGCCCACTAATAAGTTAGTGAAAATGATACATCCGATTGTTACGATAAAAGGGATGAACTGCAGCCATCCCTGCTTGTAAACGGTTTTGAAAACCGAAGGTTTTGCCAGTTTAAATCCTACCATAATCAATATGGCAGCCAATGATGCATACGGAATATACCCGAAAAGGAACGGTACAAGCAATACCGATAATACAATAAGGCTACCGTGCGTAATAGCTGCCAGTTTATTGGTACCGCCCGAATTTACATTTGCAGATGTTCTCACCACAACCTGTGTCACCGGGAGTCCACCGATTGCTCCTGAAAGTACATTTCCGATTCCCTGGGCAATTAATTCCCGGTTTACCGGTGTAACGCGTTTTTTAGGGTCCAGCTTGTCCGAAGCATCTACACTTAATAAAGATTCCAGACTCGCAACTACTGCTATCGTAAATGCAATAACATAGATTCGCGTATCTGCAAGATGAGTGAAATCGGGGAAAGTAAAAAACTCTTTTATGGGTTTTCCTGCAATTCCAAGATCTACCCGGTGCTGGATCTCAATAGCCCAACTGCTGCCATCCAGGGAAACAGTAGCAATGATTCCGATCAATACAACAATTAATGGCCCGGGAACGAATTTCAGAAATGTTTTCTGAATCATTTTTTTATCCCAAAGGATAAGTATCAGAATGGATACTACACAAACAATGAGGGCAGATGGAGTTACATAGCCTAAACTGTGGTATAGTTCGGAAAACGTGTTCTCACCATCCGCTTGTAAGAAGGATTCATCACCTTCATAGTCTTTATCATAGCCCAGTGCGTGCGGCCATTGTTTAAATATGATCTGCAAACCGATTGCAACCAGCATTCCTTTCACCACCACGTTTGGGAAGTAGTAAGAAAGATAACCGGCTTTAACGATCCCGAAAATTATTTGCAGCACTCCGGCGATAACTACAGCACTGAGGAATATCGAAAAGGAACCAAGGTCGAGAATGGCCGGGGCTACAATTGTTACCAAACCAGCAGCCGGACCCGAAACCCCGATAGATGAACCGGAAATAGCACCAACTACAAGTCCGCCTATAATCCCGGCAATTAATCCTGCAAACGGATTGGCACCGGAGGCCAATGCAATACCAAGGCAAAGCGGTACCGCAACTAAAAATACGACCAAACCTGCAGGAATATCCTGCTTCCAGGTCTTGAATAAATTTTTCATGAAAAATGGATAATGAATAAACTAATGCATCACGTTAGCTGAATGATTATCCGATTTCGGGAGGGTTATCCAAAGGGACTTTTTCCGAACCGTTGGTTTTGTCCCTGAGTATTGAAAAAGAGCTTTTCTGCAATAGATTAAAATCGATTTCGAAACTTGAAAGAGAAGTGTTTTCTGCCAGATGGAGTTCTTCTTCCAGGAGATTAATTCCACGTTTACTGCTTCCATTATTGTTCTCATCCGTGTCCGAATCACGTTCTTCACTGTCATCATCTTCTTCGGAAGCCAGGCTGACAGCCTGTTTTTCTTCCATAAAGGTCCATATGAGATTTCCCACCAGGTTACTGCTTAGTGACAAAAAACAAATGAGAGAAAATAAACGCAATCTTTTATACACAGTGTAAATATACTTACTTAAGAAAGCATCTGCCAAAGCTTCCTGGTTTTTTTTGTTAAAAAACACTTGAGACATAAATTTCATGCACTTTTGTTTAATTACTGTCTTTCAACTAATTTAGCCGAAAATACTTGAATTGTTGAACCGGATTTTATTCCTTCAACCAATTGATAACTAGCAGTCACAAATTAAGGATACGAACTTTCTACCGAAAAGTAATCCGTTTTCGGAATTAAGCATTGGTCCAAAAGAGTAGGTATGACAAAAGCAGATTTGCGTCAAAAGTATAAAGAGCTGAGGCTTCAACTTTCTCCCGGCGAGATAGAAAGGCTTTCCGAGACAATTGTTGAGCAAACGTTGACTCATTTTCAGCTTTCTGAAAAAATGATTTCTTTGTTTCTTCCTATTGAAAGACAACGGGAAGTAAACACTTATTTGCTTCTTGAAAGAGCACTGGGAATCGGTGCTTCCGTAGCCATTCCGAAGACCAATTTCGAAAGTATGGAAATGCGTCATTACCTGTTTGAATCTACTGACCAGCTGGAAGTGAACCAGAAAGGAATTCCCGAACCCAAGAAAGGAAAGGTTATTGCCGCAGACCGGTTCGATATCGTATTTGTTCCGCTTTTGGCAGCAGATGTAAAAGGAAACCGGGTTGGTTACGGCAAAGGGTTTTACGATCGTTTCCTGCGTAAATGTGCACCGAACTGTGTTTTCATCGGACTGCATTACTTCGATCCGGAATCAAAAATAGAAGATGTACTTCCTACAGATATCCGCCTCAATGCCCTGGTAACACCTACAAAGGTCATTCGGTTTGATTGAATTTCCACACTATTAATACTAATTGATTGGCATTGAGTTGAATTATTCGCTTTTTTGGTAACAAATTTGTTATTCATTGCGTTTAATTTGATCGTGAAATACTGCATCCTCATTTTGCTGCTTCTTTTTTCGTTTTCGTTTTCGAAAGTCGAACAGCCTTCCTATCGGATCGTTTTTGGTGCACGTATTTCTATCGGAGCAAATTCAAGTGTTGTTAGCTTTGTAGCTATGAGGTATTCCAATGACGGCATTCTCCGGGCAAAAAGAGTTTTCACCAGCAAGGATGAATTCATCAAAGTCTTAAGCGGATATTGGCCCAGCCCGTTCAATCCCGGGAAAATCGATTATTTCAGGCAAAATAAGATTATCGGAGGTGTTTTTGTCAATGATACCATTCGCGCGGAGATCGCTTATTGTCCTGCACTGGACAGTCTTTGGAAGATCCGTTTTTCAGACTGGCCGTATCATGGAAAGAATGAGGCGGGGTGGAGCCTTGGCAGGATAAGACCAAGTTTGAAGCAGGAAGAATACCTGGCAAAACGCTACAACATCAGGCAGCTGGATTTTGATTATATCGTGGATACCTGTTTTTGGAAATTGCTTTACGATGTAACAGATTCTACCTGGATTGAAAATTATAAGTTTATTCAGTGAATATGGGAAATTCTGAAAGTGAAATTCTGGCAGAACGCTTGAAAGAGTTGAGCTGCTTGTATGATATTGCAAAAATAACACTTGATTCTACGAAAGACTTCGATCAGGTGCTTGATGAAATCGTTCACAGAATTCCGAAAGCATGGAAACACGAAACAGCTGCAATTTGCCACATCCAGGTCCGCACGCACTGGTACAAATCGGCTGAAGAACCCCATAAACATGTTTTCCAGGAACAAATTATCCGGATTGGTGATCTGGGAAATGGCCGCATCCGGATTTATTATCCGGCGCCCCCATTTACGGAAAAAGATTTTTTGGAAGAAGAATACAGGTTGCTGGAGAAACTGGCCATGGATCTTTCGCTGTATATTCAGCACCATGAGATTAAATCCAGAGAGTTAAGATACCTCGAAAGTTTAAGGCATCATGACCGCTTAAAAGTACTTGGAGAAATTACGGCAGGAATTGCCCATGAACTGAATACGCCTCTTGGAAGTATTTTAGGATTTTCGCAGTTGATTATTGATGATTCGAAGGACCCTGCAACGCTGTCAGATGCGCAGAAAATTGTACACGCTGCACTTCACGCCAGGGAAGTGGTGAAAAAGCTGATGTATTTTTCCTGCGAATTACCTCAACGGTTGGAATCTGTCTCGTTCAATGAGGTAATCAGGGAAACGATTTTACTGATCAAACCTTCCCTGGAAGGGAAGAAAATCGTGTTGGAAACCCATTTGTCCAATGATCCGATCATTATCCAATTGGATCCCGTTCAAATCACCCAGGTGGTTTTTAACTTAATTAATAATGGATTGCACGCTTCTCCGGAAAATGGAAAAATTATCATTGAAACTCAGGATAAAGGTGATAGTGCCGAGTTGATCGTCCAGGATTTCGGAACAGGTATGCATGAAGAAACGATCGCCCAGATTTTTGAACCCTTTTTCACAACGAAAGAACTTGGAGATGGAATGGGATTGGGATTGAGTGTGGTGCATGGGATCATCAAATCACATAAAGGAAGTATTTTTGTTAAATCGAAAATAAACGAAGGAACACAGTTTCGAATAGTGTTGCCTAAAAAACAAGAGGGATGAAGGGGGAAAGTGTTTTGGTAGTGGACGATTCGCTGGAAATGTTGGAATTGCTTCAGCGCCAGTTGAAAGGAATGGACATGGTTACTTTTAGAGCAAGCAATGTTCCGGATGCGATCGAAGTACTAAAACATACTTCCCTTGACCTATTAATTACCGATTTGCAGATGCCGGAAATAAACGGGATGCAATTGGTTCAGTATGTGAAAGAACATTATCCCGAATTACCGGTATTGGTTGTGACGGGGTATCCCTCGATTTCAGGCGCAGTGGAAGCGGTAAAATCCGGAGTAATCGATTACCTGGTAAAACCGTTTACACAACTGGAGCTTAGTCAATCCGTTGAAAATTGTTTGAAGAAGAACAGGAAGAAGCATCGGGAATCGACCGGGGATAAGCAATTGGATAATCCGAGTCCTTTTGCCGTTTTGGGAATGATCGGTCGTTCGGATGCTATGAAGAAACTGGCGGATATGATCCAGTTGATAAAGAACAATTCGGCAACTGTGCTCATTGAGGGTGAAAGCGGAACGGGGAAGGAGCTGGTAGCTCGTGCAATTCATTACAGTGGACATCGTTCCAAAGCACCGTTTATCAGTGTGAACTGCGGAGCAATCCCGGAGAATTTGTTAGAAAGTGAGCTTTTTGGTTTTTTGAAGGGATCTTTCACAGGTGCAATGGACAATCGGGTGGGATTTTTCCAGGCTGCAAACCAGGGAACTATTTTCCTGGATGAGATTGGAAACGCTTCCCACAATGTCCAGACGCGTTTACTGCGCGTGCTCCAGGAAAAGGAAATTACCATGATAGGCTCTTCAAAGGCCGAAAAAATAGATGTACGCATCATTGCAGCCACGAATGCCGGTTTGCAGCAAATGGTGAAGCAGGGAACATTCCGGGAAGATTTGTATTACCGACTGAATGTGGTGAATATCGAAATGCCCTCGCTCCGTGAACGCAAGGAAGATATTCCTTTGCTGGTCCATTTTTTCTTGCGTAAACATGGTTCCGAATTAAGCAGTATGCCTAAAATTACCGACGAAGCGATTGATATCCTGCAGCGCCACTCCTGGCCCGGAAATGTACGTGAGTTGGAGAACATCGTGCAACGTTCCCTCATTATGGGAAGGGGAACAATCGATGTGAAAGATTTACCGGAATATTTAAAAGTTCCGATGCCGGCATATTCTGAGAAATCACCTTCGTTCAAAACACTGAAAGAACAGGAGCGCGAGTACATTTTAAAAGTGCTTGACGCGGTTGGTCAAAATAAAACCAGAGCAGCCGAAATCTTGGGCATTGACCGAAAAACACTTGGTCAGAAGATCAAATAATACCGGGTAATTTTTACGCGGTGGGTAATTTTTACTCAATTTCAGGACCAGGCATTATACTTAAATTTACCGATCAATTCGTTTATAATCAATTAGTTGAATTGATTATAATTTTCTATGCCAACCCTTGGCACACTTTCTGAAAAAGGCTTTCCAACGATTTAAATATGAAAGATGAATCGATTTGGAAAAGGGATCTGTGAATCCTGTCATTTTGCTAAAAATTGTACGCTTTACTCTGCTGATGAAGTTACCTGGGAATGCTCTGAGTATGAATCCATGGTTGTGTTCTCGGCAGCTCGTACACTTTTTTTAACCCCTAGTAATGAAGCTGTTTCAGATAAGAAAGTATCGCTTTGTGAGTTTTGTTCACTGAAGAGCGATTGCTGTTACTATTCTCCGGAAATCTTCATTTTTAATTGTGAAAATGTTCAATAACTGATAATATGATAACCAAGGAACAACAAGTACCGAAGATGATCGATAGCGTTCATCAACAATTTGATAAAGCAGCGGATATCATGGATTTGAATCCGGATATTCGCAAAATTCTGGCACAAACGAATAACGAAATAGTTGTTCACTTCCCGGTGCGCCTCGATAATGGTTCTGTAGAAGTATTCACAGGATACCGTGTACAGCACAACAATGCACTGGGTCCGTACAAAGGCGGATTGCGCTATCATCCCGCTATTGAACTGGATGATGCCAAAGCTTTGGCTATCTGGATGACCTGGAAAACGTCTTTAGCAGGTCTGCCTTATGGTGGTGGCAAGGGAGGAATTCAACTCGATCCTTCTAAGTATTCCATGAGTGAGTTGGAGCGTATTACGCGTCGTTTTACACATGCTTTAGGTGATAATATCGGGCCAGAGTATGATATCCCGGCGCCGGATGTCAATACCAATGCTCAGATCATGGCATGGATTGCAGATACGTACATGTCTACGAAACAACCGAATGAGCGTTCCAAATATTCACATGTAGTTACAGGCAAACCGGTAAATTCGGGAGGACTAAGAGGAAGAGACCGCGCAACAGGTTACGGAGTCGTTGTTACCCTGAAAGCTTGGGCCGAATGGAGAAAAACGACACTTAAGGGAAAAAAATACATTGTCCAGGGATTTGGAAACGTGGGACAATGGGCTTCTGTTTTCATGCACGATAATGGGGCAATTTTAACAGCTGTACAAGATGCTTCCGGTTCGATCTTCAATGAGAACGGAATAGATCCCACAGATTTATTGCTTTACATGAAAGCAAATAACGGGGTGATCGCTAATTACCCAAAAGCGGTTCCACTGACTCATGATGATTTCTTTGCAGTGGATTGTGATGTCTGTATTCCAGCAGCTTTAGGCAACCAAATCACGGAACAAAATGCTGCCGGGATAAAGGCAAAAGTGATTGCTGAAGGAGCAAATGGTCCGACAACACCTGAGGGGGAATCTATTCTTCGTGAAAAAGGAGTAGACATTATTCCGGATATCTTGTGTAATTCCGGGGGAGTGATCGGAAGTTATTTCGAATGGCTTCAGAACAGAAGCGGAGAAATCTGGGAATTTGAAGATGTTATCACCCGTTTGGAAAAGAAGATACTTGATTCATTCAGCCGGGTGGTTGGAACTTCGGAAGCTTATCAGACAGATCTCCGCACAGCTGCGTACATTGAGGCAATTAAGCGAATCGAGTTAACCTATAATGATCGCGGGGTATTCCCGTGATCCTAATCGAAGAATATGAAATTAGGAATTCTAAAAGAACACACGCAAGAGACAAGGGTAAGTCTAGTCCCGGCGGTTGTTCAGCGTTTAATAAAGGAATTGTCTTTTGAAGTTTACTTCGAAAGCGGAGTTGGTAAGAAAGCGGGGTTTTCAGATGCCGATTACATGAATGCGGGTGCCGCTTTAATGGATCGGAAAGATATCTTGGAATTACTTGACATAATAACAATCATCAATTCATTTGATGCCCCCTTTCAGCCAAATTCTAAAAAAATGGTTGTCTCTGTACTCAACCCCCTGTTCCGCACAAAGGAGCTTGAGAAATTCAGGAACCCGAATTTAACGGTATTCAGCCTGGACATGGTTCCCAGAAGTACCAAGGCCCAGGCAATGGACGTATTGTCTTCCATGGCTTCGATTTCGGGATACAAAGCGGTGATCAAGGCTGCTGAGTTGTATGGTTCTGTTTTTCCGATGTTCACGACTGCTGCCGGAACTATACGACCGGTTAAAGTGTTGATTATCGGAGCGGGAGTTGCAGGCTTGCAGGCAATTGCAACTGCAAAACGTTTGGGAGCGGTTGTCAATGTGTTTGATGTGAGGAGCTCCGCAAAAGAAGAAGTACAAAGTTTGGGAGCAAATTTCATTGAAGTAGCCGGTGCGAGTGAAAATCTGAATGCCGGAGGATATGCTATTGAACAGTCGGAAGATTATTTGGAAAAGCAGCGTGCTTTAATCGATCAATATGTTTCTGATGCCGGGATTGTTATTTCAACTGCAAATATTCCCGGGAAAAGAGCGCCTTTACTGATTGAAAGATCCAGCGTGGAAAAAATGAAAGCGGGTGCTGTTATCATCGATTTGGCCTCAGAACAAGGGGGGAATTGTGAATTGACGATCGATCAAAAAATGATTGGCCATCAGGGAGTGATGATTGTTGGGAATTCGTATTTGTCCAGGGAATTACCGGAAACAGCATCTCAATTGCTGGCAACGAATTATTTCAATTTCCTGAAGCATTATACGCAACTGGATGCCATTTCCAGGACCGAGGACCCGATCATTACAGCAAGTATGCTTGTCCAGAACGGGGAAATGGTCAACGAACGTTTATTATCACTTCTTAAAGACACGGTATGTTAGATTTTATTTCAGGAGGACAGGCTCCCATTTACTTTATCCTTTTATGTATTTTCCTGGGGATTGAAATTATTTCAAATGTCCCTGCAATTTTACACACTCCCCTGATGTCAGGAGCGAATGCGATTCATGGGGTCATTCTGGCCGGGGCCATTATTACGATGTACCACGTACCTTCGGATGATTATCTGAATCTCACGCTGGGTTTTCTTGCCGTTCTATTGGGAACCCTGAATATTTCAGGAGGTTTCTTCGTAACGGGCAGAATCCTGTCCATGTTCTCAAAAAAGAAATAACTCATTTACATTCAAACAAACAATTATGACAATTTTACTGGAAGTAAGTTACTTTCTGGCGATGATCTCATTCATCATAGGACTTAAGTTCTTAAGTTCACCTCAACGCGCAAAACTCGGAAATATAATTGCCGGTTCGGGAATGACCCTGGCCATTGTGGTTACGGTTATTCATACTTTTTTCGGTGGTCCTGTAACCATTAACCTGATACTGATCATTGTTGCCATTTTACTGGGAACGATCCTTGGAAAGCGGATGTCCGATAAAGCCGAGATGACCAAAATGCCGCAATTGGTTTCTTATTTCAATGCAATGGGTGGAGGGTGTGCATTGTTGCTTGGAATTATTGAAGGACAGCAGTTGTATTATGGACATCAGGTAGACCGCGTTGCAGAAGTAGTATTAATGACGGCCATGATGATCGGTGCCACTTCATTTTCGGGAAGCGTGATAGCTTACCTGAAATTATCCGGTAAGCAGAAAGATATTCGGACACCTTTTGTCTCGATTGCATCCCGTTTATTGTTGGTCGCTATGATTGCAGTTCCGTTTTTGGTTTCTTACCAGCTACTGCAGTTGAATTTGATACAGGAAATTATTTTGTTAGGTTCCCTGGCAACACTATATGGAGTGGTATTTGTATTCCCGATAGGAGGAGCAGATATGCCGGTGGTGATTTCATTGTTGAACTCACTGACAGGCGTTGCAACGGCTTTAGCTGGAATTATGTTCCATAATTTATTGATGATCTCGGGAGGTATTTTTGTGGGGTCGGCAGGTGTGTTATTAACCTTGCTGATGTGCAAAGCCATGAACCGTTCGCTTTGGAATGTACTGGCAGGAAGCTTCAAAAATGCGGTAATCGGTAATAACACAAGCGGTGCGGAAATGGAAATTACGAGGACTTCCATCGGTGAACTGGCTACCAATCTTGCTTTTTCATCCAAAGTGGCGATTATCCCGGGTTACGGTCTGGCGGTTGCCCAGGCTCAGCATCTTTGCACTCAGTTAGAACAGCTCCTGGAATCCAAGGGAATAGAGGTGGATTACATCATTCACCCTGTTGCAGGGCGTATGCCCGGTCACATGAATGTTCTGCTGGCTGAGGCAGATGTTCATTACGATAAATTGCGCGAAATGGATGAGGTAAATGATAACATGTCATCTTACGATATTTCTATTGTTATCGGTGCAAATGACGTTGTAAATCCTGCGGCCGAGACCGATTCTTCCAGCCCGATATTCGGAATGCCGATCATTAAGGCTTACAATTCAAAGCAGGTGGTGGTGATTAAACGTGGAATGAGCAAAGGTTATGCGGGAGTAGAAAACAGCTTATTCGGTGAAGATAACTGTCATTTACTTTTTGCGGATGCAAAAGAGGCGCTTTCCGGGGTAATCGGGGAGTTAAAAACAGTGAATTTTTAACATGAAATATTCAGGAATAATTTTAGATAAAAGGGAATATGAAATCATTAAAGCGTTGATTCATCCTATTGCTGAATCTGCGAATCTGATGAACAGTTGTATTTTTAGATTAAAAGAAGAGCTCAAAACGGCAGAAATCATCGAAAATCCCGACTCTTTCCCGAAAGATGTGATTCGCTTAAACAGTATTGTAGATGTAGGAACCCCATTTGGGGTAATGAAAATTCAATTGGTTTTACCGGAACATTCAAACTCCGAGCAAAAACGCATTTCCATCCTGACCCCCATGGGTTCAGCGTTAATCGGTTATGCGGAAAAGGATAAGATTATGTGGGACTTCCCGAATGGAACACATGAAGTGGAAATTTTGAAAGTAGTTCACTCTCAGTTTAGGTAGTTGTTGAAAAAGAGAAGGAGAACTCTCGATTTATGAATAGCGTTCAATCAACAACAAACAGAAAACCCTGATCCTGGCTTAGCCTAGACCAGGGTTTTTTAGTTATATTCTTTTCAAACAAAGGCGACTTCGATTTTTTTTGTCCTCTTTGAACCTTTTTATTTTCTTCTTATGCCCCCCGTCTCAATTCTTTCAGTGAATTAAAGAATACAATCCCGTATCCTACAGTCAGCATCAGATGGAAAGGAACCATTCCCAAATCTCCGTAGATGGCTCTGTTTACAACGGTAAACCCGAAAACACACATCAGGATTCCTTCACCGATTGTGATCAAAGAAATGCTTTTCTTATCGTATTTGTTTCCTTTGAATTCGTTTTTCTTGCTGACGTTGAACTTAGGAGTTCGAACAAATGAACTTTTGATTCCCATGAATCCTTCCAGAACAGCAATCGTATTTGCCAGGGAAAGTCCAAGTGATACTGTCAGGAATAAGAAGAAACGCCCTAAGAAACGGAAGAATGAAGTGAATTTGTTATCCGTTTTGTCGCGGTAAGCCAACCAGTAATAATACATCAGGAAAACGGTGCTTAAGATGAATACGGAACCGTATTGGATCACATAATTCAAATCGGAGAAGCTGTCCTTGATCTGCAGTACAACCAAGCTCAATAGTGACATGATCAAAATGAACATGAATACCGATGAGTTGAATAAGTGTGCCATCCCGTGAACACGATCGGAAAGCCTTACGTTCTTAAAAGTCAGGATCGTTTTCCACATTTTCACGAAACATTCTGCTCCACCTTTCATCCAGCGGTGCTGTTGCGCTTTTAATGCCGACATGGTAATCGGTAATTCAGCCGGAGCAACGACATCTTCCAAATACTTGAATTTCCATCCGCGAAGCTGAGCACGGTAACTCAAATCCAAATCTTCTGTCAGGGTATCGTGTTCCCACCCGCCTGCACTTTCGATACACTTTTTGCGCCAAATACCACCGGTACCGTTAAAGTTGATGAAATGTCCTGCTGCATTACGACCTCCCTGCTCTGCAGCAAAGTGTCCGTTCAGACCGAATGCCTGTAATTCTGTTAGTAAGGAATAATTTTTATTTAAATGTCCCCAGCGTGTCTGAACCACTCCGATATTGTCATCTGTCTCAAAATACGGCATGGTACGCTGCAACCAATCACTTTCCGGAACGAAATCCGCATCGAAGATCGCAATAAACTCGCCCTGTACTTTGTTCATTGCAGAATCCAAGGCTCCTGCTTTGTACCCTGTTCGGTCTACACGGTGAATGTGTTCGATACGAACACCACGAGCAGCCACTTCAGCTACTTTTTTGGCAATCAGGTCTTTGGTTTCATCGGTTGAATCGTCCAGTACCTGGATATCGAATTTGTCTCTTGGGTAATCAAATGCCGCTGCAGCCTCAATAATTCTGTCCGCAACATACATTTCGTTGTACATCGGTAATTGTACCGTAACGGTTAAAGCAGTATCGGGGTTGTAAACCGGCTTGACTTCCTGTGATTTGCGCTTTTTACTTTTAGCGTATGCGATTGATAAGGAAAGCTGTAGTAAAGAGTAGATGAATACTAAAACCAAACATCCGCCATAGATCACTAAAACTGCTTTGGCTGTGAAATGCGACCAGTAATTTTCTTTCCCGTTCCAGGTTCCCCAGTCGAACATCCAGGTAACTTTTGTAGAAGTTTTGAATGGGTTTTTCCGGTCCATTTTGTATTCATTGGTATGATCATTGTCAATTTTGATCGTGAATACTTCCTGTTTGTATTTTTTATTGGAAACGGATAGTTCAAAAACAGTTGTATCTGTATTTGATAACAATTCAACAGCCTTGAATAAGAACTTACCGTCCTCATCCGTGATGGATTGATAGGTTTTACCTGTTTTTTTGTTTACCAATTGGACCGGAACTTCTTCTGAAGGACCTTTTGTTCTGTAATCCTGGTAATATCCGGATACATCCCGTTTGATTTGCCCAAAGGCAGAAAGCGTAAATACCGCGCAAAATAAAACAAGTAAAGACCTTGTCATAGATTCTCTTTGTTAATTGTTCAACCACTAATGCTGAATGCATTAGATTTTTAGCGCACAAAGATAGTTTTTATTCCATTGAACCGATGGTTTTTTTTTATACACGTAGGGGCGCGATCAATCGCGCCCCTACGTGTATGTTTTTATGGGAATATTATTAGATCACTTTCAATTCTTTTCCAACTTTTATAAAAGCTGCGATTGCCTTATCCAAGTCAGCGATGCTGTGTGCTGCTGAGATTTGTGTCCGGATACGAGCTGCTCCTTTTGCAACTACTGGGTAGAAAAAACCGATTGCGTAAACGCCTTCCTGCAGTAATTTATCTGCAAACTGCTGAGACAATGCCGCATCATATAACATGATCGGAACGATCGGTGAATCACCCGGCTTGATGTCAAACCCTGCCGCGATGATTTTTTCCTTAAAGTATTTCGTGTTCGACTCTAATTTGTCGCGCAACTCTGTAGTTGAACTTAAAATATCAAATACTGCGTTAGATGCTCCTACGATGGAAGGTGCCAATGAGTTGGAGAATAAATAAGGTCTTGAACGCTGGCGAAGCATTTCGATGATCTCTTTTTTTCCGGTTGTGTAACCACCCATTGCACCACCAAGGGCTTTACCCAAAGTTCCGGTGATAATGTCTACACGATCCTGGCAGTTGTGGTATTCCGGAACTCCACGGCCTGTTTTCCCGATAAATCCTGCACTGTGGCATTCGTCCGTCATGACCAAAGCATCGTATTTATCGGCCAAATCACAGATTTCGTTCATTTTGGCAATGTCGCCGTCCATAGAGAAAACGCCGTCTGTTACGATGATTCTGTGGCGCTGTGCCTGTGCTTTTTTCAACTGCTCTTCCAAATCAGCCATGTCGGAATGCTTATAGCGGTATCGCTGTGCTTTGCATAAACGGATTCCGTCGATGATAGAAGCGTGGTTCAACTCATCTGAAATGATGGCGTCTTCTTCTCCGAATAAGGGTTCGAAAACTCCGCCGTTTGCGTCAAAAGCAGCAGCATACAAAATGGTGTCTTCCGTACCGTAGAACTTTGCAATTTTTGCCTCCAGTTCTTTGTGAATATCCTGTGTTCCACAGATAAAACGAACAGATGACATACCGAATCCATGTGTATCCAAAGCGTCTTTTGCAGCCTGGATAACGGAAGGATGAGAGGAAAGTCCAAGATAATTGTTTGCACACATGATGACTACTTCGTCACCCGAACTTACATGTACTTTTGCTCCCTGTGGAGAAGTAATGATGCGTTCTTTCTTAAATATTCCACCTTCCTTAATTGCATTCAATTCTTCGGAAAGGTAATCTTTCATTTTTCCGTACATGGCTTTTATTTATGTTTTCGCAAATATAGTTGAAAGTGGGTTAAGAAATTGGAGAAACGTATGTCAATGTGGTGGAAATTATCAATGAAAGAATGATCAATTATCAAGAATAGAATTTGTTTCCATCTTGATAATTATTCCATTGATAATTTATAATTGATTAATCGATCCATACTTTCGCGCCTTCAGAGCAGTTTGTACAAATCTCAATAGAGTTGCGGTCCTGCAGCACCGAGTTCCGAAATGAACGGTAAGCCTCGCTTTTCCAAATACTTTCAAAAGATTGTTCCTGCAGGCTTCCCAGGGTGTGATGTGCGTCTTTATCGAAACAACATGGAACCACTCGTCCATCCCAAGTCAAAACGCTTGATGACCACATGCGCCAGCAGCTGTTTCCGCCTTTGTACTTAAAACGGTAAGTTCCGTCTTTCTGCTTCACATATCGCGAATAAGCTTCGTTATTGGGAATCAGTTCGTTTCCGTGTTCGTAATCGTAAACCTGGGCGGTTTTAAAACGCACCTCGTCAATTCCGATAGCTGTTGCTAATTCCTGTACTTCCGTAATTTGGTGTTCGTTGGCTTTTACAACCAGGAATTGAAAGATCAAATGTGGTGTGGAGCTCTGTGCTTCTTTTTTAGCCCGGACCAAAGCTTTGGAACCGGCAATAACTTTGTCCAGGTTTCCATGTATGCGGTAGGATTCATAAGTTTCCTGCGTCAGGCCGTCAATGGAAATGATTAAACGGTCGAGGCCCGAGGCTACAATTTCTTTTGCTTTTTTCTCATCAATGAAATGTGCATTGGTAGAAGTTGCCGTATAGATCTTTTTGCGCTTTGCTTCTTTGATCAACTCTAAAAATTGCGGATGCAGGAAAGGTTCTCCCTGGAAATAGTAATTAATGTAGAAAACAGAACCGGAAACCTGTGAAAGCCAGTTTTGGTGCTGGTAAAGATCTATTTTCCCCGTTGGACGGCTGAATGCTTTCAAACCACTTGGACAAGCCGGACACCCCAGGTTGCAGGCAGTTGTCGGTTCTATGCTTAATGCAAAAGGCTTTCCCCAATTTTTTTGGATTTTGAATAAACGGGCCATTCCATAGGATAAACGAAGCATAGCAATGTTCCAAACTCGCTGAATGTTAATGTGTTTGATAATATTTCGCTGATCTATAAAAGTGCTCATCCTTCTTTACGAAATTACGGAAGTCCGGTGAAACTTCTTGTTTTTTTTGAATGACTGTAACTTTTTTTGATTTAGTTTGTCTTACCGATAAGACAATTACTATCATGAAATATATTTTACTTAGCTTATTTACTCTTCTTTTATCGCATTCATTTTTCGCACAGCAAATCCAGATCCGGGAAGAGGTTTCGCATACGGCTATTCCGTTTGTTAAAGTTTACCCGGAAGTTGGAAAGCCTTTTCTGGCCGATTTGGACGGAAGATTTACAAACCCGGCAGGAAACACACGGGTAACTTTGAAAATGACCAGTTTTCGCGATACGACGATTACTATCACCGGTGATATGATCGTATACATGACCGAACAGGCCAGTGAAATTGAGGAAGTAACCATTTTGCCGGGGGTGAATCCTGCGGAACGCATCATGGAACTGGCAATCGAAAACCGGAAGAAGAATCATCCCAAATCCGATCTTGCTTTTAAATACGATAGTTACAGCAAGTTTGTCGTTACGATCAACCAGGACGCTTTAGCGCAAATTTCTGATACTACTGCTGATACGAACTTATTGGATCTTCGGAAATTCTTTGACCAGCAGCACATTTTCTTATTGGAAAGTACTTCCACCAAATACTTTAAGCCGCCGTTTAAAGAAAAGGAGGTTATCAGTGCGTACCGTGTTTCCGGTTTTACGGATCCTATGTTCTCTACCTTTGCAAATGAATTGCAGTCGTTCAATTTTTACGACAACCAATTCGATATCCTTGGGCGTTCATACCTGAACCCGCTTGCTCTGGGGTCGATCCGCCGGTATTTGTTTATCCTGGAAGACACCACTATCACTGCTCCGGGAGATACTACTTATACCATTCGTTTTCAGCCGAGAAGGGATAAGAATTTCGAAGGAATGAAAGGAAGGCTGTACATCAATACAAGAGGATTTGCAGTTGAGAAAGTGGATGCCGAACCTGCAGAAGATAAAGGAGGAATTAATCCGCGCATTATACAAGAGTATACACTGTTGGATGGTAAGAAATGGTTCCCCTATAAATTATCTACCGAGATAAAGGTTCCGGCTTTAACCATTAACTCAAAACTGAAGGATGGCTATCTCGTCGGAAAGGGGAATACGTATATTGACAAAGTGGTGCTCGATGCCGATCTGAAAGATCAGCGCTTCAATGCGGTCTTCGTGGAAACGGCCCGCGATGCGAATAAGAAGGACAGCACGCATTGGGATGAGAAACGAAAATACGATCTGGACAACAAGGATTTGAGAACCTACGAGGTGATTGACAGCGTTTCGCAGGAAGAAAACCTGGAAGGAAAACTAAAAACACTTCAATCACTGATGCAGGGTAAAATTCCATTGGGATATTTCCAGGCTGATATCTTGAGATTGGTAAACTTCAGGGATTATGAAGGTTTCCGTTTGGGAATCGGGCTTGAAACCAGTGATAAGCTGTCGGACCGTTTTCGTGTTGGAGGTTATTTTGCTTATGGATTTAAGGATAAAATGTGGAAATACGGAGGTTACGGAAAAGTGACCCTGGTTCCGAAATATTTCCTCGATTTTGAGGCGCGTTACCAGCAGGACATCATTGAGCGAGGTGGTGTGGGTATGAACTCGGAACCGGTTGTTACCAGGCTGAATTCATTTTACCGCGATGTTTATATCCGCCAGATGGATAAACAACGAATCGGGGAGATCGCATTCACGGGTTATGTTTTCCCGCGTATGAAGTTCCGTCTTTCCGGTTCTTATCAGCGCATTGAATTTACCGAGGGTTACCAGTACCAATGGACGAAACCTGAAATGGGCACGATAGACCATTACGATATAGCGGAAAGTTCCCTGGAATTGACCTGGGCGATCCGTGATAAAGTTGTTTCATTGGGAACGAAGCGGGTTTCTCTCGGCTCAAAATGGCCGATATTGACCATGAAAGTGACGAAAAGTCTTCCGGGTGTTACAGCTGCTAAAATCGATTATACTCGTGTTACTGCGGGCGTTCAGCAAATTGTGCCGGTGCGTGCAGTCGGTAAATTCACCTATGTTTTAATGGGAACAGTGGTAGATGGGGATTCACCTTTGCTGTTACAACAAGTTGGACAGGGTACCGGGGGAATGTGGAAAATATCTGCAGCAAATACCTTCGAAACCATGATGGCATCCACGTATTATTCTCCGCAAATGGCCGCTTTATTCACGCGTTTTGATTTCAAAGCAATCAAAACAGGCAAGAAATGGACCGCTCCGCAATTTGCAGTTCACCACGCAATCGGGTATGGAAGCAAGGATGATCAGAGCCGTCATTCGATTAGCTACAATTCGTTGGATAAAGGGTACGCTGAAACCGGATTACTTGCAAACAACGTACTTGTTCTGAACCGGATCGGATTTGGGATCGGTGGATTCTACCATTATGCAGGTGGAGTAATCTCACCGAAAGTGGAGGACAATATTATGGCTAAATTCAGTTTGAATATTCTCTTGTTCTAACGGATAGACAGAATTTCCATTACAAGGATCGTGATCCCGACTAAAAGTACAAATATGCCGAAGCCTTTTTTGAGCCTGGCGGACTGGATACGGTGATTCAATTTCAAGCCGATAATCAGACCTGCAGTAGCGATCAATGTAAAACCAAGGAGGATTACCCAATTTAACTTTAGATTGGGTGTGAAAAGCTCTGCAGTGAATCCGCTTAGGGAATTGATGGCAATAATGACGATGGAAGTGGCTATTGCATTTTTGATGGGAACCTTCATGAAAATGGAAAGGGAAGGAATAATCATGAATCCGCCGCCTGCTCCTACTAATCCGCTGATGAAACCAATGATAGCTCCGAAGATTACTAAAATAGCCGGCCTGTTCTTTTTTGTTCCGGGATGTTCTTTCTGACCTCTGATCATGGGAATAGATGCGAGTACCATGAGAATAGCGAACAGCAGCATGATAAATGTATTCTTCTCAAAACTAAGACTCCCCAGTTGAAATTTTTCCGGAATAGTCGGAACGATCAAAAGCCGCGTAATTGAAATACTGATTACGGCCGGAATACCGAACAATAACGTGTTTAAAGGATTAATCAGCTTGGATTTGAAATGCTGGATTGCTCCGAACAGGGAAGTTACCCCGACGATGAATAACGAATACACGGTTGCGTTTTGTGGTTCCATCCGGAAAAAAACAACCAAAATGGGCACTGCTAAAATAGAACCGCCTCCGCCCAGCGTTCCGATTACGAGCCCGACAAAAAGTGCTAAAAAATATCCGATTATTTCTAAAGTCAAGGAATTCCGGGTTTAATGTAAGGTTAAATGTTCTGCTTCTATTTGGTCATTCATCAAAAGCGAAGCCTTTTCACTAAAAGCTTTTGCATTTTCGGTCGTAAGATACCTTACAGTTCCCCCCTTCGAGCATTGGATTTCCATTTCAGGGTGTCGTTCCAGGTAATCGGCTAAGCTTTCCGCTACAATTTTCCCCTGGGCCAGGACTTCGATGTGGGTAGGAAGCAATCGCTGTAATTGTTCCTGCAAAATAGGGTAGTGCGTACAAGCTAAGAGGATCGTATCGATTTTCGGATCTTTTTCCATCAGCGATACCAGGTCGCTTTGAATGAAATAAATGCCTCCGGGAGTATCGAATTGATTGTTTTCGATCAAAGGGACCCACATGGGGCAGGAGTGCTGATTTACAACCAAATCCGGTGCAAACTTTGCCAATTCGATTTGATAACTGTTCGAACGAATGGTTCCGTCGGTTCCCAATACTCCGACATGTTTGGTTTTCGTGTGCTTGTCGAGTTCTTCCGTACTTGGACGAATAACACCCAATACGCGCCTGTCGGGGTACAATTCCGGAAGTTTGATCCGTTGGATGCTTCTTAGAGCTTTTGCCGAAGCGGTATTACATGCCAGGATTACCAATGAACAATCCCGGTCGAATAAAGCCTGAACCGCCTGCCAGGTGTATTGATAGATCACATCAAAGCTTCTCGACCCGTATGGAGCTCTGGCATTGTCTCCCAGGTAAAGGAAATCGTATTCGGGTAGTTTTTCTCTGATTTCTTTTAGAACGGTTAAACCTCCGTAACCGGAATCAAAAACACCAATTGGACCTTTCACTGACATGGTCCAAAAGTACACAACGTTTCTGTTTTACCCAAATCGAACGGAAGTCATATTCAGTGACCCGCCGACCAATTCGTTATTGAATATTGAAATCTCATCCCTGGTATCAGACAACCCTAAACTATAGATCATCGGGAAATAATGGTCCGGAGTCGGAATAGCCAGTTGGGCAAATTGTCCGAGTTTTTGGAAATCGATCAAAGCCTGGTGGTTCCGGTCCAGTATCAGTTTGTTGAATGTTTCATTTGCTTCAATTGCCCAGTCGTAACCGTAGTTTGCCGTATTTAATTTGTCCCAGGCAACCATGCGCAGGTTGTGTACCATATTTCCGCTTCCGATGATCAAGACTCCTTTCTTGCGAAGTTCTTTTAGCTCCGCTGCCAGTGCGTAGTGATACGCAGCCGGTTTGTTGTAGTCAATGGAAAGCTGAAGCACCGGAATATCGGCATTCGGGTACATGTGGCGGACAACCGTCCAGGTCCCGTGATCCAACCCCCATTCGTGATCCAGGTGAACCGTTGCACTTTTAACCATTTCTTTGGTCTGCTGTGCCCATTCCGGACTTCCCGGAGCCGGATATTGAACAGCAAACAGTTCATCCGGGAAACCGCCGAAATCGTGGATGGTCTGCGGATGCTCCATGGCTGTAATGTAAGTTCCATTCGTTAACCAGTGTGCAGAGATTACCAACACCATTTTCGGGTTGGGTAGATGTTCGACTTCTTTCTTCCATTGTTCGGAGAAATGATTGTTTTCTATTCCGTTCATAGGAGAACCATGGCCGATAAACAGGACCGGATACGTGTAATCCTCCTCATTTAATAATTTTCCCAGTGAAGCAACAGAAGTTAACCCGCCGAGTGCAGCAAATCCCAACATACCTTTTACAAATGATTGGCGTTTCATACCGCAAATATACGATGTTATTAATTACCATGGTAATTAAAGTGTGTTAAATAAGTAGGGGCGGAAAATTTTCCACCCCTACTTATAAATTTTATGGATAATAATTACTTACCTGTCTTTTTAGCTTCTGCTTCCAGTTTCAATAATTCTACGATTACTTCGTTTGTTACGTCAATTCCACCGGCAGAGAAAAGTGTGGTACTTTCATCGATGATGTAGTTGTATTTCTTAGCATTTGCTACGATAGCTACAGCTTTCTTCACGCGATCCAAAATAACCAGGTTCATTTCCTGAGTCATTGTCTGCAATTGCTGATCAATTTGCTGCTGGCGCTCTTCCAGGTTTTGCTGCATGCGGCGGATACGGTTTTCTTCGTATTGTCTTACTGTTTCAGACATCCCGGGAGCATCTTTCTGGTACTTGATATAAGCAACCTGAATAGCACTGTCAGCATCCTTTAGCTCTTTCAAGCCTGCGTTCTCGATTTCTTTGATTTCTTTGATAGCAGCTTTACGGGAAGGCATGGTGTCTAGTAATACCTGAGATCTCACATGTCCGATTTTCGATTGAGCTTGTGTAGTTGCGATTGCACATACAGTAAGTGCTAGGGCAAATAGGATTTTTTTCATTTTTGTTTTTGTGTTTGTTGTTTTTATGATTGGTTAGTATTTACCAATTTATTAGTTATCACTTGGTGCTTACACCGATCTCTCTCAGAACCTCGTCGCTGATATCGAATTTGCTATCTGCATAAACCAGGTTGCTTTGATTTGACTTGTCAAAGATAAAACTATAATTCCGTTTAGAAGCAACTGTTTGCATTGCTTCGTAAACGCGATCCTGAATCGGCTTGATTAATTCTTGTCGTTTTTGGAAATAATCTCCTGAAACTCCGAACCGGGTTTGCTGCATTTGCATGGCTTCCGACTCCAATGTTTTAATTTCCTCTTCGCGTTTCGTTTTTTCTTCGCTGGGCAATAAACTTTCTTCTCTTAGAAAGTTTTCCTTTTTCTTTTTGATCATCTCATAACGCTCTTCAATTTCTTTGGTCCAACGTTCGGCTAATTTATCCAAACGATCCTTAGCCTCTTTGTATTCCGGCATTTTCCCCAGGATAAATTCCGAGTCAATATAACCGTACTTCTGAGCGGAAGAGACAAAGGTCATGCCAAAGACCATAAACAAGCATAAAACAAGAGTTTTCATAGGCGAAATTTGAAAGAACGACGAAGATAACATTTTTATTGTTTTAAAGTTCACCCAAATTCATACCGATGGTAAAGGTAAACTTAGGGAAGAATCCTTTGGAGTCGATGGATTGGTCAATGGTACCTCCATAACCGGAAGAGTGCTTATCCAGTTTGTCGAAGCCCCAACCGTAATCCAGTCCAAGCATACCGAACATCGGCAAGAAGATGCGGACACCTGCTCCGACGCTTCGTTTTACGTTGAACGGGTTGAAGGTTTTGAAACCGGTATAAGTATTTCCTGCTTCGGCGAAGGCCAGTACGAAGAACGTAGCCTGCGGATTCAAAGAGATCGGGTAACGCAATTCCATGGTGTATTTCGCAACGATCGGGTCACCACCACCGGAAGACAATGCGTTGTCGTCATATCCTCTCAAAGCAATGATCTCACGACCTCCAAACTGGTTTACCCCGGAAAGACCACTACCTCCCAAATTGAATCGCTCAAACGGCGTTAATCCTTTCGCTGCATTGTAAGCGCCCATGTATCCGAAACCGATGCGAGGCATCAATACCAGTTTTTTGTCCGGTGTAAGCGGTAAATAGTACTCAAAAGTGAATTTCAGTTTATAGTACTCCAGGTATTTGAATGTTTCCTGAGCGGTCATGGTGCTGAAATCCTTTTTTCCACCCATTAAAGAGTAGGGAAGCGTTCCTTTTGCGGTGAAGGAAATTTTGGATCCTTCTGTCGGGTAAATCGGCGAGTTGATCGAGTTACGCTGAAGTGCATACTTCAAACTGATATCGTTTGCGTACCCGTCGTTAAAGCTCGGGAAAAGGTTTGCGTAGTTACGTACATCGTAATATTGGTAAGCCAATTCGTAATAGGCGCTGAAATAATCATCCGGGAATTTTTTACGTCTTCCCAATCCGATTCCGACACCGGAAATCGCAACTCCCTTATATTCCGGATCTCTTTTCTTGATATCCACACTGTTTGAGAACGAAGTATGGTTCAGGTAGAATGTAAATGAATTGGGTTTTTTGCCCCCCAACCACGGTTCGGTGAATGAGAAGTTATATCCCTGGTAAATACGTCCGTTGGTTTGTGCACGGATAGAAAGTCTTTGTCCGTCACCGGTTGGAAGCGGGCTCCATGAATCCGGTTTGAAAATATTTTTTACGGAGAAATTGCTGAATGTCAATCCGAGTGTTCCGATGATACGTCCGGCTCCATAACCTCCTGAAAGTTCGATCTGATCTGCTGACTTTTCTTCTACAATGTATTCGATATCTACCGTTCCGTCCTGTGGATTGGGAATCGGGTTTACCTGGAAACCTTGTTCGTTAAAGTATCCCAATTGCGCTAACTCGCGTTGTGTACGGATAATATCATTCTTGCTGAACAGATCTCCCGGTTTGGTGCGGATCTCACGGCGGATTACGTGTTCATTGGTTTTGTAATTTCCTTTAATGAAGACATTTTTCACACGTGCTTCTTTTCCTTCGAGAATACGCATCTCGTAGTTGATGTGGTTATCTTTAACACCTGTTTCAACTGCTTCCAGTCGGAAGAATAAGTATCCTCTGTCCATGTAAAGCGAAGTGATGTCTCTTCCGTCAGGACTTTGGTGAAGACGCTGGTCTAATAACGGTTTGTCGTACACATCTCCGTATTTGATACCCAAAACGGTATCCAGAAGCCCGGAAGCGAATTTGGTATTTCCAATCCATGAAATGTCTCCGAAATAGTATTTCTGGCCTTCTTCTACTTTGAGATAAATTCCGATATTCCGGTTGTTGATGTTGTAAACGGAATCTTCAACGAAATGCACATCTCTCAGACCAACAGCTCTGAACTTGTCCAGAACAGCTTCTTTGTCGCGGATATATGCCGTAGAATTGAATTTCGAACGCTTGAAAACACGCATGATGGATCTTCTTTTGGTGTCCTTCATGGCCCTTCTTAGTTTCCATGCTTTCACGGAATTGTTTCCTTCGAAAATAATGTGCTTAATCTTTACTTTCTTCCCTTTATCAATATTGATGAAAAAGATTTCGGAGTTGTTGATCAATGTATCTTTAACCTGTGTAATGGCTACGTTGACGTTATTGTATCCTTTTTCCAGGAAGTACCCCCTGATTTTATTCTTGGTTTTGAATAGTAAGTTCTCCGTAATGGTCTGCCCCGAAGAAAGATCTACTTCTTCACGGATTTTGTCCACTTCTCTTTTGGAAACACCGGTAAAACGGAAACGGGAAAGTTTTGGTCGTGGAGTAAGTTTAATAACTAAGTAAATAACTCCCGCTATCTCTTTTTCCGCTTCGATGGAGACCTGGGAGAATAATCCTTCGTTCCACAGGTTTTTGATAGCATTACTGATTTTGTCTGAAGGAATCGTAATAGCTTCTCCTTGTTTCAGTCCGGCAATGAGTTTAATAGCCTGGGGATCGAAGTTGTCGGCACCATCAATACGGATTGGGCCTAAAATATATTTTTCTGCTTTGGAGTAACTGAAATCCATTCCGCCGCCAATCGTAGTGACAGTGGATCTGGTAGAATCAACTTTATTTGTGGTGGTGTTTACGCCCGAAGTATCGACCTGTCCAAAGGACAAAGAAGCGCACGTAAGAAATAAAATTGATAGGAAATTTTTCATAGAATACATTATAATTGTTCGGATACCATTCCGAAACGTCTTTCTCTTGACTGGTAATCAAGAACGGCTTTGTAGAGATCCTCTTCTCGGAAATCCGGCCATAAAACGGGAGTGAAGTAAAATTCGCTGTATGCGGCCTGCCAAAGCAGGAAATTGCTCAAACGGTGTTCACCACTTGTGCGGATGAGTAATTCAGGATCAGGGATGTCTTTGGTTGAAAGGGCAGAACTAATCAATTCCGGTGTAATAGCCGATACATCCAGAGTTCCTTCCTTTACGCGGGAAGCTAGTTCCTGTACGGCTTTTGCAATTTCCGAACGGGAACTATAATTCAAAGCAATCACCAGGTTTACTCCCGTATTGTTTTTCGTTGATTCAATGGCGTTGTAAAGCTCATTTTGACAATCCTGAGGCAGTCCTTCCGTATCGCCGATGCTCAGTAGACGCACATTTTGAGCATTCAGCTCATTGACCTCATTTGCAATGGTGAAAACAAGCAGGCTCATCAGTCCTTCTACTTCATCCTGCGGTCTGCTCCAGTTCTCCGTAGAGAAGGCGTACATTGTAGCATATTTTACGCCGATATTTTTACAAGCCGTCAGGGAAGCACGAACCGAATCAACTCCGAAGGAGTGACCATATAAGCGCTCTTGCCCTTGTTTTTTAGCCCAGCGCCCATTCCCATCCATAATGATGGCAATATGCTTAGGCACGTTTGTCAAATCTATTTGATCCTGTAGATTCATGATTACAGAACGAAAATAATTAAAGAATCTTATGTACTAATGCAAAAATACGTTTTATAACAGACCTTAACAAAAAGAGGGATGCGAATTCCACACCCCTCTTTATTGGTTTATTACTGCGTATTATTCAGCTAATACGATAATTTTATTGTTTTGCATTTCCACAACACCACCTTTGATCGCAACATGGATGATTTTACCATTGTTTTCAGCAGTGATATTCGGGTTTGTTTTAGGAGTTACTTTAAAAGCTTCTACTAAATCCACTTTAATGCTTCCTGCACTTAATCCGGAGATGATCGGTGCGTGATTATTCAATACCTGGAAAGATCCGTCTAATCCGGGAAATTGAACCGCAGTTGCTTCACCTTTGAATACTAATGTTTCCGGAGTGATAATTTCTAATTGCATACTTATTAGATTAAAGACCGAAGACTAAAGACAAAAGACCTGAATTGTAGTCTTTTGTCTCGTGTCTTTCGTCTAATGTCTTTTATTAAGCTTCAGCTAACATTTTCTCACCTGCAATTTTCACATCTTCGATGCTTCCTTTCAGGTTGAATGCTGCTTCAGGATACTTATCCATTTCACCATCCAGGATCATGTTAAATCCTTTGATAGTTTCGTTGATGTCTACCAAACAACCCGGGATTCCTGTAAATTGCTCTGCAACGTGGAACGGCTGAGATAAGAAACGTTGTACACGACGTGCGCGGTGAACGATCATTTTATCTTCTTCAGACAATTCATCCATACCTAAGATTGCGATGATATCCTGTAATTCTTTGTAGCGCTGTAATGTGATTTTTACACGGGAAGCACAGTTGTAATGCTCTTCACCCAAAATTGCCGGAGTAAGGATACGGGATGTAGAATCCAATGGATCCACAGCAGGGTAGATACCCAACTCGGAAATTTTACGGGACAATACGGTTGTTGCATCCAAGTGAGCAAACGTGTTTGCAGGAGCCGGATCCGTTAAGTCATCCGCAGGTACGTATACCGCTTGTACAGATGTAATTGACCCTCTTTTTGTGGAAGTAATACGTTCCTGCATTGCACCCATCTCAGTTGCCAACGTTGGCTGGTAACCTACAGCTGAAGGCATACGTCCAAGTAGTGCAGATACCTCAGAACCGGCTTGCGTGAAGCGGAAGATGTTATCAACGAAGAAAAGGATGTCTTTTCCTTGGCCTTCACCATCACCGTCACGGTAGTATTCTGCCATTGTTAATCCGGAAAGGGCAACACGTGCACGAGCTCCCGGAGGCTCGTTCATCTGACCGAATACGAAAGTAGCTTTAGACTCTTTCATTTCGTTCAAATCAACTTTGGAAAGATCCCATCCTCCTTCTTCCATGGAGTGAAGGAATGCTTCTCCGTATTTAATAATTCCTGATTCCAACATCTCGCGCAATAAGTCATTACCCTCACGAGTACGCTCACCTACACCTGCGAATACAGATAAACCCCCGTGTCCTTTAGCGATGTTGTTAATCAATTCCTGGATCAATACTGTTTTACCTACACCGGCACCACCGAAAAGACCAATTTTACCTCCTTTTGCGTAAGGCTCGATCAAGTCGATTACTTTAATACCTGTAAACAACACTTCCGTTGCTGTAGATAAGTCCTCAAATTTAGGAGCTTCACGGTGAATCGGTAAACCATTTGAATTGTCAACAGCTCCGATTCCATCAATTGCTTCTCCAACTACGTTGAACAAACGACCCTTGATTTGATCTCCGGTAGGCATTTTAATAGCGCTTCCAGTTGAAGTAACTTCCATTCCACGACGGAATCCGTCTGTAGAGTCCATAGAGATTGCACGTACTGAATTCTCACCAACGTGTGATTGTACCTCCAGTACTACCTTTGTTCCATCTGTTTTGAACACTTCTAATGCGTCATAGATGTTTGGAAGTGACATGCCTTTGTCGAATGTTACATCGACAACCGGTCCGATAACCTGTGATATTTTTCCTTGAATTTTGGACATTTTGTTGCCTTTTAAGTGTATTCCTTAATTTGGGCGCAAAGTTACTGTTTTTATTTTTTTATCCAATTTTTCTTGAACAAAACTTCCTAAAATTTTAGAATTAAGCGAGTTCAGGGTTTCTAAGTAAGCTCGGGTCTTATTTTCGTGCAGAAGCTCCGGCGCAAGCATAAGCGTTGGCGCATCTCGCCGATTTCGCAGATTTGAGTATTAGAGGGTTTGCTCGGACGTTGTCAGAGCTTGTTCGCATTGCAGAACACGTTTGTTGTAAAATAGAAAAGGTGCCTGGGTCAGCCACGGCTGAAAGGCACCTTTTCCGGATTATGAAAAAGAAACTCGTTTTCTATTGAATATTGATCGGAAGTCGGTAGTAACTTTTTACCGGCTCACCGTTTACTTTTCCCGGGGTCCATTTAGGCATGGATTTCACCACTTTGATTGCGGCTTTTTCGCAAGATTCACAATCTCCGGTATTTCTGGTCACAATTACAGATGAGATTTCTCCGTTTGTATCAACTACGAACTTTAATGAGATTTTTGAACTGCCTTCTATCATTGATAAATCAATATTGTCTGCAATGAATTGGCGTAAAGCAGACATTCCTCCAGGAAACAATGCAGCTTCATCCACAATGTCATGAATTTTATTGTCCGGTTTTTTAACTTCGATAGTTCCGCCACCGCCAGTTCCCGGAGGTGCAATTACAGGATCATCCCAAACTGTTCCCGGGTCTCCGGTTTGAGCCTGGTTTCCGATAGCTGTTTTGCCATCCGGAGGAGTCAGGTCTTTATCCTGGTCGTTGTCGGATATTTCCAGTTCGCGGAACTCTGCGATTTCAGCACGTGAAGGAGCTGCCGCAGGTTGTTCAATTACTTCCGGAATTTCCGGTTTTTCTGCTTCCTCTACAGTTTTAGCTGTCCAGGTGTCCATCGGGATTTCGATCTTTTTTTTCGGCTCTAGCGGTTTGAATAAAGTGGATGCTCCCCATAATGCTCCTATTCCAACAGTCACTCCTAAGAATACCAAAAGGATTCGTTTGTCATAATCCCTGCGGATTTGATAGGCTCCGTATTCTTTGTTACGGTTCTCAAATACCGTTTCGTTGCGCTCTTTCGAAGTCACCATTTGCCAAGACCTGGAAGAGAAGTAATCATAAAGCGAGAATGCGACTATGATTGCCATGATTGAAAGTGTAAGTACCATGATTTGGTTTTTTTTAAGTTTATTATCTAGCTAAACGTAAATCCAATAGGCCTTTTTGGCTTTACTCTTATTCTAATCTAATAAGGAATCACATTCCTTTTTTTAAAACAATTTTATCTGTCGAAATGCCTTATTTAAGTGTAGCGTTTTTGGATTTAAGAAAATAGTTCCCAGGAAGTTGCTTTCGAATTGCGAATTGTTTACCAAACATTTGGCCCTTTGAACGATTGAATATCTTTAATAATTAGGAATTTAGCTATTGGTAAAATCTATTGGCACGAATTTGGTAAGTTTGGGGAAAATTTAAAAAATTAAACCTATGAAAGTATTGATGATGGCCGGTTTTATTGGAACAATGGCTCTTTCGGGAACTGTTTTCGGTCAATATGAAAAAGTCTATTACACGGATACCACATTTGAAACGGCTGATTACAAAGTTGAAATCGATAATGTGGTTGCACTGCCAAAAGAATTGAAGTTCAGAATGAATATTGTGAACAAAACGAATGACTGGCTTTTATACAACTCGGATGAAAGCAAGATTGAGCTGGATGGAAAGAATATGGATACTAAGGATAAGTATATTCTGATTGCTCCGAATGATAGTAAGAAGAAAGTAATGCGCGCGGTGGGTGCGAACCTGAATAATGCACGTGCATTTAATTTTGTTTGTGAAGGTTTTTACAAAGTGGCATTGAAACCTGCTGTCGCAACTCCGGTTTTCCGTCTGCCAGCTTCCAATAATGAGTTTGTTGCCGGGAACTTTAAAATAACACTTGCAAATTCATCGAAGGAAACTGCGAGAACGGACGTAAAATTCAAGGTAACTTATACCGGTGAAGGATTGGCGTTTATTTCTCCTTCGAAAGTTTCAGTGGAAATGCCGGATGGTAACTTGTATGCAACCGCTCGTTCGAAAGCAGATGTTTTTGCTTTGAAAAAAGGAGAAACCGAATCTTTCCTGGCTACTTGGGAACGAATGGAAGGAGGATCAAAAATGGATATGCAGCTGGTTGAGATGTTAATCCATTTTGAAGGAGTTTTCCAGGAGAGTACACAAACGAAAATGCCTAAAGTGGTTCTTCCGATGCGTTGGAACGATGCATTGACGATAGGAAAGAAATAAGAGAGCCACAGCTGATAGATTCGATACGTCAGTCGCAGCTGACGATAACCAGATTGAAGCCCTGATATTTATTGTCAGGGCTTTTGTTTTATCACAAATCCTGAATGATTGGAACGGGTAGGAAAGAAAAATTTTTCTTCCCTACGATGTTTAATTTAAACAATATGTACACGATTAATCGCGCACCTGCTGCCACATTTGTATTACGGAATGGGTTGAACGAAACATTGTTAATCCCAGTAAAAACAAAAATCCCCCTGACATCTATCGTCAGGGGGATTCACTATTTATTCTTTATACCAATTACTTCTTAAAGTATGCGTTTGCCTGTGAATCTTTCGGATCAAGTTCCAAAACCTTATTCCACATTTCATCTGCTTTCACTTTATCCTTCATGGGAGAGTTTACGTAGTAATCGCCCAAATATTTTGAAGCTTCGATGATGTAAGCTTTGTAGTTTCCGGAAGCAATGTCTTCAGGAGTTAAAGCAGCTAAGAATGCTTCGTATTGTGCATGAGCCAGGTACGCTTTTGGCTTAGAGTCCAAATCCAACTGAACACGTGCTCTTGCCTGCCAGAAAGGTCCTCCTGCAAATGTCGGTGCAGTTGTTGACAAAATACCGAAGATGGAATCTGCCATTTTGTAATCCTTTGGTCCGAAATAATATGCACGTCCTAAGTTATAATAGTCTGTAGCATCCATTTTGGAAGGGTACTGGTCCATCATTTTCGTGTAAACTTCGATCAATTTCGGGTAATCTTTCTTTTCAGCGTAGATTTTCGCGATATCTGAAAGGTATTCTGACGCTTTTGCAGTATCAATACCAGCAGCTAAGTAGTACTGCTCAATGGTTTTTTCTTCCTGCCCTAATTTGTCATAAATCATCCCCAGGTATTTGTAGTCAACAGAAATGATCTTTTCCTTCGGAACTGTTTTGAAGAAATCTTCACCAGCTTTCAATGCCTGAACATAACGTAAGCTGTCTTTCGCTTCATTACACTCGTACAAAGAGTAATATAACATACGCTTCGTGTAAAGGTTTGTAAACCCGTTTTTAGTCAACTGATCCAATTGAGGCAATGTGTTGCAGTATTGCTTTGCTCCGAACAATGAACTTGCATAACGGTAGCGTGCTTCATCCGTATCGTTCAGTTTCAAATACTTTTCCCACATTTCAATAGCAGCATTGTACTGGTCGAACAAAATGTTCAATTCGGCATTTTCACGGTATGCAGGAGCATAATTCGGATCGGCAGCCTGCGCTTTTTTGTATTCTTCATTCGCCAGTTTATAGTTTTGAACGCGCTGATAGATCTGAGCTTTACGTACAATTACTCTAGCCGAATTTGGATTGATAGCCAAAGCATTGTTATACTGCTCAGTTGCCTGAGTTGCATTTGATCCGCTTTGAGCTAACAATACGTCACCCAAAAGGATGTATGCATCAATGTTTTTAGAATCCAAACGAACAACATCACGCAGGTAAATTTCCGCCATCTTCAGGTTTTTAATCGGACCTGTTGCATATGTTTCTGCAATGCGGTGAAGAACTACCGGGTTTTTACGTTTTGTTTTCTTGATGATCTCGCAAAATTGCTGACCTGCTGTTGTGGTGTCACCTGAAAAGTAAAGTGCTTTTGCGGCAGCAACCATTCCCAGTTTATCTTCTACGTTTATAGATCCTGCTTTTCTCCACATAGTGATCGCCGAATCTTTTTCTCCGATCAATGCATAGAAGTTTCCAAAAAAGAAAGCATTCTCTACACTTGTAGGGTCCGCTTGCACCAATTTTTGATATTCCACGCGCGCTAAATCGTAACGTTCGTTTTCTGTTTTCTTGTTTGCGTCCTGCAAAGTCTGCGCCTGTGCGGCTGTTCCTAAACTTAATGCAAGAACGAATAGTTTTAACTTGTTCATGTTTTTTTGTCTTTTCAACGTATTAGTCTCTGTACAATTCCTTTGCCAAATTAGCATAAACTGATGAAATGGTATTGTTTCTTAACGATTATTTCATATTTATCGACTTGTCTGTCTGCTTCATTGATTGAAATGAGCAGTTTGGGCTCTAAGCTTTTTTCTTGTTGAAAATTGCTGAAGTTCAAAAAGTTGAATAGTTCAAGAAGGTCAAAATTTGGATGTGTTATTGAACATTTAAACCTTTTGAACGTTTTCTACTCTGTAACAAAGTTGATTTCCCGTGGAGTTCCTTTTCCAGGACCAAGTTCGCATTTTTCCAGCAGCAACTGACCCTGACGTGCATTCAGCCAATTGACAAAGCCTGTATTTAGTCCGTCGGGTGCTCCTGAATTGATTGCCCAGATTGGTCGCCAGAACGGATATTTTCGCTCTGTAATATTTGCCTTGGTTGGTCTCCAATAGTACTTGTCGTTGCCCTGGATCCCCACTACACGGAATTTTTTCAAACGTGCTTTCACATTCGGGTCATCGAAGTCACTGATGTGATTGTAACCGATTACTCCAAGAGTATTCGGATTTTCTTGCACGTATCTAATGAGGTCCTCGGTGTTTTTTGCGGCGTGTACCTGTTTCCCGAAATCGGTTCCGATCCACTTCAGCATGTGGTTAAAGTTCGCCGATTGTACCTGGTCAAAAACAATTTCGATCGGTTTTTGAGAAATGGGCCAGGTGGTAGTCTTCCCTTTTAGTAAATCACGGAGCTGATTTTGGGTAAGCAGGGTATCCATGTTGTTTAGGTTTACAATAAATGTAATTGCGTCATGTGCAATAATGTCTGATGTCACCGTAATATTGAGTGATCTCAGGTATTTTTTTTCTTCTTTAGTGTAATCCCTTCCGATGAAAATGGTTCTTGCTTTTCCTTCTGATAGTGCTTTCATGGCATTTGTCTCACTGGTGTAAACCATGTTCAGGTCTGCCTGCGGGTAAATCCCCGTGAATACTTCTGATGCTGTTTTGATAAGCGGCTGGAAGGATTCGTCGAGGTACATGGTTTTCTTTCCGCGTCTGGGTGTATCATCCGGTGTTTGATTGGTATTGCAGGAGAATTGAATTCCCAGAAGGGCCAATGAACTTAAAAGGACCAGTTTCTTCATAAGCTTATTCTTCTTTTTTATTGTTTTGAATCAATGTGTACAAGCGGAATGCTCTGTAGAGACCATAAATGAGGATGAGGGCAACAAACAGGTGGCGTTTGAAACCATACAGCCTTTCAATGAGCAGATCACTGAATAACAGGAAGTAAGCCATAACCAAACACATGACTACCATGAAACCTGCCATAATAAGGGGTAAGTTCTTAAACATACTAAACGAAAAAAATCCCCCTGACTATGAATCAGGGGGATTACTATTAATACTGAAATTAATTCAATTTGAATGAAACCGGTAATGAGAAGGTACTGTTTACGGCTTTACCGTTGATTTTACCTGGTGTCCATCTCGGCATGCCTTTCACAACGCGAATTGCTTCCTGGTCACACTCCGGACAATCTGTTACACCTTTCTTCACTTTTACGTTGGAGATGTAACCGTTCTCACTCACTACGAACTGAAGGTAACATTTACCTTCCAATCCCATTTCAACTGCAGTTTGAGGATACTTGATGTTCTCAGCAAGGTATCTTTTCAAAGCTGCCATACCACCATTAGGTTCAGCAGGCTCATCCACGATGTCGTAGATTACGTTCTCTTTTTTCTCTACTTTTTCTTCCTTCTTAACAACTACTTCAGGAGTTTTAGCAAAGGCATCCGTCTCTTCGTGAGTTTCCGTATCCGCTTTCACGTCCTTAATCTCTTCTTGAGGAGGAACATCGGAATCTTCCGTATCGGAAATTTCCGGCGGAGTAAATTGGATGGTTTTCTCCATTGGCGGAACTTCCGGTTCCAACGGTTCAACGATTTCCTCTTTTTCTAAAGGGGCATCAACAGCAAATGCTGTTAAATCCAAAGGAACTTCTTTAGGTTTTTCTTCAGGAAGATTCATAATCAACTTATAAATCCCGAAAGTTGTTCCGATGAACAGGATTACTCCGGCCATAACAAGTAACAAGTTACGACTGTAATTTGTTCGGATCTGGTACGCACCATATTCATGGTTACGGTCCTCAAATACGATCTCGTTACGCTCGATAGATGTTACCTGCTGCCAGCTCTTTGCGCTGAAATACTCATACAATGAGAGTCCAGCTACCAGAAGTACAACAACTGCTACTAACATATGCTTATTGTTTTAATTTTTCGTCTAACAGTGCCTGCTCGCTCTTTGTAATGTCTACAGGAGCAATTACCCCGATTTGAGCAATGTACAATTCGTCAATCACGTCAATGAAGTTGCGGGTCTTCGCTTTCATATCGGTTTTCACCAATACTTTCAAAGCTTCTTTATCTCCTTTTGCTTCAATGACTTTCTTTTTGTAAATCGAATCGCTGATTTGCTTCTTACTCAATTGTCCGTTTAGTTCGGTGATTTTATTCAATACATAGGTATTGTTTTCCTTCAAAATCTTACGAATTCCTTCCGGGCCAAAATTAGTTTCAATCAACTCAGTTGCAGGTTTCCCTTCAGCATTTCCAACCGGGTAAAACTGTCCTTTGTAATAGAAAACTTTGTCATCTGAAATCAAAAAGGTAATACCATTTTTCACTTTTGGAGGCTCAGGACCTTGTTCTTCTGTCTTTGCAGGGTAAGTCAAACTCATCACCTTCGGTTTCGCGAACGTGGAAGTCAATACGAAGAATGTCAACAATAGGAAACCTAAGTCTACCATTGGAGTCATATCAATTCTGGCGGAACCTTTCTTGCCGTGCTTTTTGCCTTTATCGTCGCCGCCGCCGCTTTCTGCTATTTCTGCCATAACTTCTTATAATTGCTGTGCTTCCTGGGAAGTCACGAAATTCAAATTGTTCAACTTCAGGTTACGGAATACTTCGATCACCGTTTTTACTTTCACGTATTCGGCTTCCATATCGGCCTTCAACACGAATTTCGGTTTGAAATCTTCCGGTTTAAGAGGAATTCCTCCTTTTCCTTGTTTGGCATTTTCTTCTTCAAACTTTGCTTTTCCGTAGTCGAGCATCTCGCGGTTTGCAAAATTGATCCAGTCGGCCAACTCATTGTTCTTAGTTGTATCAACAGGAATTGTTGCATTCGGCAAGTTTTTACGCTCTTCAGCTTCAAGAGAAAGGTATTTCGGAAGCTCACTCATGCTGCATCCAAAACCTCCTTCCATTCTGCTGAATGTTGTAATATTCTCTTCTGAAAACGGAACTTTATATTTAGCTGCCATTTGCATCAAGACTTTTTTACGAACTTCTTCTCCCGAGCAAGTGAAAAAGACTCTTCCTTTTGTGTCCACGGTAACCATTACCAGGGTCTTTTGAGGAATGTCATCTTTCCCGATCGAAGAAGGGATTTCGATTTTTACAACTTCGTCTGTACGGAAGTCAGCTGCTAGCATGAAGAATGTAACCAAAAGGAAGGCCAAGTCAACCATTGGCGTCATGTCAATGGAAGGGGAACCTTTAGGTAATTTTAATTTAGCCATTCTTACTTATATTATTTCTTCGCCAAAGACGAATGAATATTAATTGTTAGCGTTAAAGTTTTGAACGATAGCAAAACCAGCCTCATCCATAGCGTGAGTCATTTGATCGATCTTCGTGTTGAAGAAGTTGTACATTATTGTAGCCACTGTAGAAGCGAAGATACCAAAGAATGTATTGATCAAGGCCTCAGAAATACCAATTGATAATTTAGTTGTATCAGGAGTACCGGCACCCATCGCCTGGAAGGATTTGATCATCCCCAATACCGTTCCGATCAAACCGATCAAAGTACCTACAGATACACAAGTAGAGATGATAACCAGGTTTTTAGACATCATTGGAACTTCCAAAGAAATTGCCTCCTCGATCTCAGCTTTGATGATCTCAGATTTTGTCTCCTTATCCAAAGTAGGGTCTTTCTGAACTGATTCATATTTCTCTAATCCTGCGCGGATTACATTAGCCAAAGATCCTTTTTGCTTATCACACTCTTCCAATGCACCCTGGATATCGTTTGATTCCATCAAAGATTTGATTTTTTCAACGAATGCGTTGATGTTACCACGACCTTTTGTTTTGGAAATACTGATGAAACGCTCAACAGAGAAAATAATTACGATGATGTTTACCGCCATCAAGAAAGGTACGATGATACCTCCTTTGTAGATAGTACCAAGCGTGTTGTTGTCAATCGGGTGCTCATTCGGATCACCATTAACGAAGTTTGCAGGATCTCCTAGAATGAAATAATAGATAAGAAATCCAATCCCTAATGCAATTGCAATAGATAATGAGGCAACTAATGATGAAAAACCTCCTCCTGTTTTTGTCTTGCTCATAATTTAGTCTTTATTGAAACTTTTTACATGTTTAAGCCTCAAACATACTAAAAAGGTTTTAATTAGTTCCAAACCTTTTAGTGAAATGAGTTGCCTTTTTTATCAAAATGCTTCAAAATCCATTTTAAGTACCTTAATTACCAATTGAACGAAAGAATAGACCTGTTTTGCGGAATGTTACGAAAAAATCAAGCCTGTATTAACTAAAAATGAACATTCTTTCATTCTGGCTTCCGTACAACTTCCTTCAACTTTGGTTCAATGACCGGATAAATTTGAAAGAAATTACTTCGTTTTGCAACGGTGCTGATTGAGCGTTGTATATTTGAAATGAAATTTCAGAGGAAATCAAGATGATACAAGTAAAGAATTATATATGCGGTCAATGGGTGGCCGGTGAAGGTGAAGAACAAAAAATCTATAATGCCATTACCGGTGATCAGATCGGGTCGGTTTCAAGTGCAGGACTGGATTACGAAGCAATCCTGAATTACGGAAGAACAGTCGGCGGAAAGCAACTGCGCAAAATGACTTTCCAGGAACGCGGACGCATGCTCAAGGCTTTGGCGCTTTTCTTAATGGAGCGTAAAAGAACTTATTACGAAGTTTCTGCATGGACAGGTGCTACGAAAGTGGATTCCTGGATTGATATCGAAGGCGGGATCGGGAACTTGTTTGCAAATGCTTCATTGAGAAGACAATTTCCGGATTTGCCTTATTATGTAGACGGAAACACCGCACCAATGTCTAAGAACGGATCTTTTATCGGACATCACATCATGGTGCCTAAGCAGGGAGTTGCTGTTCACATCAATGCTTTTAATTTCCCGATTTGGGGGATGCTGGAGAAAATTGCAGTGAATTTGATGGCAGGTGTTCCGGCAGTGGTGAAACCATCCGAGTTTACCAGCTACCTGACGGAGGTGATGGTAAAGGATATCATCGATTCGGAAATATTGCCGGAAGGCGCTTTACAATTGGTTTCCGGGTTTGGCCGCGGGATCATTGATCATGTAACGAACCAGGATGTGGTAACTTTCACCGGAAGCGCATTCACCGGAAGGAAGTTGAAAGCGCATCCGCGTTTGATTGAAGAATCAGTGCCGTTTAATTTGGAAGCCGATTCACTGAATGCGATGGTACTTGGTCAAAAAGCTGCTCCGGGAACAGAAGAGTTTGATATTTTCGTGAAAGAGGTAACAAAAGAAATCACGATCAAGGCCGGTCAGAAATGTACGGCTGTACGACGTATTTTGGTTCCTGAGAATTTCATTGAAGAAGTGCAGAAAGGAGTTTCGGCTCGTTTGGCATCCACAACGATAGGTGATCCGAAGGTGGAGGGTGTGCGCATGGGAGCTTTGATCAACCGGACACAAGTAGAACGTGTTCGCGAGAATGTGGAGTTATTGGCGAAATCCCAGGAAATTATTTACGGAGATCTGGACCAGTTTGATGTGGTTGGTGCGGATAAGGATAAGGGAGCTTTCTTTTCCCCGATCTTATTCCTGAACGATTCTCCGTTCGACAAACAGGATGTTCACAATGTAGAAGCTTTCGGACCGGTTTCAACGATCATGCCTTACAAGGACATGGACCAGGCAATCGAACTGACTAAATTAGGAAAGGGTTCATTGGTAACATCCATTGTTACTGCTGATGATAAAGAAGCACGTGAGTTTGTAGTAGAAACCGCTTGTGTGAACGGGCGTATTTTGGTTCTGAACAGGGATTGTGCGAAAGAAAGTACGGGTCATGGTTCTCCGATGCCTTTGCTCACACACGGCGGACCTGGTAGAGCCGGAGGAGGAGAAGAAATGGGCGGAAAACGCGGAATCATGCATTACATGCAGCGTACAGCAATTCAGGGGCATCCTACAACCATCACGGAAATAACACAAGTTTACCAACAGGGTGCGAAAGGGAATATCAGCGATATCCACCCGTTCAAGAAACATTACGAAGAATTGGAAGTAGGGGATCAATTGATTACCGAAAGCCGTTTGATCACTGCCGAAGATATCGATGCCTTTGCGGCTTTGAGCGGCGATAATTTCTATGCACACAAAAGAGAAACGAATTTTGCAGGTACCATGTTCGATGAACAGGTTGCTCACGGATATTTAATCATGAGTATTTCGGCAGGATTGTTTGTGGATAGCTATGAAATCAACCCGGTGCTTTTGAACTACGGTATTGATGAATTGCGATTTACCAAACCGGTGTATGCAGGAGCAAATATCCATATCCGCTTCACATGCAAGGAGAAAGTGAGCACGGACGTTACTCCGAACGACGAAGATCCGAAAACACATATTCAGCGCGGCGTTGTAAAATGGCTGGTTGAAATGCTGGATGATTCGGACGAACCATTGGTTGGTATTGCAACAATTCTGACGATGGTGAAGCGTTTGGATCAGTCAATAAATTGAAACAATGCATGAATATACCATGTAGGGCTGTGATTAATCGCGGCCCTACGTATTTATAATCGTCTGAAGATTACTATCTTTCGGGCATGAAATTACTACTCTTTTCACTGTTTATTATCGGGAGCTTCACCGTTTCGGGGCAATGCGCCAAAAAACAGCGCAGACAGCTTTTAGCAGATTGTGCCTCCGAACAGCAGAAGCAAGAAGAAGCTCTTACTGTTTTCAGTAAATCCAAGGCCGAGTTTGATACGGTGAAAAAGATTGCCAGGGGCAAGATCGACTCTTTGAGAAACGGTGAAAAACAGTTGCTCGCTTGTTTCTTAAACTATTCAAGGTTTCTTTACCAGTTAAAAGAGCTGAAAACGGAACTTCCATCCTTAAAACACACTTTTAAAAGTGATGAAGTTCCTATCCATAGTGAGTTCCTTGTTCCCATGGAAAGTACTTTGTCGGCGGTTTTTGTATTTGAGAAAGTTTCTGAAAAAGCAGACCTCGGGGATCTCAGTGTGAAGGAGCAAAATAAAGTACTGCGCAGAAAATTGGATGAGTATAAGCGTTATTCCCTTTCAAATACCGTTCGATTAGGAGAAATGAAGGAATGTAGTGCACGAATCAGTATTTTTTTACCACGTATTGATTCGATGTTTCGCGTATATAGGGTGCTTGCAAATGATTTGACTTCTGACAGCTGGAAATTGCAGGATAGATTAAAACAGGAGGAAGCAGTTTTCAGAAAGAAAGGACCCAAGGATTTCCCGGAAGCTTATTTTTTGACTTTTCCGGAAGTTTTCCCGGGTTTTATTTCCACCGGACAACTGAATGAGCCTATCGAATATACATCTTTTGAATATTCCTCTCCGATTGCTGTTGAGCACAATGAACCAAAAATTTTTGAATGGACAGAAGATGCTGCCGTTTTCCCGGGAGGTAGAGAAAAGATGAATGAGTTTATAACCACGAACCTGCGTAACCCCGAAAGTGTTGAGCAAGGGATTATTTCAGGAAAAGTGTACGTTAAGTTTGTGGTTTCTGAAAAAGGGGAGATTTCAGCTGCCCAAGTTTTAAAAGGAATTCCTGCCTGTCCGGAATGCGGGGAAGAGGCAATCCGCTTAATAAACAGCATGCCGAATTGGATTCCTGCAGAGCACGATGGTAAAAAAGTGAAATCGTATGTGGGTTTACCCGTTAAATTTGAATGAACAATTTCACCGCAATAAAAATTCCAAAACGGCATTCATGAATTCCTCCGGTTGTTCTGCGTGGACCCAATGTCCTGCATTTTCAATTGTCAGAAAAGAAGAATCCGGGAACCGGTCTTCAATCTCAGGAATGTCTTCGTCCAGGATGTATTTGGACATTCCGCCACGTATAAATAAGGTTTGAACAAAAACTTCTTCATCCGGAATTGCTTTCAGGATATTCTGCATTTCCCGTTCCAGGACTTCCACATTCATACGCCAGGCCAATTTGCCCTTTTCGATCCAATAAAGGTTCTTCATCAGGAACTGACGTGTACCGTTTTCCGGAACAAAAGGAAGCAGGACTTCTTCTGCAGCCGAACGTGAATCCATGGGGGTGGCATTCAAAGCGGCAATGCCTTTTAAAATTTCCTGATGGTGGGGAGGATAGCCTTTGATTCCCATATCTACCACGATCATTTTTTCAATCGTATCCGGGTAAAGCTGTGCGCAACGCATAACGGTTTTTCCGCCCATGGAATGACCCAATAGATTGACTTTTTCCAATCCCAGGTCAGTGATCAGTTCGTGAAGATCTTCTGCGAGAATATCATAATCAAATTCATCACTCCAGTCTGTATGACCGTGATTGCGCTGATCCACTAAAATAACCTGGAAATAATCCGAAAAGCGTTTGGCATGTGTCTGCCAATTGTCTGAAGAACCAAAAAGTCCGTGAAGGATAATCAATGGCTTTCCTTCTCCAATAATACGATGCTGCAGCTTCATGGTACAAAACTACAAATCCGCTTTGTTTTTAGCTGAGTAAATGGGAAAAAAATCGGAAGATATTCGGTATCTCCCAGTTTGTTTGTGGTACTTCTACGTTGATCTTCGTGGTCTTTGTTTCCGTGACAGTCGTTGTTGAAGGACTGCTTGATTTCATTTCTCCTTCAATATCCGTAGAACTTGATTTTCCGGTTGTAAACTGCTTGTCATTGACAGTTTCAATGATGGAAACAATTTTATCAGCGGAGATTTTTGATTTGTCAAAAGTGATGTAAGCGGTATTGGTTTTTCTTCCCGATTCGAAATCATAAGAAACACGGTCAACAGCTCCTGTTTCTTTCAGCGCCATTCGGATTGATCCGCCACAAGCGTGTTCACAACTCATACCTGAAACCTCGATTGCCAGTTTGCGGTTAGCGTGAACCGGATCCATTTTTTGAGTAACTATTTTCTTCTCAACCTTGATGATTTTCTTTTCGGGAGTTGATGTACAAGAACCCAAAACCAAAACAGTTGCAAGTCCTAACAAAATCGAGTGTTTCATGGTTTAATATAATGTGTGGGCGTAAAATTAAGGGAAATGAAAGACCTGTTTCACTAATTTTTGTTAAAATGGATGAGCGGCAGCTGAAGTTTAACAATTGACAGATTCTTGTACGGAAATTGGAAAGGTCAGGTTTGTAATGCTTTATACAGATAAGAAGAATTATGAAAGATGAGTTAAGTGCCAAACAATTCGTAATTCGGCATTCGCAATTCGCAATTAATAAACGTAATTTTGCAACATGTCTGAGATAGTAAATAAAGTAGCACAAAGCGGGCTGATCGCAGTGGACCTTGCGGAGTATTGTCCGAAGAATTCTGAGTTTGCAGGTTTTGATTTCGAGCCTTCTCTGTGGCAGGGATTGGTTTTGAAGGAAAAAGATTTCCGCGATTACGTTAAGAATTTCGATTGGAACAGCTTCCAAAACAAACATGTGTACTTATATTGCTCAGTGGATGCCATTTTGCCTTCCTGGGCTTTCATGCTGGTGAGCTCAAAATTGGTTGGGATTGCAAGTTCAGTGACAATCGGTACATTAGCCCAAGCCCGACAAAAAGCATTGGAATTGAGTATCGACCAATTGGATATAGAGCAATTCAATGACGGGAAACTGATCGTGAAAGGATGTTCGGACATTCCAAACCCGGAAGCTGCAATGTCGCAGTTTTTGGTGAAAGTCCAGCCGGTTTGTTCCAGCATCATGTATGGTGAGCCTTGTTCAACGGTTCCCATTTTCAAGAAACCGAAACAGAAATAGCTTCCGAGCAAAATTCAGCTTCTTTGAGCTGTCTGAACAATTGTGGCAGTAATTCTTTTTGCCTTTCTGCAATCTTTGAATTATCATGAAGAACCAGGATTTCACCCGGTTTAATTCGTTTTGCTTCAGAAAGGATGCGTTCATTGCTTACACTCAGATCGTAATCATAAGATAACCACGACCACATGATTATTTGGTGTGTCTTCGCGATTTCTTTAGCAACACTCGGTTTGATTCTGCCATAGGGAGGCCTGAACAGTTTTGTAGGATAGGTTTCTTCAAATTCCCGGAATGATTCCAGGTACAATTCATTTTCTGTTTTAATGGAATTCAGGTGTTTCATGGTGTGGTTTCCGACCGTGTGCCCTTCATTCAGAATACGCCGGAACAACTCCGGATATTTCCTTACATTCTCTCCCACGCAAAAAAACGTTGCTTTCCAGTTGTATTCCTTTAAGAGGTCCAATACAAAAGGGGTGATTTCCGGGTTCGGTCCGTCGTCAAAAGTGATGAATACGACCTGTTCAGAAATGGAAAACCTCCACCTTAACCTTGGAAAAACCCAATTCGTTAAGCGTGGAGGTTTAAATAGTTTCATATAAAATTACATTGTATCCGGATCGTAAGGCTCAGCAGCTTTTCCACCCAATGCAGCCTCGTCAAGAACAGCTTCCGATCCAGCAGGCATTTGCGGAGTTGGCTTTGGAGCTGTAGGCACCTGTGTTCCGGTTAATTGGAATGTAAAGTCAATCGCATTCATGGTGCCTTGCAAACGTGCTTTCTTAATAGCAAAGTTTCCATCTGTTCTGCTTTCACCGTTTTCCAGTGAAAGTTGATCCAATTCCGTATAAATACGCGGCAGATCCACGTTGTAAAGATCTTCCAGACCTTTTGTAGTTCTGCTTACCAACGGATTGTTCTTAGAAGCAATGCGCTCGTCACCTGCAAACTTATGAAGTGTTGCGTAGTTGATCACCGCCGAGATGTAATCCATATCGTTGGATGCTGCAAAGTTTGCCGGGCTGTTTTTGAAGTAACCGATGATGCTTTCTAATTGACGTGCAACTTCAGCTCCTAGTTTTTCAGCACCCGCTTTATCTCCGGCTCTGTAAAGAAGACCTACGTAATCCTGAAGAACTCCATCCTGGAACTGTTGGTATTCTGCTCCGTTCGCATCTTTGATCGAACCTGCAGGCGAAGGTCTTTCACCGTAATCCAAAACGATATCAGCAGGCATTACTTCCAATGATTTGTGAATAACTTCAGCCGCTTTTTTACGCAATTGAGCCGGAGTCATTCCCATGGATCCTTTGAAAGAGTTTTCCAAAGAATCAGCTACTCTTGCCTGACCGGAAGCACGAAGGTTCTTCAACATCGGACCGTATTGCTGTTTGCTCATTTCCATCTGCTCAGCTTCGATCACGTAATGTTCGGCCAATTGAGCGAACATCGTTCTGAATTGAACGGTTTGTCTTCTTGCATAGTAATCCGTCAATACGTCGCGGTCGTTCATTTTACCATAGTGGTAAGTGTTCATCAAATGTTTGTACATCAACTTCTCATTGATCGGAGTTTTACCCTGAGCTAAGATCGGAGTGATTTCCCACGCCATACCATTCGTACGTAAGTGTCCGCTTTGGTACATCGCTGTAGAAACTTCGGTATTTCCCGGAGAAGTAAAGTACATCGGGCGTTTCCAGTCGTTGTGAGCCAACATGTCCAAAATCATAATGTCGGATTTTGTAATCGTCTGAACGGATCTTGAATTGAAACGGAAGCGGATCTCGTCTTCGCAGTTCGCCAGTTCATCTTTGGAGATAATCTGAGATGCCAAAGCATTTTTCTTATTGACAGGAAGGATGAATCCTGTACTTGGAATAACACGCAGAGAAGCTGTTCCGTACTTGATCATGTTGTCATCGTTCTGCATGAAAGTGATTACATCTTTCAATGGAAGGAATGACCAGGAATCTTCCCAGGAGTTTAGGATTTCCTGCATCGTCTCCAATCCTTTTACATCAGCTTCCAGGAATTGGTTTCTGTAACCTTCGAATACTTCCAGGATTCCGTTTTCCATAGCTTCAATCACTTCGATAGAAGCCGAATCTGCACTTGCATTTTGGAATACCTGGCGAATCTCATTGATTCTAGGCTCGTATGCAGCGTCTTTCGCTTTTACACCTGATAAAACAGATGTACCGGCATTCGCAAAGTTTGTAAACGCCTGTCTGAACTCAGCAGGACTGTTTTTTACTTTGATCTTGAATAAACGATCTACTTCTTCCCGTTTGATTCCCTGGTTCAGCATGCGTGTGGTAGACAAGAAGAATGCCTGGTCCGTTCCACCAGCCCACTGAAGGATCTGGTCTTCTCTAAATGTAATAGGAAGTGGTTCGGAATCGTACATTTTCATCTTCATCTGGTTGGTGTACCAGTCGGTGTCGAATAAGCTGGTGTTACATACGCGAACATCCGTGCGCTCACCTTCTACTTCCTGTAAATACCAAAGCGGGAATGTGTCGTTATCTCCTACAGAGAAAATGATACCATTCTTGGCACAAGATTGAAGGTAATTGTATGCTAAATCATGAGCGGAAGACTTATTGGAACGATCGTGGTCATCCCATCCCTGCTCGCCCATGATGTAAGGAACGAATAAAGTAAGTACGGTGAATAAGGTTGCGGCGACTGTATTATTCGGAAGCGCTTTCCGCAGTCCGAAGGCTAATCCCAGCAAGACCAGACCGATAATTGCAATGATTAACCAGGTTGTCAAGATGAAACCACCGCCAGAAGCTGCGAAAATCAATATGAACCCGGTCAAAGCTCCGTAACCGATCAGCATTTTCTTCCAGTCTTCTTTCTGGAAGTTTTTGTACGCATCGTATAACGCAAGAACACTCAATCCAATCCAGAATGCGAAGGCGTAGAAGGATGCTGCGTATGCATAATCACGCTCACGCGGTTCGAACGGTTTTTGGTTCAGGTAAATAACGATCGCAATTCCGGTAAAGAAGAATGTCAGGAATACGATAAATGCGTCTTTCGGAGCCCTGTAGAAATGGAAGATCAGTCCGATCACACCCAAAACAAGCGGAAGCATCCAGAAATTATTGTGAGCCGGATTTTCCAATGTGTAGTAAGGTGCATGCTCCTGGTTCCCCAAACGGGCATCATCGATGAATGAGAATCCGGAGATCCAGTTCCCGCGCATTTCATCACCATGGCCCTGGAAGTCGTTCTGACGACCGGAGAAGTTCCACATGAAGTAACGCCAGTACATCCAGTTCATTTGGTAGCTGAACATGTAGCGCATGTTTTCACTGAAACGCGGAAGTCTTAAGCCATCGTCACCGTTCTCATCGGAATCTCTTACATCTGTAGGATCATAACCCGACCAGTTTTTATAAGCAGCAATCTTGGGATCATTCGGGTTACCGGAAGTATAATACATACGCGGTAAGAACGTTTTTTGAGCATAGGTCTGCTTGCTGTTCTTTCGGATACTTTCGTTGCTGGAGAAATACTTCTCTTTCACGGAATAGTTTCTTCCTTTCGATTTAGCCCAGTCTGTTGCTTCTTTTTCAGTCATGAAAGCTTTTGCATCCATTCCCGTTTGCTCATTTTCAACTACGAAACGACGCAGGTAGAAAGGAGCGGCATCTTCGTATTCACTTGGATCATTCAATTGTGAATTCCAGTAATTTCCGTTTAAGATAGGCCAGGAACCATATTGTTCACGCTTCAGATAAGCATGCAGGGTAACTAAGTTTTCAGGGTCGTTCTCATCCAAAGGCGTGTTTGCATTGGAGCGGATAACGATTACTGCAAAAGATCCGTAACCGATTAACAAGAATGCCAAACTCCACAAAGCGGTATTTAAGATCGGTTTTGCTTTTCTCTTTGCATATCTGAAAGCCCACATAAAGGCTCCGATCAATAAAAGGAAGAAGAAAATCGTTCCGGAGAAGAATGGCAATCCGAATGAATTCACAAAAGCAACCTCGAAAGAAGAAGCCAAAGCAACTGATCCCGGGATGATTCCTTCCTGTACAAAAGCAAGTACAACTACTGAAATTAAGCCTGTCAGGATAATTCCTTTCAGGTTCGTTTTCTCCCAAAGATTAAAGTAAATCACGTAAGCAATTGCCGGCACAGCAAGTAGACCCAATAAGTGGACCCCGATAGCCAGACCGAACATGAACCAAATCAGGATCATCCAGCGCATCGGAGATCTTCCGTCTTTGATTTCTCCGTGCTTGATGCCGATCATTTCTGCATCCCATTTCAGGATCATCCAGAAGATCGCAGCAGTAAATAAGGATGACATCGCATAAACTTCTCCTTCAACAGCGGAGAACCAGAAAGAATCAGAGAAAGTATAAGCCAAAGCTCCGATAACTCCCGCCCCGATAGTAGCGATCTGATCACCTCTTGACCAGTCTCTGTCTTTGCGCTGCATGATTTTCTTACCGAACATGGTAATGGACCAGTACAGGAATAAAATCGTAAATGAACTGCACAAAGCTGAAAGGCGGTTGATCCATACGGCAACCATTTCAGGTTCTGCGAAGAAAGAGAACAAACGTCCAAGTACCATGAATAAAGGTGCGCCCGGAGGGTGACCAACTTCTAATTTATTTGCTGCTGTGATATATTCCCCACAATCCCAAAGTGAAACGGTGTCTTCAATGGTCAGGAAATAAACAATCGTTGCGATTAAAAAAACAAACCAGCCTGTAAGGTTATTCAGTTTATTGTAATTCATGATTTACTTTGAAAGTTTGACTCGCGAAGTTATAAATATATTGGCACGATTCCTCATAGAAATGTTGAAAAATGCTAAATGGATGAAATTCAAGGTTTTTTCCACTTTTTCGCTGAAAAACACCAATTTTTTTACTGCTTTTCTTGGATGGAAAGAATTTAGTATTAACTTTGCCACCGCAATTGACCCATGGTGTAACTGGCAACACGTCTGATTTTGGTTCAGAAGAGTCTAGGTTCGAGCCCTAGTGGGTCAACAAAAGGAAAAGGAATTCGAGAGAGTTCCTTTTTTCTTTTGTACCTCTTCTCTCACACTCACACTCGCTCTTTTCGATCTTCAGAAAATTCCTTTTCCTTTTGCAGCGTGAGTTTTGAGAGTGAGAGTGCGGTGGCCCGTTCAAAAAAGTCTAATTTATACGCGTTGGTTTTGTGGTGGAATTGTAGAAATAGAAATTTTAGAGTGGGGACGGGAGTTGGTGTAGAATTACTAGATTGAACCATCTAAATTCTTACAAAAATAAACTGTAAATTCCCTTTGGCAGAATTGAGAAAATAACAGTCCCCTCACACAATGAGCAAGGGGAGTTGTGTATATGGAACTTCCATTCTCCACATCGTTTTAAAATGGAATGGGACAGAATTGGCGTGCCGAATGGTGAATTGAAATGTCAAATAAGTTAGAATTCAATTCAAAACGAAAGATCAGAAATCAAACAGATCGCCCAAAAATCCTTTTTTCTTTTTGTGTGGGTGATAGTCATTGTCCCGCTTGTCGTCTTTGTGATTTTTTTGAGAATTACTCTGGATATACTGACCTGACCGCTCGATAATCTTATCCAGTTCGCCGCGATCGAGCCAAACTCCCCGACACCCCGGACAATAATCAATCTCGACGCCGTTTCTATCGGTCATCACTAATTCTCTATTGCAGTTTGGACAATTCATGGTAAAAATTTTATGGTTTCCATAAAGGTATCAATAAACCAACTTGTGAAAATAATACAGTACCTAAAAAAAGTTAAGCGTCTTCAAAGGATCCTTCACCTTTAAGGGTTTTTCGTACCTTAGAATATAACGCAAAATCGAGGGGTATGAAAAAGCAGTTTTATCTGGCTAGAGAGCAGAAGTTTTGTCCGGCGTGTGGAACGCCATTGCAGGAGGGGCATGCACAATGTCCGAATCCGACTTGTCCGACCAACCAGCCGCCACCGGTGCATTAATTGAAAGAAAGCCCAGGTCATTGAGCGGAGTCGAAATGCCGGGCTTTTTTGTAATTCCTTAACTTTTTCCGGTTATTTTTCTTTCTATTTTAGAGTTAACAGCAAGGCACAACGAATCAGAAGTCAATTCTGATCTCTATTATATACTAAGCTTCACTCATGAATCGGGTGAAGCTTTTTTGTATGATTGGATGAATCATTCCTTCACAAAATTCTGTATCCGCTGCATGCTTTCCGATTCGTAGCGGAACCAATACAAACCTGCAGAAAACGAAGATAAATCGAGGTTCATGAGAAGCGTTTCGTCTTTGATCTCTTTCAATTTTGCGCCACGGTAATCATAGATTTGGAGGGTGTACGGCTTATTTTCAGGAAGTTCGATCTGCACCAAGCCTGAAGAAGGATTCGGAGTGATTTTTAATCCCGCATTTTGGTATGGAACAACCGGTGGTTCCATATAGGTGTAAACCGTTATTTTATCGGTGGCTGAAGTTGCTCCGCCATTGTTGATTAAGTAAATTTTCTTTCCGTCGGGAGAAACGGCGATATCGCGCAGTCTCCCGTTCAGTAACTGGTCTTCGGCAAAGTATTTTTTGGGATTGGGGTTCTCGTTGGTTGAAGCGGCAATGGTTCCCTGCGCGTTTAGTTTGAATTGGTACAATTCCATATTTGTATTGTCACCTTTTTTCAGCGTAACCAGCAAAATGCTGTTTGTCCACTCGGGGATGGAAGTGCTTTTGTAATAAATCCCGTCAGACGGAGCCACTGTGCACCAGCTGCTTCCAACATTGGAACCTGGAGTTGGAACTGCACAAATGGAATAAATCGGTTCAACCAAGTGATCGTTTGCAATTTGAGGATGTGGAACGTAATTGGCAACGTAGGCCGCTTCTCCCGGAAAATTATCATCGTCGTGGAAACCGTGCACGTCTTTCCAGCCATAATTCATTCCTTTTTCGAGGATATTGATTTCGTCGTCCGTTTTGTCACCATGTTCTATGTTGTAAAGAAGGTCAAGGTTGGTGTTGTAGACCAATCCCTGCGGGTTTCTGTGTCCGCGTGTGAAAAAGGAATTTCCGGGAATTGGATTGTCTGCAGGAATACTTCCGTCCATGTTGAAACGGTGGATTTTCCCATTGTCGGTTGCCGGGTCCTGGGCAAAATTATTCGGATTGTCGGTCGGAGGATTGTAGCATTGGTTATTTGCGGAACCATGGTCTCCGATTGTTACAAATAAATACGGAATCGTATTTTGTTTTACGGCCAGTAATCTTCCTCCGAGGTGATCATAGCCCGTGGAAATATTGGTGACAATATCCTGGTAAGCCACGACTTGTTCGGCATTCGGGTCCCATTCCAGCCTGCGGATCTTAAATCGGGTTGCCGGATTTCCTGAAGTTCCGGAATTGTAGGAATACATGAAATAAATGAAGGAAGATCCGGTTGTCGTAAAATCCGGATGCAGAGCAAGCCCCAACGTTCCGCCTCCGATTCCCAGGCTTGGACAAAGCACAGAGTTTTCCAAAGGACTTCCCCCGAAATAATCATTTGCTGTGTAAATAACGATTTTAGTTCCTGTTTCAGCATCGATCCTGGAGACTCTTCCGTTGCTTTCTGTTGCCCAAAGCATGGAATCCGGTCCGTAGAATAGTTCCCAGGGAGTGGAGACTTGAGTCGGTAATTCTGAACGTACGAAAGTTTGTGCTTTCCCGGAAAAGAAATGCACGACGATAAGGAGGAGGATGAAATACTTCATGCTTGATGGAGTTGATGCGATAAAAGTACGATTTAGAATGCAAAAAGCCCGAATATTTATCTTCCGGGCTTTTCTATTTTGACTATCGAGGTTTATTTGATGACTATCCGTTTGGTTATTTCAGATCCGTTAAGTGTGCAGGAAACCAGGTAAGTTCCCGGGGCCAGGTATTCAAGATCTATTTCCGACGAACCGGAGATTTTACTTGTAAAGACTGACTTGCCATCCAATCCAGATACTTTCAATTCGAATTCCTCGTTGTTGGTTGTTTGGATAGTTATTTTTCCGTTGCTTGGATTCGGATGAATGGAGAAATCAAAGGTATAAGTTGATAAACCGAGGGAGGATATATTCAGGTTCAGGTAACTCACACTGTCGCATCCATATTGGTTCAGTGAATGATAGGAGTAAATACCGCTCTGAGTATAGGTTTGATTGTTCCAGATTGTGGAGTCAAGGGCAAAAACTACTAATGTATCACTTTCTGAAATGTGGCTTCCGTCTGTAACCGTGTTGAACACCTGGTTGGTAATAATGGCAGGATTGTAATCAAAATAGATCCTCGCTTTATTTTTTATTACGACTCCATGTGCCAGGTTTGGTTTCTGCTCGAATTCAAAAATAACATAACCGGTGCTTAAATAAGGTCCGGCTGAAATTGAAGCTGGGAGAAGGATGGTATCGAAATTAAAACGCAATACATCATTGTTGTCAAAATGCACTTTCACAGGATGGGAAGAGCCAAGGATCCTCAAACTTTCCTTTTTGATGTTAGGGTTCAGTGAATCTATTAATTTGATGTTGTAAGCGTAAGAATTTCCAGTATTTCTGAAGCGTATTGTATAAGTCAGTTTTTCATTGTTATACACAAAATGAGGAGTGCAATCACCGGATGGATAAACCTTTTTGTCGTTTGGATCATACCCGTTTAGCACTGGGAATCTATAATTTCGAGTGTTGTTACCTGGATCAGAATCTCCAACCAGGTCATTAATTTTTAAATCCAGGTATACGGAATCACCTACTTGAGCATTGGTGCTTGTAAGAAGTGTTACATTAGCAATAAATGAGTTGCCGCTTGGTTGAGATAAATTGGCATAATTCCAATACAAGGTATCTCCACTTATCGAATTTGGGGCTGGGACTGCGCTTACAAAGCTTGTAAGTGGATCCAGGACCAAAGAAATTGTTCCTGAAGTGTTCTGGCATCCAAGGTTTTCAGCGTGTATAGTGGTATAAGCCTGTTGTCCGGGCATAAAATTCGCGCTGACGAGGTTTACTAAGTTGTCAAATCCCGGTGATAATACATCAATGAATACACTATCAGTGCATTGTAAAATCCCGAGTGAGTCAAAAACCTCGAAATAAAGAGTGGTATCACTGGCAGGAGTAACAGTAATATTGTTTTGAGTTGAACCGTTTTCCCAGGTAATAATGTTGTTCGCACAGTTGTTATCATTGAACTTGATATTATCCAATCCCCAGTTATCGCAGCATGATCCGGATGAGTTTGGTTGGATCCATCGGAACAATGTACCGTTCGAAATGGCATTATAAGGTAATGGATAAGTAAAAGTATTCCATTGTGTAAAAGGGGTGGGGCCGGTTGCAGCAGGTACAGCACTGTTATTAATATGAGGAGCTGTCGTTCCATCAGGAACAAAATAAACAATGTCTGCCCAGTTAGCACCATTGTTCACACTGTATTGCAGTAGTACTCCTTCGTTCATTTGATCAGGCCCTTCACATGGGGAAGCTCCTCCCTGAACGGCATACATTAAATCAAATCGGATTTCTCCTCCGCAGCTGGTGTTAATAGGACTTGTTGTAATACTTGGTATCCCAACAGATGTGGAAGCCCAATAATAAGGTGTGCCATCAATAGAGTTTCCACAAGGGGTTCCGAATGTGGTGGTTCCTGTTGTTTGCCATCCAGGTGGAATGGAACCGTTGAAATTATACAAGGTGTTAAATACTCCTGTTGAATAAGGATAGACACCTACTGTTACACTCGTGTTTGGACAAGTTGTGATAATATCGTTTACCGTAGTTACGGTACATTGAGCAAAAGTTCGGTATAAACTGAACAAGCTCAAAAGAAAAATGAAGATTCGGTGTTTCATCAAGCTGATTTTTTCTGTAAAGGTAGACTTTCTTCTTTAGTTCTCATAAAACCAACTGTTTTTTTGAGAGGTTTAAGCAGTGTGAATCAGTTGAAACCTGATTTCTCTGTTCCTTCTATTATCTTTGTAAGATATATTAAAGTACATGTCAGAAGAAAAAAGAACGGACCTGGAATCCCTGGGTGAATTTGGAACGATTGATTTATTGACGAAAAACTTCCTGCTTACCAGGGAATCAACAGCTTTTGGTATCGGAGACGATGCAGCTGTCCTGGAAAGGAATGAGGAGCAGTATACCCTTATTTCCACGGATATGCTGGTGGAAGGTGTTCATTTCAACCTGATGTACGTTCCTTTCAAACATCTGGGATATAAATCCGTTGCTGTGAATCTGTCTGATATCGCTGCAATGAATGGTACGCCTGAACAAATTACGGTTTCAATAGCTGTTTCAAACCGGTTTCCATTGGAGGCGTTGGAAGAGTTATACGATGGAATCCGATTGGCGTGTCAGCATTACAAAGTAGATTTGATCGGCGGTGATACGACTTCTTCGCGATCCGGATTGGTCATTTCGGTAACTGCCATAGGCGTGGTCGATAAATCCAAAGTTGTTTACAGGTCAGGAGCGGGAGTGAACGATCTGTTGGTAGTTTCCGGAGATCTGGGAGCAGCTTATGTCGGATTGCAGGTTTTGGAGCGTGAAAAGAGCGTTTTTGAAGCAAATCCGGATATTCAGCCTGACCTGGATGGAAAGGATTATATCATTCAAAGACAATTGAAACCTGAAGCGCGTTTAGATGTGGTCAATTATTTGAAAGAGCTGGATGTGGTTCCTACATCGATGATAGATGTGTCTGACGGATTGGCTTCTGAAGTACTTCATCTGTGTAAAGCAAGCAATAAAGGTGCGATGGTTTATAATGCAAAACTTCCGATCGATTCACTGACATCGACTACGGCGATTGATTTTAACCTGGATCCCTCTACTTGTGTATTGAATGGAGGCGAGGATTATGAATTGTTATTCACGGTTGCGCAAAGTGATTTTGATAAGATTAAAGGGAATCCGCATATGACGGTTATCGGATATATGACGGATGCAAGTGAAGGGACTTACCTGGTTGATACGAATGAATCGTTGATTCCTTTGAGAGCCCAGGGGTGGAATCATTTCCAATAGGAATTGGAGAAATTATAGAACAAAAAAATCCCCTTGGTTTAACCAAGGGGATTTTTTATTTATTGTCTTTCTGATCTTTCTTTCTTAATGGATCTGTGATGTCTCCTCCGTCCGGATCCGGTGCATTTGGATCAACAGTTGGATTTGAATCCGTTCCGGTTCCGTTCCCGGATCCGCCTAAAGCATTTGGGTTTCCAATTCCTTCGGATGAAGTTGTAGAAGTTCCTGTTGAAAGGCTTTTGACCTCTGCTTCAGGCTCAGTGCAACCGCCAGTTCTTGGGCGGATGTCAGCTTTTTGACAAGCTGCAAACACGAGTAATAATGATGCTATAAGTGTTATCTTTTTCATATCGTAAAAACGCATACTCAACAAATATAAACTATTTAATCATTTATTTCCAAATTTTCATAAGGAATTTTGATTAAAACGCGTGTTCCCTTGATTGAACGGTCCGGATTCGTCATTTGAAATGGCCCGATCAGCTCGTAATCCTTATTCCACATTTGACGGATCAGGTCTATTCTTTTTGAAGTAATTTCCATTCCCTGGGACTTGTGATCGCCTTTAAACTTGGCCTTTTTGTTCAAACTGTAGTCTATTCCGATCCCGTTATCATCAATGCAGATTTCCAATTGATCCCCTAGCGCTTTGATAGTTACAACGATTTCTCCTTTTTTTGTTTCGTCGGGAAGAATTCCGTGAATAATGCTGTTTTCTACGAAAGGCTGAAGCAGCATCGCAGGAACGGTTACCTGTTCCAGGTCAATATCCCGGTTTTCGATTTTGTAGGTAAACCGGTCTTTGAAACGCATGGCTTCCAGGGAAAGGTATAATTCCAATCGTTCCAATTCCTGGTGCAGGGTCACTACATTATCTCCTTCTGATGCGCTGTCCAGGTTTTTCCGGATCAATTTCGCGAAACTGGTCAGGTACCTGTTTGCAGATACGCGGTCCTGCGTGTTGATAAAGTATTGAATGGAATTCAACGAATTAAAGATGAAATGGCGGTTCATACTGGCATTCAGTGATTGCTGTTCCAAAGCAAGCAGACGTGATTTGTTTTCCAGGTTTATTTTGTAGTTGCGTTCTCTTTCACGCTTGATCTGCAACCTGAAATAATAGCGTATTCCGAATGCTATGGCGACAAAAACAAGGATATAGAACCACCAGGTTCTCCAAAAAGGCGGAGTAATGGTGATTTCAAATGAACTGATGTCTGATATTTTCTTTGTCCCGGAAATAGCGCGGATCTGAAGCGTATAATCTCCCGCATCCAGGTTGGAAAGGATGATGGTCGGGTTTAAAGTCGGGGGAGACCATTTGTCGGATTCTCCTTCCAGGCGGTATTGAAAAGTAACGGATTCGGGATCTTCCATCGAAATCCCATCCAGATCTATAATCAGGTTGTTCTTAGAATAATTAAGTTTCAATCCGTTATAAATGTCGGAAGGGTTTATTTCCCGGTAATTCACAAGGACTCGAGCAATGTTGAGCTTGGGTTTAAAGTCGGAGAACCCGTCTTCTAAATCAAGCTGGAGTTTTGCCAGGCCTTCACTGGTGCCGAACCAAAAGTTTCCGCCTTCATAAATCGAAGAATTGATGTTGGATTCCAGGTTGATCAAGCCGTTGTTGGTTCCGATGTGTTTTACCAGTAATTGGGAGTTTTCGCTGTTTTCAAAAACATACAACCCATCGTTCGTGCCTACAAAAATGTTGCTTTCTACGCGGTGGATAAAATTGATGAAGCGAGCCCCGCTCTTGGAACTGTATGAAACGTCCGTGAAATTGATCCCGTCGAAGATCACCAACCCGTTTTCGGTGCCTATCCAAACACGGTTGTCCACATCTGTTTCGATCGAAGCAATGCTGGCTTTGAATTTTTTAAGCAGTTTCTGTGTTTTTTTTGCCAGGTTGAGCTCATAAAGACCTTTGGATGTTGCTACCAGGATATTCGAATAGTAGAATGTGATATCCCGGATGTTTCCGTCCCGGCTGATATTGAATTTGAAACTGGGATAATGATGAAGGGTGTTGTTTTCAATATATCCCACACTTTCTTCACCGGCAACTATCAGCCTGTTCTTTAAAGGTTTCAATACCCGGAAGGTGGTAGAAAATTTTTCAGAGAGGTATCTTTTCGGTTCGGACTTAAAATCCCAGCTGAATATTCCCATATCGGTTGCGAACCAGGCCAATCCGTTGAAATATTCAATGTCCCAGATAGTTGTTGCCGGAATAGGAATGTTCTCGCAAACCCCCTGCAGGTTCATTTTGAAGGCCCCTTTATCATAGGAACCAAAAAGGTAGCTTCCGTTTTTCAATTTTGTCCCCGAAAGGATCAGGTCCGAAGGCATGCCGGTTTTGGTGGAGTAAATCTGCAGGTTTTGATTGGCAAAACGGACAAGCCCTTTTCCATCACTTCCGAACCAGATATTTCCTTCGTTGTCCTGGAAAGAGCAATTGATCGCTTTTACAGGAAGTCCGTTAGCTTCGTTCAAACTAAGCTGCTTCATTTGAGGGGACAGACGGATAACTCCCTCCGGAGAAGACAGCCAGAGCTGATTTGAACGGTCACTTGTTAGTGCTCCAATATAAAGATCTGTTGCCTGAACGGGAATCGAATCAAATTTTTTGAAGGTCATATCGGTTTTGAAAAGCCCTTCGAATGAAGTAGAAATGAAGACTTTGTTCTGAGCAAGTGCAATTCCGGAAATGCGACGGTCCCTGAACGCTTCTACACGATTAAAATTCGTGAGATCGTCAGTGAAATACAACCCGTCCCGAGTACCGATGTAAAGCTTTCCATGGATGATTTCCAAATCCCTGCAGGCAGATGCGTGGGGATTTTTCAAAGTGATTTTTGAAACATGCCCCTTTGAAAGAATATACAAACCGCTTCCTTCAGTGGAAGCAATGATTTTCCCCTGGTATTGAATAAAGTCCGTAACGATTACAGTTCGGTTATTATCTCCAAGTGAATAGGTCTGTGCTTTGTTGTTCTTGATTTCGGTAATTCCACCTTCATGACCGACCCAAATGGTTTTTTGAATAAACTGCAGGCAGGAGACACGGTTGTTGAACAAACCCTGTTCCAGTGAAAAGGTCGTAAATGTTTTTCCGTTGAATTTGGCCAATCCACCCAATGTTCCAACCCATAAATAGCCGTCGTCATCCTGTGTAATACACTGGACTTGTGATTGCGGGAGGCCTTGCCCGTTGGAGTATGTAATGAAAGAATAGTCTTGCGCCATTCCCAAAGTAGAAATGGCTGCAAAGACCATTAATGCGAGTAATCTCATCCTTCTTTCAGCATTTTCACAAAATCAGTCACTCGGTTTCTTGCCACGGGTATGCGCAATCCGTTTTTCAGCACCGCAAAATGACCGTCTTCATTAATGTATTCCGCAAGATTATTGAGATTAATGATATGCGATTTATGGATCCGGAAAAACTTGGCCGGATTCAGGATGTTTTCGTAAATCTTTAATGTTCTGGTGTCCAGGTAGCGTGTTCCGTCATTAAAATAGATCGTTGTACAGTTTCCGCTTGCCTCCAGATGAGAAATCGTATTGTCTTCCACGATTTTCAGCCCTTTGGTATGGCTGATTGCGATGCGGTTGTTCGGTTTGTTGCGAAGCAGTTGGTCGGACAGGTTGCGCAGACTTCGGAAATAAGTCACATAATTCTCCGGGTCTTGCCCGAATACATTATTTGCTTCCACCAGTTTTTCAACGGCAACCCGCAGGTCGTCAATATCGATTGGCTTCAGAAGGTAATAAACAGCACTTGCATTGAATGCACGGATCGCATAATCCTTAAAGGCCGTAACAAATACAACCAGGAAATTCTTTTCTTCTACTTCTTCCAGTAATTCAAATCCTTCTGCACCGCTCGGCATTCGGATATCCAAAAAGACCACGTCCGGTTTGCTGGCAGTGATCAGTGCTTTGGCTTGTTCTTTCCCGGAAGCTTCACCGATTACTTCGATTTCAGGACAGAAATCGTCCAGCATCATGATTAAATTTTTGCGTGCGTATTCTTCGTCATCAATGACCAAAGCACGAAGTCTTTTCGGTTCCATAATGTAGTTTGTTACGTGTTCTTACCGACAATTTACGAGTTCTTAGAAACTGAGTGATGGTTTTTAAACAGGATACACTCAAATTTAAACTGTTAAAATAAATAGCCTGTCAGTATAATCAAAAGTTATAACCGTTAAAATTATTTATTTTTTGCAGAATCAACTATTAAAACCAGGGGTGAAAATTTCTCACCTCTTTATTATTTTAATACCCGGTTAAAATATTGTTTGCAATAATTGAATGACTTCCTCGCGGTTCTCTTCATGGGACATATGTGCCGCATTTGGAAAAACAATGGAAGAGATTTTATGCTGTTTGCAAAACGAATCCAGCAATCCTACATTGACCAGTTTGTCGTTGTGCCCGCTGATGACTGTATACTTTTCAGGGTTCTTTTCCATCAGGTATGCGAGGTCGAAGCGGTTTTTCATTGCCAGGGCCGCCCATGCGATTGCCTTCGGGTCCATTTTGTCAGCAATTCGGATATAATGATCTATCGCGTCCTTCATCATTGCCGGATTGGAGAAGAGGTTCGGAATAGCTTCACGAATAAAAACAGGTGCTTTCGTGAGTACCAGGTTGGCAACCCGTTCGCGGTCCCGCTTTTTGTCTTCCGAGTCACTCCAGGGGTGTGAATGGAACAGGATCAGGTGTTCAATGCCGGGAATGAGCTTCGTCAATTCCATACCTACATATCCACCCATAGAATGTCCTATGATAATGGGGTGTTTCAGGTTTTCATGAAGAATGATTTGTTCCACTGCTTTGGCCATGGACAGGATGGAAGGAGCAGCGTTGAAATCTACGGGGCTCTTGCCGTGTCCGGGTAAATCAATGCAGACTGCTCTCACAGGGAGATGGGGGATTAATTCGTCCCACATACTGTAATCCTCCATGAAACCGTGCAAAAAAATTACAGGACTTCCATTTCCGGAAATCCTGTAATTCAATAATTGTTCGTTCATTATTTGCTGTTCATCAACGTTTCTATCTCATCCGCTTCAATAGGGATATTTCTCATTAAGTTAAAAGGTTCTCCGGAAGCCTGAACCACCAGGTTGTCCTCGATTCGGATTCCCAGCCCTTCTTCCGGGATATAGATTCCCGGTTCACAGGTAAATACCATGTTCGCTTCGATCGGGACATTCCATAAACCAACATCGTGCGTGTCCAATCCAAGGAAATGTGACGTTCCGTGCATGAAGTACTTTTTATATGCCGGCCAGTTCGGGTCCTGGTTCTTAATATCTGTTTGGTCCAGTAATTTCAATCCAAGCAACTCCGATTCCATCATGCGGCCCACTTCTTTTTGGTATTCAGCCAGCATCGTTCCCGGAACAAGCATTTTTTCAGCCTGTGATTTAACACGCAAAACAGCGTTGTAAACTTCTTTTTGTCTGGGAGTAAAACGTCCGTTAACCGGAATGCTTCTTGACATGTCCGAGGAGTAATTTGCATATTCCGCTCCTACATCCAACAGGATTACATCACCGTCCTGGCACTGCATGTTGTTTTCAATATAATGCAGCACACATGCATTTTTACCCGACGCAACAATCGGGGTGTAAGCCCATCCTTTGGAACGGTTGCGCAGGAACTCATGCGAAAACTCTGCTTCGATCTCGTATTCCCAAACGCCCGGTTTCACAAAGCCAAGAATTCTGCGAAATCCTTTTTCGGTAATATCACACGCTGTCTGCATCAAATCCAATTCGATCTTTTCTTTCACGGAACGGATCTGGTGCATGATTGGTGCGCTTTTGTGTACCTGGTGTGCCGGATAATCTTGTTTTACCTGGATGATGAAACGGTCTTCACGTGTCTGAACAGTTGTGTCGGCTCGTAAATGCTCGTTTGTGTTCAGGTAAATCCCTTCCGCTTCGGCCATTAACTGCTTAAAGATCGTTGGGAATTGCTGCAGCCAATAAACAGTTTTGATACCTGCTGTTTCAAATGCCTGGTCTTTATTTAGTTTAGCTCCTTCCCAAACTGCAATGTGATCGTTGGTCTCTTTCAGGAAAAGGACCTCGCGGTGCGCTTCATTACTTGCATCCGGAAATAGAACAAGGATACTTTCTTCCTGGTCCACTCCCGATAAATAGAAAATATCGCGGTGCTGTGTAAACGGAAGCGTACCATCTGCGCTAATGGGGTAAATATCATTCGAATTGAAAACAGCCAGGGTCTTTTTTGCCATTTTTGCCGTAAACTTTTTACGGTTTTCAATAAAGAGCTTATTGTCTATTGGGAAATACTTCATGTTCTTGATATGTGAGATCGTGAAATTACGAAAAATTCAAAAACGCAAAATTGAAAATTCAAACCCGGATGTACGGATATTTGAACCTTTTTGAACTCTTCGAACTTTTTTCATGCCGGGAAGTAGATCGTAAGTACTTTACGAACTACCGGGTGCAAATTTGTATCATCAAAGTTCAAACAGTATGAAAACAATATTCGACAGCATCTTACTAAACCGCATCCAATTTGAAAGTTCATCAACAGAAGTACAGCTGGATTGCTGCATCTATGAAAACGGAAATGCCTTTGAAAGCCAGATTTTTGTGAGTATGAGTGCATTCAACCAGTTAATGTGTGAATTAAGTGTTCGCGGAATAGACCTGGATATGGATGAGAATCTGGATACTATTGTTATCTCAGATTCCGAAGTCATTTATTCGATGGATTTAACAGCGAATACCGATAAGCCGATTTTCTTACCTTATTATTGTTTACCTGAACAGAATAAGTTGTTAAGAGCCTAGATGTGTGAGATTTTCAGAAATATCTTTGGAGTAAGAAAAAAAGTTGTATTTTCGAATTGTGTTCTTTGGAACATATTGGTTTGAAAAATAGTATCTATGAAAAAAGTTATTGCGCTTTTTGCGTTTGGGTCGGTCTTTTTAGCTGGCTGTCCGAAGCATGAAATTATTCCGGCACCGACACCAAAGGTGGAACTGGAATCAAGTTTTATTGGAATTGTAAATGGAAGTCAGTTGGAGTTGACACAAAATGTTGACGGATATTATTTGGATGCAACAAAAACAAAATTCATCCAGCCTTCACCTACACCTTCACTGGCTACTTATTACGCAAATATGAAGTCGTCCAATACATTGGTTTCGATTCGGGTAGGTTTGGGTTCACTTCAGTTTGACGGAAGTGCGAACAGTGATCCGAGTTTGTCTGTGTTTAACAACTTCTTTACCACGATGACTACTCCGACCTATGAAGCAAATGCTTACAATGGTTTTGAAGTGGTTTACCGGGATGGTTCAGGAAACGTTTGGAAATCTGATCCTGCATCAACTCCTCAGGACGTTGTTTTCACAGGAATTGTACAGGAATCTGACGGTTCGGGAGATTACTCGAAATTCACATGTACATTTAATTGTAATGTATATCGGAAAATACCGGACTTATCGACTCCGACTCCGCTTGATGACTCGGTAACGCTTATGCTGCCTATCGAAGACGCGGTTCTAAAGGGTTGGTTTAAAAGATAATTGATAATTTAAAGAAGCCATTTGTCAATCGACAGGTGGCTTTTTAGTTGATTCTGTATGCAGCAACTGAAAATTGGAATTATTGGGGATTTTAACTTTACCTTCAATACGCACCATGCAACAAATATGGCCTTAGACCATGCAGGTCGTTTTCTGGAAGTAGAGTTGTCTTATTACTGGATTAAGATCAACGAGATCATAAACATGAAGCCTCAGCAGTTATCAAATTATGATGGCTTTTGGTTTGCCCCGGGTCCATACCTCAATTTATTTTATCTCAATGGAGTAATCGATTTGCTGCTCCAACAGGAAGCACCTGTTTTTATTACCGGAGAAGGATATAAAGCCTTAATCGATGTATTGATTCACCGCAATAACCTCAGTGCAAACGGAGAAAAATTAATTTCGGATAACCTGGTAGACGGCAATCATTTCGAACGTGTTTACGTGGTGCCGCATTCTTCTGCACTCATCCATTTATATGAAACCCGTAATCCGGAAGAACTAACGGCTACACGTTATAGTTTGTACCCGCAGTTGATCGGAAGCCTTACGGAAACAGACCTGGATATTGAAGCTTACAACCAGTTTGAAGAGCCTGAAATTATTAGTTTGAAGAATCGCCGGTTTTTCCTGGCATGTGGATTCTGCCCGCAGATTAGTTCGACCCGGGAACTTCCTCATCCCTTAGTTTATACTTTTGTGAAATCCTGCTTTCTGAGCAATTAATCTTCGTGCCGTTGCACTTCTTCGAAGTATTGGTCGATCAGCAGGTTTTTTCCTAAAGCTGCTTCAACTGCCAATACATCGCAACGCTCATTTTCCGGATGTCCGTTGTGTCCTTTCACCCAGATAAATTCAATCTTGAAAGATTTGGCAACCGATAAGTAACGAAGCCACAGATCTTTGTTTTTTTTCTTGGCAAAGCCTTTTGCCTGCCAGCCGTAAACCCATCTTTTTTCGATAGCGTCTATTACATATTTGGAATCCGAATAAATTCGGACAGGAATTGTATTGGTTTTCAAACTTTCCAGGGCACAAACAACCGCAAGGAGTTCCATCCGGTTATTAGTTGTGAGCCGATAACCCTGGGAAATTTCCTTAACGGATTGCTTGTATTTCAATATGATTCCGTAGCCTCCCGGACCCGGATTCCCTCTGGCAGAGCCGTCTGTAAATATTTGAATGTATTCTGACACAAGGACAAAGTTATAAAAATCCGGCGTTTTAAAATTTCTAATAAATATTGTAGAAAAACCGATTTTAGCTAAATAGTTGTTAAAAATTCACCCTGGTGGATTTTTTAGGATTCCAATAGTCAGAACTGCTGAACAGGTCGATTATTCTTCCGAATGCACTAATTATACCGATAAATTGATGGTTTTTAATTCGGTAATAAGGTATTAACTTTCAAGAAATGTTGGAAATAGCAAAATTTGGGTTTTGAAATACATAATTTAATATGCAATTTTGTAATCGAAAAGGAGCTGATATCTTCAGTTTCTGATTCAGTGAATAGTGGTTAGGTTAGGTTAACGAAAAGCGGTCAGCAATGACCGCTTTTTGTTTTTTAAACCAGATACTATTTTTGAAGTTCAAACTAAAGTTTGTTTATTTGACAAGCTCAAGGAATCCGGCTTTTTCAATCGGATTGTTGTCCTTTAAAATACCGTTTAATTTATAGAAATAAACTCCTTCGCTGCAAGGATCTCCTCCCTGAGTTTTACCGTCCCAGAAAATCGTTCCTGTTACATTTTTTCCTTCGTGAACTACATTTCCCCAACGATTTACGATAAGGATGTCAAATGACTTGAAAATGTCTTTCTTGAAAGAGAAAACTTCATTCGTTCCGTCACCGTTAGGAGTGATGATATTCGGCATCTCGAAATCACCTGTAACGGTGATGACCGTCGTGTAAGTATCAAAACATCCGTTCGGATCTTCTACTGTTAATGTAACGGTGTATGATCCGGCAGAGTAATATGTAGGATAAATGGAAGCTCCCGAATTATTGATTACCTGGGGATTTGGGGCCATGTCCCAGGTCCAGGTAGAAATTCCACTTACACTGTTCGACTGGTCATCCAATTCAACGGTTGTACCTAAATCAATGTATGTTGGATTTACCACAAAGTAGGCATTCAATCCGATATCCGGAATAGTAATAGGATTCATCGGATAAACGACTTCACAGTTATTGCTGTCTGTAACAGTCAAAGTCGGATTATAGGTTGTTACATCATGATAGGTGTGCGTAAAGCTTGTAGAATCATTTACTGTTGTTCCGTCATCTAAAGTCCATAAGATGGTTTCCAGGAAGCTGGTTGCGCCTATAGTGAAATCAACATCCTGACCGCAACCACCCGCATTCTGTGTCCATGAAGGATTTGCTACCGGTCCGAAGATTGTCAGGTAATCAACATAGGTTGTATCTGAAGTACAGCCGAATTCATCGGTTATAGACAAAGTGAGGCTGTAAGTTCCCGGGAATACGTAAGTATTATTTGGATCTTCAAGCACGGAAGTTTTTCCATCCCCGAATATCCAGCTGTAATTGGTGATATCTCCATAAGTCAGGGAAGCATCTGTTAAATCAGCAAAAACAGGAGGACATAGGTAATCCCCGTTAGTGTTTGTTGCGGCCCCGCTGAATTGGTATTGCGGAATTGCCACCGGCGTAGAGATGGTTAATATCCTGGATGATGTGTCTTTACATCCGTTAGCGTCCGTCACAATTAATACATAGCCGTGTGTGAAACTGGAAGTGGAGTTGTTCAGATTTTCGTTGTAGGTATGTCCATAATCCGTTGTGGTACTTACCTGTGAACCATCAACAATCCATTGGTAAGTCAAAGGAGCGACACCGGAAGAACCATTCACCGTAGTAACATTTTCCTGGTTACAGATCACGGAATCAATTGTAAAGAGTGCCGTTGGTTTCGTTACGGTAACTGAAGTACTGGCTGGTGCAGAAACACAACCGAATTGGTCAGTAGCAACTAGAGTCGCTGTGAATGTTCCTTCGGTTGTATAAGTGTGGCTTACAGCTGTTCCTACGCTATTGGTTGTTTGTGTTGTACCATCATCATTAAAAGTAAACAGGAAAGAAGATAAAGCAACTCCGTTATTCTGTAAAGTCGATCCATTGGTGAAGTTCACCACGAAAGGAGCACAACCGGCATTGTCATCCGGGGTGATTTGAGCCAAAGGAAGTGCTAAGGCGATCATCGGGTTGAATGTAGCATTATCGGCACATCCCACGTTATTTGTTGCTGTTAAAGTAATGGTGTATGTTCCGAAACCCGGATAAGCATAACTCGGATTCGTTCCTGTGAGTATTTGTCCGTCTCCCATGCTCCAGGAATAAGTCCCGAATGGGTGATCTACCCAGGTTGTGGAGTTCTGGCCAAGTGTAAATGAAGAATTTACACAAACGGAGTCGTTTGATGGTGGTAATATTCCTGCTGTAACTGTCGATATATGTACCACCTGGGTGGTACTGTCCGCACATCCGGTAGTGTAATTGTAAATTACCTGTTCGATGGTATATGAACCATAGTTCGCATAATTGTGTGAAGTTGATCCCAGGTCGGCATCGTCGAAATCAGGATCGTCAAAAGTGGTTGTTGATCCGTCTCCCCATTTCCAGATCATTGTGCAATCATCCGAAAGTTTTCCAATGATGGATTGATCATTCACAGCTACGTTTACCGGTAAACTTGCCGGGTTGCAGTACAATGTTTGGGCCGGTTGGAATCTGCTGATAGGTGCTTTGATATAAACGGCATCCGGAATGGTAAGTGTGTCGCTGCAGCCACGGAAAGTAACAATCAAAGTCACATCAAAATAACCCGTGTCCTGGGAATAGGAATGGTCCGGGTTTTCAAGGGTAGAAGTCCCGCCGTCGCCAAAATTCCACAGATAAGTGACCTCATCGGGAGTGTGCGGGGTTAATACCTGCGATAAATTGTTGAAGTGAATGGATCTTTTAGCACATTCCGGGCTTTGATCAATGGTGAAGTTGACAAGGTCTACTTTACCTACTTCTATGTATGCGGGAATAGTAACAGTTCCCTGGCATCCCGATTGGGTGGTGATTGTTAAGGAAACATCGTAAACTCCAAGGTTGTATGTATGTGCAGGAGGATTTTGTCCCACAAAAGTGGTTCCGTCGCCAAATGTCCATAACCAGTTCGTAATAGGGACTATTGTTGAAGAAGTGTCGATGAATGTAACTGTAAGAGGTTCACATCCAGCTGTGTCTGTGCTGGTGAAACCTGCAAGTGGAGGGCTTAAGGTAACTGCATTTAAACTAATGGTTCCCGGACAGCCGTTCGCGCCGGTCATGGTTAGTGTTACCGTGTAGCTACCGTTGTTTGTATAATTATGTACCGGTGGATTTTGCCCGTTAAAAGTGGTTCCGTCGCCGAAATTCCATTGGAAATTCGTTCCGGCTGGACTTGTATTTGTAAAAGTAACTCCCTGCGGAGCACATCCTGTAGTTGGATTTGCGGTAAACGAAGGAATCGGAGTAGGTAATATGGTGATTTGTTTCGACGTAGATCCGGAACAGCCCAGACTTGTATTTTGTGCGTTTAAGCCAATAGTATATGTTCCAGGAGTTGAAAAAGTAACGGTGTTGTTTTGAGAGTTAGAGCTGGAAGGATTACCTCCCCCAAAAGTCCAGCCCCAGGAATTGGCACCTACTGTTGAATTATCCGTAATGGATACGGGGGTATTCTGACAAGCTGTAGCCGGAGCGTTTATACCGGCCTGGAAATTCGAAATAACGATTGGTTTGATCATCGTGTCTTTACACCCGAAACTATTGGTCGCAATAAGCGAGACGTTGTATGTGCCCGCAGTGGTATAATTGACTGCCGCAGGATTTTGAAGGGTTGACGTTTGACTATTCCCGAAATTCCAGTTGTAGGAAACAGCTCCGGTAGTAGTGTTTCCGAAAGTTACGCTTACCGGAAGACTGCAGCCGTTTGCTGTGGTCGTGAAATTCGAAACCGGCTTCGGGTTTACTGTCACATAGGCGGACTTTAACTCAAAATCGGCCTGACCGTTCGAAGCCTGAACGGTAAGTGTTACGGTATATGTTCCGGGAGCACTGTATACGTGGTCCGGATTCTGCTGGACAGATGCATTTCCGTCTCCGAAATCCCATTGATAGGAAGTGATAGGCGAACTTCCTGCCGTAGATTGACTGGTGAAATGGATACTTTGTTCCAAACACACAGTAAGTGGTGATGCAGTGAATTGAGCGGTAGGTGGTGTTTGAGATAATCCAAATGTGGAAATCATCAGGCAAAAAAGTAGTACGCGCATAATTAAGCTTAGTTTCAAGGTTCACACAAATGTGAGATTAGCATACCTTAGTTGTTAATTTACTAACAATTAGGCGGTAGAATCGTTAATCTTCCTTGTAAAGATGCTAAATTAATCAATAAGGTTGCTCGATAACCAGCGTTTCATTTCATTTACATCCATCTTTTTTCTCGAAGAAATGTTATCTACCTGATCTATAGTTATTTTTCCCAGCCCGAAATACTTGGAGTCGGGATGTGCGAAATACCACCCCGAAACGGATGCTGCCGGCCACATAGCTAAGGTCTCGGTTAAAGAAACACCACTTAGTTCTTCCGCATTTAAAAGTTTGAAAAGGTTTGGTTTTTCAGTGTGGTCGGGGCATGCCGGATAACCCGGTGCAGGACGTATTCCTTTGTATTCTTCGGCAATCAATGCGTCGTTGTCCAACGTTTCGTCATTCGCATAACCCCAGGTTTCTCGTCTTACTTTTGCATGCAGGTATTCGGCGAAAGCTTCTGCTAAACGATCAGCAAGTGCTTTGATCATAATGGAATTGTAATCGTCGTGATCTGCTTCGAAGCGTTTCACATGTTCATCGATTCCGTGACCGGCTGTAACGACAAAGGCTCCAAGATAATCAATCATCCCACTTTCTTTCGGCGCAATGAAATCGGCTAATGAAAGATTGGGTTGTCCGGCTGCTTTTTTCGTCTGCTGGCGCAATGAATGTTGAATTCCCAATACCGAAGTGCGTTGCTCGTCTGAGTAAATCTCAATATCGTCATCTATACTGTTTGCCGGGAAGATACCGTAAGCTGCCTTAGCAGTCAGCCATTTTTCGTCCACAATCTGCTTCAGCATTTTCTGAGCGTCCTCGTAAAGCTGCGTAGCTTCTTTTCCAACAACCTCGTCTTTCAAAATGCGCGGATATTTTCCATGCAGTTCCCAGGTTTGGAAGAAAGGTGTCCAGTCAATATAGGGAACTAATTCCGCCAAGTCCTGTTGTTCAATAACCCGGACTCCTAATTGACGGGGTTTTTTGATGGTCTCGGAATTGAATTCCAAAACCAGTTTATTCTTTAATGCATCTGCATAGCTCAATACCTGCTTTGCTCCGCGGTGTTTTTCATGGTGCTCACGGACTCTTGCATAATCTGCCTGTACGTCTTTGACAAACTGTTCTTTCTTGTGTCCCAGCAATTGTTCTACTACGGTTACCGAACGGGAAGCATCCAATACGTGGACAGTTTGACCTTTATGGTAATTCTGTTCGATCTTAACGGCTGTGTGTACTTTGGAAGTTGTAGCTCCTCCGATCAAAAGAGGAATGGAAAGGTTTGCGCGTTCCATTTCTTTGGCAACGTGTACCATTTCGTCCAGGGATGGCGTGATTAATCCGCTTAGTCCGATTACATGGGCGTTTTCATCGATTGCTGCCTGGATAATCTTTTCAGCAGGGACCATTACGCCGAGATCCACGATTTCGTAATTATTGCAGCTTAAGACCACAGCAACAATGTTTTTACCGATGTCGTGCACATCTCCTTTTACGGTTGCCATGATCACTTTTCCTGCCGATGAGGATTTTCCATCTTTCTCAGCATCGATAAACGGAAGAAGATAAGCGACGGCTTTTTTCATGACGCGGGCAGATTTTACTACCTGGGGAAGGAACATTTTTCCGCTGCCGAATAAATCACCCACGATGTTCATTCCGTCCATCAGCGGACCTTCGATGACCATGATTGGCCGGGGAAACTGGTGCCGGCATTCTTCAACGTCTTCATCGATGAAATCCACAATTCCCTTTACCAATGCATGCGCTAAACGTTCGTTCACCGGGGCGTTTCGCCACTCCAGGGAAACTTCTTTCTTCTTGTCTTCTCCTTTGAAGTTTTCTGCGAAATCCAGCAGACGTTCCGTGGCATCTTCTCTTCTGTTGAGAAGCACGTCTTCTACGTATTCCAATAATTGCTTGTCAATATCGTCATAAACTTCCAGCATGGATGGGTTCACGATTCCCATATCCATTCCATGCTTTATGGCATGGTAAAGGAATGCCGAATGCATGGCTTCACGAACCGGGTTATTTCCCCGGAAAGAAAAGGAAACATTGGAAACTCCGCCGGAAACATGTGCTCCCGGAAGATTTTCACGAATCCATTTGGCAGCCCGGAAGAAATCCAGGGCGTTGTTATTGTGTTCTTCCATTCCGGTTGCTACCGGGAAGATATTCGGGTCGAAAATAATGTCTTCAGGTGCGAATTTGACCACGTCTACCAAAATGCGGTAAGAACGCTCACAAATCTCTATACGTCTTTCGTAGCTGTCGGCCTGACCTTGTTCATCGAATGCCATGACTACCGTTGCCGCACCGTACCGTTTGATCAGTTTTGCCTGGCGGATGAAATTTTCTTCACCCTCTTTCAGGGAAATGGAGTTCACGATCCCTTTTCCTTGAATACATTGTAACCCGGCTTCGATAATTTCCCATTTGGAACTATCGACCATGATCGGAACGCTTGAAATATCTGGTTCAGCAGCAATGAGATTCAGGAATTTCACCATGGCTTCTTTCCCGTCGATCATTCCTTCGTCCATGTTAATGTCGATCACCTGCGCACCACCTTCCACTTGTTCGCGTGCTACAGAAAGTGCCGCTTCGTAATCGTTTTCCTTGATCATTCGAAGAAAAGCCCGCGATCCTGTCACGTTGGTTCGTTCACCGATGTTTGTAAAGTTACTTTCAGGTGTGATGGTAATGGCTTCTAAGCCCGATAAGCGTAAATGGTTCATGCGTTTGCTGTTTCGCTGATTTTTCTGGGTGAGTATTTAGCGGCAATTTCAGCCATCTTACGAATGTGGTCGGGAGTTGTTCCGCAGCACCCCCCGATAATATTGATCAATCCTTCCTGCAGGAATTCTTCAATTTGAGAACCCATCATTTCAGGAGTTTCGTCATACTGACCGAATTCGTTTGGCAATCCTGCGTTCGGGTGTGCACTTACGGCAAATGGAGCCTGGTTTGACAATACCTGTAAGTAAGGTCTCATGGCATCTGCTCCCAAAGCGCAATTCAAACCAATGCTCAAGAGCGGCATGTGGGAAACAGAAACCAGGAATGCTTCGGTAGTCTGACCGGTTAATGTTCGTCCGCTTTGGTCAGTGATCGTTCCTGAGATCATGATAGGGATTTGAATACCTCTTTCCTCGCTCAATTCATCAATGGCGAACATCGCAGCTTTGGAATTCAGGGTATCTGTAATGGTTTCTACTAACAGGAAATCTGCTCCACCGTCCATTAATCCTGTAGCCTGTTCTTTGAATGCAACAACCAGTTCGTTAAAGGTAATTGCTCTGAATCCCGGATCGTTTACATCCGGAGACATGGAAGCCAATTTTGTTGTTGGTCCCATAGAACCTGCTACGAAGCGTGGTTTATCCGGATTTTTAGCTGTGAATTCATCACATACCTCGCGTGCAATTTTTGCTCCGTGGTAGTTAATATCGTAGACCGCTTTTTCCAAATGATAATCTGCCTGTGCAACCGATGTTGCTCCAAAAGTGTTGGTTTCGATAATATCTGCTCCTGCTTCCAGGTATTGAGCGTGAATTTCTTTAATGACGTCGGGGCGTGTCAGAACAAGGATGTCGTTATCGCCTTTCAATTTGTGCGGATGATCTTCAAACCATCCTTTACGGAAATCGTCTTCCTCCAGGTTGTAACGCTGGATCATGGTTCCCATCGCTCCGTCAAGGATGAGAATTCGTTCTTTTAGTAATTGCTTGATGTCTTTCATAGCTTTATTTATACTTTGCAAACTATGAAGTAGGGGAAGTAGTTTCGAAAAACTACTGGTATACTTATCTTTTCCAGACGATGACGTCAGGATCGGATTTGGCACCTTCTCGCTTTAAAAACGGCAGGTTGCCAAGGTTTCACAGGGCCTGTCCCTCCACCTTTCTTCATAAGTTATCTCAAAGATCTGCGACAAAGATAACCAGTAGATTTGATTTTCACAAGTGTGTTTAACCACATAGGTGCATAGGTCACATAGATTTTCTTATTGTTTGCAATTAGGTACAGGACTTAAATCGTATTCAAAATAAGGTGAGTAGTTTAAGTGTGAAATGGTTTTTTCCTATGTTTCTATCTGTGCTATGTGGTTTATAACCAGAAATGTACTTAGAAGTTGAACTTCATATTCCGGTCATCCAGAACGGCAAATGAAATTTTCCCGGTCCATCTTGGTGAAATGTTGTTTCCGTCTGAGAATACACCGTATAAACCAATGCGCAGTCTCCGCTTCGAGAATTTAAAATTACGCTCAATACCGGCCAGTACCTCATAGTGCCTCCAGTTATACTCGGCAACGTATAAAGCTCCACACCCGAAAACCAGTCCGATTCCCGTTTTCTTCATGAAGGGGATTTTATTCATGATCGAACCGTTATCGTGGTGGATAAAGTGCGCTTCGATATAGTAATCGCGAGAGGGAAGGGAGGAATCCTGGTCCTGGAAAGAGTATAAAGGATTGGAGAACCAAATAGGATCACTGCGCCGCTGGTACTTGAAATCAGCATCCTTCAGGTTTTTGGAGCTCAGGAATTTTCCCGATTTGATGTGGTAGGAGGATGTTCCCAGGGTTCCCAGCTGGAAATTCTGGTAAATCCCTATTAATCCGTATTCATGGTCCACGTCACTGCCGAATATTTTGGGAATTCCCCGCTCGTAAGTAGCATAAACGGTTGGCCATTTGGAGCCGAGTACCACTTTCCGATGAGGCTCGCGCATGTATTTTTGGCCAGGGGTGTAACTAATGGTTATCTGTCCGATCAATGCCTGGTATCCCTCGAAAGGTTTGAAATCATCGTTTGGAATAACACTGTCCAGGAATCCCAGTTTTTTGTAGCCGTTGATGGACCTGCGTTCCGTAAATTCGAAATCAATATCGGCATAAAGACCATTGAGATACTCTTGTGTGTGGCCAATGCTGAGTGAAGTGGCCTCAATGAAATTACTTCGTTTATAGATCTGGGTAATCGCATCGTAGGAGATGACGGCATCAAAATCGTGATCGAATCCGCCCCTGATCCTGGCCTGCCTGAATGGGTCGTAGAGGTAATTACCGTTGATGTTTCCTTTGATATCGTGGTTTAGGAAACCATAAGAAAGTTCGGTGCCGACATCCAAGGTGCGCTGATCGTTCCATTTTTTGAAATAACTGAATCCAGGTGCAACACGCGGACCGGCAGGATATAAAGGCCTTGCCATAGCAGCAAGTGAACTGATAGACCACTGGGTCTTTTTCGGGCGGTTGCGGTGTTCGACCCCAAACCAGAGTACCTTCAGAAAAGTAACTTTGTTAAATACCTTATCAATCGAATCCAGGTATTCCTTCCGGTTCAAAGCATCGTGAATGCTGTCTCTGACAATGATAAACCGTTGCTCTTCAGGGGTTAATGAAACGGCACGTTGTTCTTTCCAGAAACTGGTATCCTTTTCATAAGCTTCTTCGGTTGTGACAGCCAATTCATTATTAAAAAATTTCGGGGTAAAATTCGGTTTGAAGTTGTAATTGGTGAATTTGGCAACCGTTTTACAGGCAGAACTCTGGTCTTTGTATTTTACTCCGTAATCCAATACCTGTTCGCGCAACACACACATCGAATCTCCCGGAAGGTCAAATTCCTGGTGGATGGAAAAATAATCGTACATGAAAAGATTTCCTTTTTCCATGGTAAGATCCAGTTTTTGGATCAGCCAGAGGGAATCTACAACATAAATGTATCCGGTGAGTGTTGAAGTAGAACTCATGCGGGGAAGGATCTTGATCTTATGGATCTTTCTGCCGTTCTCTTCGTATTGTGCTTCCAGCCTGTAGCGGTAGGAAAGGATTCCGGGAGTAGAGATCGGACTCATAACCGGAGTGCTGTGCAAATCTTCCAGGTAAAGCAGGTTTTGAAAGAAATTGAAATTCGATTTGACCGTTGTGGTGTAATACAGTGTTCGTTCATCACCTCTTAATTCATACGCATTCCGGATCTCTTTCACTTTATTTGGAGGCGCATAATGGCGTGTCACCTGGATTTCCGCAAAATTCATATTCCCGGCCAGCTTTTCCATTTTCCGCTTCTCTTCTTCGAATGGATCTGCTTCCTGGCGGTCATTTTTCTTTTCCGTCTCGGATTTCTCTTTGCGTGTGATCGCTTCCGTAGCTTTGATATAAACATCGGTGGAATGGGCGTAAGACCACGGATTGATCTGGTCGCGTTTCTTCACAACCTCGAGCATGATGTCTCTTCCGGGATTGCTGCGTTTGGTGACAATTTCTACATCGTCCAGTTCGCTGATCTTGATCGGGAACAGCTGAATATCTTTTACAGCGCCCTTGTTGGAAATAACCACGTAGGTTTCACGTTCCTGGTAACCGGTGGCATTGACAATCAGAAAATATTCCCCGTCGAAAAGCTGCAGCGAGAATTTTCCGTTCTCATCCGTTTGTGTACGCAGATCTGTATTATTCTTGACATACACATTCGCGAACGGAATAGGAAGCTTTTTTTCATCCAGCACCGTACCGCTCAGATTCCATTGAGCAAACGAAATTGCGGGAATGCAGATCAAAAAGAATAGGAAGACGACCTTCAAAAGCTTCATGTAGACCGGAGTGTTTTTTAGTGAAGCGAAAATAAGGATATTTGGATGCTAATTCTCTGAAAATTAGTTAAAAACCGGGGTTTTTGGGATGAGTGGTTACTTCTGCTTTTGACTATTCAAAAAATCCTGGTGTTTTTCCATGCGTTTTCGCATGTATCTTCTCAGGAAATAAGTTCCCAAAGCCATGAATGCAAAAGCATAATAAACCGCCCAGCTACTGAAACTTTCTTTCAGGCACATTACTGTTACCATGATAATGATGATAATTCCTACCGCCAGCCAAAATAGCTCCATAATGCGATTGTATAGTTTCATGTCTTTATTATATTTAATTATAGCTCGCTCACGAGTAATCTTCAGGTCACATTTATCGAAAAGCAGTGCTTTCTCTTCTACTTTTGAATGGAAATACGACCCTGTGGTTCCAAAAACTCATACCAGGAAAAATCTTGTCTGGCACGGATACCTTTTCCGTAAATGAGTTCAGTGGGACTTTTGATCATAACCATTTTGTCTGTAAAGATAAGACTATCTTTTTGATCCCAGTAAAGTGCTTCCGTATACATGGTTTGTTTGCGTTCCGGGTTGTGAAGCTGCACAGAATCAAGTACGCGCATGGTTCCTTTCGTTTCATTGATCTCACCGTAAAGCCCGGTAAGGGTAGATTCCGGATTTCCGTCGTTGTCAAAGAATTCTACTTTGATCCCCTCTTTGAACTTGGTAACCTGTTCCGGTTTGGAATAAGCTTCTGCCAAAGGTGCATACAGCCTGAATTGAGGAAAGCCACCCTCGGTTTGCAGTACGTATAATTCCTCTGTTTTTTGTTCGGGATCTGTTGATTTAAAAGTAATCTGCTTGATCTTGTCAATATCGTTCACACAGGAACCCAACATCATTGCACCGGCAAAGCAAAAATGGAATAATGTCAGTCCGACCTTCATTTAGTCCAGTTTGTACTTTTTAAACCATTTCTCGTAAGAAGAAGGAGCAATGATAATCCCGAAATTGATCGAATAGAATTTTTCCTTCAGGTCAGCTGCATTTCCAGTACCTGTTGAACCATATTGGAAACTGAAATTCAAAGACGAATTGGTCTTTTGGCTCAGGAATGGGAACCCGAATCCGATCGTTGCCGAAGCAGCTTTTAATTGTCTTCCGTTCATGGAGTTTGGCAATAGGCCATATTGACCTCCGATGCGGTATTTGATTTTAGAAAAGTATTTTATACCCTTTGTTTTTTTGGTCGCATCAATACTTGGAATGAACTGCAACCCAATGCGTGACATATAAGTATTGGAGAAAGTCTGACTTGTTGTTGAGTGGGTTTCGAACTTTTCAGCGTAATCCTTCCACTGCATCATATCTACTTCCGCAAATACACCCAATTGGTATTTCATGCGGTCAGCCATCTTTGTGTCCGGAGTGAAAGTATACCCGGCACCGAAAGTTTGCTTGCTGGGAAAAGTGATCTTTCCTTTGCTATTGTCAACATAGGTGACTGTATCGAGAAACGAAAGTTCGTTGGTTACATCCTGCGCATAGTATAAACCATAGTCGCGGAATGAATTAATGGAAATTTTCGGAGTGTAAACTGCTGATAAGAATAATTGTTTGCGTTTATCGACATCGAGGAAACGCTGGTAACTTGCACCAAAAGAATAGTGAACAGACTTTAAACGGAAAGTTGTTTGGTCCACACCCCCGGCAGGAGCACTTGCATCAAATACACTGCTTCTCTGATTGGTTACTGAACCGAATAAATACCCCAGGTTAAATCCTACGCTTAAATAAGACCGCTCATTCTTGATGATGGAATAGGCCAATCCTACAAAAAGCAGGTTTGTTGAACCGAAACCTTTGTAATTGTAAGTTACGGAATCATCGTATGCATATGAACGCTGCGCCAAATCATAGCCTTTCCGGCTGTAAGGTTTTAATCCCAAAGCAATTCCGAAATATTTCCCGATGGGAATGGCCATTGTAATGTTTGAAATCCCGGTTGTTTTTCCCTGGAAACTTCCCGCATTGTTGCTGTAAGTCGAAAATTTAGAGGAAATACCCACTGAAAACAAGGGTTGCCCGAAAGACATTAACGAATAACTGGAAGGATTGTACGTATTGATCAACGTGGAGTCAAAACAAATAGCGGAAATATTTCCCATTCCTCCGTATTGTGCTTCGGGAAGAGCACCTTCTTCACCGATTCCAGTTGTACTGTAAGGTGATGATGAGGTGGTTTGTGCCCACAGTGTGAAACACGAAATAGTACTAAATACTAGAAGAATGAAATGTTTGGGCATGTAAGAGTGCTATTAATAATCCTTTTAAGGTCAAATTCTCGTCGGCAAATATGCCATATTTATTACCTAATTCAAAATATTGACTGTCGCCACCAGTGAGAAAAATTGTTAATTCGGGGTAAAGTCTTCGATATTCTTCGATAAAACCCACCATTTCCAAATGCATTCCGTTCATTACACCGCTCCGCATTGCGTCAAGTGTGTTTTTCCCAATGAACGGTCCTTGTATCCGGTCTTCGATCAGGGGTAATTTTCCTGTAAACTGGTTCATTGAACGATACCTTAATTCAATTCCGGGAGAAATGCTTCCGCCTTCATAAATCTTCGGATAACGGACAAAATCGTATTTGATACAGGTTCCAACATCAATCACTAACGCATTTTTCTCAGAAATATTGGCTGCAGCTATAGCATTTGCCAGCCGATCAATTCCTAATGTATGCGGAGATTCATAATTGTTTACAAGTGGAACAGGTAACTGATTCGTGAACAAAATGGCATTCGGAAGCAGTCCTTTGATCCATTTGGTGTTCTTATCCGATCTCACGGAGCTGATAATTCCACGAATATTTTTGTGTTTGATCAAATAGGACTTGAGCTTATCAAGTTCATCATTTGAAAATGCACGAACTTCCTGGATGTTAGAATCTTGGAACAATGCAGTCTTGATGCGGGTGTTTCCTGCATCAACAACAATTGATTTAATTCCTTGCTCCATCCGGAACAAAGATAGGATTGATTTAGAAAAAATTTCACTTTTTTTTAGGAGTAATGAATTCTATTACTATCTTTGCCCTCGCAATTGAGAACGGTGATGTAGCTCAGTTGGTAGAGCAAAGGACTGAAAATCCTTGTGTCGGGGGTTCGATTCCCTCCATCACCACAACCACAGAAGTAGAAAGAGGCTGTCCATTCGGATGGCCTCTTTCAATTCGTGGTAGTGTGGTGATGAGGTCCGTAGTGACTGACGAAGGAAAGTCTGCTACGGATAAAATCGAAACCTCTTTTCCTTTTCTTAAGAAATTTTCTTATTTTAAAGTTATGACACAACCATTACCCTATTGCACATATGTTCTTTTTAGTGAGAAAGACGTCATGTTTTATAATCGGTTATTCATCAAATCTGGCAAATAGGATTGTGAAGCACAATTCCGGAGGGATGAAAAGCACCTGCAACAGACGACCTTTAAAATTAATCTTTTGTGAATTTTACTTGTTTGAAAAGGATGCGAGAAACCGGGAGATGTATTTCAAAACTACAGCCGGAAAGAAGGCCTTGAAATTCATGTTACGATCAACATTGCATACCTTGGGATATGCTGAAAAAGTGGCGTTTATTTTTTCAGAACAAGAAACAGACCGAATGTAGTTCCTGGTTCGAAGCTAGGATTGAGCTTCCTTCTTTTAAGAGCCTGTCCCGGCAATTCGGGAAGGAATGAGGAGGAGGATAAATCAAAATTTTCCGCAACCACTGATTTTATTAAGGTTTCCTAAAATTCACAGCGGTTTGATCCCCTTTGCTTAAAAGGCTTTTTATTCAGTTTTTTTGGTAGTATTGATCAACTAACGTGACGAAAACTATTTGCTAATCAGAATTTGTTTAAGGCTGCTGAATCCTTACTATCTCGCCCAGAGTTTAAGCCTATTATGTTAACTTTTTGATGATTGCTCAATATCATTTATTAGCTTTCCTAATACAACCGCGTCCTGAAAAGAAGGCGCTGTTTTCGTTTTATTTCTTATATCAGTAGCTACTCTTTTGTAAACCTGCACCACATTTCTAATTACCGGATCATCCGGCAGCCCCTCAACCATTTCATTTGGAATAAGCAAGGCTTGTAATTCCTTGTCTTTCCCTTTGGCTCCTCGAATTGTCAACGGAACAAACTGACCATGTCCAAGTGGTCCTGTAACCTGTATATCGCCTTCAGTTCCATTAATCTCCCACAATAGATTTGTGCCTCTTGAAACTCCACCCCGGTAGTGAATAGAAATTGCAGCCCCATTTTTTAATTGGCCTATTACCATAATCTGATCTTCAGTGGTCTTGGACTTTATTTCACCACTATCAGTAAGTTTTACGGTAGTGAAATTGGTTATCATTTTTGCAGTCAAAGTATCAAAGCCGCCTAAAACTTTAGTAATACCGGCCAATGTATGGCCCAATGGAATGGTTAGCATCGTAGCGCCGTTCTTTTTATCATACAAATAGTAATCAGCGGCAATTGCTTCATCTGACCAGGGACCTCCCGACCCTATGAGAGTAGTTGATAAAATTCGGCCTATATAGCCATCTTTAATAAGACGTTCCAGGTAAATCACCTCCGGTGAAACAACCATTTGTGTCCCTACTGCTGCAACTACGTTTTTCCTGGCTGCTATAGCTGCTAATTGCTCTGTTTCTGCAAATCCATTGCCTAAGGGGTGTTCGCAGTACACATGTTTACCCGCCTCAAGTGCTGCTTTTACAAGGTTATAATGGTAAGGGACCTTTACTGTAATGACAACAAGCTCTATCTCGGCTGATGCAATTAAGGCATCCGCATTTTCATATGCGATCGGGATTTGTAACACATCTGCAGCTTTTACAGCGCTTTCATAAGTAGAATTGGCTACTCCGATTATCTCAAAGGTATCAGACAAATGGCATAGTGCAGGAAGGTGAGACTTTGAAGCCCACTGGCTGTTGGGGTTAAGACCGATAATGCCCACTTTGATTTTTTCTGGTTTCATTTGTTTTCATTAAATTGATTGTAAAATTACAAGCGACATCCTATTTTTGCTAGGTATACAACCCATTGTATGTACCTACAATTTTGTAAGTAATGACAACTAAAAAAGAAAATACTACCAATAGCATCAATCGAAATTTCCTTTCAGATTGCAATCTTACATACGCTGTACAGCTCATGGGCGGACGATGGAAACTACCCATTTTAATACGTTTAAGTAACGATAAAAAACGATTTGGAGAACTTAAAAGGATGATCCCGAACATTACTGAAAGGATGCTGACGCTACAGTTACGGGAGCTGGAGCGTGATGGATTAGTAACACGGACCGTATATCATGAAGTACCTCCTCGTGTTGAATATGAATTAACCCCTTTAAGCAGTACGCTCATCCCAATATGCCTGCAATTGGACGAATGGGGGGCAAAACATAAAGATGTCCATTTAGGAATTTCGTCAACTTTAATTCCTTAAACAGATACATGCTTGAGAATGGGGAATTATTGGTTCGACTTTTGAACCGCCTTCTCCACCACTACAGAAGTAGAAAGAGGCTGTCCATACGGATAAAATCGAAACCTCTGTTCCTTTTCTTAAGAATTCTTCTTCTTTTAAAGTTATGACACAACCATTAGAACCGACAGGAAGACAGAAACTATTTCAACAATTGAGTAATATTAAACTTATAGATTTTGCCAATTGGAATGGAATAATTTTCAATCAAAATAACATTTCCTTCAATACTTTTAATATGTTTTGGAGCAACTGCAAATGATTTATGAACTTGTAAAAAGTCATTCTTAGGCAATTTTTCCAATAAAGCAGATAGTTTTTCCCGGATGGTTATAGTTTCGGTTGTGGTTACTATTTTGGTGTAATTCCCTGTTGCTTCGATGTATAAAATAGCAGCTGTTTCCAATTGAAAGTGCTTTTTGTTGTTTTGCACAAAAATACGATTGGAAGTATTAGTGTTCTCAGATAGCATTTTCTTTTCACTCGCAGCGTTTCCAAGAGTTTTACTAATGGCTTTTAAGAAACGTTCAAAACCAAAGGGCTTGAGCAGAAAATCCGAAATATTGTGTTCGTATCCTTCTAAAGCGAATTGATTATAAGCAGTGGTTACGATCACCTTAGGCGGGCTTTGTAATGTTTTTAGAAATTCAAAACCTTTTAAAACAGGCATATTCAAATCCAAAAAAATCAAATCGACTTCGTTTTTATTCAGATATTCAAAAGCTTCTAAAGCATCATAACAGTTTTTCATTAATTGCATATTGGGTAGTAAATCGCAATATCCTTTAATGATGTCGTGAGCAATGTGTTCATCATCAATGATTAAATACCTTATCATAATTATTTCAAAATTAGTTGAACTTGGTACACATGCTCTCTTATTGAAAAAGTCAATTCATGCAGATTGGGATAGATTAATTCTAATCTTCTCTTTAGATTTTTTAAGCCAATTCCTGATGAATTTTCAGCCTTTTCATAATTGTTTTCAATAGTAAACCTGATTTCGTTTTGAGATGTGGTCAAACTCATTTTTATATACGCATCTTTTCTTAAATTTTCTACACCGTGCTTAAATGCATTTTCTAAAAGAATGATAAACAATAACGGAACTACTTTCTTATTTTCATAAACATCACAATCAAAATCAACGCTGATCTCTTTATGGTAACGCATTTTGTGCAGTTCAATATAGTTTTTCAAAAAGCTAATTTCTTCTTTAAGCATAACGGTTTCTTTTTCACCTTCATAAATGCTGTAGCGCATCATATCTGAAAGTTTCAATATCAATTCTTGTGCTTTTTGAGCATCTTTAGCTACCAAACCATACAAATTGTTGAGCATATTGAAAAAGAAATGTGGACTAACCTGATTTTTCAAAAATAATAGTTCGGCTTTTGTTTTTTCGTTTTTCAATTTGGAGATGAAAACAATCTGACGAACCAACCAAAAAATCCCCAAGCTGAGTAGAAATAAGTAGTAAGCGACAACAAGAAACGCAACCTTTGGAGGGTAGCCTCCTAAAAATAGTATGGATTGATTTTTAGTAAAAATTACTTCATAAGTAGTAATCAAGATAGGAATGATTGCTATTACCAAAAGAGCAATCACAATCCATTTTATACTTCTTTTTATTACTTCCATGCTGCAATATTACAATTATAAATCGCCCTTTGTAATAAGGTTGACAAACAACCATCAAGGTGTTTTGAACGGATTAAAAGGAGTGATAAAAGCATTCTGAATGACTTTAAACACTTTTTATAGAACAGAGAATGACGTTTGTCCCAATAGTTTTGAGGAGAAAATCATCAATAATAAGTTTGTCGAAATTAAGAGCAAATATTATGAAAAAAAGAGTATTCAGATATGTAAAACATATCATTGTAACCTTTGCAATTCTCATTGCTGTGGTAATATCATTTGGATTGTATCACGGTGCCAGTTTTCGCTATGCAGAAAATCCGGAAATGATGAATTGGGATAAGGATGGTCCTTACGTTTTTATTGAAAACGACAGTGTTTTTAGGGTAAACTACATTAGAGGAAATCAAGATAAAGGGTTTTATCTCGAGCAAAAAGAATATGCTTCCAATTCTCAAATTCCTGCAAATTGTTATTTCCCACTAGATAGTACCTATTTTGAATTTACCATTAATAATAAACTGGAAGTTCCTAAAAATACCTATAACGACAAGGCTAAAATTATAGCCATTTCTGATATTGAAAGTGGTTTTAAAACCTTTCGTGATTTTTTGATTGCTAATAAAGTGATTGACAAAAAACTAAACTGGACATTTGGAAACGGACATTTGGTGCTGCTTGGAGATTTTGTAGATAGAGATTTTTCGACCACACAAGTACTTTGGTTTATTTATAAATTGGAGCAAGATGCAAAGCAAAAACGCGGAACGGTTCATTACATTTTAGGAAACCACGAATTAAAAAATATGCAGGGAAATTTTGAAAACACTGCGTTGAAATATTATCACGTTTCTTCGATTTTAAGAAAACAGCAAACCGACTTATATGGTTCCAATTCGTTTCTTGGCAGATGGATGTCGAGTAAAAATTCAATCGAAAAAATTAATGGAATTCTCTTTGCGCACGGTGGAATACATCCGGATTTGGTGAAATACGAAACGAATTTAGATGAAATTAATCAAATTATTCGTAGTAATTATTACAAACCATACTACCCAAATCCACAAAAAAACCTGGATCAATTATTAATTTCATCTCACAAAGGAATTGCGTGGTATAGAGGTTACTTTAAAGACGATTTGACCCAAGAAGAAGTGGGACATGGATTAAATAAGTTTAATGCTAAATCAATTGTGGTAGGACACACACTTCAAGCAAAAGTTAACAAACAGTACAACGGAAAAGTAATTGGCATTGATGTAAAACATCCAAAGGATTACTCTAAAAGTATTCCCAACCCAAAATCAGAGGGGCTATTAATCGAAGGCAACCAATATTACAGAGTTTTGCATACTGGAGAGAAGAAGAAAATATAGAATGGAAGTAGAATAAAACAACCACTAATAATGGCTGGTAAAGTGCTTCGTATCAATAGTAGTGCTAAAAATCCACCACTACGAAAAGCCGCAAACCGTTAAAAGTTCCCAATCAGCATTTAAACTGACGATCGTCATTTTTGAAATGTACTTTCTCTAATATTTTCGGAAGTACACCCAAAAAGATGAAAGTGATGGAGAAGCAATTAAAAATAGTCAGAATACTTGCAATTTGTTTACTGTTGTTCACAGCGGTCAGCGCTTTGACTGCCGGAATCCTTTTTATCTCGGACCCTTCCGGACAAAAAATGGGGATGTCGACAACGTACCTGGCAAGTTCTCCGTTTTCAACTTATCTTCTTCCGGGGTGGGTCCTTTTAATTGTCAACGGACTCATGAATGTACTGGCTGCCATTGCTTGCATTATCAGATCAAAGCACTATCAGCTGTTCGTGATCTTACAGGGAATACTACTTTCCGGATGGATTATCATCCAGGTGATCCTGGTTAAAGATCTGAATGTTCTTCATTATTCCATGTTTTCAATTGGTGTGTTATTGATCTGTTGCGGCATCATTCTTCAAAAACTCCATAAAAATAAGAACCTATGAAAAGCATATTGATGATCTTTTTGGCTCTGCATGGCTCAATACATCTAATGGGATTTGTGAAAGCATTCAACATTCTTCCTGTAAAACAGTTAAACCTGCCCATCTCGAAACTTTTTGGTTTGCTGTGGTTGACTGCATGCGTTCTCTGCTTTACCTGTGTATTCTTAATGCTTGTAAAAGCCAGTGAATGGTGGGCAATCGGATTGGCTGCAATCCTGATGTCTCAAATCCTGGTTATCCGCTTCTGGAAAGATGCAAAATTCGGAACCATTGCGAATTTGGCAATTGCAATAATCTTACTCACGGTTTAGAGCATTAATTTGAATTAATTCAATTTCTCCGATCTTCCTGGTGGTTCCATTTGCGTTCGCTCTTCTTCCACAAAAGGAAAAAAGTATTCAGCGGTAGTTGGATGCTTTTTGCTTTTTGTCTTCAATACCTGTTATCACAACTTGTCTTGACATTCCGAATCACTGCGAATGAATAAACCACAAGAGCGCATTTAAGGCTGGTTCAATAAACAAAATCCTTCTCTGCAAAAAGAATACTTAACACAATGCTTATAGCCGCTGCGCCCAGGAAGAAAACAATTAATGCGCCGATCCTCCGCGAACTGACTTTGCCAATTCGGAAAAGCAGGTAACCGATCACCAGGTTCCCCAATGCCCACAACACATTTGTCAGCGGTGAAGAAAGCCCTATTCCGGGTTCATCCGCAAAAGGAGTTGGAAAAGCATCTCCTGAAATACCGTTAAACAGGTGCGGAATAGCATTAGCAAGGAAGAATCCGGCAAAGAAACCAGCAATGTAATGATACCAGCGCATTCCAGGTGTATATGTATGTTCCATTGTTCAACTATTTGAAAACCTAAAATAGGCTTTTCCATATTCCGGAACGTATACTCTTCTTCCGGAAAGTTACAGGAATCACAGGTGGTTGATACTGGATTTTGCACGATCTTTGTCCCAATCTTTCCTGCGTTATCCTTGTAATCTGCAGGAGACTAATCCGTCATTCAATTTGCACAACATCCCGATTATTACTAAGTTCATTCCAAACAAATCGCTATGAAAATTTGGAGGACCTGTATTTTTCTGCTTATACTAAGTGCCTGTAATTCTCCTGAACCGGCTAAAACAGTCTCTTTCGAAACAGTCGACGAGATCAAAAAAGAAGACGCTGTGGAATATGCGGCGAAAGAACAGGAAATAGGAACTTTTGTACTTCCGAATGAAGTGGTGGTGCTGAGTTTCAAAACCAAAAAGAAGAAACAGGTGTTCCTTTGCCGGGATAAAGACAATCGTTACCTGGTATATCGTTTCGGAAGCAAATCCAAAGTAGAATTGCAATTTCCGGGGAAACTTGATGAAACCAGCTTTCAGAAATTTGAATATTCCTCTTATTTCCGGGGTGGCGGAGTGGAAAACCTGGCAATGAACCTGGATTATTTGTCCTTTACCAACAGCGGTTACCGTTACGTTATTTACAAAACTTACGCCTCCGAATCAGTAGGGTACGAAGACGAGGTCGGTATTCGGGTTATCCATCTGAAGACCCAAAAAGAAACCAGCATAGAAGGCGATTTCAACACCTTCGAAGGTGGCTTCCCGGAAGAGGTCATGGAAAAAGTGACCCAAAGCGAAACACTTTATGATTGAATCCGAATATTCCCAATTACCTTTCCTCAGCATCCATTCGTAATTCTTAACGAACACTTCATGAGGACATAACCCCACTGCAAAAACCACGTTCTAACTTTGTACCAACAAAACAGAATTAGAAATCATGAAAGCGTACAAATTAAGAATCATGACCTTTTTAGACCGCACCTTCTGGCTTTGGCTGGGAATTGGTTCGATGATCATTTATTTTAGATACAGATAAGTTCTACTCAGCTTCGCAAATTTGCCAGTTTGCCAAATGGCAAACCGTGATTGTACGGTTAGTTGCGGACGCTTCTCTGAAATCCGTCTGCTTGCCTCTCTTAAGGACTAAAACTGCAGCATCAAGAAAAACTTCATTTTCCAATCTTCCCAAGCGTCAACTCAAACATCAGCTTATACGAATACGCATAAGTTTTCGCGCCGCTTGCACCATCACCAGCCAAACCATTTCGCGCTACATTCGGAGTAGTGAAATCAACCGCATAATCAGTCGTTTTCGGAAGGGCAAACCCGAATTCGAAAGCAAGTGCAAACCGTTTTCCATTCTTGAGTGCGTAATTACCTCCAACCGAGGTTACCAGCCGGTCATACTGCGTAGACTGGATAGTCTGCCGCTCAAAATCATAGACCCGGTACTTGTTGTAATTGAAATCAGTATGCGATCCCAGCTGCATATTGAATTGGTCCGAAAACTTAAAATCCAGCCCGATCCCGATGTTAGTAACTGATTTGTAAGCCTCACCGTAAGACAGAAAAGCCTGGTTGCCGAAAATGTTCGTGATCAGTACATCGTTAATAATTTCCGGATAATGCTCTGTTTCGGTCGATGCACGGTGGATGAGGTAATAATGCTGAGCCAGGAAAGTCTCCGCATTCAGATGAAGCCAGCATCTCGACCAAAGACGTGCGCTGAAACCATAACTGAAAGAGGTTGCAGTCTTATGCTGTACTTTGCTCTTTTTAGCGCGGTCAATCACCGCAAAATCAAACGGTAGCACATCATTCATGTTTAGAGTCGAGATTTCCCGGTAAAAATTCCCCCGTCCCAGAATGTTGATAGAAGGAAGTGTTACTGCAAGTCCAAACCGGAATTTCGGATAATGTACCAGTATCGAAGGTTTAAAGATCGCCTTTACATCCCAGTAATTAAACGACATCGTAGAAGCAAAGCGCGTTATTTCGGAAGAAGAGGTGTCGGGCGGAAGCACCGTCATCGAATAATTGTTGTAGTACTTAGTGGTTTTGTAAGCGCCCATGTGAGAAAGCCCTGCGGATAAGTGCGGATTGATGTCGTAAGAAATACTCAGTCCGGCCCAATATTCACCGGTGTGGATCTCATAGGCATACGAAGAAACAAAAGTCTCATTACCCGGAAGCTCAAGAACATCATATTGACCGGAATTATAAAGGTCCAGTTTGTTATTGTAAACATTTCGCGAGATCACCTGATAACCCGCGCGCCATTTGGGGTGTTTCCGGAAAACAAAAATTCCGGCCATCATGTTTGGAACCGTGGCATAATCCGTGCTTTCCAAATCCTGTTCCGGACCAAGTGCGTTTTTTTGCTTGAAAGTACGGTATTGGTATGCGTTAATAGAAAAAGAAAGACTGGGAGTTTGAACCAATGACATAGCGGCTGCGTTGTAATAAACCATCGAATGATCATCCTGACCGCTTACTACGGCACCTCCCAAAGCAGTTGCCTTAATCCCGAATTGATCTGTCCAGTAATGAAAATCCTGCGCAGAGGAAAGGAAGCTCAAAAATCCCGTAACCAAAAGCAGTAAGGTCCTAATCCCGTTCATATCACTAAATTACAAATTCGATAATTCAATTCGCAATTTGGCATTCGTAATTCGTAATTATTTCAGCGTTTCAAGCAGTTTCCCCAAAGTCAATTCAACCATTAAACGGAATGAGTAAGCCCTGGTCTGCACACCAATACCACTGTCGCCCATCAATCCATTCCGGTCTGCGTTGGGTGTTGTAAAATCGATCACATAATCTGTAGTCTTCGGAAGTGCAAAGCCAAATTCAAACACAATGGAAGCACGTTTCCCGCCTTTCAGGTCCAGGTTTCCTCCTAAAGCGAATACAAGCCTGTTGTATTGGGAAGATTGGATGTGTTGTTGGGTGAACAAGTAAACCGGGTTCCTGTTATAATTGAAATCCGTGTGTCCGCCGAATTGGAAAGCTGCCCGTTTGGTTAACTGGATATCAAAGCCAATCCCGATATTCGTTACCGGTCGTGCCCCCTCACCATAAGCAAGGAATTTCTGTCCGCCAAATAATTCCACGATGGTTGAATCACTGATGAATTCCGGGTAACGCTCTGCAGTGGTCGGGTCATCGTGGATCAGGTAATACTTCTGCTGTAAGAATGTTTCTGCAGTAATATTCAGCCAAAGTTTTTCACTCAATTGTGCAGCAATACCTAAGCTGAATGAAGCAGGATTTCTTACTTTAACCTTAGCCCTTGTGGCTTTGGATGCAATTGAAATGTCTACCGGAAGCAGCCCTTCCCCGTCGAGGTTGAGTGTATAGTATTCCCGGAAAAAAGTCCCTCTTCCTACAATATTGAAAGTTGGAAGCGTAGCCGCGAAACCCACCCTGAATTTCGGATAATGAAGCAATACCGAAGGTTTGAACATCGCTTTTACATCCCAGTAATTAAAAGAAATATTAGACGAAAACCGGGTGTCCTGGGAAGAAGAAGTGTCCTGGGGAAGTACCGTAACCGAATAGTCGTTGTAATAACGCACACTCTTGAATCCTCCCATATGAGTTAACCCAACGGATACATGCGGGGCGACATCGTAAGAAAGACCAAAACCCACCCAATATTCGATATTGCGGATTTCCTGTGCATACTTGGAAATGAATTTTTCTTCACCCGGAGCATCAATGGCGTCATATCTCCCGGAATGGAACGAATAAAGCTTGCTATTGTGCACGTTTTTGGAAAGCAGCATATACCCCACATGCCATTTCGGAAATTTTTTCGGGGACATAATTCCGGCAATCATATTCGGAACCACGGAAAACTCCGTACTTTGAATATCCTGTTTGGGCCCAAGCGAGTTTTCCTGGATGAACTTTCTGATCTGGTAGGCATTCATAGAGAAAGACAAAGCCCTTTTTTCTACAAGGGTCATAGCGGCTGCGTTGTAATACACCATCGAATAATCATCCAGTCCGCCCACAGCCGCACCTCCCAAAGCAGTAGCCTTGATCCCGAACTGATCATTCCAGTAATGGTTATCTTGTCCTGATGAAATAAACGGAAGGAGGGTTAGGCCCAGAAGGGATAGGATAATTTTTCTCTTCATCTTTCTAAGATACACATAACGAATTACCAATTTCTATTTACAAATTACTAATTTTTACGATGTGGGTTTTGATTTAATATATTTTATGAATCTACTTTAATTTGGCTTCCATCGTTTTAATAATAGCAGTAAGAATTTTAAGAAGTTCCTTACAGGATTTAATCATATTGGTTGAAAGTTCCACGTTCAAATAGTTAGTGGCTTCCAGTAACTTTAACCAATAAAGGGTTTCATTAGTCTCTTTTCTTGATATTTTGAGTTTATGAATAAAATCTTTTGATGATTGTCCGCCAATAGCTTCTGTAATATTTGCTCCAATTGATGTGCCGGATCGTAATAGTTGTTTTGATAGAATGAATTCTTTTTGTTCCGATGTCAGGTATTTATAAGTCGCAATAATTTCAACCGCAAAGTCAAAACTTTTCTTTTCAATAATATTTTCTTTCATCTGAATAGTGTTTCCATTTAAGATAATAAAAAATATGAATTGATTATCAGTAATTGGGAAATCCCGTGTAGCTTAATTGGTAATTAGTAATTAGGCATTGGTAATTACCAAAATGTCATTTTGTCAGGCTTTTATTTCCGGTTTGCTTTTTGACGAAAGCCCCCTGTGAAAACACAATCAAAAATTATGGGTTCAGCCGCAGAAGCATTGATCTACCCGGTGCTTCTATTGCTTCTTTGCTGGACGATCTGGCTGTTGGAAACAACTCCCGGAGGAAGCGATTTGGTGCAATGGGGGATCCGCCCAAGGCAATGGAGTAGTTGGAAAGGAGTCTTTTTCATGCCATTATTACATGATCCCTCAAATGTGAAACACATTCTGAATAATTCACTTCCGACTTTGCTGCTGCTGGCAGCGGTTATTTATTACTACCGCGAAATTGCGCTGAAAGTTTTCCTGATTTCCTGGATAGGAACAGGATTGATAGTTTGGTGGGTTGCCAAAGACAACGGTTCCTATCACATAGGGATGAGCGGCGTGATTTATGCACTCTTCGGGTTTTTGTTTATTTCCGGATTTTTCAGACGCATATTGGCTTTACAGGGTATTTCGCTGGCTGTCATCTTTGTATACGGAAGTATGATTTGGGGAATCTTCCCGATAGAGCCGTCAATCTCCTGGGAGGGACATTTCGGAGGTTTTATTGTAGGTGTGTTATTAGCTGTTGCTTACCGTAACAGAGGACCGGTACGTGCTAAGTTCCAATATGAGATCGAAAAAGAATTGGGTATCGAACCACCCGATCTGGAGGGAATGTGGCGCAGGAACCAGGAAGAAATTGCCCATCGCCAATACATCGAGCAGTTAATGCGTGAACAGGAAGCTGTTTATGGTCCGCGACCACCGATCCGGGTTATTTACCATATTAATCCGGTCAGGAAATCACCGGATGAGGGAGGAACACTTCCGGACGATACTGAAAAATAATTCCGGCAGTGTCCTCGCTTAAATAGTCCCAGCTCTCGAAAGGAATAGTCAGCGAGATCATTTCAGAAGTACGAAGCGAAATCATTTCCCCCGAAAGATAACAGGCAAGCTGTGAAATTCCGTCATTATGTCCTACAATTGTAACAACAGGTTCATTCGTTCCATGGGCGATAACAGCCCGTATAATATCCATGTAGGAAGCATCATACAATTCCCGTGTCAGTTCGTAATTGCATCGTTCCGTAAGGTGCTGGCAAATAATTGAACGCGTTTGCTGGGTTCTAACAGCACTGGAGCAAACAATTTTCCCGAGCGAGATATGATGCGCCTGTAAATAATTGCCAAGAATGTTTGCCTGTGAGATACCTTTGTCAAGAAGTTCACGTCCGAAATCGTGTCCGGTTGGCGATATTTGCTGGGTTTTGGCGTGCCGAATCAGATTTAATGTCAACATTTTTAATTAATTTCCAACCAAATGTAAAGATAGGACGTTATGTGTAAAAAGCAAGATTCAACTTTCAACATTTTGACTTGTTATTAACCAATTTTTGAACCCAAATAAATGCAAGTAACCAAACAGATATTGTTGGGGTCCGCTGAAAATGACAGGCGCGCGCAAAAGGTGCTCTATGAGTATTGCTATAGGCAGTTTATCCGCCTTTGCATGCGCTATTATTCCAATCATGAAGACGCGCGGCATGCATTGAATAACGGGTTTTTAAAAATTGTGAATGGCTTGCAAAATGTAGATTTGGATGAGTTGAACTTTGCAGCTTGGGCGAAAAGGATCATTGTTAATACGCTGATTGATGAATATCGAAAGAATAAAAATCACAATCAGGCCATTATTGCGAAAGAAACGGAATCGGAACTGGCAAACTCGGCCGAAAGAGTCGAGAATTTAGGATCTCTTGAATTGAATTATCAGGAAATTCTGGATCTGCTGAAAACGATCCCGCCTATTTCGGCGCATGTATTCACATTGTATGTGATTGACGGCTATAACCACAAAGAAATCGGCGATTTACTCGAGATTTCCGAAGGAACATCCAAATGGCATTTGTCTACGGCACGAAAACTGCTTAGAGACAGATTGGAATTGATGGAAAACAGGTTTGAAAAACGCTTTGTAATATGAAATATTCAGATCGACATATCAGCGACGAAGAGCTGGATCAGTTGTTCAGAGATGCACATGCCTCTGAAGGACAGGAGGCGCTCTTTGTTCCGGAGTTTTGGTCTGAAATGGAAGCAATGCTGCCTGCCGAAACTAAAAAGAAACGAGGTTTTTATTGGATTCCACTAACTGCTGCAGTGATTTTAATCGGAACATTATTCATTTACCCTTTGAATCCGGTAAAAATCGAACACATTGCACACAAGCAGAATGAGGATAAGATCGGTAGCAGTTCAGCAGCGACTGAACCGTACCTGGTGAATGAAAAAGAAACATCCGTAATTACGGATAATTCAGCCGCTCAATCACCTGAACAAGTATCGGGCAAATCGCAAATCAACACAACTTTCAGAACTCCGAAAAAGTATCTGGGTGCCGCTGACTTGAGAAACCAAAGGAACACAGCTGTTGTGGAAGAAAAACCACAAAACCCTGAAGAAGAAAATAGAATTCCTCAAAACCCGGAAAATACTACCGTAGTAACAAATCCGGATCCTAATTCTGTTTCTGATCCTCATTCTAATTCTGATTCTCGCTCTGTTTCTGATGCTGAAGACGACTTTGTACGTCTCGAACCTCGTTACGAAAACACCCCTCACGAAGAAATTACCCCTTTACCTGAGTTGAAATCTCGCGAATCCAATGAATGGTATGCGGAGCTGGGACCAACCTTCGGACAATCACCTTATTTGTCTCCGAATCAAAAACGAAATTTGGTTAGTGGAGCAGTGTTCGGAGGCGGTTATACCAAAAGAATTGATAATGCATTCGTAAGTTTTGGTTTACAGGCACGTTTGGAAGGTTTCGGGGGACTTGAATACCGGGAAACAAACTTTACTCCGAATATGGTCAGAACAGTTTCCGTGAAACAGTTATACTCTCTGGAGATTCCCCTGAAATTTGGTTATACATTCAGACGTTCTGAATTTGCATTGGGAATTGTGCCGGGTATCCAGTTGTTTATTCACGGTAAAGAAAGAATTACCGAAAATCAGGTGGTAAAACGCGAAGAGACATTTACAGGAAAAGTGGAGCATTCCAATTCATTAACAATGGAATTCGGTCTTCAATATTATTACAACTTCAATCCGAAATGGAGTGTGGGAGCAAAGCTAAATGCCGATATCCTGCGACCTTTCCACACGGATTATTATTTGGGTAAATCAACCGGACTTCCTGTAAACGGTCAGATCCTTCTGCGAAGACGTTTTGCTAAGTAGATCCCATCCGGCTTTCTATTCGGAAAGATTGGATTCAGGTAGAGAACCAAGTTTTTTGAAGAAATAAATGGCCTTACTGTGTTTGACTAATCAAAAGCTGTTACTTCTCCTAAATTATTTTTGCACTAATCCGTCAGCCGACGGATTCAGTTATCAAAAGCTACGCTTTTTCTCCTATATTTGTTCAAACTACTTTGAAAATGAAATATTTACTACTTCCGCTTATTGCCGTAAGCTCAATTTCTTTTGGTCAGATCACTTTAACGGATCAGCATTTTGCAGGACCGAGTGAAACCTATATTTTTAGTACGCTAACTGATCCTGCTATTGACTATGCCACAACCGGCGCAAATTATACCTGGGATTTTTCAGCAATGGTTCCTCAAAGTCAAAGAAATTTAATAACCCGGCCAAGCAGCCAGATTTCCGGTTTGTCTGTTATTCAATTCGGAAGTTTTGCTCCGGCCCAATACAAAGCCACTTATTTTAACGCTTCAACAGATTTGCCTTTGGATCAGGCGTCCGCTTTTTTACCAATACCAATTGAGGAATTGAATGCATTTACACGGAAAACTACGAGTGCGATTAGCTCGATCGGTTATGAAATTGTCAGCGGCGGACAAGGTTTGGGGTTTCGTTCGGATACCATAGAAACACGCTATGTACTTCCGCTGAATTACGGAGATAATTACGAATCCCGGGGTTATACGAACCTGGATTTGAACCCGATCTACGATGCAAAATGGAGACAGCACCGCCATCGTGTTTCAACCGTAGATGGGTGGGGAACTGTAAAGACTCCTTACGGCCAGTTTGATGCTTTACGTATTCATCATGTAATCGATGAATTTGATTCCATTTATTTTAGTTTCCAGGGAACCGGGATGTGGATTCCGATACCTGTTCCGTTGACACATGAATACGAGTGGAGATCGACTTCCGATAAAGAATCGGTCATGAAAATCCGTACCAATGAAATCCTGGGAAATGAAACGGTAACAGCAATTGAATACCGTGATAATTTTAATGGACTTGGGTTGACTGAAAGTGAATTGGAAGTCGCTTTTTACCCGAATCCGGCGGTAAATGAACTACACGTTTCAACCGAAGAAAAAGCGGAAAACTTTGTGATTGTTGATCAGTCAGGAAGGATTTGGAAGCAGGTTTCAGGTTTGTCTAAAGACCAGGTAATTGATGTTTCTGATCTGGCTTCCGGGGCATATTCCCTGGTTGTTTTGTTTTCAAATGGCTATACGACCTTAAAATTCATGAAATAAGCGTAAATTTGCATTTAGCAAGCCGACTGTCGCCCTGGCTTCACGTTAGTGAACGTCAGGGAGGAAAGTCCGGGCAGCATAGAGTAACCGTGCTTCCTAACGGGAAGGATCCATTCGGGAAACTGATTGGGTACAGAAAGTGCAGCAGAAAATAGGTAGCCTATCTTCGTTTTTCGGAGTAGGTGATAGTGAAAAGGGGAGGTAAGAGCTCACCGTTCCGGTGGTGACATTCGGAAGCTAGGCAAACCTCACGGGCTGAAAGATCATGTAAACCAGGCGAGTAGGGCTGCTCGTTCTCTTCGCGGCTTAGCCGAGATGCCTGGAGGGTAGATCGATAGACGCTGACGGTGACGTCAGTGCCAGATAAATGACAGTCAGTTCGATCCGCGTGGCGGACCGGATGTACAGAACCCGGCTTATGGCTTGCTTTTCTTAAAATTCTGCTTGTACGCATGTTTATGCGCCTTCAGAACGGTTTCAATAGTACCACCTTGCATTGGTTTTCCACATAGAATGGTGTGGTATTCAACTCCGTCAAACTTGAATTTCAGGAAAGTAACGGACAAGCCCAAAAGGGAAAACGAACGCGCTTTTTTGATACAGATAAATTCAAGTACAAATGATCGCTCGGATAAAAGCTTAACGATGACCACATTGTTTTTGATGTAGCCTGTGGCTAAGGTCACCCGAATGATCTTCACCCAGATAGTAAAAATGATTGCCAAACCGATGAAAGTTGCCAACGGAATTGAAAAATGATCAGTCATTTGGATCGAAAGCCCTATAAACAGTGAACTTATTAAAAGATATGAAAGGACAAATAGCCCAAAGGCTTGTTTCCGATTATCCGGATTGAGCAGTATTCGATCCGTATTAATTAGCACGGTAGAATTCATAATAGCAGTAAGAAGTTTGACTAAAAATAAATTAAATTTAAAATAGTACCTAAATTTTAACAATTTAATTTGATTACTTAGTTGAACTAATGAATTTCCAGTGCACGGATAATGAAATTAGGCTGAATGGTTTTGAAAGTTGAAAGCTGGTTCCTGTTCGAAGCGATCTGATGTTGGAAACGGCAGTAAAATTCCACGAATTGTTGTGAAGCAATCTTGTTTCTACTGTATTTGTAAAGGCTCACACTTGTGAAATTAGTGATAAAACGCTGTTTTTCTACCAGGTAATGGAAGCACCTGGATTTATCGTAATGAATATCCTTATTAGAGTGCTCAGCAACCTGGCTTAAAGTAGAAATCAGGTACTTCGGATTTAAAGGACCTTTATTGGCGGTTAAGGAAGCAAATTTTGTTCTGGCCAGTTTCATCAGGTAGGATATCCGGTTGGATTCGATAGTAACCTCAGGATGAATACTGTCTTTTCCGAATTTTGACCAATTTAATGAAGTGCAATTTGCTGCGGAATCTTTTTCAGTGATCAGTATCAACGGATCATGACATACCGGGACCCAAAAACCATGATTATTGTTGAACTGGCGGTCCATGTTCCGAAAAAAACTACGGTCGCGCAATTGACTGAATAAACTCTGGTTATATAAGCTTTCACGCAGACTGTCGGAAGATAGCAGTAAAACGTCGATACCGGTATTGAATTTATTCTTTTGGATTGTCCGGGCAATTTCCGCACTGGTTTGGTAAACAACCTGAACAGAAATCTTTTTGGAAGCTTCAAATTCTTTGATAAACATACTGTCAGCCGGACAATAAACATCCGTATAGACTATGACCTTTTCATGAGCACTCGGTTTTGCTTCGTCAAGCACACAGGAATGAAGGCCCACAAAAAGCCCTGTAAAAAGGACGTAAATCTTCCAATTCAACATGGGGCAAAGATAGTGGTATTTCGTACTTTTGTAAAAAAAAGATTCCAGTGTCGAAAAGCAATTTAAATAAACAGGAAAAGTTAAAGATCAATACACTTTTGAGTGATCTGCAGAGCAAGGATGAAGTGAAGATCGCGAGTGCCATTAAAGCATTTGCAGTTCACGGTCATGCCACAGTTATAGAACCGATCATTGAAGTATGGAGATCTGGTTTGTCTGCTGAAAATGAAGTATTGGTGATCGATTTACTCCAAAGCTTGAAAGATACTTCGGCAATTGAACCTCTGATGGAGGCCTTTAACGATCCCGAAAATGTGGATTTGCGCAGAAAACTGGTGAGCGCTTTCTGGAATTCCAAATTGGATTTCTCGGATTACCTGGCAGATTTCGTGCTGTTTGGGATCGAAGGTGATTTTTTAGACGCGTTGGAGGTGATCACACTGATAGAAAATTTTGAGACAGTTGCTCCTGAATCGGCTATTTTGGAGTCGCAGTTATTGCTGACCGAATATTTCGGGCAGACAGAATACAGGAATGACCAGAAAGATGCGATCTTAACTGATTTGGCAATGCTTCTGAAAGATTTCTCGGAGTTGGACGGAACGGACGATCTATTCTTAGAATAAACCGTTTATTTCCGCATCAATGGATTGGATGATCTTACCCAAATCTTCCTGGTTTTCCGGGAAGCGGTTGTTATCCACATCAATGATCAGTAATTTTCCGCTGTCGTAGGTAGAAATCCACGCCTCGTAACGCTCATTCAAACGCTTTAGATAATCCAAACGGATACTTTCTTCATATTCTCTTCCGCGCTGCTGGATCTGATTTACCAATGTAGGAACAGAAGCCCGAAGGTAAATCAATAAGTCAGGAGCGGAAACAAAAGAGTCCATCAGGTTAAATAAGGAAAAATAGTTTTCAAAATCGCGGGTAGTCATCAGACCCATGGAATGTAAATTCGGTGCAAAAATGAAAGCATCCTCATAAATAGTTCTGTCCTGGATCACATGAGTAGTGCTGTTTTTGATCTCCTGGATTTGTGTAAAGCGGGAGTTCAGGTAATAGATCTGCAAATTGAAAGACCAGCGCTGCATATCTTCGTAGAAATCATTCAGGTACGGATTCATTTCGACATCCTCAAAATGAGTCTCCCAGTTGTAATGTTTTGCCAACATTTTTGTGAGGGTTGTCTTTCCGGACCCTATATTTCCAGCTACTGCAATATGCATAATTTATGAGTTTTTTGGGGTGACTAAAATACAAATTCCGCCTACATAAATCGCTCTTTGTTCAAAAAAAAGTAGGTGTACGATGCATCGTGTGCATACTTTTGTGTGATTGCATGAATTGAGTTGGTAAATGGCAGTTTAAGGGCGAAAAATTTTTCGCTCTTAAACGTTCAATTATTGAATAATCTTAAAACAATAAAGCATCATCTCTGTCTGAACATACAACCGGTCACCCGAAACTTCCATTTTCAGGATCTTTGAATCAAGTATTGCATCTCCGGCAAAGAAAAAAGAAACAAATTTCGAATTGATGTCAACCGTTTGGATATTCTTTCCTTCTGCTATTAAAAAATAATCCTGGATCGGGTAGATTGGTTTGTGAGGAGTGAGTGTGGCAACATCCATGAAATTCCCGAATTGATCGAACCAGGCAACCTGGTTTTCTTCGTCGAACAGGTATAGACGGTTGTCAATTTCCTGCATGTTTACAATGGATTTCATATTTAGTAATCCTTTTACATTTTGAACTTGCTGGCCCTGTCCGTTGCGAAGAGTAATCAATTCGATTCTGGAGTTCGGTTCATCGTAGATCCAGATGCGGTCTGTTTGAATGGATGCACTCATACTCGCGGCGAGGCTTATATTCAGATCACTGAGATTAATGCAGTCGCCTTGCAAAGCAAGGGCATTGTCCAAAAAACAGATACTCTGCTGGTCTTCGGAGAAAAGTGCAATTTTCAAGGGGTTTTGAGCATCGATCTTTTGGATGTTTCCCAATGATTTGATGCTTTCCTGCAGCATGAGCTGACCTTTGGCATCGCGTTTCTGAATACTTTGGTTTTGATAGACGATACTTTGATGCATCGGATCGATGTCCCAGATTGCAGTGGAGTCCAGTTCCAGGTGCCAGAGTTCTTTCCATGTTTGCTGGCTAAACCCGAAGCAGGGAATAGCAAGCATCAAACAGGAAAAGAAAAATCTATACATATTGAATGGTTTCAAACTCGGCTTCCTGCAAGATTTGTTCCACGATTTCGCGTGAATTCATCAGGCGCGGTACCTTGTGCTGTCCACCTAATTTACCTTTTTTTTGCAGCCAGGCATCAAAACTCCCTGATTTTAAAACGTGGAGCAAAGGTTTTCCCAGGGCCATGTTTTTAGTTCGTTTGGCATCATAATCGGAATTGATTGCCCGCAGGGATTCGTCCAAAAGGAACATGAAGCGATTGATATCATTGGGTTTTCGTTCAAATTCGATCAGCCATTCGTGCTTACTTTGTGTATTTCCGTCCATGTAAATAGGAGCAACGGTATATTCACGGATAATTGCATCTGTTTTGGAAGAAGCTTCCGCAATGGCATGATCGGCATTGTTTACAATGACTTCCTCTCCCACAGAATTAATGAAATGTTTCGTTCTTCCGGATAGTTTGAAACGGTATGGTGTTTTTGAGGTGAAACAGATGGTGTCTCCAACAATATAACGCCAAAGACCTGCGTTGGTCGATATTACCAGTGCATATTCTTCACCCGGTTCCACCTCATCGAGTTTGCAAATGACTTTGGAATCGGTACCTTCAAAAGCATGCATCGGGATGAACTCGTAGTAGATCCCATAATCAAGCATCAACAAGAGTTCATTGGAACCATCCACATCCTGTATCCCGAAAAAACCTTCGGAAGCATTGTAGGTTTCCACGTAATGCATGTCATCAAACGGGATTAATTCCCGGAAAGCTTCCCGGTACGGTTCAAAGCTCACGCCGCCATGCATAAAAAGTTCCAGGTTCGGCCAAACTTCCCGCAGATTCGATTTACCGGTGATCTCCAATATTTTTTTAGCCAAAACCATTGTCCAGCTGGGAACTCCGGCAATAATGTACACATCTTCTTCGATAGTACTGCGCGCCATGAGTTCAATTTTTTCCTCCCATTCGGTCATAAGAGCAATTTCTTTGGAAGGAGTTCTCCGGATTTCCGCCCACCAGGGCAGATTTTTCAAAATAATGGCAGAAAGATCACCCAGGTATGCATCATCGGCTACAGGAAGGACTTGTGCACTTCCGCCTATGATCAAATGTTTTCCTTTATAGAGTTTCCTGTTTGGAAAGTTTTCGTAGTAAAGTGCCAGCAGGTCTTTTCCGCCTTTGTAGTGACAATCTTCCAGTGACTCTTTTGTTACCGGAATGAATTTACTGCGTTCGGAAGTAGTACCGGAACTTTTTGCGAACCATTTGGTGTCCTGAGACCAAAGCAGGTATTGTTCTCCTTCCATCAAACGATCGATCCATGGTTTCAGGGATTCGTAATTGTTTAAGGGAACTAATTCTTTAAAATCAGAATAAGACCGGATTTGATGGAAATGGTATTGCTTGCCGTAAACAGTTTGTGTTCCCTGTTCAATCAATTTTTCGAAGAGTTCATGCTGGACATCTTCCGGGTATTTTCGAAACAGCTCGATCTGGTGTAAGCGCTTCTTAATGACCCATGCAAAAATCGAATTGAACGGCATAAGCTGATATTCAGTGAAATAAAAAAAGGAGGAAATCTTCCTCCTTATACTATCCGAATGCGTAAATAGATCCGATGATTGCTAAAAGGATCACAGTATACACAAACCCAATTCCTACAGTTGAACTTTCGAAGAAAGTATCATTCTTATCGTGGTGATCTGAATGATGTTCTGAATGGTGTTCTGACATAACTTCAATTTTTTTTTCAAATTTAAGATTTTGTTTGATAAAAGGAAGCAAATTACTCGTTGTTTACACCAATTAATCGCAAAATGTAGTAAAACATGGTTACAATTGCTCCCAGAGAAGCCACCACGTAGGTTGAAGCTGCCAGGTTCAATGCTGTTTTGGAACGTTCGTACTCCACTTTAGTAGCCGTTCCAGAACGTTCAATCCAGTTGAGAGCCCTCTTCGATGCATCGAATTCCACCGGAAGTGTTACAATACTAAATAAAGCAATCACACCGTAAGCAATGACAATTGCCCAAAGTACCCACTTGATAGGGAAAGATTCAAAAAGTACGGCACCACCGATAAATGTCAGCATCATCAGGATGTTTAAGAACAAACCCGAGGCGTGCTGCAGGGGAACCAGTTTTGAACGCCATTGCAAAGGTGCATAAGCTTTTGCATGCTGAACGGCATGTCCGCATTCATGAGCCGCAATGGCTGCGGAAGCGGCGTTTGTACCGTGATAAACTTCTTCCGAAAGGTTAACGGTTTTGTTTGCAGGATTGTAATGATCGGTTAATTCTCCGGGAATGCAGGTTACACGTACATCGTAGATGTTGTAGTCGCGAAGCATACGCTCAGCTACTTCACGGCCGCTTAAACGACTTTGGGAGGGAATTTTGCTGAATTCCTGGAATTTGCTTTTTAATCGCCAGCTCACAATTAGTCCAATTCCCATGAAGACTAAACCAATGAGCATCGCAGGTCCTAAAGGTATCATTCGATTTGAAATTTTCCATAAAGTTAGGGACAAAAAAACGGGCTATACTTGAATTTTAACCCGTTTTAACTTAAAGAATGTTATGCGGAGATCACTCCCTGCTTCCGAATAAACGAAGTAATGAAAGGAATAAATTCACGAATAGGACGTAAAGTGTAAATCCGCCCAGCAAAGCCAATTTGTTTTTGTCATCAGCAGAAATCTCCGAATCGTGTGCAAACTTTTTCAATTGCTGCATGTGGTATGCCGTTAAACCGGTGAAAACAACTACGCCAAGTACTGAGATGAAAAAGCTTAATGTTTCCCAACCGATAAACATATTTACAATTCCTGCGATGAACATACCCCAAAAGGCCATCATCAGGATGCTTCCGAATTTAGTAAGGTCCGCTTTTGTGACATATCCCATAATGGCCATCACTCCGAAAGTTCCGGCCGTAACGCCAAAGATAACGGCAATGGATGTCGCGGTATATATCACGAAAATGGTAGAAAGTGAGAATCCGATCAAGACACTATAAAGAGAAAATAATCCGAACAATAAGGGAAAAGATAATCGGTTAACCATAGTCTGCATTAATAAAGCGACACCGATCGGAGAAAACACTACCACATAGAAAAGTGCGGATGGTTTCATGCCTTTAGGAGTTTGAGTTAGGAAATACTCTTTAATAAAATCGATATTTCCGTATTGAAAAGCAATAACACCCGATACGATCAATGCAAAGAACATAAATCCATACACTTTTGCGAAGAACTGTCTTGCCGCTGCTTGTTTTTCAGCTGTGTCAAAGCTGTAGTCGTCGATAATTTGATTATTCATATTAATGTAATTTAGCCTGTACTAAGTTAATAAACTCTTTTCTCGTAGAGTCGTTGCTTAAGAATAATCCGGTAAATGCGCTGGAAGTCGTAACGGAGTTTTGTTTCTGCACACCGCGCATCTGCATACACATGTGCTGGCATTCCAAAACGACTGCAACCCCTTTTGGTTTCAGGGTTTCCTGGATACAATCACGGATTTCGATGGTTAAACGCTCCTGGACCTGCAATCTGCGGCTAAAAGCGTCAACTACACGGGGGATTTTGCTCAAACCTACAATTGTTCCGTTCGGAATGTATGCAATGTGTGCTTTCCCGAAGAATGGCAGCATGTGGTGCTCACACATGGAATAAACTTCGATGTCTTTAACGATCACCATTTCGGAATATTCTTCGTTGAATAAGGCACTCTTCAGGATTTCCTCCGGTTTGATATCGTATCCCTGGGTAAGGAATTGTAAAGCTTTTGCTACGCGTTCGGGAGTTTTCAATAGCCCTTCTCTTTCCGGGTTTTCACCTATTTGGGAAAGAATGGATTTGTAAATGGTTGAAATGTTTGCTGTCGTGTCGTCGTTGTAATGAAATTCGCTCATGCTCAATGTTTGTTTGCTAAAATGTTCAAATGTTCAAATGTTCAAATGTTCAAATGTTCAAATTGAACTGCTTAAACTTTTTGAACCCTTTGAACTTGTTTAATAAGGTTGTTTCCCGCCAAAATACTCTACGAAATTGTTTTCTGTTTCTACCAGTTTGATTTTGCAAAGCTCACCACCGGCTTCTTTGATCGGAGCATCAATGATCTTCCAGATCTCAATAGCCAGGTTTTCCGTGGAAGCCAGCTTTCCTTTTAAGAACGGAACATCCAGGTTCAGGTTTTTATGATCCAGTTCTTCGATAACCAGCTCTTTGATTATTACACTCAGCTCTTTCAAATTGATGACAAAACCTGTTTCGGGATTGGGCTCGCCCTTTACGGTTACGAATAATTCGAAATTGTGTCCGTGCCAGTTCTTATTGCTGCACTTACCGAAAACTTCTTCGTTTTTTTCATCGGACCATTCCTCGCGCCACAATTTGTGCGCTGCATTGAAATGTTCTCTACGGGTAATGTATACTGTTTCCAAGTCTTGAAAATATGAGTACAAAGGTAAAAGTTAAAAGTGAGAAGTCGAAAAGGAATTATCAATTATTAATTATCAAGATCGGATTTTCCTCTTGATAATTAAATCATTCATAATTGATCATTAAACTTGACGACTTTGAATTAACTTTGTACAAAATTGAGTCATATGATCGTCATTACAGGAGCCGCGGGATTTATCGGAAGCTGCATCGTTGGAACACTAAACAGCAAGGGAATCAATAATTTGATTTTGGTGGATGATTTTTCCAAAACGGAAAAAGCAGCCAACCTGGAAGGAAAGCTTTTTGTTGCGATGGTTCAGCGTGCTGATTTCGATCAATGGATGAAAGAGTTCGGGGATGAAGTCACTTGTATGCTGCATATCGGGGCGCGTACGGATACTACGGAATTCGACAAGGCGATCTTTGATGAGCTGAATGTTGAATATTCCAAAATGATCTGGAACCATTGTGTGAATTACCGGATTCCGCTTGTATATGCAAGTTCTGCAGCTACATACGGTTTGGGTGAACTGGGGTATGATGACGACGAATCGAAAATGCCGCTTTTACAGCCTTTGAATCCTTACGGCTGGTCGAAACAGTGGTTTGACATGTGGGCTCTGGAGCAGACAGAAACTCCGCCGCATTGGTACGGATTGAAGTTCTTCAATGTTTACGGCCCCAACGAATACCACAAGGCGCGTATGGCATCGGTGATCTTCCATACATTCAACCAGGTGAAAGAGCATGGTTCCATGAAACTGTTCCGCTCCCACAATCCGAATTACACAGATGGCGGTCAGATGCGCGATTTTGTTTATGTAAAAGATTTGGTTTCCGTAATCGAATTTTTGATGAAAGGAACAGCAAAATCGGGGATCTATAATTTAGGTTCCGGAAAAGCGCGTACTTTCCTTGATTTAGCTGAAAACACTTTCAAAGCCCTGGGAAAAGAACCGAATATTTCTTTCATTGATACTCCGGAAGATATCCGCGATAAGTACCAGTATTTCACGGAAGCCAATATGCAGAAATTAATTGATCAGGGATATGATATTCCGTTCCATACCCTGGAAGAAGGAATCGAAGATTACGTGAAGAATTACCTGATCGGAACGAAATACATTTAAACAGTGTGCTGAAGTCCGTTCACCATATCGCCATTATTTGTTCGGATTATCAAAAGTCGAAGGCATTTTATACGCAAATACTGGGATGTGAGATTCTTGCCGAGAATTACCGGGAAGAACGCAGCTCTTATAAATTGGATTTGATGCTGAATGGCGTTTACTGTATCGAACTGTTTTCTTTTCCGGATCCGCCAAAACGTGTTTCCCGCCCTGAAGCCAGTGGATTAAGGCATTTGGCTTTTTCGGTAGAGAATCTGGATGGTGCGATCGCTAAACTGGCCGGTAAAGGAGTTGTTTGTGAACCGGTAAGAATCGATGAATTTACTGGCAAACGCTTTACGTTTTTTGCAGATCCGGACGGCCTGCCGATTGAGCTGGTGGAACAATAATGTTCAGTAATCCTGGTGAAATTAAAAAAGCAAGTGGTTTGTTAAGGAAGAAACGTATTTACACGCTTTTAGCCTAAATGTAACTGTTTCAGTATGTCAGATGTTTGGCTGAATAACTAGCTTTGCACTGAAGAAAAATTACAATGAAACCGATATTAACACTTGCGTTATGCTGCGTCCTGCAGTGTACTTTCTATGCACAAACTATTTCCAACTGGAACTTTAATTCGGGAACAGCTTCCTGGGGATGTAATCCTGAAACAAATCCCGAATCCGTTTACGGTGGTTCTTCCGGGACAAATGTGGTTGCAGAAGTAGATGCTGTAGCTGGCCTTTGCCAGACCATTAACGGGTTTACAGTTGGTGCTCTGTACCGCGTTTCCTTTCTTTGTTCCCGAAGAACCAGCTGCGGTCCAACTGTTCAATCAATGAATGTAACAATTGGGGGCGTGACTAAAAGTATTTCCAGGAATGGTACTGCTTTTTCGATGGTCACTGAATTTGTAGATTTTGTGCCTACAGCCAACGTTCAGACACTTACTTTTACCGGAACAACTACTGAAACATGTAATCTGCTTGTTGACAATATTCAGATCTCACTTAGTTCGGGCCTTCCGGTGGAGCTCAGTTCCTTTACAGCAGGTTGTTCGGGAAATGGTGTGCTTTTAAAATGGACCACTGAAAGTGAAACACGCTCGGATTATTTTACCATGGAAGGTTCTGCTGATGGTACTACCTGGAGTGAACTAGGAAAAGTGGATGCACAGTTCAGTTCTCAAACCAGAACGAATTACGCTTATCAGGCTGACTACTCTGCAGATGGAATTAACTACTACCGTTTGCGTCTCACGGATATAGACGGGACTGAAGAAGTGTTGTCCGTTGTAAGTTTGATTTGTGAGAACAACCAGGTGTTGATTTACCCGAATCCCACGACAGGAATACTATATGTGAATGCTTCCGTGAATGAATTTGCAGGGGTTTTTGATTCCTCGGGAAGAAAAGTGACTGAGCATTTGAGTGTATTGAATGAAGATCGGTTCGAGGTAGATCTTTCCGGTTTTGCGGCGGGTGTTTATTATTTGCATGTCGGGGATGAAAAATACAAAGTGGTCAAGGAGTGATATTGGGGGATGATTCCAACTGTCAATTTTCTTGAGTTGACGCATAAAATAGTTAGTTTCGCAAAAAAATAATCACCATGAAATATGTTCTGACCGCCTTATTTATTCTTGTCAATGTTGTTCTTTTTGCGCAGCACAAGCGTGATACTATTTACATGAATGAAGATTGGGAGGTTACCAAAAGTCGTGATTCGGCTAAGTACTACAGGATCATTAAGGAGGATAAGAATCTCTATTTTGTAACGGATTACTTTCTGAAATCTGATTCGGTTCAGATGACAGGTGCATTTAAGGATTACGCACAGAAAGTAAAAGAAGGCGAATTTGTTTATTATAGTGAGCAAGGACTTGTAACGATTAGATCAAATCACAAAAACGGAAAGTTCCATGGAGTGTACAGCAAGTACTATCCAACAGGAGAGCTTTATTACACGGAAAACTATGAAAATGACATAGCACAGGAATTTATCGTGTATTATCCGAATGGTGCTGTTCGGCGTAAGGAAGTTTATTCGGCTGGAAAGGTAAAGTTTAAAGCCTGCTATTTGGAAAATGGGAAGAAGACCAAATATTTTCCTTATTCCATTCCTGCAAAAGCCAAAGGAGGCATGGAAGCGGTCAAAAAATACCTCAAAAGGAATATTTATTATCCCGATGACGCTGTTGATAAGAATATAGAAGGAAAAGTGTACATCAAGTTTATTATCTCGGTAACCGGTGATGTTAAAGACGTAAAAATCAGGAAATCTTCCGGAAACGATCTTTTAGACGAGGAAGCAGTGCGTGTGATCACGGAAATGCCAAAGTGGAGTCCTGCCCATCTTGACGGGAAACTTGTAGAAAGCACTTTTTCAATTCCAATTTCTTTCAAATTGGATTAATGACTATTCCGCCCGGAACAAAATCTCTACGTATATCATTTCCATTCCGATCATCGTTTCTTCGACCTGGTAGAAAGCAATGCTGGTTTGTTCTGAAATGGCTTCGTATTCCAATTCATCCGAAATCAAAGGTTGCTGCACTCGCTCCGAAGAGTTGATCTGCATACTGCCTAAGAATTGATAGGTTATGATGAACGACTGTTTCCCATTTTCCCGGATCAACTTTAAAAAAGTGTCCTTTTTGTAGTCAATACCCAGCCGGTTCAGCAGATCCTTGATCTCCGGGGTAAAAATCTCGTCGTAATATTTGAAAAAAGACCGGAATTCCTGCACATGGTACTCGGAATATCCACAAAGGGTATTCGAGTAGATTTTCCGGGTGATTTTACTCGGTACTTCGAACACCCAATGTTTGAACGCTATAGTTTCTGTAAGCATCATTTTAGATTACAGATTTGATTTGGTGATTAAATTGTTTTCGGACACTGAATGACAGAAAGCAGTTAAACGCAATTTGCCTTGGAAAATAAGGGGAATGGTTAATTGATTCTTCATATTCAGTTTGGGATGCGAAAATCGTAAACGCTTAAGTGGAACTCAAAAAAAAAGGGTGTTTACCGGATTTTTTCGAGTAAATGATGTTAAATTTGATGTAAAGATGACTCGGTTTTTCCTTCCCTTGATTTTTGCCTTTACGGCCTGCAGTATTTTTGCCCAAAAGAATATTGCCGGGATTGATTCGCTTAATTTCAAAGGGGAGGCACTCTATGCCAACGATATAGAACAATCAATTGCGATCAGTACAAAGGCATTGAAATTAGCGAAAGAAGCGGAGTATCAATCCGGCGAGGCTTTTGCTTATATGAACCTGGCTGTTGCCAATGATATTAAAGGAAATTCGGCTGTTGCAACTTCTTATTTTCACCAGGCAATCCGTTTGTTTGAATTGGAGAAAGACGAGGAGAACCTTTCTTATTGTTATTCCCAGCTCGGAGTGTGTTATTTTTCCCAGTACCAATATGAAAACGCCGATTTTTATTACCGAAAGGCCATTGAACTTTGTAAAAAGAACAATTTGGAGATTGATCTGGCTGATGTCCTGGTGAACCAGGGAATTACTTTTACTTACCAAAACAAACCGAAAGCTGCGGAAACAAATTTCCTGGAAGCCATTGAGATCTATAAAAGGAAGGATTACCCGGAAGGACTGGGAGCTGCTTATAATTCACTGGCGAAAATCTATTACGATGAGCGGGATCTTCACAAAGCGATTGCTTACTTCGAAAAATCTGCAGCGAATTTCAAAGAATACCGGAGCGACTTTAATTTGATTTCTTCCTACAACGGAACAGCGAATTGTTACATTGACTTAAAAGACTATCAAAAAGCTGAGGAATATGCGCTCAAGAGCCTCAAATTATCACAGCAGACCGGCGCCATGGAGCGGGAAGTGTTCGTACATGAGACTTTGTCTCGCATTTATTTTGCGCTGGGTGATTATAAAAAAGCTTACGAAAGCCTGAATGCATATACCGTGCTGAGTGATACTATTTTTACACAGGAGAAAAGTGATGCCCTGGCAGAAATGCAGGCACGTTTTGAGGTCAAGGAAATTAAATTGAAACAGCAGGCCGAACAGGAGAACCACCAATTGCAGCTGATCATACTGCTGGCGATCATTTTCATCGTTGTGGTGGTGTCAGCGTTGTTGTTTTTCCTCTTCCGGAATAAGAAACGGATCAATGCTTTGCTGGAACAAAAATACCTGATGACGCAGGCAAACCTGGAGCAAAAAGAATTCATGATGGCGGAGGTGCATCACCGCGTGAAGAACAATTTACAAATCATTTCAGCCATTCTGGACCTGCAGTCGCGGGAGTTGAAGGATCCTGAATCCATACAGCTCATAGATGCAAGTATGAACAGGATTAATGCCATTTCCATGATCCATCAGAAACTCTATCAATCCGAGAACATCAGAGCGGTACAGATCGGACCTTACCTGGCGGAATTGGTAAATGACCTGATTACGCATTTCAAGCGAGAAGTTAACAAGGAAATCTACCTGAATTCGGAGTGTGACAACCTGAACCTGGATATTGAAACCGCATTACCCATCGGTTTGATCGTTGCAGAGCTGGTCATGAATTCCTGCAAGTACGCATTCGATAAACAAGAGAATCCGCAAATCAGTCTTTCTCTGAAAATGCAGGATGAAAAGCTGGTGCTTATTGTTGCGGATAACGGAAACGGAAAGTCCAACATGAACGAGGGAACTCATTTCGGGGCAAAACTGATCCGGTCTATGGCACGGAAACTCAAGGCAGAATTCAGTGAGACCAGTAGTGAAAAAGGTTTAAGAACAGAATTAGTGATCACGAAATACAATCTATTGTCATGACAAAACCAAGGATTTTTATTGTGGAGGATGAACCGATCATTGCGGCCTTTTTGGAGCAGTGCCTGGTAGATGAGGGGTTTGAATGTTTGGGAGTGGCGGATAGTTTTGACCAGGCAAAACAGGAGTTATTGCATTTAAGGCCTGATCTGATCCTGCTCGACATTAACCTGGGTGATGGGCCTGACGGGATAGACCTTGCGCATTTTATGAATCAGCAGATCAACAAACCTTTCCTGTTCGTGACTTCCAATACGGATTCGCAAACACTGGAACGCGTGAAATTGACCAATCCCAGCGGATTTATCATGAAACCGTTCAAGAAACACGATTTGATCACTCAAATTGATTTGGCATGGCATGCTTACCAGGTCCGGTCTGTCAATACACAGGTAGATTTTACGAGTTCTGTTCTGGCCAGTACACACTTCTTCATCAAGGACAAACAAAAACTGGTGAAGCTGGCATACTCGGACATTACCTATGCGGAAGCATGCGATAATTATTCGATTTTGCATACGAAAGACTCAAAATTCGTGGTTAGCTACAGCTTAAAACACGTGGAAGCAAAACTTCCGGTACACGAGTTTCTGCGGGTGCATCGTTCTTACATGGTTAATATCAGCCAGATTTCACAGATTAACCCGAAATCACTGCTTTTGATCGACGGAAAAGAAATTCCGGTAAGCGAGGCGCATCGTTCCGAACTATTGAAACGGGTGAATTTATTTTAACAAGCAAACCCAATACGCTAATTTGGACGTATGTTTTATGCACGAATCACAAATGCATATTAAATTTAGGGCATGTATCAGCTTAAACGTAAACAGTTTGTAAAAACAGATCTCGAGACTTGTTGGAAATTCTTTTGTGCACCTGCTAATCTGCAGGTCATTACTCCGGATTACATGGGATTTAAAGTTCTGACCGAAGTTCCTGATGAAATGTATCACGGGTTGATTATCGGCTACAAAGTTTCTCCTGTTCTAAAGATCCCGATGAAGTGGGTTACTGAGATTACCTATGTCCGGGACAAAAGCTATTTTGTAGATGAACAACGGCAGGGACCATACAGGATGTGGCACCACGAACACCATTTCAAAGAAGTGGAAGGCGGAGTCGAAATGACGGATATCGTCAGCTATTCATTGCCATTCGGGGTTCTTGGGCGATTTGTTCATTGGCTCTTCGTGAAGAAGCAGCTCGAAAGCATCTTTGATTACAGGGTCCGGAAAGTGAATGCCCTTTTTCCGCCGGCTTAAACATACGGAATTGTTAAAGCGTGTGAATCTTTTTTGAAAGCAGGGCCGACTTTTTTACATTTAGTTGAACCCGAAATTCAACAGGATGTATCAGCTCAAAAGAACACAATTCATTCATGCGGACCTCCAAACCTGCTGGAATTATTTTTCCTCGCCGGCCAATCTGCGTGTGATTACACCGAATTACGTCGATTTCAAAGTGCACACAACCGTTCCTGAAAACCTGTATGAGGGATTGATCATTCGGTACACCATCCGCCCGATTTTAGGTGTTCCCCTGAGTTGGATCAGCGAGATCAAAACCATCCGGGAAGGTGATTATTTCATAGACGAACAGCGCAGAGGTCCCTACGGCATGTGGCACCACGAGCATCATTTCAAAGAAGTGGAAGGCGGGGTCGAAATGACCGATCTGATCGCTTATTGTATGCCTTTCGGTTTCATCGGCCGGTTTTTCCACTGGCTCTTCATCCGCAAACAGCTGGAAAGCATTTTCGATTACCGGTTCCGGAAAGTGGAGGAATTGTTTAATGCAAACGATTACGTAGAATCAGCGTTGAGTGAATCACTGGCTCCCAAAATTGCCCGGACGAGGAAATATTAATACTCCTTCTTCGAAACATCTGCTTTAGCAGGTTCAGGACATTGCTTTTTATCCAAGTCAGTGATGGTCTCGGTTCCGGGTTCTATTTGCGGCTCAGAGCAGGATGTCTCTTCCTCCCTTGCGCAGGAAGTGATCAACAAGCCAGTACCAACCAGGAGTGGAAGCAGGATATCAAGCTTCTTCATCAATAATGGATTTTACAGCGTTCATAGATTCTTCAATGTGTCCGGCAGCATTCGTCAGGGAATTGTAAATATTGCGGACAATCCTTTTTTTATCGACAATATACGTCACACGGCCCGGGATCAATCCGAATAGATTTCCGGGAACTCCGAATTGTTTGCGGACCTTTTTCTCCGTGTCGGCAAGCAAAGTAAACGTAAGGCGGTGTTTCGCTGCGAATTCCGCATGTTTTTTAGGGGAGTCACTGGAAATCCCGATGACTTCACATCCCAAATCCTTGAAATCCTCGTAACTATCGCGAAAAGAGCAAGCCTCCGCTGTACATCCCGGCGTATCATCCTTCGGATAGAAATAAATAACCAAAACCTGCTTGCCCAATACGTTTTTGATGTCGAAATCCGCGTTGTTCTGATCTTTGAGTATGAATTCCGGGCATTTGTCTCCTATTGCTATTGCCATGACTTTGTAATTGATTGATGGACAAAGATGCGAATCGCCCGCGGATTACGCAAATTGCGCAGATTTTTTGTGTAGTGAACTTTGGTGCCTGCGTCATCAGCGCGATCTTCTAGAGACAAAAAAAAGTAATCATGTTGCACAGATATGAGTAATTAATCTTTTTTTTTGTATACTTGTTGGAGTAAAATACAGTCACTTTCATTTAGCCGTAAGTGAAATTTAAAAATGAACGGGTTTAATAATTTGTTGAATGAGATCTTATTTGATTTTGTTTTTGGTATTCGTTGGTTCTATCAGTTCTGGTTGCGTCACGTACAATCTTTCTTCCGGCAAAAAGTATCGCAACTACTTTCCTGTCAAGGATATGCATGTCGTTTCTTCCAAGGAATTGGATAGTTGTAAATTCAGTATGGAAAGATTCATGAATCCCGATAATCCAGGAGTGGTTCAATTCATTCTTCCTGAGAATATTCATCAGATTGTTGAGAAGACACAGCAAGATTTGTTGTTGATTTTTAATTTTCCAAACTGTAGTGGGGCGGATAAAGAGGTTGAAATTGCCAAGTTTGCTGAGGAAAATAAGATTCCTTACCTATTGATTTCTGATACCTACAGTCCTCAAAGGATGAAAGACCTTTATCATAAGCATGATCTTAAGAATCGAAACTATTATATTCTTCCTACTAAGAAGAAAAAGGACAAGTTCTTATTAAAAAAAAGAAGCGAATTCATGAAAGAAGTAAGTCCCGATAATTATGCAATATACAAGGATGACTTGATTTTTGCTTCCCTTATGAAAGTTTCAGCGAACAAAACAGTTAAGGTAAATCCAATCATAGTTGGTGGATACAGGTATAAAGAGTTTTTAATCGATTGGATCAGGACAGAGTACGGAATTAAAACCGAATAGTCGAGTTAATAAGCAAAAGCACAAAGCCCGCAAAGAAACTTTAAAAATAATCGGAAGATTACTTCGTGTGCTTATCAATAAAGTGCATAGAATAAAAAACACCTCGTGCTCCTGGTGCGCTTCGTGGTCAAAATTTGAGAAACAAAAAATCCCGCTAATCAATGACTAACGGGATTTCAATATGAGGTCGGAAAAAATTATTCTCCTACAACTTCAAATTTGAATACAGGCTTCACACCTTTGTGTAAGTTCGCCTCAGCTTCGAACGTTCCAACTTCTTTAATTGGCTCGTCTTTAATTTTCAAAGCTTTACGGTCGATGTCAAATCCTGCAGCTTTCAATGCTTCAGACAATTGAACAGTGTTTACAGAACCGAAGATCTTACCGTTCTCACCCACTTTCGTGCTGATTTTCACAGTAACATCAGCCAATTTAGCTGCAATTGCTTCCGCTTCAGCAACGATTTTAGACTCTTTGTGAGAGCGTTGCTTCATCATATCCTCGTGCGCTTTTTTCGCAGAAGGAGTAGCCAAAGAAGCGTAACCCTGAGGGATCAGGAAGTTACGTCCGTAACCTGGCTTCACGGTTACAACTTCGTCCTTGTAACCTAATTTATCGATATTTTTCTTAAGAATTACTTCCATGATTTCTTGTCTTTAAAATTAAACGTTAAGACTATTTCAACATATCGCCAACGTAAGGCAAGATAGCCAGGTGACGAGCACGTTTGATAGCTTTATTAACTCTCTTCTGGTATTTAGCAGAAGTTCCGGTAATACGGCGAGGAAGAATTTTTCCTTGCTCGTTCACCAAACGCAACAAGAAAGTAGCGTCTTTGAAATCGATGAATTTAATCCCGCTTTTTTTGAAACGGCAGTATTTATCTTTTTTGATCTCGATGTTGATCGGAGTCAAATAGCGAATATCGTTTTGTGACATGTTCTTAAATTTTTAAGGTAAATAATTGCGCCTGCGCTGTAGCTTCTGCGTAAGCGTTAAGCTTCAACCGGAGCTCCGCTCATTTTCTTGCGACGTTTCTCAGCGTAAGCAACATGGTCCTTGTCCATTTTCACGGTTAAGAATCGCATGATGCGCTCGTCACGTTTCATAGCCAATTCCAACTCAGCGATTACTGAACCTTCAGCATCGAATTGGAACAAGAAATAGAAACCAGTTGATTTCTTTTGGATCGGGTAAGCCAATTTTTTTAGGCCCCAGCTCTCAGAATGCGTTAATTTACCACCCATGGCAGCCAAATCGCTTTCGTACTTTTGCACTGCTTCCTTTGCCTGGTCTTCAGACAAAACGGGAGTAAGAATGAAAACAGTTTCGTAAGAATTCATAATTAAACTTATTTGTTATTTATACTAAATTACCGCCAAGACACACTTAGCGGGGTGCAAAGGTAGGAATAAAATCTTAAAAAGAAAGAACACGTCCAAATAAATGACTGAAAATACTATGATTAGCTCATTAGTTCGTTGACTTTTGCCAAGGCGTCTTTGAAACTCATAGGAACTGATTTCGCAGAAATATAACTTTTAGCACAATGATTTATAATCGAGTTTATGTAGAATAACTCGTGGTCGTCCTTTTCCGATAGCGAATCTCTAATTTCATTCAAAATAATGGAAAGTTGCTGATAGTGTGTTTCATTTTTTGAAATATTGTACAGGTAAGAATAGAAAAACTCACTTAAGTAATGGAATCTAAATTTATCAGTCTGGGAATCTTTCTTATAAATGAAGTTGAAAAGATCTTTGATATAAAGAAGACTTTCATCTAAAACTATATTGTAGTTTTTGTAGTCGATTTGATTTATGGAACCAACCCATATGAAATGTTCATTTAAGTTTTCATTAAGAAATTTTATTGCAAAGGGATCATTCATAACAATCAATACCATTAATGCATTTTTTATAAAATCTTTCTGTTCGAGAGCTAAATACTCTTTTGCTTTTTGAATGCAAAGTCTGTCTC
>NZ_CABHOL010000021.1 GCF_902168135.1 uncultured Fluviicola sp.
TAACACCCCAGATTATTGAACAAGTTACTTCGACAACCTATAAGAAAGTAACTTTCTGTTTCAATGCCACTCAGTCAGGGGTTCATTATTTGACGTTTGGGTCGTTCAAGCAAAATAGTATTTCGACCAATCAATCTGTTTTATTCTATTTGGATGATATTTCCGTTGATTTGGTGAGTTCTATGCCTACTGCTGTAATCAGTCCTATAGCAGCCAATTTCTGCGGAAGTTCTCCGATAATATTGAACGGAGCAAGTAGTTCGGGTGAAACAGAATACGAATGGGATATTTATGATATTACAAGCGGATCTGAAGTTTTAAAGTATAACGGAGCATTTCAAACAGGAACTGCAGGAACAGCCGATGTATCAGCACTCCTGGGAGTCAATAAAATTCCGGGACATTGTTACAGGGCTTATTTAACTGTTTATAATGGTTGTGAAGTAAGTACTTCTGTCGATTTCTGTATTGTTAATCCGGATATTTCTTTTATCACAGATGGCAACCCTGTTTGTGAAAGTGTTCCGATAACTCTCCAGGTTACCGGAGATAACGGATGGACTTATGCCTGGAGCGATAACTCAGGATCACTGGGCACCGGAGTGGGAACAACTTCTTTACTAGTGAATCCGACCATTGGAAATGCTACTTACACAGTTGTGGTAACAACTCCGGAAAACTGTACACATACGGAAACGTTGACTTTAACTGTCAATTCCTTAACCGGACAAGTTGCCCCAACTATGAATGGCGTTAACGGAACGAATGAGTATACCGTTTACGTTCAATCCGGCGGTACAGTTAGCTTTAATTCGTTAATTTCAAATAATAGCGGGGAATTAGTTGAGGCAAATCTTACAAGTGAGAGTATCCCTACACCTTTCAATTTATCCCTGCCTCCAAACACATCCAATGGTGGGAATATGTCATTTAGTTGGCAAACTCCACTTAATTATTCAGGGATTTATGACTTCACTGTTTACGTAAAGGACAACAACGGCTGTCAGGTAATGGATAATACTTATACTTTCCACATTAAAGTCATCTGTGATTACTGTCCTGTTTGCATTAGCTATGATGACCGCACACCAAGTAATAACCCTCTTCCTCCTGAAACAAAGGCAGGTAAATGCATTGAAGTAGGTTTAAATGCTACTGTTCAAATCGGAAGTGGTAATTCAGTTTATTTACAAGCAGGAGAAACTATTGAAATGGGTGATTTTTTTGATTCCAATTCAGGAGTATATGAAGCCGTTATAGAACCAACAACTTGTGTGACCGGGTGTCAGGATTGCTGTACCGGATTCAATGGCTTTACGTACGACTCTCCTCTTCCAAATATTTTCTCACCGAATGGAGACGGAATTAATGATGTTTGGTTTATTCATGATAATAATCACCCCTGGTGTGCTTTTGGAGCAACTGGTTTTGAATTATATATCGTAAATTCATGGCAATCGAACATCTACAGCCAGGTCGTTTACGAAGGACTCCAATGCTGCCCATTTACCTCGCTATCTCCTTCACCATCTTCTATTAACTGGGATGGAAGAATCAATGTTGGGACGGGGAAAGGACAATTCGTTACTGAAGGAGTCTATTTCTATGTCATATATCTTCATGGTTGCGGTCAAACAATTACTTTAAGCGGAAATATATCCGTTTACATAAATCCCGCGCTGGTTCAATCACACGAAGCAGATAAAGAAAGAGTTGAGTCGTTAAACAATAATTTAGCATTAACTGACGAAACCAATTCACAACTTCAAACTGATGACCTTCCTGAAGATCACTTTTTTGTATTTCCGAACCCCACTGAAAGTTTTATAAGGGTTCACGCCGGAAAGAAAATAAAGGAGATCATGATTCTCGATGCAAATGGTAAACAATTGATCAGAAAGGTCGTTGACCTCGAACAACCAGTAGACCTATCAGGATTAAGCTCCGGGAACTACCAGGTTAGAGTAACTTTCGAGGATCAGTCTGTCAGAGAAAAAACAATTGTAAAGAATTGAAAAGTTATGTAACTTGCTCCCTGTAAAAATGATACAAGCAAGAAAATATAAACGATGGATTATGCCGGCTTTGGTCGGCATAATTCTACTATCTGCCTGCAAAAAAGATAAGGTGCCAGTTCCAGTAACAACACCGGTTCCCGAACCCACCAAATGGGAATTAATTCCCGGAACTTATCAAATGTATGATACATTAGGCAACTATATGCATGATATGAGCATTCAGCATTGGTCTGCAATAAACGAAAACGGAGATCGAAAGGATACGTTTCAATTCACTAATTTCTATGGCGAATTCACCTTCAAAAACTTTCAAATAGACGCTAATATTACAAACCTGCCTAAGTATTTTTTCTACGTTGGTTCACACCAACCACTTTACGATCAAAACAATGACCGTTGGCAGTTATGGACTTATAGTGCCCATTACAGTAATGATAGTATCTATCTTTCTTACAAGCTGCATAATATACTTTACTACATAGAGGACACAAGACCGTACGAATCCATTGAAATAAAACAAATTGGCGTAAAGCAGCATTAATTGATGCCTTTCATTCAAAAATACCAACTGCTCATCCTTGTCTTTGCGGCCGGGATAAATATTCTTTCCTGTACGAAGAAAAAAACACCTGTATCGGTTATTCCCGAACCAACCAACTGGGAGTTAATTCCCGGAACTTACAAGATGTACGATACTTTGGGTAATTACTTAAATGATATGAGTATCTCTCATTGGACAAGTTTCAATGAACAAAATGCACAAAGAGATACTTTTCAATTTAACAATTTCGATGGTCAATTTATATTCAAAGAGTTTCAACCAGAGGTTAATCCCAGCAATTGGCCCAAGCATTCTTTTTATATAGGATCTCATCAACCACTATATGACTCAAACAATGATCGATGGCAACTGTATGGTTATGAGGCGAGATTTAGCAATGATACAATTTATATCAGGTACCAAATTCAAAATATTCTCTATTATATAGAAGATGTAAGACCTTATGAAAATCGAACGGTTAAATGTATTGGTGTAAAGCAGCATTAAACAATGCTACATTTCTAAAATATTCATCACTCATACTGGTTTTCACAGCAGGGATGAATATCCTTTCCTGTACCAAGAAAAAAACACCGGTACCCACTATTCCCGAACCCACCAAATGGGAAAAGATTGCCGGGCATTACAAAGTATTTGATACTATCGGTGTGTATCTGTACGACATGGATTTAGTTCATTTGTACAATGAATCAGAAAATCAAGATTCTATACGTTTTCAAAATTTTGACGACGAATTTACCTTTTCAGCTCTTCAAGTAGAATTCAGCTCAATTCCTATGTATGTAAGAATTGGGGGCGGGGATACTTTGTACGATTCTAATAACAAAAGATGGAAAGTAAGTGCCGGAATTTCTGATTATTATAATAACTGGAACAACGATACAATTAGACTCCGCTTTAATAAGATCAATTACTATATTTCAGATGTAACACCTTATTACGCTTGTGACTGCAAGCAAATTGCAGTAAAACAGTATTAAAATATTATTTTTTTACATTTATGCGCAATTTGTGAGAAGATTAATTATATTTGAGCGTAACACATCCCCATTCATGAAACCGATCAGACATTCACTTATCTTACTTACATTCTTCCTTTTTGGCAGCGGTTTTTCATCCGGGCAGGAAATCTGCAACAACAACATCGATGATGACGGTGACCGCCTGATTGATCAATATGACTTAGAGGATTGCCCGTGTACACGAGCAGATAATTTTAAAATTTCCCTGATTACAAATGCTTCTTTTGAGAATACCAATTGTATACCTACTGGTAATGGTCAATTAAACTGTGCTGAAGGTTGGGAACAAGCAACTTTAAGCACCCCTGAACTTTTTTCGACCAATGGTTTTATGCCAGACATGGTTCCTCAGCCGATTCCGGATGGGAATAATTGTGCGTCCAGTACTTTTGGCCCGAGTATTATGGATTATTTGGGCACCTGTTTGAACGGACCTCTGCTTAGTGGTCAAACCTACCTACTTAAATTTAATATCGCTGCCGATACTTATGATGGTCAAGATAGCTACCCTGGGGCTCTCGTTGATATTGTTTTATTTGGAAGCAATAAATGTAATATGTTCCCACTTCAGACTGTTTTTTGTCCTGAAGGTTTGGGTTATACGGAAATTGGAAGATATACTTACCCGATTCAAAATCAATGGAGCACTATCGAATTGTACTTTACCCCACAAGAAGACATTTCTTCCATCATGTTGGGCGGATCTTGCGATTTCCCTCAAATAGTATCTTTTGATATTTTCTGGGATAATCTGCAATTAAACCGTGTCTTGGACGAAATCATCTACTACGTTCCCAACACATTCACCCCAAACGGTGACGAACACAACAATGTCTTTAACCCGGTTTTTGTCTGTGGATACGATCCTTTGGAATACCGTTTTGATGTGTATGACCGCTGGGGAGAGATTGTTTTTACATCTTTGGACTCCAAAACGGGCTGGGATGGCTCCTATCACGGACTTCCCGCAAAAGAAGGTGTTTTCGGGTGGAAACTGGAATACAAAGCGGAAAACACCACCGAAAAGAAAGTCATTACCGGGCATGCAAACTTATTGAGGTAAAACCCATCCTTTTTGTCAAAACTTTCAACCCTATCTCCATCAGGTTGTCCGATTCATTGATGCTGAAAAAGCATTTCTGAGAATCCTAATGAATCTCAATGCTGTTAAAAGACTATTTATTCGATAGATTAATTATACCTATTTAACATTCTTATTACCAGTTATTTAAGTGCCAAAAGCTAAAAATAGTTCGTGTTAAATTAAGTTAATAGCGATCCAACTATCGAACCGTCTGCCGTAATTTTCCGTCAAATTGTTTAACTAATTTATAAAAACATTAAACAAAATGAAAAATCAATCCTCTCAAACATTGGTCAGAAGACTAGCAGGAGCTGCCTTTATGGGTATCCTTTCCTTTTCATCAAATGCACAAACAAATGTGTTTGATGATGTGATTGCTGCAAGTCCCAATCACACGCACTTAGAAGCAGCTCTTATTGCTGCAGGCCTGGACGACGACCTCCAGAACAACGCCGCCACATTAACAGTATTTGCGCCGGACGACAATGCTTTTAATGACCTGGCCAGCCAACTTGGGGTCACTGTCAACGATCTGTTAAACCTGCCTGACCTGGCAGACATTTTAACCTATCACGTTCTGGGAACTACTGTCAACGCTGCAGGAGTTACCAATGGAGCCATTGTTACGCCGTTGTTTACAGGGAACACACTGAAGCTGACAAAAACCGCTTCCAACAACGTGTATGTTAACCATGCAATGGTTACCGCTGCGGATCTCACAGCAGCTAATGGTGTTGTGCATTCAATTGACGCGGTACTCATGAGTAGTGAAACGGTGATTGATGTAGCGCTGGACAATGGGTTTACAACACTTGTTGCAGCCGTTGTACAGGAGGAATTGGTTCCGGTACTTTCGGATCCGTTCGCTCAGTACACCGTATTTGCACCAAGCAACACGGCGTTTGACGACCTGGCTGCTTCATTGAACACAAATATTGCAGGATTACTGGCACTTCCGAACCTGGATGATGTGTTGAAGTACCACGTATTGGGAACAGAAGTAGTTGCAAGTGCTGTAACAAACGGTGCGGTGGTGAACCCGCTAAGCACTACAAACTCTCTAAAATTGACTAAAACTTCAGCAAACGCTGTGTTTGTCAATCATGCAAGTGTGGTAACGGCGGATGTTCAGGCTGATAACGGAGTAGTTCACGTGATCGACAAAGTAGTTCTTCCGGTAAATACCGTAGTTGATGTGGCCCTGGATAACGGATTTACAACGCTGGCAACAGCCGTAATACAGGAAGAACTGATCCCGGCACTCTCCGACCCGTTCGCACAGTACACAGTTTTCGCACCGAATAATGCTGCATTTGACAGTCTGGCTGCTGATCTGAACACAAACATTGCCGGATTACTGGCACTTCCGAACCTGGATGATGTGTTGAAATACCACGTATTGGGAACAGAAGTAGTTGCAAGTGCAGTAACAAACGGTGCGGTGGTAAACCCGTTAAGCACTACCAATTCCCTGAAACTGACTAAAACTGCTGCAAACGCTGTGTTTGTCAATCATGCAAGTGTATTAACGGCGGATGTTCAGGCTGATAACGGAGTAGTTCACGTGATCGACAAAGTAGTTCTTCCTGTGAATACTGTTGTGGATGTAGCCATCGATAACAATTTCTCAACGCTTGTTAGCGCGGTAGTAAAAGCAGAATTGGTACCGGCATTGTCTGATCCTTTCCAGGAATTTACCGTATTCGCGCCGACTAATACTGCATTCGACAATTTAGCAACAACTTTAGGTACGGATTTAAACGGAATCCTGAACCTGCCGAACCTGGCTGACATCCTGACTTACCACGTGGTAAGCGGAAATGTGAATGCAGCTGATCTGATGAATGGGCCGGTAGCTACTTTGAACGGAGCAAACATCATTGTGAATTTGAGTAATGGTGTTAAGATCAATGATGCAACAGTAACTATGGCAGACGTGGAAGCCGACAACGGAGTGGTACATGTATTGGACAAGGTGATTTTGGAATCATTCCTTGGACTTGATAACAATGAAATTTTACAGGCGGAAGTATATCCGAATCCTGCAACCGATAAATTAACGATCAGTGGTGTGAACAATGGGGAATATATCCTGCTGAATAACCTGGGACAAAAGGTAAAATCCGGAGCAATCCCGGAAGGCGACATCTCAATAGACGGATTGTCAGAAGGTTCTTACCTGCTTCAATTAAACGACGGTAAAAAAACGTATGTAACCAGAGTGATTAAAAAGTAAGTACCATTTCTCCATTGAAATGCGAAAGGTGTTCACTACTCTCCGGTGAGCACCTTTCATTTTTATGCTTTGGTCACGCGGCCATTTATTAAGACGTATTTCTCGTTGCTCTCCGGGCAAACCGCAAAACCGTTCTCATCAAAAGTCAGGCGGTGTCCGAAAGCACTCATCCAGCCAATCTGGCGTGCCGGGTTTCCAACTACCAATGCGTATGGAAGCACTTCTTTCGTTACAACTGATCCCGCACCGATAAATGCATATTCACCGATATCGTTCCCGCATACAATGGTTGCATTCGCACCGATAGAAGCCCCTTTTTTTACAACCGTTTTGGAATATTGGTCCCTTCTGTTTACAGCCGAACGCGGGTTCATCACATTGGTAAAAACCATGGACGGCCCCAAAAAGACATCGTCTTCACAGATCACTCCGGTATAAATTGAAACGTTGTTCTGGATCTTCACGTTGTTCCCTAAAATAACCTCGGGTGAAACCACCACGTTCTGCCCTATATTGCATTTCTCACCGATCACACAATTAGGCATAATGTGCGAAAAATGCCAGATCTTCGTTCCTTCACCAATCGTGCAGCCCGGATCTACCACTGCTGTTTCGTGTGCAAAATAACCCATATCTTCCATTGAAAAGTGAAAAGTGGCTTCGACTCCGCTACGCTTATGCTGAAGCTTTAGCGTAAGCATTCAACCACCTTTCAATTAATAATTCATCTTACGATATACTTCTCAAAATCAATGTGATCCGATTGGTACAATTCTTCTTTTGTTAAACTCTTAAAATAAGCGTAAGTGCGTTTCAACCCTTCTGCCCGGTCAATTTTCGGTTCCCAGTTCAACAGTTTCTTCGCACGGGTAATATCCGGCTGACGCTGTTTCGGGTCATCCACCGGAAGGTCTTTGTAAATCACTTTTTGGGTTGTTCCCGTCAATTTGATGATTTCCTCTGCAAACTGACTGATGGTAATTTCATCCGGGTTCCCGATATTAACAGGATCCGAGCAATCGCTGTGCAGCAATCGCACAATTCCTTCTACCAGGTCGTCTACATAACAGAACGAACGTGTTTGAGAACCGTCTCCGAAAACAGTCAGATCCTCTCCGCGAAGTGCCTGCCCGATAAAAGCAGGAAGTACACGGCCGTCGTTCAGGCGCATGCGTGGTCCATAGGTGTTGAAAATCCGTACAATGCGTGTTTCAACTCCATGGAATGTATGATAAGCCATCGTAATAGCTTCCTGGAAACGTTTCGCCTCATCGTAAACACCTCTCGGCCCTACCGGGTTCACGTTTCCCCAATATTCTTCTGTCTGCGGATGAACCGTCGGATCACCGTAAATCTCAGAAGTACTTGCGATCAGTACCCGTGCATTTTTCACGCGTGCCAATCCCAGGCAGTTATGAATTCCCAAAGACCCTACTTTAAGTGTCTGGATAGGGATTTTCAGGTAGTCGATTGGGCTTGCCGGCGATGCGAAATGCAGGATATAGTCGAGGTTTCCCGGAACGTGTATAAATTTGCTTACATCGTGGTTGTAGAAGTCGAAGTTTTCCAGGTGGAACAAATGCTCGATATTCTTCAACCGGCCGGTGATGAGATTATCCATCGCAATCACGTGGTAATCATCTTTAATGAACCGATCACACAAATGCGACCCTAAAAATCCGGCTGCACCGGTAATCAATATGCGTTTTCTGCCTGTATTCATATTATTGTGCTACTACGGACCTACCGATTGAACTGTAATAGAATCCTTTTTCATTCATTTCTGAAATCTCAAACAAGTTCCTTCCGTCAAAAATAACGGCATCTTTCATCAGCGACTTCATTTTATCAAAATCCGGGTTGCGGAAAACTCCCCACTCCGTGCAGATCAGCAAAGCGTCTGCATCCTGCAGTGCCTCGTATTCATTCTGTGTATAGGAAATTTTGTCTCCTATAACTCCTTTCACATTTTCCATTGCTTCGGGGTCATAAGCCGTAATTTGTGCTCCCGCTTTGGTCAACTCTTCGATCATGTACAATGCCGGTGCTTCACGAATATCATCCGTATCCGGTTTGAAAGCCAAGCCCCACAAAGCAATCTTCTTACCGGAAAGATCTCCGCGGAAAAAATTCTTCATTTTCGGGAAGAGAATGGTCTTTTGGGATTCGTTTACGGACATAACCGCCTTTAGAATCTCAAAAGAAAACTGGTTTTCAGCTCCGGAGTTATACAAAGCCTGCACATCCTTCGGGAAGCATGATCCCCCGTAACCGATACCCGGGAATAAAAAGCGTTTACCGATACGTTCGTCCGAACCGATCCCGATCCGTACCTTATCCACATTGGCACCAACCAATTCACAGAAATTGGCGATCTCATTCATGAAGGTAATCTTGGTCGCCAAAAAAGCGTTTGCCGCATATTTTGTCAGCTCTGCAGATTTCTCATCCATGAATATAATCGGGTTCCCCTGTCGAACGAAAGGTTTGTACAACTGCTCCATGATTCGCTCGGCACGCTCGGAAGAAGTTCCCAAAACTACGCGGTCAGGTTTCATAAAATCATCTACTGCAAATCCTTCGCGCAAAAATTCCGGGTTTGAAACCACATCAAAATCCACGGTTGCGTGTTTCGCGATCGCAGCATGCACTTTCTCGGCAGTTCCCACCGGAACCGTACTTTTATCTACAATTACTTTATAGTCTTTCAATAGTTTCCCCAACTCATCTGCTACACCCAAAATGTATTTCAGGTCAGCCGAACCATCTTCCCCCGGAGGTGTCGGCAAAGCCAAAAAGATGATCTCCGCATCTTTAATTCCTTCTTCCAGGTTGGTTGTAAACGACAAGCGGTCGGCCTTAATGTTTCGCTCGAAAAGCACATCCAGGTGCGGTTCATAGATCGGAACTTCCCCGTTTCGCATCCGCGCTACTTTTTGACTGTCTATATCCACACAGACAACCTGATTCCCTGTTTCTGCAAAACATGTTCCGGTAACTAAACCGACATAACCGGTTCCAACAATGGTAATTTTTTTCATGATTTAGTGTGCATTTACGAAATTGAGAATTTCAGAACAAATGAAGCTCTGTTGTTCTTCCGTCATTTCAGTATGGATTGGGAAAGATATCACGTGTTTCGTTAATTCTTCTGTTACAGGCAGGTCCAGATCTCCCAGGTTGAAAGATGCGAACATTCCCTGTTTGTGTGCCGGAGCCGGGTAATAGATCATCGAAGGAATATCTTTTGAAGCCAGGTATTCCTGTAAAGCATTTCTATCTACACCTTTCAACTGAACGGTATACTGATGGAATACATGTTTGGATTTACCATCGCGGTGCGGAGTTTGGATCTTATCGGAAGCTCCCAGAACACGGTCGTAATAATCGGCAACTTTTATTCTTGCAGCCACATATTCGTCCAGCTTCGGAAGTTTTACATTTAAAACTGCTGCCTGAACTGCATCCAGCCTGGAATTACATCCGACTACATCGTGCTGGTATTTTACTTTCTGTCCGTGATTCGCAACCATTCGCAGTTGTTCTGCCAATGCATCATCATTGGTGAAAATAGCACCGCCATCTCCATAACAACCCAAATTCTTGGATGGGAAAAAGCTGGTACAGCCGATGTCTCCGATCGTTCCTAATTTTTTTGTCTCACCATTTCCAGAATAGTAATCCGATCCGATCCCCTGCGCATTGTCTTCGATCACGAACAAGCTGTGCTTTTGTGCGATTTCCATGATTGCATCCATATCGCAAGCCTGACCGTATAAATGAACCGGAACAATCGCCTTTGTTTTGGAAGTAATTGCCGCTTCGATCTTTGATGGATCAATGCAGAAAGTCTTCGGGTCTACATCCACGAAAACCGGTGTCAAACCAAGTAAAGCGATCACCTCCGTTGTTGCAATATAAGTAAATGAAGGAGTAATGACCTCATCTCCGGGCTTCAGTCCCAGGGCCATCATGGCAATCTGCAAAGCATCCGTACCATTTGCACAAGGTATCACGTGCTTCACATTCAAATACGATTCCAATGATTTTTGAAAACGCTGAACAACCGGTCCGCCAATAAAAACAGACGAATCTAAAACTTCCTGTATTGCAGAATCAATTTCGGATTTTATTGCCTGGTACTGAGTCGCCAGGTCCACCATTTGAATTTTTTTCACGTGCTTAATCTATGGAGATTACTTAAAACTATTCTATTCCTACAAAATTAATAAAAGCGGTGAATTAATTGGAAACACATGGATACATAGTTCACATAGAACATTTGTGTCAGTTTTATAAACTATGTGATCTATTGTGTCCTATGTGGTTTACTATTTGAGTATCTTACTCGGAAAGCACCATCGCATTAAACACCTTTTCCATTTGTCCCACCGCATATTCGGAAGAAGAGTTGAAATTATTGATGATCAATGAAAAACAGATCTTTTTCCCGGATTTGGTTTCCGCGTAACCTGCATATGCTTTAATGCGCTTCATCGTCCCGCTTTTTGCATGGATCTTCCCCTCTCCCGGCTGGTTCTTGCAAACCGAGGAAAGTGTTCCGGAAACTCCGGCAACCGGTAATGTGGCATAAAAAGCATCAAATTCTTTCGCTGTTGACATGTATTTGAGCATCTCGCAAAAATGGTTTGCCGAAATAGCATTGCTTCTCGATAAACCGGAACCGTCGGTGATATAAAGTCCGATGGTGTTGATCTTTCCCGACCAGTAATTCATCATGCGTGCAATACTGTTGTCTATAGAACCATTCCCGGAAGTTCCGTAGCCCACCCAGCACAACACTTCTTCTGCGAAGAGGTTCACGGATTTCATATTCGTCCACCAGGCAATGGAATTCAAAGTTTTTCCTTTGTAAGTAAAGAATAATTTCATGGCTGCATAGCGCGTACTTGCCGAGGTGATGCTTAAATTTCGTGCGGCAAGCGCGGGATTTTTGACCTCAATTCCTTTTGCTTTTAAAACCCTGGTGAATTCCTGTGAGAAAGTCAACTCAGGATCAGGCAGACTTCCTTTTACGGTAAATCTTCCCAAACCGGCTCCAAGTGTTCCCGTCCCGAAACGGTCCATCGAATAGGGAGCACCATAGATGTAGGAATTATCTCCTGATCCACCGGTTTGAACGTAATTGGCGTATTTCAATCCTTCCACAACCGGAGTGGTTCCCAAAAAGGTGGTTTTTGTACCGCTTTTAGCTCCTACCTGGAAATGGTAGCGCAGCATATTATCGTAAATCGGCAGACCGGAAGCACCGGCACCGTAATAGTTCCCCATGTCACCCCAATTCCAACCGTCAGGAGCGCCTTCGTAGCCAAATTCGGAAGCATCCGCTACAATGGCACCATTGATCTTTTTGATTCCCAGTTTCACAAGTGTATCTACCCATTTTTCCATGAATTCGTCTTCTCTTCCCTCTCCGTTGTAATAGCGGCTTCCGAGTGCAACATCTCCACCTCCCCTGATCCAAAGATTCCCGTTCAAAACACCTTCTTCGGTTAGTTCTCCGTCCAGGTAAATCCGTGTTTGCGGTGCGTAATTCTTTCCTAATAATTGAAAAGCCGTAGCTGTTGAAAATAATTTGGTGGTAGAAGCCGGCGGAAGTGCCAGGGAAGGATTTTTGGCAGCCAGCACCTGACCTGTAGCACAATCCATTGCTTCGAAACTAATGGATGCATTCGCAAAATAAGCATTGGAGGAAAAGGCATCAATCGCGGTCTGAATTGAATTTTGCGAAAAACTAAAACTTCCGGCAAAAAGAACAACAAATCCAGGCAAAAAAATGCGTGATATCAATTTGAAATGAATCATAACGTAAAGTTCTGGTTTATCGGCATGCAAAATTTCTGCCACTTAAAAACTTTTGAACAGTTCAATTAGGAAAGTTTCCATTTCGCGGGTTCCGATTATCATTTTACAAAACTTTTAGTAAGATATTCCGTACTTTTGGACTGATTCAATTGAGAATTGAAAAGAGTCAAGACATTTAGAGACAAGGGTCACGACTGAGAAATAATATTTTGAATAGAAGTCCGAGCTGAAAAGCTAAAAACGGTGATTTCTGTCCTGACTCTCAAAATCTTGCCTCTTGACTCTAGTAACTTTAAACTTTCAGGAATTAATGCCAAAAGTGCTCCGAATCATTAATCGATTCAATATTGGTGGACCGACTTACAATGCTGCTTTCTTAACGAAATTCATCTCGGAAGATTACGAGACTTTATTGGTTGGAGGTTTACCCGAGCAGGACGAATCGGATTCCCTGCACATTTTGGAAGATTACGGGGTAAAGCCTTTGTTAATCCCGGAAATGAAACGCATTCCCAATTTTAAATCGGATCGGGAGGCGTACCGCAAGATCAAACAGATCATTGAAGAATTCCAGCCCGACATTGTACACACACATGCAGCAAAGGCCGGAGCGCTTGGCAGAAAAGCAGCAAAAGCCTGCGGCGTTCCTGTAATCGTACATACATTTCACGGCCATGTCTTCCACTCCTATTTCGGAAAGGCAAAAACGCTGCTGTACAAAATCATCGAACGAAGGTTGGCGAAAATTTCTACCGGGATTATTGCTATCAGTCCCATTCAAAAAGAAGAACTGAGTTCCGTTCACAGCATTTGCAGTCCGGATAAAATAAAAGTCATTCCATTGGGTTTCGATCTTCTGAAATTCCGGGAGAACCTGGCTGAAAAAAGAGCGACAACCCGCCAAAATTGGAACCTGAAGGAAGATGAAGTTGCGGTAGCAATCGTAGGGAGATTGGCTCCTATTAAAAATCACGGACTCTTTTTAGATGCCGTTGCGTTATTGGCTGAAAAAGGCGTTCGGGCCAGGTACTTCATTGTTGGTGACGGACAGGAAAAACCGATGATTGAAAAGCGCGTAAAAGAACTGCAGGATCAATATGGTTTGAAGATTGAGTTAACGAGCTGGATAAAAGACATTGCCACTTTTAATGCCGGAATGGATATTATTTGTTTGAGCTCGGACAATGAAGGAACGCCCGTAAGTTTAATAGAAGCCCAGGCGAGTGGAGTTCCGGTCATAGCAACAGATGTAGGCGGTGTAAAAGATATTTTGGACGAGGAAAATACCGGCTTTGTTGTTCCTAAAAAAGATCCGGATGCATTCGGCAAAAAACTGCAGCTCCTGATCGAAAACAAAGAAATTCGCACGAAAATGTCACAAAATGGCTGGAACTTCGTAAGAGATAAATTCCATTACACTACTTTGGTGAAAAACATGGAAAATTATTATGCTGAACTCATTGAAAAGACTAGAAAAAATGCGAAATAAAGGCTTGTTATTTTCCTTATTGACGGGTTTATTCCTGGTTCAATCCTGCGGGATCAACAGCAACCTCATGTTCCGAACTCCCAAAGGAGTCAACGAAGTAAGAGACAGCATTCCTTTAAAACCTGCTGAAGAATACAAAATTGCAAGAGACGATAAATTCACATTCATGCTTTATACGAATGAAGGAGAACGAATTGTGAATGAAATGGCAGGGATGAATAAGGACGCAAGCCCAAAAACAGAAATCGAGTATGTAGTGAGGCCCGATGGAAAAGCAGACCTTCCCATTCTCGGGTCTACTCCGATTGCCGGATTTACCGTCAAGCAATGCGAAGATACACTTGCCAAATTGTTCGAGCAGAAAAATGGTTACAACAAACCATTCGTACAGGTAAAACTCACCAACCAGCGCGTCATTGTATTTCCCGGAAACGGAAGTGCGGCAAAGGTTGTTCCGCTCGAAAACAATAACACGACTCTCATGGAAGCAATTGCACTGGCAGGCGGGATTGCCGAACGGGGAAAAGCCAGCAAGATCAAAATCATGCGGGTAGTAAACAACGTCCGGACCATGTATGTTGTCGACCTTTCGAAAATTGAGAACCTGCAATATGCCGATATGATTATCCAGGCTAATGATTATATTTATATTGAACCGAAAGAGCAGATCGGGCAGGAAACCTTAAAAGTGGCGGCCCCGATTATTTCCCTGGTATCAAGTGCACTTGTTATCATTACTGTTTTCTCAACACTGAAATAACGTGAATAGTCCAAACACCTCCATATTTATCAATAAAGATTACAATCCCATCATTGTGAGCGTAATCCTTCGCCGCTATTGGTGGTGGGTATTGCTATTGATACTTTTTTTCCTTTGCATTGCATTTGTTTACCTGAGATATACCAAGCCGATATATGATTCGAGTATGATCATACAATTGGTGGAAAAAGACCAGGCTAAGGAATTACTCGAAATCGATAATATCAATAAGAACGATGACATTTCATCCGAAATAGAATTACTCCGGTCACAATTGCTTTTCGAAATGGCTATTTCAAAAATGAATATGAACGTTTCGATCTTTGCGGAAGGGAAAATCCTTACCGAAGAAAAATACCATCAGAGTACGTTCACCATTCTTCCGTATGCGCTTCGCGACAGCAGTTTGTGTGATGTTCCGGTTGAAGTGGAAACGATCGACAATCACCGGGTGAAGCTCAGCTATATGGCAAATGGGAAAATGTATTCAAAAACTTCCGATATCAATAAAACCATCCGTACCAAACATTTTGACATCGCATTCAAAGTAGAGAACTGGGACGTACTAAAGCAGGATGATGAGGCAAACAGGCTTTATTTCATTTTCAATAACCAAAAATCACTTACTTCCCGCCTGATAGCAAACCTGGAGGTGAATCCGGTTGATGTGAATGCTAAGACGATTGAACTCCGGTATAGTGGAAATAATCCGGATATGTGCAAAGATATCATTCAATCCGTAGCCACTACTTTCTTCAATTTCGATGAGGAAATGAAGCGAAAGAGTGCCGATAACATCCTTTCATTTATCCAACTGCAATTAGACTCCATTTCAGAAGAATTAAAAGATTCCAAAGACAGTCTCACTGATTTCCAGCGGAAAACGGGTTTAACGGACCCTGAAAACTCGGGGAGTTCCCTTTCTGAAAATATGGACAAATTCCAGGACATGCTTTTCGAACTGGAAAATGAACTTGCAACGCTGAAAATGGTGAATTCCAAATTAAAATCGGAACCCAACCGCCTGGATATTTACAGGCTTATTCCCGAAATGCTGGGAAAAAGTTTCGAGCAGTCACTAACAAAACAAATCTCGGACCTGAATACTTTATTGGAACGTAAGGAAGAATTGCTGACCAATGTCTCCGAAAATAACTCGGAACTTAAAATCCTGAACTCACGAATTCAGTCGAAGGTTCAATCAATCCGCAGAAGCGTGGAAGTTATCCAGGAGCGCATTCGTTCACAGGTAAATACGATCAATGGGAAAATCGGAGCGATAGAAGGTGAATACCTGAAGCTTCCTCAAAAGAAAATGGAATACAACCGTTTAAAATCGCTCCGGGACCTGAATGAAAAATACTATACGCTTTTAACTGAGAAAAAAGTCATGTATTCCATTTCCAACGCCGGGTATACTTCCAGCAACCGGGTACTGAACGATGCTTCTTTAAATACCGACCCGGTTAGTCCGAACAGAAAACTCGTTTATGCCAGCTTCACATTCATCGGATTTATCTTCGGATTTGCCTTGTTGTTCTTCAAGTACATTACCTTCAATGAGATCAATACGATCGAAGATTTGAAACAGCTGCTTCCCGACAAAATAACGATCCTTGGGAATATTCCGCAGTTAAAGGAAAACTCAGAGTTCAGCCAGTTGATGATCCACAACAGCCCGAAATCCATTTTGGCGGAATCGATGCGAAATATTCGTACGAACCTCAGTTTTGTAAATTCGAACGCCCGGGTAATTGCCATTTCCTCTTCGATCTCCGGAGAAGGAAAAACATTTGTAGCTCTCAACCTGGCTGGAATTATTGCACTTTCAGGTAAGAAAACCATTGTTATCGACCTGGATCTCAGAAAACCAAAAGTCCATTTGGGACTGAACGTGGCAAATGACAAAGGGATCAGCAACCTGATCATCAAGCAGGCTGTATTGGAAGAATGTATCCGTCAGTCGGAAATTGAGAACCTCGACTTTATCAGTGCGGGGCCAATTCCTCCGAATCCGTCCGAGCTAATATTAAGCGATTCATTCTTTGAGATCCTGGAAGCCTTGAAATCAAGATACGATGTCGTAATTATTGACAATCCACCGGTTGGTTTGGTTACGGATGGCGTACAGATACTGGCTAAGTCAGATGTTCCGATCTATATATTCAAAGCGCATTATTCAAAGCGTATCTTTGCAGGACGGGTACGTGAATTGTTTGAGATGAACCAGATAACACATTTGAATATCATCCTGAATGGTACGAAAGCATTTAAGGGGAAATATGGTTATGGATATGGTTATGGCTACGGCTATGGGCATGGCTATTATGAGGAAGAGGATAAGAAAAAGAAGAAGAATCAGTGATAGCTGATGAAGACTGAGGCTCCGTCCCACAAGACGGAAAAGCCGATGGAAGCGATAGTCTGCCGCAGCAGAAAGACTGAAGCTCCTTCCGTCAACTGACGGAAGGATAAGCTGAAGGAAAAGAAGAATTAAAATTTGAAAATTAAATGGAATTTAAACGTACAGCCATTGCTGATGTAATACTTATACAACCCACTATTTTTGGAGATGACAGGGGATATTTCTTTGAGTCCTTCCATCAGAAGAAATTCAATGATTTTATCGGTTCTGAAATTTCTTTCGTGCAGGACAATGAATCCTTATCTTCTAAAGGTGTATTGCGCGGTCTGCATTTCCAGGCACCGCCGCATGCACAGGGAAAATTGGTCCGGGTTGTGAAAGGAAGTGTGCTGGACGTTGCTTTGGACATTCGGAAAAGCTCTCCGACTTACGGACAACATGTTTCGTTTGTTTTAAGTGAGCAGAACAAAACACAGGCATACATTCCGGAAGGATTTGCGCACGGTTTTGTGACCCTGGAGGATCATACGATTTTTCAATACAAATGCACCAATTGGTACAATCCTTCCAGTGAAGGAAGCATCCTTTGGAATGATCCTGCGTTAACGATCCAATGGGAAGAACAAAACCCTATTTTATCTGCAAAAGATAAAACGGGAATCCTTCTGGCAGATTTTATTACCCCATTTGAATAGCTTAAGAATGACAGTTGAAATAATTTTGGCATGTATTGGGTTCCTGGTTATGGGAATCGTTATGAGCTATGTCTCAAATGGAATACTTTTGCGCTTTTCTCAAAGTCTCGGGATACGCAACAAGAATGATGTTACTGTACGCTGGGCCAATGAGTCGAAGCCCTCTCTGGGCGGGATCGGTTTTTTTGTTGCTTTTTTCTTCGGAACAGTCGCCTACTCCATCATTTTCAATAACGAGAATATCTTCCAGAACCACCAGTTTGTGGGGTTAATGACAGCCGGAACCATTTCGTTCATCATGGGACTCGCAGATGATGCCTACAATACCCGGCCGTTTATAAAATTGTTTGTGCAGATTTTTTGCGGAGCAATCTTCGTTTACACCAACAATACAATCGAATTGACAGAAATCAGCTGGGTAAATGCGCTGATCACCATTACCTGGGTTGTAGGAATGATGAACTCCCTGAACATGCTCGATAACATGGATGGGATTACAGGAACCACTTCCCTTTTCATACTGCTTTCCTGTTTAGCAAGCAATGTCATTTTGTTCGATTGGAACATGAATATCTGGACATTAACCATGCTTATTCAGATCGGTGCGATAATCGGTTTTTTGGGATACAACATTTATCCTTCCAAGTTGTTCATGGGTGATGCTGGAAGCCAGTTTATCGGTTTGTTTGTTGCCTTCTTTTCCATCCACGAATTGTGGAATATCGGGAATCATACGCAGTTGAATCCTTTAACGGGAGGTGCTATTACATTAATTGCTTTCACCGCTGCTATTTCCGACACGCTGACAGTGGTAATCAACCGCCTTCGGAAAGGAAAATCCCCGATGGTCGGAGGAAAAGACCATACCACCCATCACCTGGTTTATTCCGGGTTGAACGACCGGCAGGTTTGGCTCGTTTTCATGGGAATCGGTCTAATGGCTACTTTGGTGACTGTTCTCGCAGTTGTGTTTGCAAAAATGGGCAATCCATGGATGGCATTCTTCCTCACAGTCTACTTTTTTGCCGTGTTTTTTGTTCTCTACCGTAACACGCTTATTCACAAGAAGTAGCTTCCCGTTTTTTTTGAGAATTCTGAAGAGATTCTTATCTCAAACTCGCATTAGAATATGTAATTTTGTACTGCTTTAATCGCATTACATGAAATACATTTTCCTTTTCTTATCACTGGTTCTACTGGCTTCCTGTCAGAGTGAAGCTGCTAAAGAGCAAAAAAAAGAAGCCAGGCACCAGGAAGTAGTTGCTGCGTCAGCTGTTGTTTTCCCGGATTTGCCACAAAGCATGGAATTTGCCGGAACGAAAATCGACCTGCGCGACGAGGACCTGCGTGAACGTTTGGACCGTGAAGTACTTATGACAGCCTACTATCAAAGTGCATGGATAGGTGCAATTAAAAGAGCGAACCGCTATTTCCCGGAAATAGAACGCATTTTGAAAGAAGAAGGAGTTCCCAATGATTTCAAGTACCTGGCAATTATTGAAAGTAACCTGCAGCAAGCGATTTCGCCGGTTGGCGCACAGGGATTCTGGCAATTTATGCCTGCAACAGCCAAATTGTACAATCTACAGATCAACGATGAAATTGATGAACGCCTGAATATCGAAAAAAGCACACACGCGGCTTGTCAGTACCTGAAAGATGCACACAACACACTCAATGACTGGGTTATGACAACCGCATCTTACAACCGTGGAGTAGGCGGTGTGATCGAGGACATGGAATGGCAGAAAACCGATCATTATTTCGACACCTACCAAAATAGCGAAACAGGAAGGTACGTTTTCCGGCTTTTAGCTACCAAATTGATTTATGAGAACCCGGAAGCTTACGGATTTTACCCGGATAAAATGGAGTTGTACGAACCATTCCGCGTGCAGAAAGTAATAGTAGAAGAAAGTATTCCGAACCTGGCACTTTGGGCAAATGAACAGGGTTTTAATATTAAAATTCTTCGTAAATTAAATCCCTGGTTGAAAACAACCAAACTGACCGTAAAAGGAGGAAAAAAATTCACCCTTCTTTTGCCGGCAGCATCCGAAAATCTGAAACCATATAATGCGTATAAGTAATAACGTCTATATGAAAGGTAATGATTTGAAATTTTCTGCAATAACCAAAGCAAGTTCAACCGTTGAAAGGTTCAAGCTTTATTGAACTTTTGAACCTTTTCAACCATTTGAACCACCTGGATGAATTGATATTAAACAAAAGATTACACATATTCTGACATGAGTCTTGACGAACAAACAAAAACAATTGAAGTTTACGGAGCGAGGGAACACAATTTAAAAGATATTCATTTAGAGATTCCAAGAGATAAACTCGTAGTTTTTACGGGTTTGAGCGGAAGCGGGAAATCTTCATTGGCATTTGATACCATTTTCGCGGAAGGACAGCGAAGATATATCGAAACATTTTCGTCTTACGCCAGGCAATTCCTGGGAGGAATGGAGCGTCCGGATGTGGACAAGATCAACGGCCTGAGCCCGGTAATTTCCATCGAACAAAAAACGGTTTCGAGAAGTCCGAGATCTACCGTTGGAACTATTACCGAGATCTACGATTTCATGCGCTTACTTTATGCGCGTATCGGAACGGCTTATTCCTATGAAACGGGTGAACATATGGTCAAATATTCCGACGATCAAATCACAGATCTGATCATTGAGCAGTTTGACGGAAAGAAAGTCCTGATCCTTGCACCGAAGATCAAAGGAAGAAAAGGTCATTACCGCGAATTGTTCGAACAAATCGGGAAAATGGGCTATTCCAAGGTGCGTATAGACGGCGAGATTCAGGAGATTACAAAAGGAATGCGCCTGGACCGATACAAAATACACGATATTGAAATTGTGATTGACCGCATCCAGGTGAAATCGGACGACCGCAAGCGTTTATACGATTCGATCACAACGGCCATGAAGCATGGTGGGAAGAGCATGATGATCCAGGATTTTGAGACAAACCAGGTACGTCACTTTTCACGTTTGTTAATGTGTCCGACGACAGGGATTTCCTACCCGGAGCCGGAACCGAACTTATTCTCCTTTAACTCTCCTTACGGTGCCTGCCCTACTTGTGTCGGATTAGGAGAAATTTCAGAGATTGACCGTGAAAAAGTAATTCCGGACCCGAAACTGAGTATCAAAAAAGGTGGCCTTGCCCCGATCGGTGAATATAAGAGAAACTGGTTTTTTGACCGCATTGAAGCTTTTTTACAACAGGAAGGCTATACCATCAACACACCGATTTCGGATCTTCCGGACGATTTGGTACACGTTATCCTGAATGGGAACGAAGGCCTGGAACAAAGTGGTAAAGAAGCTGCAATCCAATTTGAAGGACTTGGAAACTTCATGGCACGACATGCCGAAGAAAGTACGGCCGGAATCCAGCGCTGGGCACAAAGTTTCATGAACAAGATCATCTGTCCGGAATGTCATGGTGCACGCTTGAAAAAAGAAGCACTTCATTTCAAAGTGAATGAAAAAACACTCGGAGAAGTTGCCACACTGGATATCCAGGAATTGGCACTTTGGCTGGAAAATATCGAAGATTCATTGAACAGCGAACAACAGGTAATCGGAACCGAAATCCTGAAAGAGATCCGTGCCCGCGTGCGGTTCATCCTGGAAGTCGGACTGGAATATTTAACTCTGCATCGGTCTGCAAGAAGTTTGTCTGGAGGAGAAGCACAACGTATCCGTTTAGCAACCCAGATCGGGTCAGAACTGATGAACGTTTTGTACATCCTGGATGAACCGAGCATCGGTTTGCATCAAAGAGACAATACACGATTGATCAACTCCCTGAAACGATTAAGAGACGGAGGAAATTCGGTGATTGTTGTGGAACACGATCGCGAGATGATGGAAGCTGCGGATTTCGTGGTGGACATTGGTCCGGGAGCCGGAGTTCACGGCGGGGAAATCGTTAATGCCGCTCCGTTTAATGAACTGGTTTCAACCGATTCCATCACAACCAAGTATTTGAATGGTGAGCTGGAAATTGAAATTCCGAAAAAACGCCGCAAAGGGAACGGAAAAAAGCTAGTTCTCAAAGGTGCAAGCGGTAATAACCTGAAAAATGTTGACCTGACGATTCCATTAGGGACGTTGACATGTGTAACCGGAGTTTCAGGCAGCGGAAAATCTACGTTGATCAATCACACGCTCTATCCGATTCTGAACGCTCACATTTACAACGGCGTGAAGAAACCAATGCCTTACAAGAAAATTGAAGGATTGGAATTCCTGGATAAGGTAATCGAGATCGATCAAAGTCCGATCGGGAGAACACCACGAAGCAATCCGGCAACCTATACGAATGTGTTTACGGAAATTCGTTCCTTGTTCGCAGCACTTCCTGAAGCACAAATCCGTGGGTATAAAGCAGGAAGATTCTCTTTCAACGTAGCTGGAGGACGCTGTGATACCTGTGGCGGCGGAGGTCTGAAAGTCATTGAGATGAATTTCCTGCCGGATGTCTATGTAGAATGCGAAACTTGTAACGGGAAACGCTACAACCGCGAAACACTGGAAGTACGTTACAAAGGGAAATCAATCAACGATGTTCTGGAAATGACCATCGAAGATGCGGTGGTATTCTTTGAAAATGTGCCGAAAATCCACCGTGTACTGGAAACACTAAACTCTGTTGGTCTGGGATACATCAAACTTGGTCAGCCATCTACAACAGTAAGCGGTGGTGAAGCGCAACGTATCAAACTGGCAGGAGAGCTCACCAAACGCGGAACAGGAAATACCATTTACATCCTGGATGAACCGAGCACCGGATTGCATTTTGAAGATATCCGCATGCTGATCGAAGTATTGCAGCGCCTGGTAGACGATGGAAACACGGTATTGGTCATCGAACACAACCTCGACATCGTGAAAGTAGCCGATCACATCATTGATGTGGGTCCGGAAGGTGGAAGAGGCGGCGGAAACATTGTCTGCACCGGAACACCGGAAGAAATCATTAAGAAGCATACCGAAATTTCCCACACTGCAAAATACCTGAAAATGGAAATGGAGCACATGGAGAAACTGAGGAAACAATTGAAAAAATAAAAAAACAGGAAATATATCCCAAAAAGAAGCCCTCGGACTACTAGTATCCGAGGGCTTCTCTACTACAACTTAACCTAACTAACTCTTGCGTAAGAGCTTCTTTCGAGCAAGGCCTGTTTTTACGATGTAAACCAAGCTTTTTACTCATTATCTTTTCATTGATTGCATCGTGGCAAATCAAGTCATCTGCGTGCTTTAACCTATTTTTATAGTATCTGAAATGAAATATAGTGCATTCAAGATACCCTTGCAAGGGTATGGCTGAAACCCGCCATTGAACAGAAATCAAGCTAAAACGATTTAAACCCCCTAAAACACTGAATTTCAGGTGATTTTTATTAACGTATCAATCATGTTTAATGTGTTTAAAATTCACATCATATAATAAATACTGTTTAATAATTAACATCTGTTTGTGTTAAAAATGCTGCATGCTTTATGAATTCTTCCTAAAACGAGTGAAACCAAATCATTTAAAAAGCCCAATCCAACGACCAAATTCATACATATTTATTCGCGAATTGATCCCGGAGGTAATCTGTCACGGAAAACAGAAACCCCTTCGAACAACATTCGAAGGGGTTTTTTCGTGAAACATAATCGCTTGTTATTTCACACTTTTAAATCTTAACCACTAAAAATTCAGTTCTGCGGTTCACGGCATGCTGTGTTTCCGTGTACTTCGGTTGTTTCTTTGGTCCTTCACAGGTACAACCGTTCAATATTTTGGATTCACCATATCCTTTCCCGGAAATTCTCCATGGATCTTTGATGCGGGATTTGATATACTCAGCCGAAGCATCTGCTCGTTTTTGGGAAAGTTCCAGATTTTTCGAAGCCGTTCCCCGGCAATCTGTATGGGCCCCCAACTCAACCACCATGGTAGGGAACTCGTTCATGATTGCTACAATCTTATCCAATTCAACGGCCGCATCCGGGCGTATATTGAATTTCGCCAAATCAAAATAAATCGGTTTCAGATCAATGGCTTTTGCAAGATCAGTCCCTACTTCCATTTTCTCAATGGATAAGTTCAGATCTTTTGAAACATCATAAACTCCGGGCACAGTCAACTCTTTGTTGTAAGTCGTTCCTTTAGGTAAATATCCTTTCTTCTCCAGGCGGATATTATAGGAAACCCGATCGTTCAGCTTCTTGTCGTAAATCGGGCGTTTGATCTGACCATCCTTATTGGTATAGAAGACTCCTTCCTCTTTCCCTGTCATGTTATTGATCAGCGTCACTTTCACACTATCCAGTACAGCACTCGATTTTTTGTCCAGTACTTTTACCAGAATCATGAACCCCGGATCTTTTTCCAACACCAGATCGGCAGGAAGGTTCTCCGGGGATTCATCCGTGACTACCACTTTTTCACTCGACTCAAAATAATCTTTCTTTGATCCGTCTATCAGGAAAGCTCCCGTTTCCGAAGTTTCATAAGTAGCTTCCGCATCGGCGTCGGTTGTCAATGTTGCCAGTTCTTTTCCGTTTTGATCCTTTACTTTGATCAGCACACCTGGCAGCCTGTTTCCTTTTTCATCTTTGGCTAAAACACGAATATTACGTGCAAAGGCAAAAGGTTTTTCCATCGTAAAAGTATACAGGTCATCATTCCCTTTACCTCCTGCCCTGTTTGAAGAAATCATCCCGGTTACACCATCTTTATTCATCCAAACCGAAAAATCATCTCCCGGGGAGTTAAAAGGTGCACCCACATTCCGGATTTGTCTCAAATCGTCATCCTTGTACTGGCAAATAAATACGTCCAATCCTCCATATCCGGGATAACCTTCCGAAGAGAAAAAGAAAACTCCGGATTCGTGGAAGAACGGAAACATGTCATCACTGCTGGTGTTGATGGAAGCCATATTTTCCGGAATAGACCAGGTCCCATTCTCCCAATGTGAACGGTAAATGTCTACTCCGCCTTTTCCTCCCGGCATATCAGAAGCAAAGAATAGGGTTTTCCCATCCGGGGAGAGCGTTGCATGTCCCACACTATAATCATTGCTGTTAAATACAATCGGCTCCGGTTCGGACCAGGTTTCTCCTACCAGGTTGGAAACAAATAAAGAAAAATGGCGTGTTCCGTCGATTGCTTTCTCCTCGTAATTATTCCGGGTAATATATGCCTGCTTTCCATCCGGGGAAAATGCTACCGGGCCCTCGTGGTACTTCTTGTTGACCTTTTTGCTCGGGATAGGCTGGATATTGGTTATTTCATTAGTCGAAGGATTGATGTCTGCTACATACAAATCAAGGAAAGAAAGCCTGTTTCCAAGCCATTTGCGGATCACTACTTCATTTTTTTTCCTGGAAGAAGTAAACAGCAGCTTCCCATTATAGATAACCGGGCCGAAATCCTCCTGCTCCGTATTAAACGGGGCGTTTTGAATCTTAATGGTAGCGGCCTGGGCGGCGTATTTCGACAGTGATTCATTCAATAATTTGAAGCGTTCCATTTCACTGTCTTTTGGGTCCAATTGAGAATAGATCTTTAATTGATCTTCTGCCTCCACATATTTTTGGCACTTCATCAATGCCCGGGCATATTCAAGGTGATCGTTCGCAATCCTGTCCGGACGCTTGCAAATAGTAGCATAACAAGCTTCTGCATTGGGATAATTCCCAATCATATCATAGCCATGAGCCAATTTACGAAGTACGCCGGCATCTTTATCTTTCACCTTTTCAAGCGAATTAACCGATGCAAAATAATCGTACTCATTCAATTGGTTCGTACCGATAATTTCGTGTTTTTCCTGTGCTGAAACCCATCCGATCAGGATGCACGAAACAGCAAATAGCAATGTTCTTTTCATATCAGAAGTATCTTGGTGATTTAATTTTACCATCATTGTTAAAGAGCAGGTCATAGCGAAGCATCAACTCGTGGCTTCCTCCGTTAAATTTTCCCGTTCGCACTCCGGTCGACCAATCAAAGGAATAACCGAAAAGAAGCTGTTTGGAAATATGAACCCCGGCCAATGCGCCTACGCCATCCCCGCTTCGATACATAATTCCGAGATCTACGACTTCTCTCAACAGAAAGGTCCCGGTAACATCTATCTGGAAAGGTGCATTTTGCACAAGTTTCCCTAACATGGTCGGCTTGAATTTCACAGAGGGCGAAATCGTAAACACTGCTCCTGCAATGAAATAATAGTGTCTTCTTTCCTTGGAAATATCTACCACATTGCTGTTTCCAGTTGCAAAGAGGTTGTTTTCCAGGATAGACGGAACAGATGCTCCTACGTAAAAATTAGGCAGCTGGAAATAGATTCCCGCTCCCAAAGCAGGGAGCATTTTTCCTCTTCTGTTTTCCAGGAAGGCCGCATCAGAAGGATCTGCTAATGTCAAATTATTGACTTCAGCCGAAAAACTGTTGAATCCCCCGTTAACACCGAAGCACAACCGTGCTTTTTCAGAAAGTTTCAGTCGGTAGGCGAAATCTACGTTCACTGCCGTATTGTTCGTTGGCCCGATCTTATCATTCACAATACTTAGTCCCAAACCGATATTCTTTTTGGCAACCGGCGTGTGGACTGTGAATGTTTGCGTGGTCGGTGCACCTTTAAACCCAACCCATTGGAATCTGCCCAATGCAGTGAATGTAAGCGCGTCCCTGCTTCCTGCATAGGCAGGATTTATGGCCAGGGTATTGTACATGTAATGTGTATACGCCGCCTGTTGCTGTGCATGGAGTTGATTTATCCCTAAAACAATCAATGCGAATATGATCAATCTATTTTTCATGGCTATCTTGTTATGTAGATGTAACCTTTAACTATTTTGTCTTGTCCGATTCCCAAATCAAGGATGTAGAAGTAAGTTCCCTCCGGCAGCACATCATTTCCAACTGCCATTTTACCCTGCATGGTTCCGTCCCAGTCATTCTTGTAAGGCGCTGCCTTGTAAACCTCAACTCCCCAGCGATTAAATACTTTCAATTCGTTTTCCGGGAAATTATCCAGGTTCGGTATGACGAGTGTTTCATTGGATCCGTCGCCATTCGGAGAGAATCCTTCCGGAACATCAATACTTTCAACTCCTGTTCCGCCACCGTTACAAGCAGCTGAATTCGGAAGCGGATCACACGGATCAAGCGGATCGGAAGTTCCTGTTGGAACATACGGTGTAGAAGGGTCATCCGTTCCATATACTTCTTCTCCGTCATTTACACCGTCACCATCCGTGTCCGGGTCGTTTGGATTTGTTCCGTTCGTAGCTTCATCGTCATCCGAGACTCCATCACCGTCACCGTCACAAGCAGGGCTGGTTGGCAGTGGATCACACGGATCAAGCGGATCGGAAGTTCCCGTTGGAACATAAGGTGTAGAAGGGTTATCCGTTCCATACACTTCTTCTCCGTCCAGTACTCCATCACCGTCGGTATCCGGGTTATTCGGATTCGTACCATTGGTAGCTTCATCCCCATCAGAAACTCCGTCACCATCACCGTCACAAGCAGGACTGGTTGGCAGCGGATCACACGGATCAAGCGGATTAGAAGTTCCGGTTGGAACATAAGGTGTAGAAGGATCATCCACTCCAAGAACTTCTTCTCCGTCCAAAACTCCGTCACCATCGGTATCCGGGTTGTTAGGGTTTGTTCCGGTTGTTGCTTCTTCTCCATTCGACAAACCATCCCCGTCCATGTCGCATGAGATGCTCATCATATTCGGATCGCATGGGTCAAGCGGATCAGTACCATTCGTGACTTCATAACCATCATTAAATCCGTCGCCATCGGTATCCGGGTTATTCGGATCAGTTCCGTTCGTAGCTTCATCACCGTTATTTAAGCCGTCACCGTCCGTATCACAAGCAAGACTTGTATTGATCGGATCACAGGCATCCAGCGGATCTGAAGTACCTGTTGGAACGTAAGGGGTGGAAGGATCATCTGTCCCGAGAACCTCTTCTCCGTCCAATACTCCATCACCATCGGTATCCGGATTGGTCGGATTCGTTCCGTTAGTAGCTTCGTCGGCATTCGTTAATCCGTCGCCATCCTGGTCACAAACCGGATTCATTGGATTCGGATCACATGGATTTAAAGGATCCGAACCGATTGTCACTTCATTTCCATCGTTGTAACCGTCACCATCAGTGTCCGGGTTATTCGGATCAGTTCCGTAATTATTCACCTCATCAAAATCAGATAATCCGTCACCATCCGAATCCAGGTTACAATCAATCATGGTCATGTTCACCGGTGCAGAAGGTTGTGAAGAACAACTTCCATTGGAAACACTTACTGTAAATGTTCCGGTATTGCTCACCCAAATGGATTGGGTAGTCGCTGAATTCGACCATAAGTATCCCGCTGCGGCAGAAGCTATCAACTCAACGGAATCACCCGCACAGAAGTTCGTCGGACCTGCTACTGTTATTGTTGGTGTTGCCGGAGTAGGATTTACTGTAACAGTAGTCGGTGTACTGGTAGCCGAACAGCCGGTAGTCGTAATTGTTACTGTATAAGAACCGGAGCCCGTTACGCTAATAGCTTGAGTTGTTTCTCCGGTTGACCACAAATAAGATCCTCCGGTAGAAGAGGTCAATGTTACCGAACCGCCCAAGCAGAACGTTGTTGGTCCGCCCGGAGTAATTGTCGGTGGTGACGGAATTGTACTCACCGTAACTGTGGTTGGTGCACTGGTTGCGCTGCAGCCACTGGTTGTTACCGTCACTGTATATGAACCCGAAGTGGAAGCAGTAATTGATTGCGTAGTTTCTCCGGTTGACCACAAATAACTTCCTCCTGCAGAAGCTGTTAAGGTAACCGAGCCACCCGCACAGAATGAAGTTGGGCCGCCTGGGGTAATTGTTGCTGTCGGAGTCGGATTTACGGTAATTATAGTCGGTGCACTGGTGGCCATACAGCTTCCACCACCCACACTTACTGTATAAGAACCGGAAGTTGAGACTGTTATTGAATTCGTTGTTTCTCCGGTTGACCAGGTATTACCTGTTGGAGCTGAAGATGTTAATGTTACCGAACCGCCCGTACAGAAAGTCGTTGGCCCGCCTGGCGCAATCGTCGGAGTTGCCGGCGGAGCAGTTACAGTAACTATTGTACCTGCACTTGTTGAACTGCACGTTCCGTTTGAAACAGTTACGGTATAGGTTCCTGATGTAGAAACAGTGATTGATTGAGTTGTTTCAGCTGTAGACCAGGTATTTCCTGTAGGAGCTGAAGAAGTCAATGTTACGGATCCGCCTGTACAGAAAGTAGTTGGTCCGTTTGTCACAATTACCGGTACACCCGGTGAAGGATTCACTGTAACAGTTGTTGGAGCCGATGCCGCAACGCACCCTGAACCATTTCCAACTGTTACGGAATAAAATCCGCCGGCAGAAACCGAAATGGACTGTGTTGTTTCACCAGTGGACCATAAATAAGTACTGGCAGCGGATGAAGTCAAAGTAACCGAACCACCCGAGCAGAAAGTCGTTGGTCCACCCGGAGTAATGATCGGAGTTGCCGGTGCACTTGGTCCCGTAAGAGTTTGTACTAAAGTATTCGAGGTACAGCCGGAAGCAAGAGTCAAAGTAATGTTGTAAGCTCCGGAACCCAAATTCGGTATCGTAGCAGGAAGTGTGACTCCCATCTGAGTACCCGAAGCAGTGCCCGACCAGGATAAATTACCAGTCGCAGCACCTGTTACCTGGATGCTTCCATCCGTTGAAGAACAAGTTGTCGGATTTGCAACAGTTCCAACAGCAATTACAGGACTCGGATTAATGACAACTGAAGTGGAATTTGCCGTTGAAGAACATCCGTTTACAATCGTTGTCACCGAATAAGAACCTGCATCTGCTGCCTGTGCATTCGGAATAATCGGGTTTTGGTCCGTACTCGAGAATGAATTTGGCCCTGTCCAGGAATAAGTGGCACCGGAAACGGTTGTCGCTGATAAATTAATGGCAGCATTCTGACAAACCGGTGTGTTACTCGATGCCGTTGCAGCGGTAGGTGTTGGATTTACAATCACATTGGTTGTCCCGGCAACTGTAGACGCACAACCACCTACCGTGATTTGGAGCGAATAAGTTCCTGCATTGCTTAAAGCTGCAGAAGCAATTGTTGGGTTTTGTACTGTAGAACTAAAACTTGCCGGTCCTGACCACTGGTAAGTTGCCCCCGAAACCAGAGGAGCAGTTAAGTTGATCGGAGCTCCCTCGCACACCGGAGAATTGCTTGAAACAGCCGGTGCAATCGGAGCCGGATTCACAACCACATTTGTGCTCCCTGCAGCAGAGCTGCATCCGGAAATCGAAACGGTGACGTCATATGTTCCCCCGCCAGCGCTTGTAATATTTGAGATCGATGGGTTTTGCAGGGTACTTGTGAAACCGTTAGGGCCGGTCCAGGAATAAGTTGCCCCCGAAACAGTCGGTGTTGTTAAATTCAAAGTAGCTCCTTCGCATAAAGGTCCGTTGCTCATGGCACTTGGGGTAGAGATCGGAGTACTTTGATTGATCGAAATTTGGTCCGAAGAAGCATGACAGCCGTCCGTGTAGATAGTCCAGGCGTATGTATTCGTTCCATTGTTCAATGCTGAAACTGTTGCATTTGCCATATTGATGTTCGAGAAAGTTCCGGCACCTGAAGTAACAGTCCAGTATCCCATACCAATAACCGGTACATTTGCTGCCATTGTATATGTTGTCCCACAACCGCTTTGGTCGTTTCCGGCATTTGCGGTGGTTGGAGTCGTATTTTGCCTCCAATCCGGAAGACCGTTTCCGTCAGCATCTTGTCTTGGGGCAAGCGTTCCCCCATTATTCGGATCGTATGCATTATCCAGTCCGTCATTGTCGGTATCAATATTCAACAAATTGAAATCAGCCACACAATTGTAATTGGCATCATTTCCTTCCAGCTGGTCCGAAAACCCGTCATTATCGGAATCCAGGTCGATATAATCCGGGTTGTCCGCACCATCTGTATTGACCGGGGTAATTGTTGTACCTCCCGTGCTGACGTCGTAAGCATTATCCAGTCCATCACCGTCAGAATCCGCTCCAGCAGGAGGAATAAATCCGGCTGAAGTTTGATATTCATACAAGTCCATAATTCCGTCATTATCGGAATCCTGGTCCTTCCAGTCTACTTTTCCATCGTTATCAAAATCCTGTGACGATGCAAGCGGAGAGCAGAATTTGATTTCACCGATTCCATAGCCCTGGTTTCCAAGACCTGCATCTACGTTATCGTATACAAAACGCACAGAATCTACCAAAACAGGAATATTTACTGTAATCGTCCCATTCAGTTCGACATTGTCCATAGCGACCAATCCCTGGAAGCGGTTACTGCCGATGAATGAATTGAAGTTTCCGCTGCCAATGGTATAATCTGCAGCTGTAAGCTGGTACAATTGACCAAAAGAGTATGCATTCACGGCAATCCGATCCTGGAATTGCCCTGCCGCAATGTCCACATCCTGTAATTTGAAAGATAAATCACTAACCGGCTGACTGAAACGCATTACCTGTATGGATTGATCAATGGCTGCAACGACATCTTGTTCGGTGTAAATCTCCAATCCGGTAACGGCTGAGAAATTTTCGGAAATATTGAAATTAACCACCCCGGCACCTGTTGTACTGCGTGTGATTACATTTGCTGTAATTCCTGAGACAGAAGGATAGTAAAGTGTCGGATCGGTCTGAGCAGTTAAAGGCAGCGTTGCAGTTGCTGTACAAGGCAGCAATTCAGCATTGTTTGCCACTCCGTCACCGTCCCAGTCAATATCGGAAACATCCGGGATACCGTCATTATCCGAATCGGTAGTCGGAACATAGTAGTAAACCCTGATACGAACCGCATCGATGTAGGAAATAACTGTTGGCAAGAGTAAGCCGGCAGCACGTGATTCAATGGCAATTGCTACTCCAAAACCATTGCTGCTTACGTCCATTCCATTTAAGGTTGTTCCCCAAAGATCCGCATTTGTACCATACGTAAATGCCGTTTCAGTAGTAGGCCAGTTAACTCCGGTATTTGCATGGTTTGTACCTGTAATCTGGTTATTTTTCAACAACCGGATATCCAAATCCCGGGTCCAGTTTGAACTAGTATTGTCAGAACTTGCCTTTCGGATTTCCACCTGTACACCGCAAATCTGGGCATTTATCGGGATGTTTAAATTGAGATTCCTGAGAACCAGGAAATTGGAGCTCCTGACTGTTCCTCCGATAAGCAGGGCTGCGTTCGACATAGTTGCGTAACTGTTGTTGTCAGTTACTGCATTTCCGGGATTGTTCCATGGATCGGTTCCTCCCGCTGCATTGTTTAAGCTAACTTGAGGATTGATATATCCGGTTGTTGTTCCCGGACATTGCGCAGTGGAATTTGCAACGAAAAGGGAACTGAACACGATGGACATAAGAATCCTAGCTCGATTCGAGTAAATAACGGTCATAATAAATAGTTTTAAGCCTATTAGCCGTTCGCACTCCTAAACGGCACGTGGTAAGATTCAGAAGATGTAAATAGTCGTAATAAGGTTATCCAACTTTATGAAAAAATTTAACACGATCCAAATTTTTAACGATTAAATTTAATGATTCGTCGATTTTTTGTGAATATAAAACGATGTTGTTAGATATTTAAATTATTGAAAATCAATTTTTTGACTGTTAAAAATAGTTTGAAAAAAATATGACTGTTTTTATTTGCGATTTACATCTCCAAAACCCTTATAAACGACCCTTCGTTCATAATTAAATAGAATTACGGACGGTATACTAGCTGAAGAGCTTTATTTTTACTGAAATAGCAATTTCGCTCACTTAAACGAATCAAATGAATGCATTACGGAAGGACTGGAACGAGATAAAAACAAATGACAGCTGGGCAATTTTCAAGATTATGTCTGAATTCGTGGAAGGCTACGAACGCATGGCACGAATCGGGCCGTGTATCTCCATTTTCGGATCAGCCAGAACTAAAGAAGATAACAAATACTACCAATTAAGTGTTGAAATCGGTGAAAAACTGGCGAAATCCGGTTATGGTGTGATAACAGGCGGCGGACCGGGAATCATGGAAGCCGGAAACAAGGGTGCACACCAGGGAGGCGGGAAGTCTGTCGGATTGAATATTGATCTGCCCTTCGAACAATTCCACAACAAATATGTAGACAGAGGAAGTCTCATGAATTTTGACTACTTCTTTGTCCGAAAAGTCATTTTTGTCAAATATTCTCAAGGTTTTGTCGTCCTTCCTGGTGGATTTGGAACCATGGATGAATTATTCGAAGCCATTACCCTGATCCAGACCAAGAAAATTACCAAACGACCGGTAGTACTTGTCGGAAGGGATTATTGGACAGGACTGGTAGAATGGGTACAGAAGGTAATGCTTGAAAAGGAGCATAACATCTCTCCGGATGACATGCGTTTCTTAACGATCGTTGATACGTCGGATGAGGCTGTAAAGTATATTGAAGATTTCTACAAAACACACGATCTGAGCCCGAACTTCTAACTGATTTTGTATCCTCCCGGGAGGACTTCTAAGAAACTATAGAATCAGCTCAAAGAACTAATAATTTTCTTAGCTGCTCCCTGGTTCCTGGCAAAGATCTGTGATAATCGTTCATTGATCTGGGCTCTCCTTCCAAGAGCTTCTTCGACTGCTTTTTCAAAGCTGAAACTGTCCTCAATGGTGTATGCTACTTCGTGGTCGAGGAACAATTGAGCCTCCGGGAATCTTGAAAATTTGGGACCGAAAAAGATTGGAATACCAAAAGCTCCGGGTTCCAGGATGTTGTGGAGTTTTCCCGTAAATCCTCCACCAATATAAGCCAAATCTGCATATTGATATGCATTGGTCAACTGACCTATTGTGTCCAGGATGAGAATGTCTTTTCCCAGGTTCAGAAAGTTTGTATAACGCTCCACATCATTGTCAAACTCCGCGGCAATTTGTTCGATATGTTTTTCCGAAATATCGTGTGGAGCGATAATAATCTTGAATTTCCGGCGCAGTTCAAACAATGCGGGCACCAGGATCTCTTCGTCAATTGTCCAGGAACTTCCGAGAATAAGTACCGGTTTCTCTTCCGCAAAGGTGCGAATGATCTCATTATCGGTACTACGTTCCTTCACAGCGATCATCCGGTCATAACGCGTATCTCCGGTTACTGTTACCTGATCTATCCCGATGCTGTTCAGCAAATCTTTTGAGCGTTGGTCCTGTGCATAAAAATGATCGAACAAACGAAGTGCTTTCCGGAAAAAACCACCGTACCATTTAAAGAAGCGGTGACCGGGTCTGAACAAACTGCTTACCCCATAAATTCCAGCCCCATTTCTTCTGGCACATTTCAAATGGTTGTACCAAAATTCGTACTTGACAAAAAACACCATCCGGGGATTAAAATGGTCAACGAATTTGCGGGCCTTAATTTTTGTGTCGAGCGGTAAATAAAGCGCCAGATCAACCCGGTGATCTCTTTTGTTGTAAAATTCCATTCCCGAAGGACTGAAAAAAGTCACAATAAGGAATGATTCGGGAAAGGCTTTTTTATAAGCATTCATAACCGGAAGTCCCTGATCGAATTCCCCCAATGAAGCGCAATGAAACCAAACAACTTGTTTATTGTCCGGAACCTTGTAGCTGCTAAGCGGAATACGCCGGCCAAGAATCCATTTTTTTGCTTTGGGATGGAACCAGGATGCAAGCCACATGACGGCATAAAAAGCCCGAATCCCAAATCCGTAGAATATTCTCATTTACTCAAAGTAATAGTCTTTCGGTTTGCGCTTGTAAACAGGAACAAACCATCCGACTTTAAATCCATATTGTAAATCTAATCTTTGTGCTTTAGAAACCGGCACATCCGGCTGATCAAAAAAGATATCTCTTCGATTATAGGTTAAACCTTCCTGGATGTAAAACCCGGCATAGAAGTTCACAAATCCCTGGTTAGCCATAAAAGCATAGCCGGCAAATTGATGAAAATTCAATCCGGTTGTGTAACGGTCGTATCCCTTGCGGTATTTTAATTCCAATGTGGGAACAACCTGGTCTTGTGTTTCAACGCGTATTTTGTGTTGCACATAACCCAATCCGGCATGAACATACAACCCTGAATTTTTATTGGGACTAAGTACCGGGAATACTTTACCAACCATGGCATTGACATTGAACCCGCGCATATTTACAACGACTATCGCCACATCTCCGTTTGCATCGTGAATATAGCCGTATGAATTGGTTATAGCTGCAAACATATCCGGGGTTTTCACCTTGTTCCCGAACATGAAATTGCCATCCAGTCCGTAAACCCAATTCCTGGAAGTTTTATATCCGGCCATTGCTCCCACATGATTAATTACCCCGAAGCGCTCTTTCAGATCTCCTCCGGGTGCATTCAATCCGTAGTGAATTGCAATCCATGGAGTCGCGATTGCGCTGTCGCGAACATTTCTCTGCCCGAATCCCAGAAAACTGAAACCGATCAAAAAAGCAATTAAAAAAGAATTTCTCATGTTTTTATAGTCACTCAAAAATAAGGAATTATCCCCGCTCTAACGTCAAATTATCGGGAAATGGGTGAATTATCGATTAAACGGATTATTTGAACCGGATCGACTTGGCCGGATTGATCCTGCTTATCAGAAGCGAAGGAATAAAAAGTGCCAGCAAACAAACACCCAGGGTAATAATATTCAGAGCGCCTATTTTCCAGATACTGAATTCGATCGGAACAGTATTCAGGTAGTATACTTTCGGATCGAGCGGAATGATGTGGAACTGGTACTGAAGCCAGCAAAAACCAATCCCGATCAGATTTCCCCAAATCATTCCTTTGAGAATGAGTTGTCCGGTGTGGACCAGGAAAACTTTCCGGACAAATAAATTATTTGCACCCATCGCCTTCAAAATCCCTATAAAATTGGTCCTTACCAAAATGAGAACAAGCAGTGCCGAACCCATATTTACAATTCCGATGACTAACATCAGGATCAGGACGATAGCCAAATTAACATCCAGGAAGCTCAGCCACATAAACAGGTCGCGCTGGTTGTCCCTGATGCTGTTCACCTTTACCTGCTGCCTGAAATCCGGGTTGAATTCCACCGCTTTCTCAATCTTTTTCTTTTGGTTCTCAATGTCTGAAAAATCCACTACACTCAATTCATAGGATCCGACGTACTCGCGGAAGGAGCCATGTCCCGGGAAAAATTCCAGGTCAACGGTTTTTGCCCCGGCTTTTACTTCGTAATGAAGCCCATCACTGCTCAAGAAACGTTTTTTCAGGTTTCCTTCCGAATCCAGTATGAAAGGACTTGTTCCCGCTTTATCTCCGGTTACCTTGATTTTCAACCAGGTTGTATCCGGAATAGCCGTTTCACTTTTCGGATTATCGGGACTTCCTGTCGGTTCATCCATGAACGTCCAGTAATCTGCAACAATCAGCCGGATAGTGGTATCTTTTTGCGGATAGATCGCTATGACAGGAGTGTTTTCGTACCCCTCGCCCCAATCGTAACGGTAATTACCATTTCCTCCCGAGACCTGGGCCCGCAGGATTAAATTTCCGAAATAAAGCGAATCTTCCACAACCAGTTCTGCACTGATTCCCCAATCATTTAACTGCTGTACCTGGGGCAGGTAACAAAACACCAATTCTTTATCAAAATCTTCCAGTCCGGTTTCATAAATCCCAACAATATGGAACTGTCTCTGAATAGGTTTTTGTTTTACAAAATAAGCATTCACAGTATCTCCCAGCTGGTAGTGAAGATCGGAAGCAATACGTTTTGAAATAAGCACTTCGGTTGAAGCAGGATCTTTAAAATCAGGAAGTTTTCCTTCCTTCAGGTATGTTTTAAAAAAGGACCAGTCGTAATTTTTATCAACACCTTTTAAAACAACGCCCAGGATTTCTTTTTGGGTAACATCTCCCCTCGACTGAAGCAATGCGGGTTTATAAGCCACTGATTGAACATGAGTTACACCCTCAATGCGGGACAGGGCATTTTCCAGCTTCGGGCTCTTCATTAAAGGTGCAGATTCCATTAAAGAAATTTCTCCCGACTTCTGAATGGAGATATGTGAACCAAAACCTATAACTTTACGGCTCACTTCTTGTTGGAATCCTTCAACCACTGCAATTGTAACAATGTTTACGATCATTGCCAGCGAAATACTCAAAATAGCAATTCTAGTAATTGGTTTTGCTGCTTTTTTATTGCCTTGCAATGAATCATCCGTAACCGATTGCTTACGTTGAAGTTTTTTAGCGATGAAATAGATATAATTCCAATTATTGCTCATGCGAATACGAAAGTACATAAAGCTTTTGGCGTTGAAAAGTATTATTTTGCTTTTCCTGGCTTCATGTGTCACAAATAAAAAATTGCTCAAGCATCCTCCTGTTGACCAGAATCCCGATAAACCGAAAGAATATCCGGTAATCCAGCCCATTGATGACGAAATCAAATACGATGCTTATGGCATGGAAAAACTGCCGAACCTGCAGCTTGGCAATGCACGAATGGACCTTTACCTGGATTCATTGCGGGGAAAAAGAGTAGCTGTTGTAGCCAATCAGTCTTCCATTCTTGGTGAAGATCATTTGGTGGATACTTTATTGTCTTTGGGAATTCAGATCCAAAAGGTTTTCGCACCGGAACACGGTTTCAGAGGAACTGCAGATGCCGGTGAAAAAGTATGGAGCCACAATGATCCGGTGACCGGCCTTCCGATTGTTTCACTTTATGGGAGTAATAAGAAACCACGTGCCGACCAATTATACGACGTAGACATCGTATTGTTCGACATTCAGGATGTTGGTGTTCGATTTTATACTTATATCTCCACCCTTCACTACGTGATGGAAGCATGTGCTGAAAACAACAAACCATTGATCGTGCTTGACCGACCGAATCCGAATGCTCATTATGTAGACGGACCGATTTTGGAAAAAGACCAAACTTCATTCATCGGGATGCACCCGGTTCCAATTGTTTACGGAATGACAATCGGCGAATATGCTTTGATGGTTAACGGAGAATTTTGGCTGCACAACAATGTGACCTGTCAGATGTATATTGTTCCCTGCCGCAATTATACGCACAAAACGAAATTTGAGATTGCAATCCCGCCATCACCAAACTTACGCACAGATCAGGCAATTAACCTGTATCCGAGTTTGTGTTTTTTCGAAGCAACAACAGTTAGTGTCGGAAGAGGTACCGAACGACCATTTGAAATGTATGGCCATCCGAGTTTCCGCAATACCGGTTTTACTTTTGTACCGATGCCTACAACCGGGGCTAAAGATCCGCTGTGGCAGAACCGCACCTGTAATGGTTACAACCTGGGAGCAAGTCAGAATAAACGCATGTATGAGATCAACCTGAACTGGCTGATCAATGCACGGGATCAACTGAGCGATAGTATTGATTTCATCAATCAACGCAACTTTTTCGACCGTCTTGCAGGAACAACGCAACTTCGTTCACAACTAAAAGCCGGGTTAAGTGCCAAAGAGATCAAGGAAACCTGGAAAACAGGAATCCAGTCGTTTTTGAAGACACGTCAGAAGTATTTGATATACCGGTAAACTTTAACTGCTTTAGAAAACAGGTTTACCTGTTAACGTTTACCTGTTTTAAAAAGGGAAAAGAAAAGTGCTCCTAACAGAGAGCCGTAAATACTACTGTTTAGAGGCTTGGATGTAATCGGGCAACTTCCCGAACTACATCCAACATATTTCCAGTAAAGAAATCCGGCGAAAGCACCTGCTATTCCTCCTGCCAGCCATAGCCAGTTTTTTGCAAAAAATTTCATTTACAAGTCTCCTTTAAATCATCGGAATAAGCAGCATCCTTCCGGTCATACTCTTTGTGATACCGAAAAAATATATTCAGCCAAATGATTCGCGACCAACGCAGTGTTAGAGGAGAACTCAAAACCAAAAAGCTTATAAATGCAGTCAAAAAGACCGTTGTACTCCATTGAAAAACGTAACTCTGTAAGGCAAACCAAATGATGAACCATCCCACTGTCAATGCATAGGAAACATACATCGCCCCGTAGAAAAATCCGGGTTCTCTATCGTACTTCAAATGACAATGATTGCAGGTTTCATGCATTTTAAACATTTTTCCCAGCTTATACGGGTTCTTTTCTTCAAAGATATCTCCTTTGTGGCATCGTGTACATTTATTTGTGAACATCGAATAAAGAGCTTCTATAATGACCATGACCTATTGTCTTTAATTGTTTATTGCAATTGCTGCCGCTACCTTTTCCTCAGGTGTCCAAAGCGGTCAATCCATTTTATAATTTACTCTGACAAACAAAATCCGTTTTAGGAATTCCGGTTTTAGCAATCGCATTGAATCCACCTTCGATTTCGGTAAAATTGCGATAACCTCTTGCCTGCAGAATACTGGCTGCGATCATGCTTCTGTAACCTCCGGCACAATGCAGGTAAAAATGTTCCTGCGGGTTAATGTCTTTCATCCAATTGTTGATATAAGCCAACGGACGGCTATACGCATCTTCTATATGTTCGCTTGCGTATTCACCTTCTTTGCGGATATCGATGACTTTATCTGTACCCATTTTTACTTCGACAGCAAATTGTTCGGCTGAGATACGATTTACATGGTCGGTCTCTTTACCGGACTTTTTCCAGGCATCAAATCCACCTTCCAAATGCCCCAGAACCTGATCAAATCCCACGCGGCTCAAACGCGTAACAGCTTCTTCTTCCCTTCCGGGTTCAGTTACCAACAAAATAGGCTGCTTAACATCTACAACCAATGCTCCGACCCATGGCGCAAAATCCCCATCCAAACCGATGTTAATGGATTGCGGGATAAATTCCAGGGCAAAATCGGTATTACTTCTGGTATCTAATATCAGGGCGTGAGCACTTTCCGCCAGTGCTTCAAATGCTTCCGGTGACAATGCCCGCATTCCATGAGTAAGCACTTCTTCAAACCGCTCGTATCCTTGTTTATTCATGGCAACATTCATCCCGAAATAAGCCGGAGGCGGAAGCAGACCATCTGTAACCGCTTTCACGAAAGACTCTTTATTCGGCTGATTCAGCGCATAATTTATTTTCTTCTGGTTTCCAAGGCTGTCTACCGTTTCTTCCATCATATGCTTTCCGCAAGCTGAGCCTGCACCATGAGCCGGATAAACGGTAATGTCATCTGCAAGCGGAAGAATTTTAGTATACAGGCTTTCATAAAGCAAGCCGGCTAATTCATCCTGTGTCATATGAGCCGCTTTTTGTGCCAGGTCAGGTCTTCCTACATCCCCCAAAAACAGGGTATCTCCGCTAAAAAGTGCTGTTTCCTTTCCATTTTCATCTATCAATAGAAAACAAGAGCTTTCCAGCGTATGTCCCGGCGTGTGCAGTACTTTGATCGATACGTTCCCCAATGAAAAGACCTGGTTGTCTTCCGCAACGATTGCTTCGAAAGCCGGTTGTGCCGTAGGTCCGTATACAATCGGTGCCTGCGTCTTTTGGCTCAGATCGAGATGCCCGCTTACAAAATCCGCATGGAAATGTGTTTCAAAAATATATTTCAACTTCACCCCGTCTTGTTCCATCCGGTCTATGTAGGGTTGAGTTTCACGGAGCGGATCAATGATTGCCGCCTCTCCGTTTGATGTGATATAATAAGCTCCCTGAGCCAGGCATCCGGTATAAATTTGTTCTACTTTCATGTGTCTGTTTTTTTACTGTGTCTGATGATACAAAATTGCATCACTCTTTTCGTTCCTACAGCTACTTTGGTTACACAAGGAACTGGTTTTAGCTTGGTCTTAACTAATTTCCCGAAAGAGGATGTAAACGCCCATTATCAATACAAACCATCCGAAAACCGGTTTAAGCTTTGAGCCGTTGATTCGCCTGGAGAGTACCATTCCTATGAACAATCCCGCAACAGACAAACCAGTTATTGACAACAGGAAATTCCAATGAATATCGGAAGCTTTCAGTGAAAACAAAAAACCCGTCAGCGAATTGATGCTGATAATTGCCAGGGACGTTCCGATGGCCGTTTTCATGGGAAGTTTCAGGAAATTTACCAGTGCAGGTATGATTAAAAAGCCACCTCCGGCCCCAACTAATCCGGTAACTAATCCAACAAACATTCCCTGCAGAACCAGAAGTATGTTTTTAGGCTTCCCTGTTTTTTCTTCCGATCCTTCAGCAGCTCCTTTGCGTATCATGCTATATGCCGCAGCTATCATCAAAGCTCCGAACAATATCATGAAAAAAACATTTTTAGTGAGCACAAATGAACCGATCTGAAAGAGTGTTTCGGGGATTACCGGTATGAGGAAAATCCTTGTTAAAAAAACGGCTGCTATGGAGGGAAGACCAAATGCAGCAACAGTATTAAGGTTGACCTGTCCGCGTTTGAAATAAAAAAAAGCACCGATGAGGCTGGTAATTCCAACCACGAAAAGCGAGTAAGTGGTTGATAGAATCGTATCTATCTGAAAGAGGTAAACGAGTACAGGAACTGTAAGAATGCTTCCTCCGCCTCCGATTAACCCTAAAAATATCCCGATAAATACGGATGCCAAATATCCTGCGATGTCCATTGATGCTGCTATTGATTCTGCAAAAATGCACTTAATCAATTCAGGATACAGTTACTTTGGTTACACAAGTGTGATTTTGTGTCTCCCCAGGTGAACAGCTCCGTTTTCTTCCAACTGCTTCAGCAGCCTTGAGACTACCACACGTGCGGTTCCCAATTCATTTGCCAACTGTTCATGTGTAATGGAAATCACCGGATTATCGGTCAGTTCTGCCTTTTTACGCAACAAGGTCATCAGGCGTTCATCTACCTTTTTAAAAGCAATTGCATTAATGATCTCCAACAGCTCTTCGAATCGTTTGTGGTACAAGCGAAAAATGTAATCAAGCCATTCCGGGTATTCTTTGATAAACAGGGAAACTTTGTCGACAGGCAGAAACAGGATCTCGGCATCTTCTTCCACTTCAGCTTTCACTTTACTGGTTTCCCGGTGCATTCCTCCCAGGAAAGACATGATACAGCTTTCGCCCGCTTTGATATAATACAGCAGGATTTCCCTTCCGTCTTCTTCCGTCCGGATGACCTTGATCATTCCTTTCATGACGATTGGTATGGAACGGATATAGGAGTTTTCATTCAGGATGATCTCCCCGGCTTTGTAGCTTTTGGTGATACCATGTTCGTTCAGTTTCTTCACCAATTCAGGCGAAGAATGAAATTCAGAGATTTGCTGCAGGTTTTCCATAGTACAAAGTTACAATTTCCGGAAGTCAGATACTACTAAACCAATTCAGCAAGTTTCGGATTTTATACCTTTAAGAACCGATTGATATTTGCAGTATAAAATGGAAGGACGATGAACACACAGGAAACCATCAATTACAACCGTATCGCTGAGGCTATTGAATATATCAGGGATCATTTTAAAGACCAGCCCAACCTGGATGAAGTTGCTGAAAAAGTGCATTTGAGCCCGTTTCATTTTCAGCGGCTTTTCAGTGAATGGGCCGGCACAAGCCCGAAGAAATTTCTGCAATATATCAGTTTGGAACACGCTAAAAAATTACTCAAAGAAAATCAGGCAACTATTTCAGAAACGGCCTTTGAAACAGGACTTTCGGGAACCAGCCGTTTGCATGATCTGTTTGTAACTATTGAAGGGATGACGCCTGCCGAATACAAAAACGGAGGAAAGAACCTTGCGGTCAATTATAGCTTTGCCGAAAGTCCGTTTGGGAATATGATTGTAGCATCTACCCAAAAAGGAGTTTGTTTTATGGCTTTCGCAGAGGATGACGAAGCCGGTTTTCGGGCACTGCACGAGAAATTTCCAAATGCCCGTTTTTCAAGAAAACTGGATTTGCTGCAGCAAAATGCCTTATTTATTTTTCAGAACGACTGGAATAAATTATCCGAAATAAAACTCCATTTAAAAGGAACTGATTTTCAACTGAAAGTTTGGGAAGCACTATTGAAAATTCCGATGGGACAGCTTTCCACTTACGGTTCTATCGCACATCAAATTGCAAAACCCAATGCATCACGTGCTGTTGGAACTGCAATCGGAAGCAATCCTGTTGCCTTCCTGATTCCATGCCACCGCGTAATCCGGTCTTCCGGAATGCCGGGAGGTTATATGTGGGGAAATACCCGTAAAACCGCTATTATCGGTTGGGAAGGTGCGCAGACAAATCACTGATACAAACACACATTCATGCAAAATATCCAATCTAAAATTGCTTCTCAAAATTGGGAAAGCATTACCGAGTCTATGCACGAAAACGGATTCTCGGTCATTTCAAACCTTTTAACCGACGCACAATGCGAACAATTAAAGTCTGAATATCCTACTGAAAGTTTGTACCGCAAAACCGTTGTTATGGAACGTCATCGTTTTGGACTGGGTGAATATAAATACTTCCGATATCCGCTTCCGGATCTCATTCAGGACATTCGAACAGCGATTTATCCGAAACTGGCACCGATTGCCAATACCTGGATGAAAGCACTCCATATTCCTTTGGTTTTTCCGGAAACTCACGCAGAATTATTGGAAAAATGCAGTAACAATAATCAGCTCAAAGCAACCGTTTTGATTTTAAAATATGGAGAGGGCGGATTCAACACCCTGCACCAGGATTTGTACGGAGACATATATTTCCCCATTCAACTGGTACTTTTCCTAAACGAGCCGGACGAAGATTTTACGGGAGGTGAATTTGTTTTGACTCAGCAAACCCCGCGTGCCCAATCGAAAGCAATTGTGTTGAAACCAAGGAAAGGCGATGCTCTGATTTTTACAACGAACTTCCGACCTGTAAAAGGCTCGAAAGGATATTACCGGGTCAACATGAAACACGGTGTCAGTGAAGTGCTCTCCGGTGAAAGGTATACACTGGGAATCATTTTTCATGACGCTTTGAGTTAGTGCTTTATGGATTGATCTGAGCAGATGGTGCGTGAAGCCCATTCTGTTTTTATTGCCCGCAGATGAATCTAAATTTAAAAGCAACTATGATCCAGCATCAAAAAATATCGGACACTGAACTGCGAACCAAACTAAAAAACGGCGAAATTTGTTTGGGCGGTAATCGAAAACTAAAGATCTACGGAACGTTAAACTGCTCATCCGGAAAGAGCATGAAACGAGAAAACCGGGTCTTCTTTTTTTCAGAAGATGAAGCTTTACAAAACGGTTTCCGGCCTTGCGGACACTGTATGAAAACCCAATACCTCAATTGGAAAAATGGATTTATTTAACAAAACAAACGAATCGACAAACCTGCTCCCCAAAGACGGGACGGTTAACTACTATGGAGCAATTTTTTCAAGGAAAGAAGCCGATTTTTACCGGGATGTTCTGTTAAATACCATCGAATGGAAAAACGACGAAGCGGTTATATTCGGAAAATTGATTTTAACCAAACGAAAAGTGGCCTGGTATGGCGACCGGGAATTCGAGTACACTTACTCAAACAGGACCAAAAAGGCGCTTCCCTGGACCAAAGAATTGTTGGATTTGAAGCAAATCATCGAAGAAAAAACGGGTGAAACATTCAATTCCTGCCTGCTAAACCTGTACCATTCCGGCAATGAGGGAATGGCCTGGCACAGTGATGCGGAAAAGGATTTGAAAAAGAATGGCGCCATCGGATCCCTGAGTTTCGGTGCCGAACGCAAATTCGCCTTCAAACACAAAGAAACCAAAGAAACTGTTTCGCTGATTCTGGAACACGGAAGTTTACTGGTTATGAAAGATGAAACCCAGACGCATTGGCTGCACCGGCTTCCACCAACCAAAACAACTCATAAACCAAGGGTTAACCTAACTTTTAGAACTATTGTTCGATAAACTCTGCTTAGGGGAGGATTCGAGTCAATTCCCCCTTCGGAGGGCCATTGACTAGTAAACAGCACAAAGCTCATTTACTTGATCAATCTTACTTTTTGGCATCGCCCCAAAAAGTAACAAAAAGGTCTAGGCCTCCCGAAATATCGGGACAAGTAGTACTAAAGAATCTGCAAACTACGGGTCTTTACACGAAAGCATTCGAAACTTGTCCGACCGCTAAGACGGTTCGGACTTCAAACAAAGAATGCTTTTTTCGCTCCATTCCCTTGTTTGCTACGATTCTTCGCGTAAGGGCCCTTTATTCTGATCCTCTTTCAATTGTGAAAACAAGTGTGCCTTATAATAGGAAATCGCTCTTTGGAGGGGGACGCAAGGGGGAGAACAATTATTTGCTGCTCTGCTCCACCTTCTTAGCACCTTCCAATACGGTCTCTTTCATCGATTCCATGTAGGCACTCAGTTTTTTCTGAAGCTCCGGATTGGTTGCCCCAAGAATTTTTGCAGCTAAGATTCCGGCATTTTTTGCAGCATTGATAGCTACCGTTGCAACCGGAATACCATTGGGCATTTGAACGATGGACAACAAACTATCCCATCCGTCGATGGAATTGCTGGATTTGATGGGAACTCCTACAACCGGAAGCGGTGTCAGACTTGCAGTCATTCCAGGTAAATGAGCCGCTCCTCCTGCACCGGCAATGATCACCTGGATTCCTCTTTCGGAAGCTGTTTTGGCATATTCGAACATGCGTTCCGGAGTTCGGTGAGCCGAAACAATGGTCAGTTCATAAGGTACTCCAAATTCCTTTAAAATATCCGCCGCATCTTGCATAATCGGCAGGTCTGAAGTGCTGCCCATGATAATCCCAACCATTTCTTTCAATTTTGTCTGCAAATCTAACGAATATTCGACAATCGTTGAAAACTATTCGTCTAATGTGAAGTACTTTCACCTGTTTTTATTGAATTTTCTCTTAATTTCGGGCCTCGTCCAACATACATCTATGAATAAACTAATACCCATTTTTGTGTGCGCCATTCTTGTTCAATGGAGTTCGCTGCTACTGGCTCAAACCACTTTTATAACTGATAATTTTGAAGGACCTTTTTCCTGGAATACGGTAAGTACCTCCGGTCCAAACCAGTGGATTCAAGGTTCCTGCACCAATAATGGTGGAAATTCAGCTTTATATATCACTTCAGGCGGTACGACCAATGATTGTACTCCGACAGGAATTACCCATTACGGCTATGCGAATGCAGGTACCGGAACGGAAACAGCTATTGTTTACAGGGAAATCGACGCATCCTGCTACAGCGCGATGACTGTACTTGCAGATATTCAGATTGAAGGGGAAAGCGGACTGGATTACCTGGAATTGGTTCATAGTTCGGATTTTGGTGCAACATGGATCCCTGTTTCTACACAGTTCGTTGCAAATGCTTCCTATTCCGGGTTTAGCCAATTACTTCCGGGAGCTTATGATAATACGACTTTCTGGCTTGGCTTTCGTTTTACCTACAACAACTCAAATATCGGGAACAAAGCTCCGGCTGTCGACAACTTCCGTATCCAGGGAACTTCAAACGATGTAACACCTCCAACAATTACCTGCCCTTCACCTTCTACCGATTACACCGATGAATTTTTATGCCAGCTGACTTTGGCAAATTTCGGGGCTCTTGCAACTGTCAATGACAACTGCGGAATGGTCTCAACTATTCAAAGTCCTGCGCCGGGAACACCAGTCAGCGCCAATACGACCATCACCATCCAGGCGGTGGATCCTTCCGGAAACACTGCAAGCTGTAACTTTTTACTAACGGTATTGGATACCGTTATCCCAAAACCAACGTGTCCGGCCTTAGACAGCGTTTATGCAACAGCATCCTGTAATGCGATTGTGCCGAACCTTGTTCCTGCAGTTACTGTAAACGAAGCATGCACACCTGCACCTTCATTGGTCTTCAGTCAAAATCCGGCAGCCGGAACAACCATCACAGCTACTCAAAACGTATTTGTGACCGTGACCGATCTGGCAGGAAATTCAGGCACTTGTTTCACGCATGTTATTCTTTTTGATACCATTTCACCCCAGATAACCTGTCCGGCCAACCAAACTGTTTCCACCAACAACGGATGTACTTACGATGTGGCAAGTTTCACTTCTCAAGCTACCGTTACGGACAACTGTTCAACCGTTTTCTTATTAAATCAAAGTCCGGCAGTTGGAAATTCCCTGCCAACCGGTATAACAAGTATTACGATCCAGGCTATTGACCAGGAAGGAAATGCAGAGGTCTGCCAATTCAACTTAACAGTCCAGGACGGTACGCTGCCTGTTATCAATTGTCCGGCTACCGTTTCTGTTCCGGTAAACAATCAGTGCCTGGCATTGGTTGGAAACCTGGTTCCATTGGTTTCTGCAACCGACAACTGCACTGCAAGCAGCCAATTGGTATTTGCCCAGGACAAGCCGGAGACCTTGTTGTTTTCAGATTCTATTACTGTTTTGATGACAGCTGTCGACTTAAGCGGCAATATCGGAAGCTGTTCTATTTTCGTTACTGCTGTTGACACATTAGACCCAATTGTAACTTGTCTGAGCGACACCAGCCTTTCAACTTCCGGAACCTGTTCCATGACTATTCCAAACCTTGCCGGTACACACAGCGCCGTGGATAATTGTTCACCTTCCAACTTGCTTACTTTCTCGCAAAATCCGCCTGCAGGAACGGTTGTTACAAGCCCGGTAGCGATTGTCATTTCGTACACCGACACTTCCGGAAATATCGGTACTTGTATCACGCAACCCATTCCAATCGAATCGGTTAACCCGACAATTACCTGTCCTTCCGGGCAATCTGTAAACAATGGTGTAACTTGCTATGCATTGATTCCGAACCTTACTTCGCTTGCTACAGTGACCGATAACTGTACCGGGTATTCCTTAACCCAACAGCCGGCTCCGGGAACAAACCTGATCTCCGGAACACATGTAGTAACAATTACAGTAACAGACCTTGCAGGTAACAGCTCTTCCTGCAACACCACTTTCACGATCATCGAAACTCAGGCTCCTTCGATTACTTGTCCGGGAAATATTTCGACCTGTAACCCGTTGGTGAATTACGGAATGCCTGTTGGAACGGATAATTGTTATTTCACGATTTCCCAAACGGACGTTTCCGGATTTTCTTCCGGTGATATTTTCCCGATTGGAACCACGACACAAACTTACCAGATCGAAGATTCTTCCGGAAATACCAATAGCTGCTCTTTTACCGTTCAGGTACTGCAATACCCGGATACAGCATTCATTCCGAACAGCCTGATCTATTTATGCGATACTTATACTACAAACATTGAGGCACAGGCAATCCAATCAGGAACAGGCTCCTGGAACATGCTGACGGGAGGTGGAACGATTAGTAACCCGAATGCATTGCAGACGACTGTACAGAACCTTTCTTTGGGATCAAATACGTTTGAATGGGTGGTAACTTCACCGACTTGTGGTTCCAGGAGAGATACGGTAAGAATTGTGGTAAATATGCCTCCTCCGCAGGCGGTTCTCCAGGATTCAATGTATGCTTGTGCTACAACCAACTTTATCATCCAGGGAAATAACCCGGGAACCGGTGCGCAGGGAACATGGTCCAGTAATTCAGGCATTACTTTCAATAATATTCATGCACCCGTAGCAACTGTCCTGTCTATTCCGGATGGATACCACACCATCTATTGGACAATTTCTACAAACGGATGTCCGAGTACGGTTGACAGCAGTATCATTTATGCTCCGATTGCAGCACAGGTCCTTACTCCGGACACATCTATCTGCCTGAACCAGTTACCGTTTAATATCTACGGAAACCAACCGGGCAGCGATCAGGCTACTTATTGGATTGAATTGGGCGGGACAGGTACTATAACCAATAAATACAATCCGAATACGCAATTGACGGGCGGTGCTCCCGGAGAATTGATTCTTCTTTACCGGCACGTACATGATTTTTGCGGGGCAACCCAGGATACGCTGCGAATTCAATTGACGATTTGCGGGGAAGTTGAATTTAATGTTCCAACGGTGTTTACACCGAACCATGACGGGGACAACGATTTGTTCCTCATTCCGAACCTGCATGAGACATATCCTGACTGTAAAGTCACCATTATCAACCGCTGGGGATCTAAAGTTTTTGAATCAACGGGATATGATGAGCCGTGGGACGGAACTTTTAAAGGAGATGATCTTCCGTTCGGGACTTATTTCTATGAAGTCGTTTCACCGAACAATGATTTTAAAGCAATCAAAGGTTCAATCAGTATTATCCGTTAATCCCATTAGTCATGAAAAAATTCGTATTTACAGCATTTGTTTCAGTTGCAGGATTAGCATTCGGACAACAGGACATTCAATTTACCCAAACAGCTTCTTCTCCATTTTTGATCAATCCTGCAGCGGGCGGATTAATGAATGTTGCCGAAGTTGTAGTTGGAAACCGCCTGCAATATGCGGGAATTGAAGGAAGACCAATGACCACTTTTGCAGGAATCCAAAGCATGGTTCGTTTCAAAAAACGTAAGTCAAAAGCTTTATTGAGTGAACTTTCTTCCATCGGTCAAACATTTTACAGCACTCCACAGCGGACAGTTTCGTACAAACAAATCGCGGGATTGACTTTCATTAACGACGTTATCGGACCTTTTACCCGCACCAATGTAAAGGCAAACTTCGGAGTGCATATTCCATTGTCCCAAAAATTGAATGCAGGTATCGGATTGGGAGTTGGCTGGTCTAATTTCGGAATAGATAATTCCAAAGTGACTCTCGGAACTGCAAACGATAAAGCATACACCAATTATATCGGTATTTCTGCCTCACAAAATTACCTGGATGCCCAGGCCGGACTGATTGTCTATAATGACCGGTTATTAGTAAGTATCAGCGGAAGCCAGATCTTTAATAACAAAACACGTTTGAGCGATGTGAACACAGCAAGTAACTTCCAGCCTCATTTATTCGTTTTGGGAAGTTACCGGTTCGATTTGGGGAAAAACTACGGATTGGAACCGATCGTTCAGTTCAAATCTGTGAAAAACGCTCCAATCAGTTATGATGTTGCCATGCGTCTTCATTACATGCGTATGGGATGGGTCAGCCTTTCTTACAGAAGACAATCTGCTATCGGGGTTGGTTTCGGGATTAATTTACTGGCACGCTTCAATGTTTCTTATTCTTTTGAATTCGGGAACGGGGTAACTGAAAAATTCGGGAATACTTCGCACGAAATCCGTTTGGGCTTCATTTTCGGGCACAAAAGGAATCTGGAAAAAGAGTTTAAACAGGACGAAAAGGTAAATCCGGCTCCTCCGGCAGAAGTTAAGCCGGAAGAATAAATGTTAATTTTCAAGTATTGCTAATTTTGTACAAAATTTACATACTATGCGTCCGTTTTATTTCTTATTAAAGGTCTCATTAAATATTTCATTCAGACTCTTCTACAAACGTTTCATTGTACTGCGTAAACACAAAAAGCTATTCGGCAGTACAGTCTATGTCAGTAATCACCCGAACTCATTCATGGACCCGATAATGATCGGAGCCCTAAATCATCCCATTGTGCACTTTATGACGCGATCAGATGTATTCGTTTGGTGGCTGAAACCCATTTTGTGGTCGGCACACATGACTCCGATCTACCGCCAGCACGACGGCGGAGATATGAAAGGGAAAAACACGGATGTTTTCAAAAAAGTCAACCAATCCCTGAAAATGGGGCGTAACATTCTCATTTTTGGAGAAGGATTTACAGACGACACACCGATAAGAGGTTTAAAACCGGTAAAGAAAGGTCCGGCTCGTATGGCATTCGGTGCCCTGGAAGCCATTAACTGGAGTAAAAAGATCTACATTGCCGGAATTGGCATAAGCTATACAGATAGAAATACGATCGGATCGGAGTTCGTATTGGACAATGGCCCGAAGATCTGTCTGAACGATTATAAAGAAGCTTATGCGGAAAATCCCAATAAAGTCATCAACGAAGTGACCAAACGCGTTGAAAAAGACATGCAGGATTGTATTATTTATATCGCGAAACCTGCTCGTTATTCCCTGTTGGAAGGGATTATGCAAATTACCCGCAAAGGATATAATCACGCCAATCACGATGACCGTATTCCATTGGTTAAACGCTGGGAATATTCTAAAAACCTGGCAAAGTGGATCAACGAAAATGTGACCGATGAAAGTGAAGAGATACTGGCACTTCAAAAGGATTTGGACGGGTATTTCAACCTGGAAAAACGCATGAAGGTGCAGGATCGTTTTGTGGTTGCCAAACAACGCCCGGAATTAGTGAATACGCTGAATAACTGGCTCTATTTAATCCTGATGTGGCCTTTTGCTATTGCAGGGGCAATCCATGGTTTTATCCCGTATATTATTTCCAAAAAACTAACGGAAAAGATCATGCGACGTAAAGTTTTCTGGGGTTCCGTAAAAATGATGATAGCTAAAATCACCGGTTCTATCTACAACATTCCGATTATTATTTTGGTTACCAGGTGGTATCTTCCTCATTGGTCTTTGGGTATTTTGTATTATTTCATGATCCCGGTATTGTGGCGTTTGAGTTATGAATATGCACAGCAATTCAAAGAGATACAGATCAAACGAAAAATGAAATCTGTGGATCTTTCCAAATTTGTTGAGAAGCGCGCAGAATTGGAAGAACGCATCAAAAAACTGATTCCGGTTGCTTAACAATTAAAAAATGCAGTTATTTGACTACTCGCATACCTGCATTTTTTAAACTAGATTTTAGAGATTTAAATTTGAGAATTCATGAATTTATTTCTTCATAAATTTGTGAACAGATTTGATGTTAAGATTCTGAATTATATGCAGTTAACATTTATAGCTAATACTTAACTTCAAGTAATGCTTTAAGCTAGCTTTCTGCCCAAATACACCATTCCGATACAGAAACCAATCGATACCAGGACATTCAAAATGGCAATGATCCACTGTCCTTTTTCCATCAATTCCAGGTTTTCTTTTGCAAAAGTTGAAAAGGTACTGAATCCACCACAAATTCCAATAATCCAAAATGCCTGGAAAGCTTCTGCACTTGTCGGTTTCATCCGCATCATCCATACAAGCAAAATACCAAGCAACAAAGAAGCCAGCAGATTAGATACCAATGTTGCAACCGGGAAAACAGATTTTGGGAATTTGAGAATTAACTGACTTATCCCAAAACGCACCAAGGAGCCTATACCTCCTCCCAGAAAGACATAAAACACATTCATTCAGACACTGTTTTAGCGGCGAAAAATCGCTGATACAGCTTCCAAAATACAAAAGCCCACAAGATTCCCCAAATAACTCCGCAAATCACATCGGATAAATAGTGCATCGTCAGGTAAATCCTGCTTAGTCCTATCAATGCAACACAGAAAATCAGCACCCATTTTAAGTTCGGATAAAACTTGCGCAAAAAGAACCAGCCCAGCAATGCTACTGCAGCATTGTTAGAAGCATGAGAGGAAAAGAACCCATACTTTCCTCCCAGGTATGTATGCCCATCTTCCATAAAGTAATGCAGGTGTTTTTCCAGTATCAAATTGTGTGAAGGACGGTAACGCATAATCGTATCCTTGAAAAGGAAAGTCGTTGAACTGTCTACGATTGCAACCATCACCATGGCCATAACCAGGAAAATTCCCGCTGTTTTTATCCCGTATTTTTTCCAAATAAAGAAAATAAGGAGCAGATAAAAAGGAATCCAGGTTGCAGTTTTGGTAACATACCAAAAAAACTGATCCAAAAACGGCGTATTCCAACCGTTAATTGTCAGAACAATACTTCTGTCAATGGATTCCAGGTACTCAAACATGGTTCAAATGCTTCCAGATCAAATCTTTCAATTCCACAAGGCCTTGCTGGGCAACAGAAGAAATGAATACATATGGGATTTTAGGCAAATCCTTGCTAATAGCTTCCTTCAGCTCATCATCCAGCATATCTGATTTTGTGATCGCCAGCAAGCGTTCTTTGTGCAGTAATTCCGGATTGTACTGCTTCAATTCGTTCAAAAGCAATTTGTATTCCTCATGAATGTCATCTGCATCAGCCGGAACCATGAAAAGCAAGCAGGCATTGCGTTCAATATGACGCAAGAAGCGAAGTCCCAATCCTTTTCCCTCGTGAGCGCCTTCGATAATTCCGGGAATATCTGCCATTACGAACGAGCGGTAATCGCGGTATTTAACGATTCCAAGGTTTGGCCTGAGCGTTGTAAACGGATAGTCTGCAATTTCCGGTTTAGCCGAGGAAAGCACGGAAAGCAAAGTACTTTTTCCTGCATTTGGTTTTCCTACAAGGCCGACATCTGCCAGGATCTTCATTTCAAGGATCATCCAGCGTTCCTGCCCCGGTTCACCGGGTTGAGCAAAACGCGGTGTCTGGTAAGTTGATGATTTAAAATGATCATTTCCCAAACCACCACGACCTCCCGGAACCAGGATCTTTTCCTCCCCGTCTTCTGTGATTTCAAAAAGGGTTTCTCCGGTCTCAGCATCTTTAGCAAGTGTTCCAAGCGGAACTTCGATGTACTTATCTTCTCCCTGCGCTCCTTTCTGCAATTGGCCGGAACCATGTTCTCCATGGCCTGCTTTCGAATGTTTTTGGTACTTCAAATGAAGCAGTGTCCACAATTGTTTGTTTCCGCGAAGGATAATATGGCCGCCACGTCCTCCGTCACCACCGTCAGGTCCACCCTGCGGAATATACTTTTCACGTCGAAAATGCGCAGAGCCGCCGCCTCCATTTCCGGAAGTACAGTGAATTTTTACATAATCAACGAAATTATCTGATGCCATAATTTTCCTTTAGTTAAAAAGGTTCAAAGGGTTAAAAAGGTTCAATAGAGTTTAATACTAAAACCGTTTTTGAACTTTTGAACTTTTTGAACTTTTCGATCCTCCCTAAGACTTGAAAACCGCACTCTGTTCGAATGCGGTTAACGTTCCAATTGGTTCTTCTATTAATTATTGTCTATTGCAGTATACAATCTTTGTGAAATATCATCGATACTTCCGATTCCATCTACTGCAATGTATTTTCCTTGTTTTTCGTAATAATCTTTTACCGGCGCTGTTTCATTCTTGTAAACATTGATACGGTTCTGGATTACTTCCGGGTTTGCGTCGTCCGGTCTTCCGCTTACTTCAGCGCGTTTTTTCAAACGTTCGCGCAATTCGTCTTCAGCTACTTCCAATCCAACCATCATCGTGATCTCTGTATTGATCGTGCTCAGGAATGAGTCCAAAGCCTGTGCTTGTGCGTTGGTTCTTGGAAATCCGTCAAAAATGAAGCCTTTTGCATCTTTATGCTTTAACACTTCGCTTTTCAACATATTGATTGTCACCTCATCCGGAACCAGGTTTCCCCGATCCATGTAACTTTTTGCCAATAGACCCAATTCGGTTTCACCTTTAATATTTGCGCGGAAAATATCACCTGTTGATAGGTGCACCAGGTTATATCTGCCGATCAATCTTTCCGACTGCGTTCCTTTCCCTGCTCCGGGAGGGCCAAATAGTACGATGTTCAACATACGTTTTCTTTTAATGGGATTCTTCTCCCTTTAGTTGATAAATGTGTTCGGTATTTCTTCCCAGTTCATTGTAATCAAGGCCGTAACCTACTACAAATTTATTCGGTATCGAAAAACCAATATATGTTGGGGTATGTGTTCCTTTAAATGCTTCCGGCTTGAATAATAAAGTCGCTATCTCCAAACTTGCCGGTTTCTCAACCGATAACAAGGTAAATAACTTCTCCATCGTAATCCCGGTATCTACAATATCTTCCAAAATAACCACGTGTTTACCTTTGACAGATGTTGTCAACCCGATTACCTCATCCACTCTTCCGGAAGAATGCATTCCCTGATAGCTGCTCATTTTTACAAAGGTAATTTCGCAAGGGGAACGGAATTGTTTCATCAAATCAGCGGCAAACATAAACGCGCCGTTCAGCACCGCAATAAAAACCAGGTCCTTTCCTGCATAATCTCGCTCCAACCGTGCAGCTAAAGCCGAAATCTCTGACTGGATTTTTTCATTTCGGATAAAAATCTCAAATGTTTTATCGTTGAGTTGAAGCACTTTGTCGTCTAATTTTATGTGCAAAAGTAAGATTTTTACGCCAATTATTGGTTTTGAAGGTAAAGAAATCCTGCTATTTGGATTATTTCGTTGAATCTTACACAAATGATCCACCATAGATCCCGTTAAATCACACCGCCGGTGAAATCAGATATCTCTAAACGAACTATCTTTGCAGTATGAAAAAACAATGGAACGGAAATTCATATAAGGTCGGAATGCTCGGCGGCGGTCAATTGGGACGCATGTTTATACAAGAAGCTTTAAATTATGATGTCCATGTACATTGTTTGGACCCGGATGCAGATGCACCCTGCAGACACCTGGCCACCTCTTTTCAACATGGTTCTTTGCTGGATTTCGAGACTGTCGTGAATTTCGGGAATGACAAGGATGTAATTACCGTTGAGATAGAGCATGTCAATGTGGAAGCATTACGCGAGCTTGAAAACAGGGGGGTTAAAGTATTTCCTCAGCCCAATGTACTGGCAATTGTTCAGGATAAAGGCCTCCAAAAGCAGTTTTACCTGCAGCACGACCTGCCAACAGCGGAATTTACACTGGTAGACGGAAAAGAAGAATTGCTGTCAAAGAATATTCCGTTCCCTTATGTACTTAAATGGCGTAAGGGGGGATATGATGGAAAAGGTGTCCAAATCATGAAATCTGCTGCTGATTTCGAGCAGTTGAAAGATACTCCCTATGTAATCGAGCAATTAGTTCCTTTTACCAAAGAACTCTCTGTGATAGTTTCCAGGAATGAAGCTGGTGAAAGCGTCGTTTATCCTACAGTAGAATGCGAGTTCAGTCCGGTTGCAAACCTGGTCGAGTTCCTGTTCTCTCCGGCAGAAATTTCGGAAGAAGTGGAGAATAAAGCGCGTGAGATCGCATTGAAAGTAATCGATTCACTCCAGATGGTAGGGATTTTGGCTGTAGAGCTTTTCCTGACTGCCGACAATGAGATCCTGATCAATGAAATTGCTCCGCGCCCGCACAACAGCGGACATCACACCATAGAATGCTGTTATACTTCCCAGTTCGAACAACATTTGAGAAGTATCGTTAATGCTCCTTTGGGATCCACCAAACTGATTACTCCGGGAGTAATGATCAATTTGCTTGGAGAACCCGAATATGAAGGGATTGCTAAATACGAAAACCTGGAAAAAGTAATCGCACTGGAAGGCGTGAGTGTGCATCTTTACGGAAAACAGACCACCAAACCTTTCCGAAAAATGGGGCATGTAACGATTTACGGACCTACCCTGGACGAATTAAAAACAACCGGGAGAATGGTTGCTAAAGAATTAAAAATCAAAGCTTAAATAAAATTATTTCGCTTTAATTACTACCTTTAACCCCCATTTAAGAACAATTGAAACTGCGCACACTTATTTTTGTAATCTCACTATTTGTATTGAGTCAGCAACTTAATGCCCAGTTGTATACATTTCAGGAGTTTAACCACCAGGACGGACTAAAAATAACCACTACCCTTACAGCCACACAGGATGAACTAGGACATTTACTGATAGGAACAGATGGAAACGGGATAGTCCGATTTAACGGGACCACCTTTGAATCCATGCATACCGCCAGAGGCCTTGACCGTCCATATCATGTAACGGGAATTTCACTTGTCAACGGGGAGATCTACTTTTCCACCCTTTATGCAGGAATACTGAATTATTATAATAACGGAATCCATTCGTTCTATAAAATAAACCCGGTTGCAGAAGGATCAGCTTTAAACATCTCGAAATGCCAGAACAGGTTGTCCATTATTACCAACAATTATATCCTCGTAACCGATCTCAACGGAAAACTAATCCTGAAAAAACCTTATCTGTCGAGATACATTACTAAATGTGTCCAGTTATTGGAAACTCCTTATGGAAACATCCTGGTTACAGATAAAGATTCTTATTTCATCAGTGCCAGTGAAATAATTCCTTTGAACAAATGGGTCAATTCACCTGGTGTGAACTTTCGAATAGCTTGCTATCACCAAAAGAAATTGATACTTTACGATGAAAGCGGGAAAAACAAATACACTTATTACTTTTCGAATAACGGAAGCATTTTCAGGCAAACCGTTGAAGCAACTGGTTTTGAATTTTCCAAGGCTCCGATTGATAATGTTGCCTCCAGGAACAATCGTATTTTTTTCAGCCATTCGGACAAGCTGCTTTTTTCCATTGAAGGAGATAACCTGAAACGGATTGCTCCCAATTACAATAAAGAACTTGGAGTAATTTACCATTTGTTCATTGACAATTCGGGTGATTATTGGATGAATACTTCGCAGGGAATCACTAAAATCAGTATCGAACCATTTACAAAAGTCAAATTAAGCCCCATCTTCGAAGACAATTTGATCCTTCAGATTTTCCGAACGAAGAACAATAATTTCTTACTGGGAAATGGAAAGAACGAACTCTATTACGGTCCTCTGTATTCTCCAAAATTTCAGGTGAAAAAGAACCTGCGGGCCAATCATATATTGGAATGCCCGTTGGGAACACTAATTTGTTCCGAGACAGGAATTTATGAATTTAAAAACGGAGAAATCCGGGAAACCACTATTCCGGACCAAAAGGGTGAACGTATTAAGTTTGCTATTTGGGATGGTGAAAAACTCTGGTTTGCACCTGCCCAGAAAGGCCTTTACTCCTACAATCCGAAAACAAAGACCAGTACGAAATTAAAGATGACCGGTACTCCGGATTATTTTTACTGCGGACAACAATCTGCAGATGGGAAGTTCTTATACTTCGGAACAAATGAAGGTATCAAAAAACTAACCCTTGCAACCCGGGAAATCAAACACCTTACTCATTTCAATAAGATTGGAGCATATGCAGGAAACGCAACTACAGATCGTTATGGTAACCTGTGGTTTTCATTTGACCGTGGAATTGCTGGCATTGACCGGAACCACCGACTGATTATTATCGAAGATCAGAAAATCCTTCCTTCCTATTTGTTCTATACACTTACTGCGGATAAACTGGGAAATCTGATCATTGGAACAAACCTGGGCATCCATATTCTAAAAATGGACCTGAAAGGTAAAGTCGTTTATCACAAAAATTACAACGAAAAAAACGGTTTCAAAGGATATGAAACCAATATGCGTGCTGTTTTCCAGGATGAAAACAGAGCATTCGTAGGAACTTCAGAGGGCTTGTTTTTAATTAACACCGAAACTCTCAAAAACTATCCTGTCCCACCGAAGCCCATTATTATTAAAGGACGCTTATTCCAAAACGGGGTAATACGCGATGTAGACCAGGGGAAATACCTGACTTTCAAAACTATTCTTTCCAAAAACAGCGGACTTGAATACTATTACCGGATTAACGGGTATCATAAATTTTGGGTAAAGCTCAATAGTTCCGGTGAAATGAAAATGCCCGAACTGGAAAATGGTTCTTACAAATTGGAAGTTCGATCCACTTTCGACGGAATTAATTTTTCGGAAACAGCTCATTACCCGATTCTGGTGCACAACCCTATCTGGCAATCCAAATGGTTCATTGTCATCATTATTCTGTTCCTGGGATTGTTGAACATTGGCTACCTGGAATGGACCAGAACCGGAATGCGCATCAATCTTTATGAAATCAGCTACAATTCCCTGGATCCGCGCTTCGTTCCGAAACTGCTTTTGTTCGGGGCGCTTACCAATGTACTGACCGGACTTATCATTTACTATTTTGTAGATGAAAAGCTGGCTTATGTCATGGTAAACATCATTGCGAGTTCAGTACTTATACTGGCCTATTTTGTTCACCGCATTTCTTCCCGCAGGAACAGACTGGATTACATCAACAACCTGAGTTTGTATCTATCCCTGGTAGTGCTTTTTATCCAATTCTTCTACATTCTCTTTATCTCCAACATTCATCCTTATCCGATCACGGCGATTGTGCTTGTTTCCAGCGCTTTACCTTACCTGTTAAACAACATCCGCTCGATCATCATTATTTGCTTGCTGGAAATCCTTGTATCTGTAATGATGCTGATCTGGATCGAAAACCCGATATATAACGGGGTACTTTTTGTTTTAACGATCGGTATTTCTTCGGCATTGGTTGTAATGGTGACCTACCTGCGAAACGATTCCCTGGAAAAACTGTTCTTTGTCAGCAACATCCTGAACAAAGGAAACATGATGGCGATTTCTTTTGACCAAAAGGGAATCATTACTTATTGCAGTAAGAACCTTTCCAACTTGCTGCATATCGATTCCAACATGATTGTCGGGAAATCCCTTTCCACCCTGAACCCCATTGTAGTTTCCGCTGAAATGCGCGAATTCTCCCTGGGAGATGAATTCTCCGACGGAAAAATATTCCTGGTACCGATGTACAATAAAAAAGGAGAAGTCATCTGGATTGAATGGTCCTGCAAGTATTTCTCTGACTCTGTGCGAGTTATTATGGGACAGGATGTAACAGAAAAACTGACTTTGACTACCAATTACCAATCATTGGTTGAGAATGCACACGATATGATCTTCAATACGGATATTGACGGAAACTTCACTTATCTGAATGAGATGAGCAGCCGTACATTCGGTTACAAACACGAAAACCTGGTTGGAAAAGATTCCGTAACCATCGTTCATCCCGAATACCGTGAGATCGTGAAGGATTTCTTCCGCAATCAGATCATTAACCGAATCCAGAATACCTACCTGGAATTTCCCATTCGCACAAAAGAAGGCCGTATCATCTGGCTCGGGCAAAACGCCTCTATCGTGTTCGAACCGGGTTCACGAAAACGCATCATCGGGTTTACAGCTCTTGCACGTGACATCACAGAAAAAAGGGCTAATGAACTGTTAATCGAACAGCAGAACAAAGACATTACATCCAGTATCAATTCTGCCAAACGCATTCAATACAGTTTGTTGCCGAAAGCATCCGAGATAGGAAGTCATTTTGAGGATTATTTCGTGATATTCAAACCAAAGGATATCGTTAGCGGGGATTTCTACTGGACACACAAAATCGGTAATAAACTGATCCTGGTGCTGGCCGACTGCACCGGGCATGGGGTTCCGGGAGCTTTCATGACCATTCTTGGAATTAACCTGCTGAACCAACTGGTAATTGAACGAAAAATTGATGACCCGGCACAAATATTGAATGGCCTTAACAACGAATTGCACAAATTACTGCATCACGGGAATAATACCTTAACAACGGAAGGAATGGATGCATTGGTTGTAGTTTTTGAAGGCAGCGACATCCAATTCGCAACAAGTGGTGTTGCCCTGATCCACATTCATCAGGAGGAATTCAACCTTTACAGGTATACGAAAATCGAAAAAGATACGGAGCTGCAGATCTATGAAAACAAGACCCTTACCCTGGAAGAAGACGATCAGCTTTACCTGATTACAGACGGATTCCAGAAGCAGTTCGGATCTATCCGCAATAAAAAGTTCTCTTTCAAACGCATTCGGGAGCTGCTTGAGAAAATCAAGGTCGAATCGATGCCTTTACAGAAGAAGTATTTTGAAAATGCCTGGTCGAATTGGTCGGAAGGACATGAACAAACGGATGATATAACGATTATCGGTTTGAAGAAGTACCAGGGGAAGGAATAGCCTGAGGCAGGCACTAGTTACACGAGGTTTTATTTCCCGCTGATCTCACCGATTACGCAAAGGATTATTTAATAATAAGGACTTCGCAGGCTCAGTCATGGCAGCTTTGCTGTTTTTTACCCCAAGGCACAAGAAGTTCACAAGAATTTATTGAGCTCATTCGATCTCCGCCTTCGGAGAGCTCTCTTTTTTAATCACTTGAACCACGGAGTATGTATGCTGTAAACAGGTAGTTTTTTTAGCTAATTATTGTTTTCTTCACCAAATAGCGCACCGGGAAATAGGACGACAACACACTCAAAAGAACAACCATTCCCAGGATGAATAATACGTCTTTCACCTGCAGAATAATCGGGAAAGCTTCTCCGCCGGAATTCGGCATTTTCAGGAACGCAAACTGCATTTGAAGCAGACAAACACCCACACCCAAAACCAAACCGATCAAAATTCCCTTAAAGGCGATCAAAATTCCTTCGAAGAAGAAAATCCGGAAAATAAACTGCCTGGTAGCGCCAAAACGTTCCATGGTTTCGATATTTTCCTTTTTCTCGATGAAGAGCATGTTCAGGGATGCGACTAAATTAAATGCGGCCAGAACAAAAATAAACAAGAGGATCAACACCACGATCTTCTTTTCACTTTCGCTTGTCTTAAAGATCAGTTCGTTCTTTTCAGCAGCCGTTTTGACCTGGAATTTCTCCCCGAATTTAGCTTGAAGAACCGTTTTGACAGATTCAATATTCTCCTTCTCAGCATGAATATAAACCGATGTAATGTCCGAGCCATAATTCAGCTGAGTTTCCGCATAGTTGATCGGAACCAATACATCAGACATATTTACGTCTTTATTGTAATTCATTCTGCCTACTACTTTCAGCGGAGAGACCTTGAACGGACTTTTCAAACGGGTCATCGAAGCATCCCTGAGCGGTGTGTAGAGCATCAGTTCTTCGTAGCCATCCATTTCGGAAATATATCCGTCAATTTTATCCAGTAAACTTGCACCTATAACTGCGGTTGGCTGCCCGTTCTCCTCCAGGTAGGGATAGCCGTCAACCATGTGTTCTTTTAAATTGCATGCATCCGTAAACGAATAATCCACACCCACCATGCGTGCATTGATCCATTTCTTACCATGCTTAATAATAACGGTTTCTTCAATAGCTTTTGAAACGGAAATAACTCCCGGTATTTTGCGCAGGTTATCCAGCTTAACAGTTGTAGAATCAAATGTTTTTCCTTCCAGCGAACGCATGGTGATAGCCGGATCGTAATCCGAATAAAGCTTGGAAACCATTTGCTCAATTCCGTTAAAGGCAGATAAAATAATCACCAGTGCAGCTGTAATAACCGCAATTCCGACAACCGATATACGCGTAATCCAATTAACCAGGTTTCGCTGTTTCCGGGTATATCGAAGATACCTTCTCGCTATGAAAAATGAAACCTTAATCTTTCAATAATTTATCGATGGTTTCAGCATAATCCAAAGAATCATCGATGTAGAACAGAAGCTCCGGAATTTTATGCATGTTCTTCAAACGTTTTCCTACCTCTCCGCGAATTTTTCGTGAATTTTCCTGGATATTTTTTAGTACTTCTTTCTTATCGGGCCCCATGAAAACGGATAAATAAATACGTGCCAAAGAAAGATCGGAAGTTACTCTTACAATCGTCACACTGACCATTGCACCCAAGCAAATCTCACGTGCATTGCGTTGAAAATAAGTCGATAATTCTTCTTGAATTACTCCTTCAACCCGGTTTTGTCTAATTGAACTCATACTGCAAAGTTAAGAATTGTAAACTCGTTCATACACAAAGGACAACAAAAACATATCTTTGTACTGCATGAAATCGATATTAGCATTCCACAAATACACTTTTTCGTATAAAGCTCCGGCTATACTTACGATCTTTTACAACTTGCTTTTCGTGATATTCAATCTCATTTCCATGATTTTGTTTATCCCCTTTTTGCAATTGATCTTTAAACCGGATCAGATCACGAATTTACCTGAACCCATTTACAATGGCGGATTTGTTGCGTTTTTTCTTTACTGCAAAGACCTCTTCAATTATACCATGCAGGAAATGGTGAAAGAAGATCCGAAGGAAGCCTTATTATTTGTTTGTTTTGCCGTATTGATTGCTTTTTTCCTGAAAAATCTCAGCCGTTACGGAGCCATTTGGTATCAGTCACAATTGAGAATGGCGGTTGTTCGTGATGTAAAAGACCAGATTTTTTCCAAAGCAATGAAGCTTCCGCTTTCTTTTTACACGGAGGAACGCAAAGGAGATCTGATGTCACGAATGAGCAGTGACGTAGGCGAAATTGAAATTGCGGTGGTAGCTATTTTGGAATTGATTTACCGGGAACCTTTCGCTATTATCATAACCGTTGGCTCTTTGTTATATATCAGCCCGCAACTAACGCTAATCTCTTTTATTCTTCTTCCGGTTTCCGCATTTGTCATTTCACGCATAGGTAAAAGCCTGAAACGTACCGCCAAACAGGGACAGGAGCAAAACGGGATTGTTTTTTCGACCATTGAAGAAGCCTTGGGCGGCATTAAAATCATTAAAGCCTTCAATGCTATTCCGTTCATGACCGAGCGTTTTCGTAAGATCAACCTGAGACATCAGCAATTAATTACCCGTACATTCCGCAAGAAAGACCTTTCTCCTCCATTGAATGAATTCCTGGGAGCAGCCGTGATGATCTGCCTGGTTTGGTTTGGCGGTGTGATGATCCTGGATAAGGATGTAAACAGTTTAACCGGAGAAGGTTTCATCACCTTCATCATTGTATTTTCCCAGCTTTTAAGACCTATCCAGGGAATTGCAACTGCTGTAGGAAACCTTAATAAAGCAGAAGCTTCCCGTGACCGGATCAATTCCATTTTGGATATGGATGAATCCATTTACGAAGCTGAAAACCCGAAGAAACTGGAAGGACTGAAGAATGAAATCCGGTTGGAAGGCGTGAGTTTCAAATACAAAGACGAATGGGTTCTGAAAAACATCAACTTTGATCTGAAACGCGGTAAGACCATTGCTTTAGTAGGGGAATCGGGAAGCGGTAAATCAACCATTGCCGACCTGCTTCCGCGCTTTTACGACGTGAATGAGGGCGCCATCTACATTGACGACATCAACATCAAGGAATACGGACTGGAAGACCTCCACAAAAACATCGGGATTGTTTCCCAGGAATCCATCTTGTTCAACGACACGGTCCGAAATAACATCGCTTTCGGAAGAGAAGATGTTTCCATGGAATTAATTGTAAAAGCCGCCAAAATTGCACATGCAGACAGCTTCATCGAACAACTGGAAAACGGTTACGACACGATCATCGGGGAACGGGGGAACAAACTTTCCGGCGGACAAAAACAACGCCTAAGCATCGCAAGAGCAGTTTTGAAAGACCCTTCCATCCTTATTTTGGACGAAGCAACTTCTGCGCTGGACACTGAAAGCGAACGCATTGTGCAGGGAGCCCTTGATGAATTAATGAAAGACCGCACCTCTTTGATCATTGCTCACAGAATGAGTACCATCATCAATGCTGATGAAATTTTAGTACTGTCAAAAGGCCAGATTATTGAGCGTGGAAAGCATCAGGATTTAATTGCTTTGGGAGGAACATACGCGAATCTTTGCGGTCTCCAGGGAATCTTCAATTAATTTGTGATTTTTTGACTGATAAATCATTGATTCCTACTGTTTAATCAGTATATTTCCATTTTGGTTCGCTTTTTGTATTTGAGCAAACAACTATTCCACTTACGGAACGTTATTTAAGTATGAAGCTGATTTGTCTGATAGCACTTCTTTTACCTCTCTCCTTGATGGGCCAATTGGTTACATCAGCTCAAAGTGCTGCATCTTTAGTTCAGAATACGCTTCTTGGTCCTGGGGTTACTGTTTCAAACATTACTTATAACGGCGCATCAGGCACAATCGGAAGATTTACGGCAAACGGAACAAACCTGGGAATCAACTCGGGAATTGTTATTACTACCGGAACCATTGCAAATAACGGGGACGGTCCGCAGGGACCTAATAATTCGACCAATTCCGGTGTTGATAACAACTACCCCGGCTTTAGTGCTTTAAGCAGTCAGGCAGGAGCACCGACTTTCAATGCAGCCATCCTGGAATTTGATTTTGTTCCCTATTCAGATACGGTGCGTTTCAAATACGTTTTCGGATCGGAAGAATACCCGGAATACGTATGTTCCCAGTTCAATGATGCATTTGCATTCTTTATTTCCGGACCTGGAATAGGTGGAGCAGTGAATATTGCCAGACTGCCTAACGGACAACCCGTTACAATCAATAACGTGAATGGTGGAAATCCAGGAGGAACAGGAAGCGGAATTCCTGCTTGCTCAGCCACTAATCCTGCATATTATGTAAACAATACAGGCGGTACCACCATTCAATATGACGGATTCACCAAAGTGTTGGAGGCAGTATCCAAGGTTCAGTGCGGACAAACCTACCACCTCATCATTGCTATTGCAGATGCCGGTGACGGGATTTTTGACTCTGGAATTTTCCTGGAGGCAAACAGCTTAACATCCAAGGCTCCGATCGAGGTTGATTATACTTTGTCATCAGACCCGTTCAACGACGGAAAAACGATGGCTGAAGGATGTGTAAATGCAACTGTAACACTTACAAGAACAAAAAATCTATCGCAAACAGTAACTGTTCCTATCCTTGTTTCCGGCACTGCTACGGAAGGAGTTGATTATACGAATATCCCCAATTCGGTAACTTTCAATCCGGGGCAAACGACCGTAACATTTAACCTCAGTGCTTTTGCTGACGGTGCAGCGGAAGGAATAGAAACAATCGATCTCGATTTTCAGCTTATGGATCCCTGCGGAAACCTCAACCCTTACCTGGTGAGTCTTCAGATCGGAGATATTGAACCCGTAACGGTCACAGTGAACTCTGTAGATAAGCTTTGTCCACAAGATGAGGCTGTGCTTACTGCTGTTCCGGGCGGAGGTTCCGGACCATACACTTTTCTCTGGAGTACCGGTGAAACAACGCCTACAATTACTGTAAATCCGACAGCGACTCAAAACTATACGATCTCCGTCACTGACAACTGTTTGAATGAAACTGCACAGGCTGTTGCAACAGTTACTGTTCCTGTATATCCGCCGATAGCATTGATATCCACACCCGATATCACCGAAATTTGCCCTTACGTTCCGAAGGAATTAACTGTGCAGGTAAGCGGTGGTGCAGGAAACTACACATATTCCTGGCATCTTGCCAATGGCAATGTTTTGGGAACAAATGATACATTGGATGTAATTCCGAGTACAAGTACAATGTATTATATAGAGGTAACGGATCAGTGTGACGTTGCTGCATTGGATAGTGTCTTATATACAATTACGAGTCCGCCATTGGTATTAACGATGTCACCGGATCAAATCATTTGTCCGGGGGATACCGTTCCAATCAGTGTAAGTGCAACCGGAGGATACGGTCAGTATTTTTACAACTGGCTTCATAGCGGAGAAACAACTGCTCAGGTATTTGTTAACCCTTACACAACGACTTCCTACACCGTTTCCGTGTCGGATGAATGTCAAACCTTTACCGTAGAGGGAACCACAACCGTAACTGTTATTGAACCTGATGCAGATTTCGTTATTTCAAGTAATACTTTATTTGAAGACTTACCGATTACATTCCAAAACCTTACACTTGGAGGAAACACTTATGAATGGGAATTCGGTGACGGACAAACATCTACCATGGTCCATCCGAACAATACATATGATGTTCCGGGAACTTATTATGTAACACTTATTGCGACGAACTATCTCGGATGCAAGGATACGGTTACAAAACCGATTACTATCCAGGAAGAATACTGGATCTACGTTCCAAACACATTTACGCCGGACGGAAACCAGTTCAACAATACCTTCAAAGCATCTATGATCAACATCGGTGAAGTAGATGTTACGATCTATGACCGGTGGGGGATTTTAGTATTCGAATCAAAAAGTATTCGCTGGGAATGGGATGGTACCTACAAAGACAAACCGGTTCCTGACGGAACATATACCTACAAGATTAAATACACCACCAGATCAAGTATCTACGGTGAGTTCGTAGGTCACGTGAATGTGTTAAAGTGATTTGGTACGCCCTCCGTCAACAGGGATATTGATCCCATTGATATAGCTAGCCGCAGGAGATGCCAGGAATGCCACGGCAGCCGCAATCTCTTCAGGCTTAGCAATACGCTTCATCGGTGATTCATCAGCCATTTCTTCAAAGATAACGTCCACGGAATCTCCTGTTTTGGCAGATTTATTCGAAGCTATTTCCTGGAGTCTTGTAGTATTCGTTGCTCCCGGGAGAACATTGTTTACGGTAATATTGAATTGTCCTAATTCGTTCGCCAGTGTTTTACTCCAATTACCTACTGCACCACGGATCGTATTTGAGACTCCAAGTCCCGGAAGTGGTTGTTTTACACTGGTAGAGATAATATTTACAATCCTTCCCCCGCCAGACTGTTTCATTCCCGGAACAACGGCCTGAACCAAAATATGATTGCAAATCAAATGCTGATTAAATGCATCCAGGAATTCTGAAATATCAGCATCGATGATCGGACCGGCTTTCGGTCCTCCGGTATTATTGATCAAAATATCAATCGATCTTCCATTTGCAAGAAAATCTGCAATCCTGGTTTTCAGATCAGAAGGATTTGTAAAGTCACCTACCAGGTATTCATGAGTCTGACCTGCTTCTTGCGGAAGTTCTTCCTTCACCTGCTTCAACTTTTCTTCATTTCGCGCCAACAAAACAATATCAGCACCCATATCAGCTAATTTTAAAGCAACTGCTTTTCCGATACCCTGTGTACTTCCAGCAACCAGAGCAACTTTACCTTTCAAATCTTTCATCGGGAGTAAAATTAATCATTCTATACTTTAAACAGTACTTTTGATCTGTTGATTTAAGTGTTGCAGCCCTGGCAGAGCTTCACTTCTCTTTTTTAATTAGACACGGCATTTCTAATTCAATTAAAAATGTTAATAATTGATAAGTCAAGATGTTTTTTGTTATAAATTACACATGTTAATAAAAAATTCATTATCTGTTAATTATTAAATTGTTAAACGAAACATAATAAATATTCGTTCGGAAACTTGAAATACAAAATATTCACTTTTTACAACAATTTAATTAACTCTCTACCCACTTAGTTGAAACTATAAACTTCATTTTTCAAGCGTGGTTTTAACATATTTTTGTGAAAACTGAAGATTATGACTAAAAAATTACTCTGGCTGGGTTTATTCTGCCTGTTTGGCTCATATATATATGGGCAGACGGTGATAAATACCACCCATCCTAACAACAACGGAAACGGCTCCGTTACGTTCAATGTTCAAAACACCAATGCATTCGATATTATTATTACCGATATCCAATGTCATTTAGGTTCTACTGCAACGAACAACATTGAACTACTTTATCGTACGACCCCTTTTATAGACAATGCGGCCCCATGGGATTTCGGTACCGTTGGATCAGGTCAAAACGGATGGATTTCCGCAGGTACCGGAGTTGTCTCCAATTCAAACACTGCAAACGGGATTGTTCCCTGTTTGACTTCTTTGTCACTAACAATTCCTGCTGGAGCAACTTATCAGCTTGGTTTGTCAGCAACTACCATGCAGTATTCCACATTAACAAACGGTGCCGGAACAAACACATTCAGTGGCGGCGGTGTTAACATCCTTACAGGTGACGGAATTTCCTGGGGAGGTACGGTTTACCCGTCCACTCCGGCAAATTATCCGCGCGGTCTTATCGGAGGAATTACCTTTATTCCGGCAGTTCCTTGTACTTCACCACCAACTGCAGGAACGGTTTCGGCTGCAAACAACCCTATTTGTCCTTCTGTAAACAATACACTTTCTATTTTAGGCGGAACCGGGGGAACAGGACAAACTTATCAATGGCAGAGCTCATTGACAGGTGCTGTTGGTTCCTTCACTGATATTCCCGGTGCAACAAACAGCACTTATATTTCGAACCAAACTGCAGACACTTATTACCGTGTTTACATGACTTGTGGAGGCCTTACTGACACCAGTGCGGCACTACTTGTTAATACCAGCAATTTTATCAACTGTTATTGTAACAGCAACGCTACCAGCACTGGAGACGAAGAAATTCTCAATGTAAGTATCGGGACCTTGAATAACAGCTCAACTTGTGCAACAACGGGAGGAGCAGGATCTATACAGAACCAGTATTCCAATTACACTTCCCTGCCTGCGACCAATCTTGCTCAAACAGTTAGTTATGGATTGAATGTGCAGGTAGGAACCTGTGGTGGTAGCTATAGTAATATGACGAAAGTATATATTGACTATAACCACAACGGATTATTTTCCGATCCGGGGGAAGAAGTTTATGCCTCTGCAGCTGCTACAGTTGGTCCTCACAATGAAATCGGAACTGTTCTTATTCCACTAACAGCTACAACAGGAATCACACGCATGCGTGTAATTAACGTAGAAACCACTGTAATCGGGAGTATTACTCCTTGTGGAACTTACACGTGGGGTGAAACAGAAGATTACTTTGTAAACATTGTTCCTGCACCGACATGTCCACAACCTACTGCTTTCACAAATCTTGGCGCAACAACTACGGAAATTGAACTTGGATGGACAGCAGGAGGATCAGAGTTGTCATGGCAGCTGCAATACGGACCTCCGGGATTTGCTCTTGGAACAGGTGATTCTGTAGTTGCAACGACGAATCCGTTCACGCTTACGAACTTAACACCAAATTCATTCTACCAGGTTTATGTTATGGGGATTTGTTCTTCTACGGATTCATCTTACTATACCGGACCGATTTCTTTCAATACTTATAACCAGGGGCTTTATATGGACTGGTCAACGGATTGTCCTGCTGCAGGATTTATCGATATTTCAACAACAGGAACTGATCTGGTATTGACAGACGATTCTGAAACCGGTATGACACTTCCATTCCCTATCCTTTACCAGGGAACATTAGTTACTGATTGTACGATCGGTAACAACGGAGGTATGGCACTTGGTACAACAACTGCTCAAATCGGTTACGGAGGCAACATGACAACTCAACCGGGAAGCTTTATTTTCCCTTGGGGTGATGATATGGATGATGAAACCGGGAACGTTTACCACCAGACAATCGGAACGGCTCCGAACAGAACATTTATTGTTCAGTGGGACAATATTTGTAACTTCTCCGGTTCTCCGACAGCTCCGACGGTTACTTTCCAGGCACAATTCGATGAGGCTACCGGAAAAATCTGGTTTGTTTATGAAGACGTTGTTTTTGGTGCTCCAAATGCGGGTGATGATTATGCTGCAAATGCTGACATCGGGGTTTCCGGACCTAACCAGGATTTGAACGTATCCAATGATAATGCTTCTTACCTTCAGAACAACAGTTGTGTTGAGTTTTACTATACGGATTGTCCAAAACCTAAAAACTTTGCAACAACGTTCCTGGGCCCGGATGAAATTCAATTTGGCTGGACTGCGGGATTCTCTAATGAGACAAACTGGATTATCGAATATGGTACCGAAGGATTTACTCCTGGTACAGGAACGATTATGAATGAGACAAACACGTTCTCAAGTATTTCCTCATTAATTCAATTAACTGATTACACGATCTATATTTATGCAAATTGTGCAAACGGTGATACATCTTTAGCATTGGTTCACAATTTCACAACCCTTCCATACTGTTCGAATCCTTCAGGAATCACTGGTGCAACAGATCCGGATTCATTGGAATTAACCTGGAACTGGACTGAATCAAGCCCGGCTTACCCGGTAACCGGATTCAACATTCAGTACGGTATGACAGGTTTTACGCTTGGAAGCGGATTTATTGATGATGCTACAGGTATCAACTTTGCAGACACAGTATATAACACTGCATTAATGGGATCTGGTGTTTACCAGGTTTACGTTCAGGCAGAATGTGACGGAACAAGCGACACTTCAGGTTGGGTAGGTCCAATTACCGTGATAATGCCGATTACAAATGATGACGTCTGCGAACAGGAAGCACTACAGTTAGGCGAAACTTATACCTTTAACAATGTAGGTGCAGGAGTTTCCGTGAACGAATCAAACATTGCACCTCCTGCGACTGGTGCTCAGCAAACCGACGGATGGGTTAACTCTACATTGAACGGTACATTATGGTATACGTTTACAGCACCTGCATCGGGTTCGGTTAGAATTAACTCTACAGGACTTCCTTATAACGGTCAGGCTGCTGTTTATTCTGCAATTAGCTGTTCAGATTTCAATACATTTATGTTGACGGCAGCAAATGATGATGCTATCGGTGGAACAAGTTTAGCTCCAAACTTCACAGTTTGTGATCTGACTCCGGGTGCTACCTATTACATTATGTATGATAAATTTGATGGTACTACGGGTAATTTTAGCCTTGCTGTATCAGCTATCGTTCTTGAAGGTGGATCTGCCGGTCCTTTAACAAGTGTTTGTACGGGAGAAATGGTTGACCTGTTCACTACTATTTCCGGTAATGATAACGGAGGAAACTGGTCTTCTTCAATTGCAGCAGTAAATGCAAGCATCCAGGATTCTATGTTTAACACTACAGGACTTGCATACCAAACATTTGATCTTGAGTACCGTGTATCAGATGGTTGTGCTTATGATTCGATTGTTTCGCAAGTTCGTATCTATCCTTTATCCAATGCAGGACAAGACGGTTCAATTACAGCTTGTAAAAACGAACCTATTGATTTGTTAGCAGGATTGAACGGAAACGCTGACTTGAATGGTGATTGGTATGATCCATCAGATGTTCTTATACCAAACTCACAAATCATTACGGAGAATTTCCCTGGTCAGTATAACTATGATTACATCTCAGGAAACGGTATTTGTCCGAATGACACCGCAAACGTGGTTGTTAACGTAAGTTCGACTTGTGACTTTTTATCTTTAGATGAGAACGCACTTGAGCAGGTAAACATATACCCGAATCCATCTACAGGAGTTGTATTTATTGAATCAACATTCAGCACTGGCAACTTCGACTTAGTGGTAACAGATGTAAACGGGCGTACTGTTCAAATCGGTCAGAATACAATTTCTGCCGGAACAAACAGCGTAAATCTAAAAGATGTAGAACGCGGAACTTACTTCTTTAAACTTTCTACCGAGAACGCTGAAAAAGTGTTCAGAATTGTTATTCAGTAAGTTAACAAAACAATAATATCCGGTAAAACCCTTTCTGAACTGGAAGGGTTTTACCGTTTAAAATTTAACTACAAAAATTTGTTTCTTACTCAAAATTATATGAGATTTACAACTATATTTTTAATTGTTCAAAAACTTGTTACATCTATAAATAAGCGTTATTCTTTTAAAAAAATACAACCATTTACAGATTTATCAATCATTGATATGTAATCAACCCCTCCAAACACATAAATCATTTATTAAAATTTAAATTATGAAAAAAAATTACTATTTGGGATTCTCCTGGCTGATGCTGTGGGCATTTGTCCTCTTTGGAGAAAAGGCTCAGGCACAAGTCTCGAGTTACCTGTTTAATGAATCAACCGCAACATATACCCCCATCACAGGAGGTACTGTTTACGGGACAACAACAACTGACGATCAGCGGTTCGTCGATCCTGCAGTTCCTGCCGGAGGTACAGCAGTAACCGGGGTTGGTATTCCGATCGGGTTTAACTTTACTTACAATGGCTCTGTGTTCGACCGTTTGGCGATTAATGCCAACGGATGGATCTCACTGGGGCAATCTTCACTGACCCCTTCTGTAGACATTACTTCTACGAGTTCATACACTGCATTGTCTACAGCCGGAGCCACTTCACCTGCAACTTTGCGTAATCGAATTGCAGCAATGGCTAGGAATTTAGTAGCACAGACAGGTGCGGAAATTCGCGTAGAAACAATCGGTACAGCCCCAAACCGCATTTGTGTCGTTCAATGGTCAGATTACAAGCGAACCGGAACTACCGGAACAGGTGATACACTCAACTTTCAAATTCGTTTATTTGAAACGGCCAACTATGTACAGATTATGTATGGGAACTGTGTATTTGGCACATCGTCCACCGCATCAACGCATGTAGGTCTTGGAGGAACTACCTCAACAGATTATAACAACCGTACATCCACTACTTCCTGGTTAGCTACAACTGCTGGTACCGCAAACAGCCAGGGAATTACCATTAGTGGTACAGTAACTCCACCAACATCCGGATACTATTTCATTTGGGGCCTTCTCCCAACCGTTCCACCTTCACCTGTTCAAGCAGCAGGAACACCAACTTGTTCGGGAGGAACTCAATTAAGTATGACAGGATCACCAGTTATTTCAGATGAAATTTGGTATTGGCAAACAACACCAACCGGAACAAGCACCACAGAACCTGCTTCCACTCCGTGGACAGTCTTTGCCAATGGAACGTATTATGTACGAGCGTTCAATCCAATGCTTAATGCATGGTCAACAGAATCTTCTATTACTGTATCAAACTTCCCGGTTGCAACGACACCTCCTGCACCAACAGCTGCAGCAAATCCTGCATGTACTCCGGGAACAACGATTTCCATGCCAGCTGCACCGGCGGGCACTGAGTACTATTGGCAAGGAACAACCGTTAACGGATCAAGCAATGCCGACCCGGCAACTGCTCCTTTCAACGTAACTGCAACCGGAACTTATACTGTTGCAGCGTACGAAACAGCTACTCAATGCTGGTCTCCGACAACCAGTTTAACTGTAACTGTAGACAGTCAGATTCCAAACAACCCAACTGTAAGTGCTCCTTATTTGAATATCTGTACAGGAGAAACTACAGCGATGATATCAGCAACAACAACTTCTAACGCTCCGGGTTCCCTTTCTACAACTTCTGCGGGAGGAAACGGCTGTGGCGGTGGAGCTATGTTTAATATCACAACGAATTCAAATGCAGTAAACGTGACAAGTTTGGATGTTATTCCAAATGTCGGCGGAGCACAAACTGTTGAAGTGTTCTACAAAACAGGTACTTATCTTGGAAGTGAAACAACCGCAGGAGCGTGGACTTCATTGGGAACTTACCCGGTGACTACAACTGCAGGAACACCAGTAAATATTGACATCACAGACTTGTTAATTCCTGCATCTTCTCTTTACGCTATTTATGTAAATTACGGTGCACAATATACTACAGTAACAGGAGCAACAAACTACACAAACGCGGACATGACGATTACCGCGGGAGCTGGGCTTTGTTCTCTTTTTGGTGGTGTAAATGCTAACAGAGCTTTCAATGGTACTGTTAATTATACTATTCCGATTGCTTCTTCTGCAACGTGGTTTGATGCTGCTTCCGGTGGGAACGCAGTGGGAACAGGTTCCCCGTTTGAAACAGTGGGTACAACAGTTATGCCAACTGCAACCAACGGATCTTACAATTTTTACGTGGCATCTACCCTTGGTGGTTGTTACAGTGCAGTACGTGAACTGGTTACCGTTAACGTGAATCCGGTATCTGTTCACTTAAGTGCAATTGATATTTCATGTAATGGTTTAACAGACGGATCATTTGCTTTAGACAGTGTTGATTGTGGTACAGGTCCTTTCCTTTACTCAGTGGATAATGGTCCTTTCCAGGCTATTCCGACAAATTTAGCGGCCGGAACTTACTCAATCGTAGCACAAGATGCAACGATGGCATTGAGTGCTCCGAATACAATTGTTATCGTTGAACCAAGTGCTCCTCAGAACCTGAATGCATTTAATGTGACTTATTTTAATGGTCAATTAACATGGACGCCTCAAGGAAGCGAAACAACATGGAACGTGGAATATGGACCTGCAGGATTTACTCCGGGTACCGGAATCCCAATGACAGGTGTTACGAATGATACCATTCCAGTTACAGGTTTGACAGAAAATACTGCTTATGAGTTCTATGTTCAGGCAGGATGTACAACTTCTTCTGATTGGGCAGGTCCTTTTGCATTCTCAACAGATCCTGGATTCCTGGCTTGGGACAATGAGTGTCCGACCATCGGATTCTTTGATATTTCAGGGACGGGAACTGATTTGAACTTAACGGATGATTCAGAAACAGGAATTACGCTTCCATTTGCTTTCCCATACCAGGGAGGTTCCGTTACAGATCTTACTATTGGAAATAACGGTGGAATCCAGTTGAATACTTTAACCGGTAATGTTGGTTATGGCGGAAACATGACTACAATCACAGGAGACTACCTATTCGCCTGGGGAGATGATATGGATGATGAAACCGGAAATGTGTATTACCAGGTAACCGGTACTGCTCCGAACCAAATCGCTATTTTCCAGTGGAACAATCAGAACAACTTCAGCAATGGTGCCGGATCAGTTACTTTCCAGATCCAAATGTACGAGTCAACAGGAGAGATCTATTATGTCTATGATGATGTAGAATTCGGCGGAACAGAAACTGCGGATGATTATGCAGGAAATGCAGACATCGGTCTGTCAGGTCCTACAACTGATATCAACGTTTCTAATAACAACCAGGCATACCTGCAAAATAATTCATGTGTTCATTTCTATTATGCACTGTGTCCTAATGTACAGAACATGACTGTTATTACAGGAACAGATGACGCACAATTGAACTGGGATGCGGGTCTTTACGGAGAAACAGACTGGACTGTAGTTTACGGTTATGAAGGATTTGATCCGACAATTTCCGGACAGGAACTTGGAATATTGAGTGTAAATAGTTCAGATGTGAACTTCGGAAACACATTGGAACAATTGACTTGCTATGATGTTTATATTTATTCCGAATGTCAGGCAGATAATCTAACTTCTGAAGGCTACCTTGTAAACTTCTGTACGAAACCATACTGTTCTGATATCACTGCACTTGCAGGAACTACAGATATTGATTCTATAGAATTGACATGGAACTGGATTGAATCTAGTGTTGCTTACCCGGTTACAGGATTCAATATTCAGTATGGAATGAACGGCTTCACCCTTGGAAGCGGATTTATTGATGACGCTACAGGTATCGACTTTGCGGATACCGTATTTAACACTGCACTAATGGCTTCAGGTGTTTACCAGGTATATGTTCAGGCTGAATGCGCGGGTACAACTGACACTTCTAACTGGGTTGGTCCTATTACTGTGATCATGCCTGCTGCAAATGATATCGTTTGTGAACAGGAAGCGTTGTTATTGGATACCGATTATACTTTCAACACAACCGGAGCAGGTGTGTCTGTAAACGAGTCAAATATTGCGCCTCCGGCTACCGGAGCTCAAGAAACTGACGGTTGGGTAAACAGTACTTTAAATGGTACGCTTTGGTATTCTTTTGTTGCACCTGCAACAGGCCAGGTGCGTATCAATGCAACTGCAATCGGATTCAACACACAGGCAGCTGTTTACTCGGCTGTAAACTGTGCTGATTTCAATACATTTACATTATTGGCCGCAAATGATGATGCAATCGGTGGGACCAGTTTAGCTCCAAACTTCACGGTTTGTGATCTGACTCCGGGTGCTACTTATTACCTGATGGTCGATAAATTCACCGCTACGAACGGAAACTTTGCTATCCGCATCTCTGATATCATTCTAAATGCAGGTATGGCAAGTCCATTAACAAACGTTTGTACAGGGGATACTGTGAATCTATTTAATACTATCACAGGATATGATACAGACGGAGTTTGGTCTTCATCTATCCCGGCAGTAAACATCAGTATCGTTGATTCGCTATTGTTGTCAGAAGCTATTTCTTTCAACACGTATAACCTTCAATACCGTGTAACTGACGGATGTGCTTATGACTCCATCGTTTCACAAGTGAAAATTTTCGCGCCGTCTAATGCAGGAATCGATGGTTCGATTACAGCTTGTAAAAATGAACCTATTGATTTATTGGCCGGATTGAATGGAACTGCTGACCTGAACGGTGACTGGTATGATCCGTCAGATGTTCTGATGGCAAACTCGCAAATTACGACAGCCAATTTCCCTGGTCAGTATAACTATGATTATGTATCAGGAAACGGGGTTTGTCCGGATGATACGGCAAACGTAGTTGTCAATGTACTTTCCAATTGTAACTGGTTATCTGTAGATGAAAACACCCTTGAGCTGGTAACGGTTTACCCGAACCCTTCTACAGGTGTTGTGTTTATTGAATCAACATTCAGTACAGGTAGCTTCAACTTAGTGGTAACAGATGTAAACGGCCGTACAATTCAAACCGGTCAGAATACAATTTCTGCAGGAACAAGTAGTGTCGACTTAAAAGAGGTAGAGCGAGGAATTTACTTCTTCACACTTTCAAATAACGATGCTCAAAAGGTTTTCAGAATAGTTATCCAATAACAGACTTAAAATCTTCACTTTAAAAAAAAGGTCCTTATGTTTCATAAGGGCCTTTTTTGTTGATTAATCAATTATTGAAACAATTGTTGATGTGAAAATTAACACATCAATTGTTAGGTCATATAAATTCATTGGTTTGAAAACATCATTTTAACCTCCTTTGTATCAGCGAATACGATTCGTTAAAGCAATTTGCCATCTAAACTTCACATATAAGAAACTCATAACGTATTTAGAATAAAAAGTAAAAGAAAATATTATTAATGAACCGTTAATTCTTTACATTTGTCCTGAACGTAAATAAATTATACTTTATGAAGAAAAAATTACTACTCGGTCTGGTAGGACTGTTAGTGGGAATTCAATCTGCTTTTGCGACTACCTGTCCATCGGCTATTGCACTTCCTGCTACCCCTACCTTACCTTACACAGATCCCTCGATAGTCTGTGGAGGAGCTAATGACATTGATCTTGTATCAGATTATGACGACGGCTTTGAAGCCCTTTATTCATGGACTCCAACATCGAATTACGCAAACGTTACAGTTGCTTATTCCGGACAAAACTGGGTAGGTATCTTTATCTATGAGGGCTGTCCTACTTCAGGCGGAACACTTGTTACAAGCCAAACCACTTCAGGTTCGTCTTTAACTACAGCTCCTTTTAACCTGACTGCAGGAGTGACGTATTACATCATGTTTGATACCTGGCCTTCACCGCCGAGTCCTTGTACCGGTACGTTTACATTAGACGGAACTATTGTATCTACGCCGGCAGCACCGGTTCAGGATCCTACTGTACCTACTTGTGCAACAGGCTCATCTTTAACAGTTCCCGGAACTCCGGAGGCAAACACTACCTGGTACTGGCAGACATCTGCAACAGGAACCAGTACTGCAACGCCTTATTCAGGTGCTTATGCTATTTCAGCTAACGGAACTTACTATATCCGATCTTTAAATACAACTTACAATCAGTGGTCTGTTGCATCATCGATTACGGTATCGAACTTCCCAACAGCTGCAGCTCCTCCGGCTCCAACTGCCGGTGCAAACCCAGCTTGTATGAACACTACTTTAACAGCTGCCGCACCTCCAATGGGTACAACTTATTACTGGCAAACTATTGTGAACGGTGTAAGTACTGCAAACGACGCAAGTACTCCGCTTAACGTTACAAGCTCAGGAACATATTACATTTCAGCTTTTGAAGCTGGTACTTCTTGTTGGTCAAACACCACTGCTTTACCGGTAGTTATCAGTACATATACTCCTGATCAACCGGTTTCTTCAACAAACCCACTTAACATTTGTACAGGAGCATCTTCTGCAATTGTTAGTGTATCGGCTGCTGCAACTTCTGCAATTGACACGATCATGCTTGCTTCTAATTTTGTATTGACTCCCGGATCATCTGCAGCATTAAACGGAACTTTGAACATTCCTGGTGGTGCAACAATTACAAGCTCTATTATCAGCTTTAATAATGTTACAACAGTTGGTGGAACATGGCCTTCAGATCTTTCTGTTGATATCACGGGTGCCGTAACACTGGGTTCAACTGTCGTTGCGAATGTAATCGGCGGAGTAACTAATGCAGGTCCTTATACGAACAACGTAACAATCGGAAGTAATGGTGCTTTTACAGTAAACGTAGACCACAATTACAGCTTTGGTGGAAACGCAAGTGCAGGATCAGTTATGTTGATCGTGGCTTATACGGTACCTCCTGTAACTTTTGAATGGTTCGATGCACCTGTTGCAGGAAATTCACTTGGAACAAACAGCACGCTTGAGACTATCGGAACATCTGTATTACCAACTGCAACTGCCGGAACTTATACATTTTATGCACAAGCCGTTAACGGTGGATGTGTAAGTCCTACAAGACTACCGGTTGTGGTTAACGTTAACCCGGTTCTTGTAACTCTAAATCCAATCGATATTTCTTGTAATGGTTTGACAGACGGATCATTCAGCCTTGGAACTGTATCTTGTGGAACTGCTCCATTTGAATATTCTTTGGATAACGGTGTGACTTTTGGACCAATCCCTACCAACTTAGGAGCTGGAAACTACGACATCATTGTTCGTGACGCTTCTATGGGAACTTCTGCTATAGTTCCTATCACAATTACTGAGCCTTCTGCTCCAACTGCATTGAACGCATTCAACGTAACTTTCTTCAACGGAATGTTGACTTGGACTCCTCAAGGAAGCGAAACAACCTGGAATGTAGAATACGGACCGGCTGGATTTACTCCGGGTACAGGATTCCCAATGACAGGTGTAACAAATGATACAGTTCCTGTTTCAGGATTAACTGAGGATACAGATTATGAATTCTATGTTCAGGCAGGATGCATTGCATCTTCTGACTGGGCCGGACCTTTCGCGTTCTCTACATATGTACCTTTCTCTGCATGGGATAGCGAGTGTGGCCCTGGATTTACTCCAATCCATACAACAGGAACAGCATTGAACCTAACGGATGATGCTTCAACTCCAATTACATTGACTAACCCTGTTTCTTTCCAGGGAGTTAGTTCAAATACACTTACAGTAAGCAACAACGGAAATGTTTCATTCGGTGCAGTAACTTTAAATCCATGGCAAACTGACCTGGATGATGAAGAAGGAAACGTATACTGGCAAGAAACAACTATCGGTGGTGATAACTACGTGATCGTTGAATGGTATAACAGACCTAGATTCTCCGGAGTTATCGGGCAGAATGTAACGTTTGAGATTGCTTTCAATCAAACTACAGGTGAGATCTTCTACTTGTATGAGGATAAAGTATTCGGTGGTACTCAAAGTTCTTCTGACTACGCCGGAAACTTTGCTACTATTTCAGCTATTGGACCTATGTCTACAGTAGCTATCTCTTACAATAGCCAGACTTATTTGCAAAACAACTCTTGTGTGAGACTTTACACAGCGCTTTGTCCGAACGTAACCAACAACGTTACAATTACAACTACAACAGATGCTCAATTGAACTGGGATGCTGGTTTATATGGAGAAACAAACTGGACAGTAGTCTACGGTTATGATGGATTTGATCCAAGCGTTGCTTCTGAAGTATTGGGAACATTACCTACAGCAACTTCTGATGTATTTATCGGTGGATTACTCCAATTGACTTGTTACGATGCTTACATTTATTCAGACTGTGCGGCTGACGCATTAACTTCTGATGGTTTCTTGGTAAACTTCTGTACTAAGCCAAATTGTTCTGACATCACAGGTCTTGCAGGAACAACAGATCCGGATTCATTGGAATTGACATGGAACTGGGTTGAAACAAGCCCTGCTTACCCTGTAACAGGATTCAACATTGAGTACGGAATGACCGGTTTCCAATTAGGATCAGGAATGACGGCAACTGCAACAGGTATCGACTTCGCAGACACTGTATATAACACTGCATTAATGGGATCTGGTGTTTACCAGGTTTATGTTCAGGCTGAATGTGCCGGTACAAACGACACTTCTAACTGGGTAGGTCCAATTACGGTCGTAATGCCGGTAACAAACGATATCGTTTGTTCACAGGAAGCTATTCAACTGGATCAGACTTATACATTTAACAACGCAGGTGCGGGTGTTTCAGTAAACGAATCCAGCATTGCTCCTCCGGCTACCGGAGCTCAGGAAACAGACGGATGGATTAACTCTACATTGAACGGAACATTATGGTATACATTCGTAGCGCCTCCTTCCGGTTCTGTGAGAATTAACTCAACTGCACTTGCATACAACGGTCAGGCTGCTGTATACTCCGCAATTAACTGTGCTGACTTTAATACATTTGACCTGCAGGCAGCAAACGATAATGCAATCGGTGGAACGAGCTTAGCTCCGAACTTCACAGTTTGTGATTTAACTCCGGGTGCTACTTATTACATTATGTATGACAGATTTGATGGTACTTCAGGTAACTTTAGCCTGAATGTAACGGAGATCGTATTGGAAGCAGGAACTGCAGCCGCATTAACTGAAGTTTGTTATGGTACAAATGTGGACCTTACAACAACTATCAATAATGAAGATTTAGGAGGTGTTTGGTCTTCTGACATCCCTTCTGTTAATGCAAGTATCACAGGTTCTGATTTCGAATCAAATGGTTTGGCTTACCAGACATTTGACTTCCAGTACCGTGTAACTGACGGATGTGCTTACGATTCTATCATATCTCAAGTGAAGGTTTACGCTCCTTCTAACGCCGGAGAAGACGGTACAATTGACGCTTGTAGAAACGAGCACATCGATTTGTTGGCAGGATTAAACGGAAATGCAGATCTAAATGGTAACTGGTATGATCCATCGGATGTTGCTTTACCAAATTCTCAAATCGTTACTGCAAACTTCCCTGGTCAATATAACTACGACTATATTTCCGGAAACGGAGTTTGTCCTGATGATACTGCAAACGTTGTTGTAACTGTATTGTCATGTAACGCGCTTTCTGTTGAAGAAAATGCGTTGGAAGAAGTATCTCTTTATCCAAACCCTTCTACAGGTGTTGTGTTTATTGAATCAACATTTACAGGAAACTTTGATTTAGTGGTTACTGATATCAACGGTCGTACAATTCAAACCGGAACGAATGTTACTGCGGGAACAAATACAGTGAACTTGAAAGAAGTTGAAAGAGGTACTTACTTCTTTAAACTTTCTACAGAGAACGCTGAAAAAGTATTCCGTGTAGTTATTCAATAAGAGAAAGTATCGCTTTCGATGAAATACAAGCGTTAGCGCAGTAATGAAGCATTGCTTTCGAAAACGCTAACGAAATAATAAAACCCTGAAGTAGATGTTCTCATCACTTCAGGGTTTTTTATGCGTTTTATATTGCAAATAGGCCATTCATTTGGTACTTTTGATAAAAACGCAGGATATGTTAATGCCATTTAATTTACATCAGTGGATCGAAGAAAACAGGGAGTTATTGAAACCTCCTGTAGGGAATAAAAACCTTTATAAGGAAGCAGGTGATTTCATCGTAATGATCGTTGGAGGTCCAAATGCCCGGAAGGATTATCACTTCAATGAGAGTGAAGAACTTTTTTATCAGATCGAAGGTGACATCACGGTAGGTATCCAGCACGAAGGTAAGGCAAAGGATATCGTGATCAAAGAAGGCGAGATGTTCTTACTTCCTGCACGTATTCCGCATAATCCGCGTCGTGGACCAAACACGGTTGGTTTGGTAATTGAACGTGTTCGGAAGAATACAGACATGCAGGATGGTCTGTTTTGGTTCTGCGAAAAATGCAATCATGAATTGAAACATTACCGCTTCAAACTGGATAATATCGAAAAGGATTTTCTTCCGCGATTCAAGGAGTTTTACAATTCGGAGGAAATGAGGACTTGTTCGGTTTGCGGTCATCAAATGGAAGCTGATCCAAAATTCATTTAACCGGAATTGTTACTTTTACCAAAAAACGAATTTACCCAGAAAAATAACTTGTATGCACTTTTTTGCTTCTATCATCTTTCCTGTACTGATTTCAATAATTTCCGGCGGCGGAGTATTACTAATGGCTTATCTCTTTCTGAAAAAAACAGGAGATCGTGAGGTTAGGGCCGCACAAATTGAATTAAAAAAGGAGCGTCAGAAACACTTTCTTCCGATGCGCGTGGAAGCTTATCAACGTGCTGCACTTTTAATGGAACGAATCCATCCGGGAAGTTTGGTTATGCGCCTTCACAATCCGGGACTTCCGGCAAGAAAACTTCAAACAGACTTATTACAGGCTATTCGTGAAGAATACGATCACAATGTATCCCAGCAGATGTTTATTTCTCCGCAGGCCTGGGAAATGGTCCGGAATTCAAAAGAAGAAACTATTAAGATCATCAATCTAGCCGGACAACAGATGGATGCAACAGCACTTTCAACAGATATGGCTGCAAAAATATTTGAAATTGTAGCGGAGGTCGGGAAACTTCCTACGGAAATTACAGTGGAATACCTGAGAAAAGAATTGCAGGAGCTATTCTAGAAGGTTCAAAAGAGTTCAAAGACGTTCAAAAAGTTTCAAGTGTTTAAGTGGTTCTATTTGAACATTTGAACATTTGAACATTTGAACATTTGAACATTTGAACTATTTCAAAACAATCCGAACCTCATCTCCTACTTCAATGATATCACCGGGAACCAACTTTGCTCGTTTCCTTATCTCCAACTCCCCGTTCCTAAAAACTTCCTCGTCTTCCACAATCATTTTTGCGTGACCACCGGTTTGAGCTATTCCTGTGGCTTTCAACAAACCCAGCAATTCAATAAATTCCCCGTTGATGGTAAACTCGATCTTTTCCATGCCACAAAGTTAATCAATCCGATTACTATTCGGAGCAAAAGAAACAACACTATTAATCGATGTTTTTTCTATAGCGCTTATAGATTTCTTCGGCAGCTTCAAAAGCGGAAATAGTTCCATTCTCCACTTCTGCCTCTTTAGCTTCGATATAGGCTCTTGTTTTTTCTTTTCCCCATAAACCCTGAACCAACAAATCTTTTAAAGTTTCATGCATCCAGTTCAAATCCTGGTGCTTTCGCTTCGAACCAAAACTTCCGTTCAGTTTGGTATGCCGCTCGAAACGCTCGATCATTTCCCAAACGGTACCGATATTATTATTTTCCAGGGAGCTGCAGGTCTTTACTTCCGGAATCCAGCCATTTGAAGTCGGCGGGAACAAATGAATCGCATTTTTCAATTCCCTGGAAGCCAGTTTTGCTTTATTCACATTGTCACCATCGGATTTTGTAACGGCCAAACCATCTGCCATTTCCATAATTCCCCGCTTAATCCCCTGGAGCTCATCACCGGCCCCGGCTAAGAGTAGCAGCAGGAAAAAATCGACCATGGAATGGACCATGATTTCCGATTGTCCTACTCCAACCGTTTCAATCAACAGCACATCAAAGCCAGCAGCTTCACAAAGAATAATCGTTTCACGGGTTTTCCGCGCAACACCACCTAAGGTGTTCCCCGCAGCTGATGGACGAATAAATACCCGTGGGTTTTGCGACAAGGTTTCCATGCGCGTTTTGTCACCCAAAATACTCCCGCCCGTCCGTTCACTGCTCGGATCAATGGCCAAAACAGCAACCTTACGGCGATTCTCTAAAATAGTCTGCCCGAATTTTTCAATAAACGAACTTTTACCAACTCCCGGAACTCCTGTAACCCCGATCCGCAATGAGTTCCCTGAAAACGGAAGACACAAACGGATCAACTCTTTAGCCGTTTCCTGGTCCTCTTCACGCGTACTTTCAAGTAAAGTAATAGCACCGCTCAAAGCAATAGCATCTCCCAGGCGAATGGCCTCAAACAATTTCTCTGCCGTACGGTTCTCACGCATTTTCTTCCGGGAAGAAAACCATTCTTCAAGGCGTTTTTCGTTCATTTTTACTTTACTCCAAAAGGAAATACTAAAATATCTTTTACACTATCAAAAACCCAGGTTTTCCCATCGCGGGAAACCAAAATAATCCGGATTGGTATTTCCTGGCGTGATTCCGATTCTGCCATAACCTGCCTGCATGATCCACAGGGAGAAACACATTCGTCTTCTGCGATCAAATCACCCTCAGCTACAACCACAATTGTTTTTACTGCTGTTCCGGGATAAGTTGCTCCGGCATAGAACAAGGCCACTCGTTCGGCGCACAAACCACTCGGATAAGCAATGTTTTCCTGGTTATTTCCTTTCACAATTGTTCCGTCTGCCAACAAAAGGGCTGCTCCAACCTTAAAATCGCTGTATGGAGCGTATGCTTTTTGCGCTGCTTCATGCGCTTTATCAATCAAAACATGTTCGGATTCAGGAAGTTCTTTCCAGTGCTCCAGCCATTCATAATGGATCGTCAGTTGCTTTTTCATGCTAGTCTATAGTCTAACAAATATAACGATTAGTTGAACGGGGATTTTTGTACAGACTTGAAAATGTCTATCTTTGTAGCCTCAATTCTGCAAAAAAATGCAACAGTTTAAGAAAGTCGCTTTTTATACCCTCGGATGCAAACTGAATTTTTCAGAGACATCTACTATTTCCAGGCTTTTTGAAAACGCAGGCTTTGCAAAAGTTGATTTTGAAGAAACACCTGACATACTGGTGATTAACACCTGTTCGGTAACTGAGAATGCAGACAAAAAATGCAAGCAGCTGGTCAGACGTGCCAAAAAAATCAATCCGGAGGTTTACGTAGCAATCATTGGGTGTTATGCACAATTGAAACCTACTGAAATTGCTCAAATTCCGGGAGTTTCTCTCGTTCTGGGTGCCAATGAGAAGTTCAATATCGTGGAACACCTGGATGCATTGGAGAATGAGAAACAGAAAGAGCATGAGGAACAAACACAGGAAGCTATTGTGAAGTTTGAGAATATCAAGCAGACAACCAGTTTTATTCCTTCTCATTCCATGGGAGACCGCACCCGATCTTTCCTGAAAGTCCAGGATGGTTGTGATTACTTCTGCACGTTTTGCACCATTCCTTTGGCACGTGGAAAAAGCAGGAATGCCAGTATCTCCGAAACCGTTTCAGAAGCACAAAAAATTGCCGATACACAAATCAAAGAAGTGGTTCTTACCGGTGTAAACATTGGCGATTTCGGTCAGGGATCAGATGAAAACTTTTTCGAACTGGTGAAAGCCCTCGACGAGGTAAACGGAATTGACCGCTACCGCATTTCTTCCATCGAACCGAACTTATTGAGTGATGAGATCATTCAATTTACATTGGAGGATTCAAAACGCTTTGTTCCGCATTTCCATATTCCGCTTCAATCCGGTAGCAACCGGTTGTTAAAAGCAATGCGCAGGAAATACCTGCGCGAGTTGTATGTAGAACGCGTAGAACATATTAAGAAATTACGTCCGGACTGTGCAATCGGTGTGGATGTAATCGTAGGCTTCCCAGGTGAAACAGATGAAGAATTCCTGGAAACAGTTGATTTTCTGAAAGACCTGGATGTTTCCTACTTACATGTATTTACCTATTCCGAACGGGCAAATACCACTGCCGTGAAATTGGGAGATCCGGTTCCGAACCAAGTCAGAGCTCAGAGAAGCAAACAGCTTCATATTCTTTCCGACAAGAAGAAACGTGCCTTTTACGAATCACAGGTTGGCTCTAAAAGAACGGTCTTGTTTGAAGCAGAAGAAGATGAAGGGATCATGTATGGTTTTACGGAGAATTACGTAAAAGTTAAAACCCCTTTCAACCCGGATTTAGTGAATCGAATGCAACACGTTCAGCTCACTGAAATTGACCGGGACGGTGTTCTGAAATGTGAATTCATCTAAGATGAACCGTACAACCAAAATAATCTACTACCTCTGCCTCTTCTTTGCATTCAGCTATGTTTTGATCCGCGGATTTACCGTGGGAATGACTCACGATGAAGCATTGACTTATAAAATTATCCAGGGAGATGAAGTTTTAAAAGGAACCGCTAATCATCACTGGCTGAATACACATTTGAGCGCACTTAGTTCCCATCTTTTCGGAGCTAAGGAATTTGCGCTTCGGCTTCCGAATATCCTTTCATTCGGGATTTTTTGGTTTTTTCTTTTTCGCATTGCGAAGACTTTTTTAAAGTCCTCAGCAACCCAGCTCGCATTACTCCTGCTCCTTTGCGGGAATCCGTTTATCCTGGATTTTTTCTCCCTGTGCCGCGGATATGGTCTCTCTATTGCTTTTGTAACGGCATCCTTGTTCTATGTTTTCAGAATGGCTGCTCTCAGGAAAGATTCAAAACCTATTCACTATTTCTGCGGGTTTATTTTTGCTGTTTTAGCTTTAAGTGCCAATCTGAATACACTCAATTATTTTTTGATCGCCCTGGCCCTAATGGTATTCAGTCTGCTTGTATTTAAGCCTAAAAACCGAATTGTCCTTTTAGCGGTTTTACTTTTCCTAAGTGGAATTATCCTGTATTTTTCCCTAAACCAGTTGTTCTTTCTCAGAGACAAAAATGAACTTTATTTCGGAACCGATAATATCCACACAACCATTGACAACTTAATTTGCTCGGGATTTTATTCAAGATTCGGTTTTAAGCATGTTGATATTTTGCGTTATTTGCTTTATGGATTAATCCTTCTTGCAGGTTTCCGAATGGTCAGAAAGAGACTTTTTTTCACCCCCGGTACTTTCGCATTTATAATCTTAATCGGCATTTTTACAGCTCTTATAGCTGAACACCTGCTCTTTGAATCGCTCTATCCGATCAACCGTTCTTCGCTTTATTTGTATCCGGTTATGCTCCTTGCTTTCCTGATGAATATCGAACCTCTGAAATTCAAAGTCATCCGAGTACTGATAATTGTATGTTCAGTCTCGTTTATCCTGGTGAATATCCCCTTTTACAATTTTAAAACGACCATGACGTGGTCGGAAGACCAGGATCTAAAAGCAGCCATGCTTTCGATCAGAGATGACATTCAGGATACATCTATTCATATAGCGGAGTGTACCTGGCTCTATGAGCCTGTTATCAATTATTATCGCCTGGAATACGAGGTTCCTATCCAGCAGGTTTTCAGGGAAGATATTAAATTCGAAGGGGAATATATTTTGTTCCAAACAGTTCTCGTTCAAATCAAAGATTACTCCATTTTAAAGGATTACTCCCGAAATAGCAGTTTAGTAGTTTACAAACGAAAGCTTAACGCAGCAAATTAACATGCCCCACGATCTGGTGTCTTTCACCCGTCAGGATTTCACCGTATTCGATTTTCCAGGTATAAACCCCGTCAGGTGAAGGCATCCCCGCATAAGTCCCGTCCCACATTTGAGCCAATGCATCTCCCGAGTAAATAAGTTCTCCCCAACGGTTGAAGATCTCCAGGCGGAAATCCTTGATATTAACACCCAATGCGAAAAATGTTTCATTCGTACCATTGTTGTCAGGTGTAAAAGTATTCGGAACATAGATGATCGCATTGTAGAAAATATGTACTACATCCGAAGCTGAACAACCATTGATATCATAAATCGTAACGGTAAATGTCATCGGCTTGTCTGGCGTTGTAACCGGACTCTGACAAACATTACAGGATAAGTATTCGGCAGGGCTCCAAACATAACTTACCGCAGTTGATGAAACCGCATTTAACTGGACCTCTTCTCCAAAAATGGCATATACATCCGGGTTTGTCTGAACGAACGGTGATGGGAATAAATTAACGCGCACATCTGCTGTATCTTTACATCCGTATTCATCTGTTCCGACAACTACATAAGTTGTGGATACTGTTGGTTTCACCAAAACAAGTGATCCGTTCGACTGAAGGTATCCATACGGACTCGGTGACCAGCTGTAGGAAACTCCCCCTGAAGCGTGAATGGGTGTTGTTTCTCCCGGACAGATCGTCGTATCATTTCCGGCAAGAATTGTTGCATCATTTACCCGGACAAAAATACTATCCCGTGCAACACCGCATGCATTTAAAAAATCACAGTAATAATACCTGCTGGTTTGTGTACTGATGGTTACCTGCGGCCCGGTAACAGGAGTAATATCCGTTTGCGGTGACCAATCATAAGTAGTAGCACCCGAAACCGTAACTGTTCCGGAAGATCCCAAACAGTAGACGAGGGAATCCTGCATGACAGGTTGCGGCATAGTTGTATCGACATGAATTTGAACCGTTGCTGTTAATTGACAGCCATCCGGAGTTGTTCCGGATGCGGTATAAGTAATGGATTGCAACGGTGTTGAAGTCGGCGTTAAACTGGAAGGATCATCCAAATAAGTCGCCGGACTCCAGGTAATTTGAGAAACACCGGAAGCAAATAAATTAACGGAATTACCAATACATATAGCAGTATCATTGGAAATATCCAGTGCTCCGTTCAACACACTGACTTGAGCATATACCGTATCAATTCCGCAACTATCCGAAACAATGCAAAAAATGGAAATGTCCTGGTCCGTAGTTACCATCGGGTTCGATATGTTCGGATTATTAAAGTACTGAACCGGTTCCCAGTGGTAAACTGTTCCTCCGAAAGCTTCCACTTGCACCGGAACATTTACACAAGTCTGCACGGTAGGATTTACGATTCCTCCGTTAAAATCACCGATATTGACGACAAACTGGACCGTATCGGGTGCATAGCACTGAGCTGTATCGCGAACAATCAAAGTAACCGTATATTGGCCCGGTCCGCTGTAAACATGTGATGGATTTACCTGGTTAGAAGTCTGTCCGTCACCGAAATTCCATTCAAATTGGTTCCCATTGGCACTATTATTATTGAAAACAACCGGGTCAGGTAAACAAACCAGTGGATCCGGTGCTGCTACAACCGCTTCAATGGAGTTCAGTTCGAATTTAAACGCTGCAAGATTACAATTCACACTTAAATTTTCAGGCCCTATTACTCCCGGAGTTGTAGTAAATCCAAAATTATTCCCACCACAAGCTCCACAAACAGCATGATAAATATTCCCGTTCTTATCAAAACGACTGGTTCCACCATCTACATGATTGAATGACGAACTGGTACCACCGATGTATGTAGCATACTTCAATGTGGCTGCATTTTCACTTAAAACAGCAATCCAGAAATTACTTCCGTTCGTGGTCGGTTGAAACGCATCCGCGCTAACCGGGAAATTGTTCGAGGAACTGGTCGTTGCCTGGCTGTTCGATGAATTTACGTTACCACCCCAACCCGAGAGGTAAATATCTTTGCAATTCGAGATCAAAAATGCAGTCGGGGAAATCTCAATATTCCCGGAACCTGCACCAATGGTTGTAACCCAAAGTTGGGAGGTCAGTGTGGGATTAAATTTCATAATAAACTGTCCTGAGTTCACGTTCCCGTAACAGCCCGGAGAAATAGTCCAGTTGCCGGCTGTCTGCCCCAAAACATAAACGTCGTCATCGTCATCAAGCTGTACGAAATAACTCTGATCGTAATCCCCGGTTCCGATGTAACTACCGGTCATTACTGCTCCTGTCAATGCATTAAAACGGGTCACAAAACCATCTCTTCCCGAATTATAACTTGCATCCCATCCTCCCGTGCCTAAATTAAGGTTCGTAGAACTGGTTCCACCGGTAACATACAGGCTTCCGTTTCCGGAAAGTGCAATCCCATTTCCTGTTTCATCCACCGCACCTCCGTAATAGGTCGACCAGACAACCGTTGCAAGGTTCTTGGTCATTTTCACCACAACGGCATCCTGTGCACCGTTGAGTGATGCCTGACTTGGAATAACGGTTGGGAAATCCGCGGATTGAGTAACACTGGAGAAATAAACAAAATTCTGATCCACAATGATCTCACCTCTGAAATTATCCCCATAATTGTACTGAAGCGTTCCGAAGCTGATCCCGTCATTCCCGGTTCCTCCCAAATAAGTAGAAGCCATAAGTGAAGTTCCGGTTGGATTTAATTCCAGTACATAAATGTCCGAGCCGTTGAATTTCAGGTTATCCGGACTTACGGTTACCCCGCCATTGAAATTAGACTGGTAACACAATGCCGATGTTGGAAAATTGGCAGAAGAGGTCACACCAAGTAAATACATATTTCCCAGATCATCCGAAACTATAGAATGCGGGGTTTCATTGCCGGCACCTCCGATATAGGTTGAAAAAATAAAAGCCGTACCTAAACCGTTGAATTTGGATATCCCAACATCAAATCCTTTACTTAACGGGCTGGTTACCGGTGCTCCGTCGGTAGGAGTACCGCCGTTAAATGTCTCACTCACAACTCCGGTTGTTACCGGGTATCCGCTTCCAAAAACAATTCCGCCTGCATACATATTCCCATTTGGGTCGGGTGCAGCAGTGAATCCCCAATTATCTCCAAGTGAACCGGTAAAGGAGGAAAATGTGAGTGACGGATCTATGACGATCGTATCCGAATCGGTATAAGATCCGTTCAACGCAAAAGAAAAGATACCATCCTGCGACTGATAGCTCACTTTTAAAGGTACTTTCCTCCCCTGTTTTAACTTCCAGGCAATTGGTTTTCCTTCTATGAAATATCCCAGGCCATGTTCCACTCTCAATTCTCCTGAAGGAAGCAGACTGGTTTCTTTTGCACCGTCGTATTTCCATTGAATATCGCTGGAGTTTCCGCCAGGCAAGATGATCCAGGAATATTTGGCTTGTTCTCCCTCTGTTGAGATCAATAGATCAATTTCCGGGTATTTGTTGGCATATCTGACTTCCCGTACATCATGAATCTCTGATTTCCAATTGGATTTGTCAGATCCCAGGAAGTAATTGCGGTAATAACTCTGTTTTTTGGATTCAATAATTGAAGCCGATTTTTTCGCATTCAAAAAGTGGGATTTAACACAATATCCCTTCATTTCTTCATCCTGGTGCTCAGTATCGTGGTCGTGCCCGTTGAACTGATAAAAAAAGTAAGTAAATCCGGTTTGTTCCAGGTACATGTTCCCTCCCTGGAGCCCAATTAGATAATCAATTCTTGAGTCCCATTGACCGCGGTTGGGGCGCATGGTCACAGACGATTCCTGCGCCATAACGGCACACGAAATCAGGAGCAGGAACACCAACATCAGTCTGAACATATATCTAATTTACAAAAAAGCTTACACCTAAGTTAAAAGAAGCTAAAACTGCAAGTAATCAGCCTTCTATACAATAAGACTAAGATATCAATAAAAAGTTGTTTTTTGGTTGAACATTTCTTACCTGAATCGATTTAGAATCCGTAACTTTGCACCTCATTTTTGATGCCCATGAGCGATGCAATTAAACATGAATGCGGGATCGCACTCATTCGATTAAAAAAGCCATTACACTATTATGTTGATAAATATGGAACGGCTTTTTATGGTTTAAACAAGCTTCATCTTTTAATGGAAAAGCAGCACAACCGAGGACAAGACGGTGCCGGAGTTGCAAACATTAAATTGGACATGGAACCCGGGGAGCGTTATATTTCACGCTACAGAAGCATCGATCCGAAACCCATACAGGATATTTTTGACCATATCAACAGGCGCTTTTACGAAATCGGGGAAGAAAACCCGGAGCTGCTGAAAGATGTTGACTACTTAAAGAAAAATGCAGGGTTCACAGGAGAATTGTTCCTGGGACATTTGAGATACGGAACCTTTGGTAGGAATTCAATCGAGAGCTGTCATCCGTTCTTACGTCAAAATAACTGGATTACCAGAAACCTGGTCGTAGCAGGAAACTTTAACCTGACAAACGTAGACGAACTATTCGATGTGTTATTGGAAATCGGACAGCATCCTAAGGAAAAATCAGATACGGTAACCGTATTGGAAAAGATCGGTCACTTCCTGGATGTCGAAAACGATGAGATGGTCAGCAAATACCAATCTCTCGGTTACAACAGCCACCAAATTTACGACAAGATTGCCGAGAATATCGATATTGAGCAGATTCTGAAAAGAGCTTCCGAAGTTTGGGACGGCGGATATGCAATGGCCGGATTACTTGGTCATGGAGATGCATTCGTATTGAGAGATCCGAACGGTATCAGGCCGGCATTTTATTTCGAAGATGAAGAAGTTTGTGTGGTAGCATCGGAAAGACCCGTTATCCAGACAGCTTTCAATCTAAAATACAACGATATCAAAGAACTGACCCCGGGACATGCTTTGATTATCAAGAAAAACGGTACTGTTTCCGAAGTGGAGATCAACGCACCGAAAGCTCCTGCAAAATGTTCTTTCGAGCGTATTTATTTCTCCCGCGGAAATGATTATGATATTTACTCCGAGCGCAAAAATTTAGGGCGCTTCGTGGTTCCGAATGTATTGAAGACTATCGATTATGATTTGGATAATTCTGTCTTCTCCTTTATCCCGAATACAGCTGAAAGCAGTTTCTATGGAATGATCAAAGGACTGGAAGATTATCTGAACGAACAGAAATACGAACAGTTATCTGCCATTGAAGGGAAACCCAGCCCGGAACAGTTGAAAGAAATCCTGAACCGCAGGGCCCGTATTGAAAAAATTGCCATCAAAGATGCCAAAGCACGTACATTCATCACACAGGATGATGCCCGTGATGACATGGTTGCACAGGTTTACGATATTACTTACGGATCTGTCGTTCGCGGAAAAGACAATCTGGTGGTTATTGATGACAGTATTGTTAGAGGTACCACATTAAAACAGTCCATTTTGCGCATTTTAGACCGTTTGGACCCGAAACGCATTTTGGTTGTTTCTTCTGCTCCTCAGATCCGCTATCCGGACTGTTACGGGATTGACATGGCCAAGATGGGTGATTTCATTGCTTTCGATGCTGCCATTACTTTGTTAAAAGAATCAGGTCGACAACATATCATTGACGAATGTTACCGCAAATCAAAAGAGCAGGAAAAATTACCCAAAGAGCAGATTGTCAATTACGTAAAAGAAATTTACGCCCCTTTTACAGCTGAAGAGATCTCTGCTCAAATAGCGAAAATGCTTACTCCTGAAAACATCAAAGCAGAGGTAAATATTGTTTACCAGACGGTGGAAGACCTTCACAGAGCTTGTCCCGGAAATACCGGAGATTGGTATTTTACAGGAAATTACCCGACTCCGGGAGGAAATAAAGTGGTGAACAAGGCATTTATTAACTATATTGAGGGTAAAAACGAACGCGCTTACTAAGAGAAGAAATGCTTAAAAAACCCACAACTGTTTTTGTATACTTGCTGGGTGCTTACGTACTGATCCAGTTCCTTTGGTGGGGCTATCACCTTATTGATCTAACCCGGGCATCGCAGCATACCGATGAACTGATTACCAAACGTATTGTTATGATCATCGGTGAAGGTTCGGTTTTCCTGGTATTGCTGCTTTTCGGATTGTGGAAAATCAAACGTTCCATCAAGAAAGAAATCCAAATGGCACGCCAGCAGAATAATTTCATGCTGTCTGTTACCCATGAATTAAAAACTCCGCTTGCAGCAACCAAATTATACCTGCAAACAATCCAAAAGCACAAGTTAAGCGAAGAGAAGCAGGTCGAACTGATCCAAAAAGCGCTGGATGAGTCAAGCAGGCTTGAAACATTGGTAGAACAGATCCTGACGGCTTCCCGCCTCGAGCAGCAGGCAATGCCCCGCTTAATGACTTCCATCTCTTTGAAGGATTTCCTAACTCATTTAATCAGTATTCAGGAAAAGCGATTCAACAGCGCTATCCGTCTGAATGACTTTGAAGATATCCAATTAGAGACAGACCCCCTGATATTTACCAATATTCTCAATAATCTCATTGAGAATGGCTTCAAGTACGGGCATTCTGAAAAAGGCCTGGATTTGACTGTTCACAAAGAGAATGATTACTCTGTTTCGATCGATGTAAGGGATTATGGAAAAGGAATCCCGCTGGAACAACAAGACCTTTTATTTAAAAAATTCAATCGTTTAGAAAACGAGGAAACACGCACCACCAAAGGAACAGGACTTGGTTTGTTTATAGCCAGGGAATGTGCACGTACTTTAGGCGGAAACCTTCGTCTGATTAAAGTCGACGGGCCGGGAGCATGTTTCCAAATACAAATGCCTTATGATGAATAATCAAAAAGTCGGTTTAATCATTTTGGATGGCTGGGGATTGGGCGACCAATCAAAAGCAGATGCCATTTTCAATGCGAAAACTCCTGTAATGGACTCATTGCTTGAGAAATATCCCCATAGTACTTTGACTGCCAGCGGAGAAGCCGTGGGGCTTCCTGACGGACAAATGGGAAATTCCGAAGTGGGTCATTTGAACATTGGTGCCGGGCGCATTGTTTACCAGGAACTGACGCGTATCAACAAATCCATTCGTGAAGGTGAGTTTTTCAAAAACCCGGTATTAACAAGCTGCTTTGAGAAAGCCAAACAGAATGGAAAAAAAGTGCATTTCATAGGTCTTGTTTCTAACGGCGGTGTACACAGTTCTCAGGAACATTTACATGCTTTGCTGGACATGGCAAAAAGCTATGAGCTGACTGATGTCTGGGTTCATGCATTTACTGACGGACGTGATTGTGACCCGAAAAGCGGACTTGGCTTTATTCAAAAACTGGAGGGCCACATGAAGCTGTCTACCGGCAAAATCGGATCTATTGTAGGCCGTTATTATGCCATGGACCGTGATAATCGTTGGGAACGTGTGCGGGTTGCCTACGATGCAATGGTAAAAGGAATCGGAACACCCTTTTCCGACGCCGTAAAAGCAATCGAAGCAAGCTACGAAGATGGTATTACAGATGAATTTATCCTTCCGCTGGTAACCAATTCCGGCGATGGATTGATCCATGATGGTGATACCGTCATCTGTTTCAATTTCAGAACGGACCGTCCTCGGGAAATTAGTCAGGCATTAACTCAGCAAGCTTTTCCGGAATACGGAATGAAGCCTTTGCACATTGATTATTACACGATGACACGATACGATGCCAAATTCAAAAATGTGCATGTCATCTTTGAAAAAGATAATCTCCACAATACATTGGGTGAAATTCTCAGCAAGATGGACCGGACCCAGGTCCGTATCGCGGAAACCGAGAAATACCCGCATGTCACTTTCTTCTTTAACGGAGGACGCGAAAAAGAATTTAAGGGAGAGTCGCGGATCCTGGTAAAATCTCCAAAGGTAGCCACTTATGACCTGCAGCCCGAAATGAGCGCTCCGGAAGTAAAAGAGCGGATTCTTGAAGAATTAAGAACGGATGAACCGGATTTTTTCTGTTTGAATTTTGCCAATCCGGATATGGTCGGGCATACCGGGGTTTACGATGCAATTGTAAAAGCCGTTGAAACAGTTGATTCCTGTCTGGGTGAAATTGTAAACCTGAGCATTCAATTAAACTACGAACTAATCATCATCGCCGATCATGGAAATGCAGATGTGGCATTCAATCCGGACGGATCCCCAAACACGGCACACTCATTAAACCCGGTCCCAGTAATCCTGGTAACGCAAAAAGAGGACATCCATTTAAACCCGGGAATTCTTGCAGATGTTGCTCCCACTATCCTTGACCGGATGCGCATTGCCGCTCCACTGGAAATGCAGGGAAAAACACTGGTAGGATTAAATCATTAGAACCATCCAAAAAATACGAAGGGCGTCTCGGTTAAACCGAGACGCCCCTTTTGTTTATAATAGAATTAATATTATCTGATCAACTGCAGGAATCCCTGACCGGTAATTTCATCCCCCATTACTCCTCTTACCGTGTATTGAACGAAATATACTCCGTCCGGTGCAAGAACCCCGTCGATTTTTCCATCCCAGGAAGCGTCTAATCCCGTACCTGTGTATACATTGGTTCCCCAACGGTTATTGATCATAATTTCGACCTCAGTTGCATTAACGGTTGTTAATTTAAATACATCATTATTCTTATCGCCATTCGGTGTAAAAATGTTCGGAACGATCACGCTTGGCTGAGGGAATATACAAGAACCATCATTTTGTTGTGCATTCGGATTGTAGTTTGTTGCCAGCGGGTCCGTACATCCACATTCTACGATCAACACAGAAGCAAATGCTGTATCTCTGCAAGGTCCGTTAATGGCGATCAGAGCTATTTCATCCGCAGAGGATGTAAATGTTTGTGTTTGAGAACTCAGATCATTTACCGTAACATTGTTTCCATTGTCAAAATACCACTCATAAGTAGTTGCATTCTGACTGTTATTTGTAAATGTCACAGTCAACGGATTACATCCGGAAACATCATTTAAAGTCATATCTGCGATCGGTCCCGGTGCACTGGTCAAAAGAACGGAATCTGTTACCGAACATACATTATCACTAACCGTAAACACATACCATCCCGGTGAAAGGTTCTGCATAACAGACGCATTAATCTGGCTTGGTCCACCCGTATTCGGACCTTCCCAATGGTATTGCTGAAGACCTGTAAATCCGGATGCATATCCGCTGACAGCACCATCCGGTGTACATGCAGATGCCGGATAAGTCAGCATGGAATCAATTGTCAAAGTCTGGTCCATTGTAACCATCACACTGTCTGTAATAGTACCCAGACAGGCATCAGTCATTGTTACAGGGAAATAATATACTCCATTCTGTCCAACAAATACGTCAGCCGAATTGGTTATAGAAGGTGAATCTTCCCAATCAAATGTATAAGTTCCGGAACCACCACTGGCCTGAACAACCACCAGGGTACTGTCATTGTTACACTTCAGTGTTTGGTCCACCGGATTCAAAACCAAAGGCTGAATATCCGACAAGAAAAACGTTCCCGTACTTGTTTGGGGGTTACCATATTGGTCTACATAATCAATAGTCACTGTAATGGATTCTGTTCCTTCAGGAAGGCCGTCTGCGAAAGTCGTTAAGTCCATTACCAACGTATCCTCACCTGCTGCCATGAACAAAGGGCTGGTTTGAGGAATGGAATAATCCGTACCGCTGGTTGCAGTACCTGTCAAAGTGAAGTTAATAGACAAATCTGTCAAAGACTGGCATAAACTTCTGGTGAACAAAAAGCTTGCATCCGTACACGCTTCAATGATATCGTTCCCTCCCGAACCACTTGCATTTTCCAATGAAAGGTTAATCGGAGGCGATGTAAATGACCCTGCTTCCAGGAAAACTGCTGAAGACAGTGATCCATCCTGCATATCAGCAAGAGCAAATTTAAAATGATATGTTTCCCCACATATTACAGGAAATGAAATGTTGATAGGAACTGTATACGCGTTCAACGCAATAGAAGTTTGACTCATATTATCGACATAATATTGAGGATTCAAACCTGCCGGATCTCCATTAAATGTACCTGCCGGATAAATTGTTGAGATTGTAATAGGAAGATTCGTCCCGGGAACTAATGCCAAGTTTGCCGAACCGTTCGGAAAGCCTGCAGGGGCACTAAATGGTCCGCTTATACCTGGTCCGCTTACAAAGAACCCAAAGGCATCATTATACTGGGAATTGATCCACTGTGTATACTCATTTGACCCGAAAATAAAATTAAATGAAACCAGGTCAGACTGCGGAACGAAATCAAATTCCAGGATACCCTGGTCATGAATTTCATCAATACTACCTGCATTTGGATTACTTGTAACCGATTGCGCAACCGTAATCAAGTCACCTGTAGTTTGAAACGTGAAAAAATCATCATTCAACGCTGGAGCACCCGGTACCAAACTGGCCACTTCTCCTGAAGAAATAACTGTTCCGTCCATAAAACCAAAACCTGCTGCGGTCCCGTTGAAAGACCCAATCTGGGCATTGTTACCTGTAAATGTAATATTCGAAGCAGTTACACCTAAACCCAATAAATGGTTATTTACGTAATCTGCAATTGGCTGCCCGGTCTGAACAGATATCTGGGCATTTGCATTTAAACTTACTGACATTAATAAAATAGACAGTATTGTAGTAATTTTCTTCATAGTCCTATAATCTCGTACTTCCTTTAGACTCAAATAATTTGTTAAAGGTTGCGTTTAGATGTCAATAATATTAATTTTTGTTTAATTGTTAAATTTTAATCACAATTATTCGATTAAAAACGTTCCGATTTAACCAATTTTGTCCCAGAAATTAATTTTTATGCAAAATACTCAAAAATATATACAAGACTCAAAAGACAAGTTCCTGGAAGAACTCATTGAACTATTGAAAATTCCAACAGTATCTGCTGACAGCGCTTATGCAAAAGAGGTGATTCGCGGTGCTGAAAAAGTAGCGGAATTTCTGAAAGAAGCAGGTGCTGAAAGTGTTGAAATTTGCCAAACTGCCGGACATCCGATTGTTTACGGTGAAAAGATCATCGATGCAGCATTGCCTACAGTATTGGTTTACGGACATTATGATGTTCAGCCGGCAGACCCGATCGATTTATGGACTTCTCCTCCATTTGAGCCGGTAGTTAAAAAAACGGAAATCCATCCGGAAGGAGCCATTTTTGCACGCGGAGCTTGTGACGATAAAGGCCAGTTTTTTATGCATGTGAAAGCCTTTGAAGCGATGATGAAAGCGAATGAACTTCCATGCAATGTGAAATTCATGATTGAAGGCGAGGAAGAGGTTGGTTCTGTTAACCTGGGTGTGTTCATCAAAGAAAATAAAGCGCGTCTGAAAGCGGATATCATCCTGGTTTCCGATACGGGAATGCTGGGCAACGATACGCCTTCTATCACAACCGGATTGCGGGGATTGAGTTATGTAGAAGTAGAAGTTACCGGACCGAATCGCGATCTGCATTCGGGTCTTTATGGCGGCTGTGTGGCAAACCCGATCAATATACTTACCAAAATGATTGCTTCATTGCATGATGAAAACAATCACATTACAATTCCCGGTTTCTATGCCGATGTGGTTGAGTTAAGCCTGGAAGAACGTGCTGAAATGGCAAAAGCTCCTTACAATGAGGACAATTATAAAAAAGCATTGGATATCGATGCCGTTTACGGTGAAAAAGGATATACAACTCCGGAAAGAGGTTCTATTCGTCCGACCCTGGATGTAAACGGAATTTGGGGCGGGTATACCGGAGAAGGAGCAAAAACAGTTATTGCTTCCAAGGCTTATGCTAAAATTTCCATGCGTTTGGTACCAAACCAGGAACCGGATAAAATCACGGAATTGTTTGCCAAGCATTTCGAGTCCATTGCTCCGGCAGGAGTAAAAGTGGTTGTAAATCCACATCACGGCGGTGAACCGGTAGTTACACCTATCGATTCTATAGCATACAAAAGTGCGGCGAAGGCATATGAAAAAACATTTGGTAAGACTCCAATTCCGGTAAGAAGCGGCGGAAGTATTCCGATCATTGCATTATTCGAAAAGGAACTGGGATTAAAAACAGTTATGATGGGCTTTGGTCTGGATTCCGATGCGATCCATTCACCGAATGAACATTACGGTTTATTCAATTTTTACAAAGGAATTGAAACCATTCCGTATTTCTTCCATTATTTCAATGAAGCAATGAAGTAAAACTATGAGGAAGGTCTTTTTTTTAAGTACGTGTGCGTTCCTGCTTGCAATTTCAGTGTCGAGCTGTGATTTCGAGGAACCGGTGGTTTCGGGATATTCCAATTTCAAATTTGGGAAGCTGGAAGGAAAAACCCTGAATGTGAGTTTCGACGCAACGGTTGACAATGACAATGGTTACGGCTTTAAGATTAAGAAAGGCGAATTAACCCTTTCCATCAATAACCTGGAGATCGGAGATATTGATTTGAATAAGAAGATCAAGATCAAACGAAAATCCGAGCATGTTTACACCGTTCCTTTACAGCTTAGTTTAAGCGACGGTGCTTTGTTCCGCATTGCAAAACTGGTAAGCGCCGATAAATTCGAATTGAAACTGGATGGGAAAGTTCGCGGCAGTGTGATGGGATTCGGAAAAACCTTCGATGTGCACGAAACACACAACTTATCAAGCGGAGATATTAAATTTGACGGATTGCTCCAGGGAATTATGAAGGGAGCAGCAAGAGAATAAGTATTCAATAAGCCAAAGCTAAAAGCCCCGATACAAATAAAGTATCGGGGCTTTTTATATCTCAGAATTTTATTTATCCGGATAAGTGTACTCTTATCTTTTTTTCACGATTTACTACTTCGCAAGCAGGTTTCTCCAACTCACTTTCTCATCGATTTTTGCTCTCAATTCGGAAATAGCTACACGCTCCTGCTCCATCGTATCACGATCGCGGATTGTTACCGTATTATCCTCCAAAGTCTGATGATCCACCATCACACAATATGGTGTTCCGATTGCGTCTTGTCGGCGGTAACGTTTCCCCGGAGAATCTTTCTCATCGTATTGGCAATTAAAGTCGAAACGCAGGTCATTCAGGATTTCTGTCGCTTTTTCCGGCAAACCGTCTTTCTTCGTCAGTGGCATAACCGCTACTTTATAAGGAGCAAGCTGCGCAGGAAGGCTCAATACAACGCGTTCCGAACCATCTTCCAATTTCTCATTCTTATAAGAAGCGCTCATCACGGCCAGGAACATACGATCCAAACCAACGGATGTCTCCACCACATAAGGCACATAGTTCTGGTTCAGTTCCGGATCGAAATACTGCAGCTTTTTCCCTGAAAATTGTTCGTGCTGTTTTAGGTCGAAATCTGTTCTGGAGTGGATTCCTTCCAATTCTTTGAATCCCATCGGGAAATCGAATTCAATATCACAAGCCGCATTCGCGTAATGAGCTAACTTGATATGATCGTGCTCGCGGTAATAGTTTTCACCCAAACCAAGCGCTTTGTGCCATTTCAAACGGGCATCTTTCCAATGGTTGTACCACTGCATTTCCTCACCCGGACGCACAAAGAACTGCATTTCCATTTGTTCGAATTCACGCATGCGGAAAATGAACTGGCGCGCCACGATCTCATTTCTGAAAGCCTTACCAATCTGAGCAATTCCAAAAGGAATCTTCATACGACCGCTTTTCTGTACATTCAGGAAGTTCACGAAAATACCCTGAGCAGTTTCCGGGCGCAGGTAAATCGTAGCAGCATCTCCGGCCACCGAACCCAATTCGGTAGAGAACATCAGGTTGAACTGACGCACTTCAGTCCAGTTACGGGACCCACTGATCGGACAAACGATTTCCAGGTCTTCGATCAGTTTTTTGACACCTTCCAGGTCATTGTTTTCCAAAGTCACTCGCATCCGGTCTTCGATCTCTTTGATCTTTTCCTCGTTGCGCAATACATTCGGGTTCGTAGAACGGAACTGAGCTTCGTCGAAAGCATCTGCAAATTTCTTCGCTGCTTTCTCTACCTCTTTATTGATCTTTTGACGGATTTTTTCGATATGCTCTTCGATCAATACATCCGCACGGTATCTCTTCTTGGAATCTTTGTTATCAATCAACGGATCATTGAATGCATCTACGTGCCCGGAAGCTTTCCAGGTTGTTGGATGCATGAAGATTGCGGCATCAATTCCCACGATATTATCATTCATCTGTACCATGGATTTCCACCAGTACTGTTTGATATTATTCTTCAATTCAGAGCCTAGCTGACCATAATCGTAAGTTGCAGCCAAACCATCGTAAATTTCAGATGAAGGGAAAACGAATCCGTATTCCTTCGCGTGAGAAATAACTTCCTTTAATAAATCTTCTTTCTGTTCCATGGCGCAAATTTAGTCGAAATATCTTTTTAATTGCGAATTGCGGGTCCTAAAAACAGTAGGGGCGCGATTAATCGCGCCCCTACTGTTTTCATTCTATTTCTTTTACTTTTTCGAACTGCAAACGAAATCCGTTGTTGGGATTCCTGCTTTTTTAATTGCTCCGAATCCTCCGGCGATATCGATCAGGTTCTTAAATCCTTTTTGTTTCAACAATGAAATGGCGATGACGCTTCGATAACCTCCTGCGCAATGCACATAATATGGATTATTCGGCTTCAAATCTCCCAAATCGTCCAACATGAAATCCAGCGCTACATGCTCTGCATGTTCCAAATGCTCTGCCTCATATTCTCCCGGTTTACGAACATCCAGGACCGGAAGGGTGTCAATTTTGTCAGCGATGCTCTCAGCGGTTACCGATTCGATCGTTTCAATAGGCTCACCGGCAGCAATCCATGATTTCATACCTCCATCCAGGTAGCCGACACAATTGTCGTAACCAACACGTGCTAAACGCATAACGGTTTCTTCTTCTTTTCCTTCCGGAACAATCAATACAATAGGCTGATTGATGTCTTCGATCAGTGCTCCGACCCACATGGCAAATGTTCCGTTCAATCCGATAAACAAACTGTTCGGAATAGCTCCCTTGATGTATTCATCCTGGCTACGGACATCCAGAACCAATACGTTCTCGCTGATCAATCTTTTTACTTCATCCACACTCAATGCAGTTTTCCCTTTCGAGATCACTTCATCGATGGACTCGTAGCCATTTTTATTCATCATGGCGTTTTTCGGGAAGTATTGAGGCGGAGGCAAAATACCTTCTGTTACTTCTTTAATAAATTCCTCACGTGTCATATCTGCACGCAACGCATAATTGGTTTGTTTCTGCTCACCCAAAGTACCTACAGTTTCGGAACTCATGTTCTTTCCGCAGGAACTTCCGGCACCGTGTCCGGGATAAACCGTCAAGGAATCAGGCAATACCATAATGCGGTTTCTAAGGGAATCAAATAACATCCCTGCAAGATCTTCCTGGGTAAGATCTCCTTTAATGGCCAGGTCAGGTCTTCCCACATCTCCTAAGAATAATGTATCTCCCGTAAAGATCGCGGTCTCTTTTCCTTCTTCATCAATCAATAAATAAGTTACTGATTCTGGAGTATGGCCAGGTGTGTGAAGCACTTTGATCGTTGCTTTTCCAACTTTGAATTCCTGGTTATCCTCTGCAATAATGCTTTCGAAATTTGTTTTTGCAGTCGGGCCGTAAACGATCTTAGCCCCGGTACGTTTTGCAAGGTCCACATGCCCGGAAACGAAATCCGCGTGAAAATGCGTTTCAAAGATGTATTTGATGGACCCGTTCCATTCTTTTGCCAAATCCAGGTAAGGCTGTACTTCTCTCAAGGGATCAATAACAGCAATCTCTCCTTCGCTTTCAATGAAATATGCCGCTTCGGCTAAACATTTGGTATATAATTGTTCAATGCGCATGTCTGTAATTTTGTAACACAAATTTCGGCAATTTTTCGACGCAAAAAATGACTTTGCTCATAAGAAACGTCAAATATGGTCTCTTCCTGTTATTCCTACTTTCATTTCTCAACAAAAGAGAATGTTGTCGGGTTATCAAAAGTTAACCGCAACGCTTGCGCCTTAGCTCTTGCCTACGCATAGCTTCAGCAAAGCAAGGACAGCGAAGGCGCAAAGAGTGCAAGAACGCAAAGAGAAAATCTTTAAAAACGTTTCATCTTAGTTTTCTTAGTGGTTAAATCCATCTGAGTCGTGTGTATCAATTTATGAACTTTTGGACTGATTTTTGATTTTTCGGATGCAGTTCGCAAAATTGCGCTATTTTTAAACCCAAATAAATTGAATATGAAAAAAGGACTTAAGTACATTTCAGCGTTGGTGCTTTTATGTATTACTACCACTTCTCTTTTAGCACAAAAAGTTGAATTGCCGAAAGATTCGGAGCCGGGTATTTACGCTGCTTTTGTTACCACAAAGGGAAACATTATCGTAAAACTGGAAGCTGAAAAAACGCCTATGACCGTTGCCAATTTTGTTGGTTTGGCTGAAGGGAATATCACACTTTTTGATTCTATCAAAATTACAAAACCATTTTACGACGGGTTGAAATTTCACCGTGTGATCAAAGATTTCATGATCCAGGGTGGAGATCCACAAGGAACAGGAATGGGTGGACCGGGATATAAATTCTACGATGAGACAAGACCTGATCTGACTCACAGCGGACCTGGTATCCTTTCCATGGCAAACAGCGGACCGGCAACAAACGGAAGCCAGTTTTTCATTACACACAAAGAAACTCCGTGGTTGAATGGCAAGCACACTGTTTTCGGACATGTGGTTGAAGGACAGGACGTGGTGAATAAGATCGAGCAAAACGATGTAATGACCAAAGTGATCATTATCCGTAACGGGAAAGAATACAAATCCTGGAATGCCACAAACATATTCAAGGTTTCTTATACAACAGCAAAAGCTGCAGAGGAAGTAAAGAAAGCTGAGCAGGCTAAATTAGATGCCCTTGAAAAAGAGCGTATCGATAAAGTTTCCAAAATGTCCGAAGCAGAGTACCGTGTATATTTATTGGAAGAAATCCGTAAGACCTACCCAACTGCGCAGCAAACAGAATCCGGATTGGTTTATGTGATCCAAACAGAAGGAAACGGTGAAAAAGCGAAAAAAGGAGACCAGGTTTCTACGCATTACATCGGGACTTTCCTGAACGGAACAAAATTCGATGCTTCCCGCGACCGCAACCAGCCGTTGGATTTCACACACAACGTAGGACAAATGATTGCCGGTTATGACGAAGCAGTTGCCCTGTTAAGCAAAGGTGCAAGAGGTATTTTCGTAATTCCTTATTTCAAAGCATACGGTGCAGCCGGAAGACCGGGAGCAATTCCTCCTTATTCGGACCTGAAGTTTGATATTGAGTTATTGAACATCATTCCGGGACCGGACCCGATGAAAAAAGAAGTAGAAAGTCCTCAAAAGTAATTTCTTCTCCATGATATTTAAAGGAGCGTTTCTGTGAATCGCTCCTTTTTTGTTACGCGGATTTATCTGCTAAATTGATCTTATTCAACAAACAATTACATTCGGGAAAACTCTATTTAAGGATGAAGCGGTTCAATTTTGATCACTCCACTTTTTGTTGTCTGTTTTCGGATTTTTGGTTTCAGATGGATTCCAGCACAAAAACGCACATAACCATACCATGTTTCAAATGCTCTGTCACTGAGGTCAAACTCGGTCATTGTCAATGCGAACTCTGGTTTCAAAATTAGATCTATACGCTCTGAAAGCGGAAACCTTCCTCCCAAACCAGCGGCTGGCGTAATAACTACACCCGGAAAATAACTTTCGTAGCGTTGGGAAACTGAAGATAAGCCATAAGTACCCTTAACATTTCCCGGAGCCTCTTTCTGTCCGTATCCAATTCCCAGATAAACTCCTGCTTCCGCAAAAAACTTCACTGATTTTTTAGATGAAAAACGCACCATTGCAGGAACTGATAAAACCCCATAGTGACAGTCACCCTTCGAACCGCCATAACTCTTTTCAGCCCAGGTATGAAAATAATCGAGTTCCAAACCGGTTTTGAAATTGACGGTCTTATTTTCTCCAAAAAGAATATTAGTTGCAATACCTGCCCCGGGGAAGGCGGTCTCTCCGGTTACGGGATAATTTACAGAAGCATGAAATTCCCAACCGGGAGCTTGTGTCCAGGCAGCAAAAGGGATTAAACTAATTATGATAAAGATGGTTTTCATATTGTTAAGATTAATTTATCGAAGCTATTCTTTAGCAGGTCCTTTCTTGTAATAACGGAAATAATCTACTTCCATTGCCTGCGGAAAGTTATCGCTTTCATTGGGATCGTTGTTGTTTCCATGCTGAACACCCAGGTTGAATCGCACTTGCATTTGTTCGGTGAAGGGCCAGGATTCATTGACTTTGTACTCCAATCCTTCCTGAATCGTATTGCAATCAGTTGGGTTTCCGTTCTTTGAACTATAGCGGTATAAAACATGTACCTGTTTCCCGTCGATGTACCACACGATCTTGTAATAATCCCATTCCAGGGTGTAAATGTGATAATCATCGCTGTAATCTGTTTTGGAATTGCCCCAGTTTCCGTAACAAGGATATTGATCATCCGCGCACTGCGAACTGCTGCGATTGATACTGTCGCCGTGAATGGTGAAATGCGGATTCTTCGACAGGCGGTTCTTCTTATACCTTCCCATGCAGGTATATTCGTTCCAGAACTCAAAAATATCTATTTCGTAATTGTGTTTTCCGTTCTCACCGTTGAACAACCAGAAAGCCGGCCACAACCCTTTCCCCTTCGGGATTTTGATACGCGCTTCGTATTTCCCGTACCCAAACATCCGCTGGGATTCGATCCAGGCAGAAGAATACAGGAACGAAGAAGAATCTCTTCCGGGAGGAGTTTTCGACCAGTCCACTACATAGCTCCCCTTGATTGGATTCGCCTCTTTCCGGGCAATCATCTTCAGGATTCCATTCTCCGTAACAATGTTGTTGGAAATCGGAATTTTGGGATTCGTATTCGTATTGGCGTACCACACTTTGGAACCGTTCCTTTCAAAATCGAATCCGGCCAAAACTCCCTGGTAAGGAAGTATCCATTCTTTGGATTTTAGTTCTTTTCCGTCAAAGTTATCTTCAAACTCCAGCACCCACTGCTGATCGTTGCAGGAAACCAGTTCCTTTTGGGTGATTTTAGCATAGGTATTATCGAAACATTGGGAAAAAGCAGTGTTTCCGCTTACCAAAGCAGACAATGCAAGAACAGCCATCGGTTGAAGCAGTTTCATTCTTTCAGTTTAATTCTATGCTATGAAGATAAAACGAATTATTGAATCATTCCGGTTGATCATGCGGTGAAGCGAAAAAGGTTGGATCACAGGATATTCAACCTAACATTTTTTTAGGAGTAATTACCACATAACTTTCAGGTCTGCACTCACATACATTCTTTTTACCTTATTTTAAACGAACACCTACACACAAACGCCCATACGGATAAATGCGTTCATGTGTATCCATAAAAAACAAGTTCGCTCCAAAATCCGGATGGATAACCAGGTCTAATTTTTCATTCAGTGAAAGTGTTGTTCCGATTCCGGAATTCAAACCAACAGTTCCCAATCCCACGGGAGCTTTAGTGGTTTTCGTGTGTTGAAAATAAGGTTCGTTATCGGACCCGGTTTCCAGGATATCCGCTGTGTAATATCCAAAAACAACAAATCCTAATCTTCCCCCTAATTCCAGGAAGATATTCTTCTTTTCGCCAAAATTGATTCTAAGATCTAGAGGAATGGTCAAAGATGTCAGGTAAAAATGCTGATTACTTCTTGCTTTATCACTTTCGGGAGGAACTACATTATAATCTGTTACGTGAAAACATTCCAACTCAAGACCTGTCCTTGCACCTACCGTTCTGTCCGCCCGGAACACATGACTCATTCCTAATCCGCCGCCAAAAAACGCCCGGTCATTTGCACTCAATGGAACACCATGGTTCACTGAAATGTGGAATTCGTTGAAATAATCCTTGAATGTTTTTTTCTCCTGCGCAAAACAAGAAGTGAAAGAACCAATTAAAGTAATTAAAAGTAACTGTTTCATATCTATTCGGTTATTTCAAATGAATTCCTAAGCACAAACGTCCATAAAGATTCCCAAACTCCCGATCCAAAGAGATACTTGCTCCCACATCCGGGTGGATTAACAAATCCAGCTTTTCAGTGAGTGGGATGCGAGTTCCTATTCCCAATACCGGACCTACAGAGAATCCTGGATTCCAGGAATCCTTAGTAGTTGTTTCCTTCAAAGGCTGAGAATAATCCTTGAGAATTCCTCTCTTTTGACCGGCTATCCCTGCCACCAAATTCCCTCCCAATTCAATAAACACCCATTTGATATTGATTCGCATAATGAATGGAATGGTCAAATCCACATACGAGCAATAATAGTCATAGGGAGAACCAAAATGAGAAGGAGGGTTTGAATACGTCTGATTACTAAAAAACTGGAAATCCAATCCTGTTCTGAATGAAATTACTTTATCCGGATGAAAAACATGATTTACTCCGAATCCACCGCCAAAAGAACCATCACCGATTCCATGATTGACGGAAGCGTGAAATTCGTTAAAGAGCTTATTTAAAGGTTGTTCTTTTTCCTGAGCGTAAGCATCTTGAAAAGTCACCACTAAAAAAATGAATAGTACGATTCTCATAACACAAAATTTAAGCTCTATTTTTAAAATGATCCTATAACTAGAAAAGGTTGGGAAAAATTCCCAACCTTTAATCTAATTCATATTATTTATTTTTTGTGAATCGTTCCAAATAAACTTTTCCGCTTTGCTTATTCAAAATTTTAATAAAGTAAGTTCCGGGTGAAAAACTGCTTACATCCAGGTTCATTGCTTCATTCAATTCTCTCGAATCACTTAACAAAGATCTACCCTGGCTATCCGTTATTTCAATGGAATTTATACCTCCGGAAGTCAATTCAATCATCAAATGATCGGAAGTTGGATTGGGGTAAACTTTTAAAACATCTGAATCGGCTGATAAATCATTCACATCCAAAGAACTATTTTCCTGGATTGCATTTTCGCTAAAGTTATCTGCAATTCTTTCCTGGTTTTCAGAGTTAACCACTAAAGCCGGGGTCGTATTACAAATGTTCGGATTAATATGAGCCAGAAAATAAGATCCATTCACCGCTTCAAATCCCGGATTTAACACTACTGACGTAGTTGTTGTGATGTCTACTACATAATTACTAGGGACCACCTGATTTGTAACAGTGATGTTTTGATTAACAAAATTATGATACATTTCTTGATCCAGAGGGAATGAACTTAAAGTTCCATTGGCTATACACGGGCCATTTTGTTTATAATATCTGAAATAATCAATTTCAAATGCTGAAGGAAATGGTGTAGTTGCATCCGGAGCGTTATTAAACCCTATATTTTGGTTCTTTGGATTTGAGTTACCGTATTGCATTGCAAAATTAAAACGTACCTGCATTCGGTCGGTTTTAGGCCAGGATTCATTTGCCCAGTAAGATACATCTTCTTCAGCCGTATTACAACCTACTGGTTGAGTTTGCCCACCCAGTAAATCTATTGTGTTATATCGATACATTGTATGAACCAGCGCACCGTCTATATACCAATTTATCCTGTAAAACCCCCATTCTAAAGCAAATACGTGATAATCCGAACTATAATCTACTCCTCCATTTGACGCACATCCATATAAGTCATAACCACATGAATTAGTATTTCCACCCGGATTCAAGTGATTTGAATGAATGGTAAAGTGAGGATTCTTAGCAAGCATTGATGGATTATAAGAACCAAAAACACACGTGCTTTCATTCCAAAACTCAAAAACATCTATCTCAGATCTCACCCCACTATGTTCGTCGAAAAGCCAAAATGAAGGCCAAAACCCTCTGCCTTTTGGTATTTTACAACGAATCTCATACCAACCATATCCAAATTCTTTTTTGGATTCTATCCAACCGGATGAATAGTCAAATGATGAAGTTGTAAGGGCCCCGCCATTACTCCAATTTTGATAGGTACCGGAAATAGGTGTGCTTTCTTTTCTGGCTATTATTTTAAGATTTCCATTTTCAACAACTACATTATCAGAAATGGGTTTTGACGGAGTTGTTCCGGTATTGGCATACCAGTTTTTCCAACCATTAAAATCATAGCCTCCGACAACGCCCTGATAGGGAAGTATCCATTTTGATGGATCTAAAGAGGATCCATCAAAATTATCTTCAAAATACAATTTCCAATCCATTTCGTTACAAGGAACCGGTGTAATATTTAAAGTTTCAATATTACTTCCAAAACATTGTGCAAAAAGATTGTTTGAAACGCTTACAAAAAACGTTAACAAAAAAAGCATTAATACTTTCATACTCTCTACTTTTGCTTCATTTCCTCAATAACTGCCTGCTGCTGTTTCACCTGCTCCTGCAATTGGATCACGTACAAAGTCAATTCTTCAACCTTACGCAGCAACAAATCATCCATTTGACCTAAAGAGTATCCATTTTCTGCAAATTCTTTGGCTGAAGGAATTTCCGGTAAATGCTTGTTCTCATTGACATAGGATTTCAACTCTTCCAAAGGCATTAACTTGTAATCCGTTTTGAAAACGTGATCCGAATTTGGTACATCTGCAATTACTTTGACCTTTTCGCAAAGAATTCCTCCGTTGACCATCAATTTATGGCCTTGGGTATTGACAACGGTACCATCGTATCTTTCAGCAACGCCCATGGTAATTGTTCCGTCGTTTTGAAGAGCGAACATCGCACCCTGGTTTCCGCCGCCGTTGGTAAATCGTCTGAAGTAAACATTACCAACAAAATCCATAAAGGTACCTGCACAACAACTTGCTTTGTACATAGTGAAAACAGCGTCTGTTGGATTCTCTGCTCCAAATTTAAGTCGGAAATCACTTGGAATAAATACGTCTCCTGCCACATGCAATTTCCCTTGAGGAGCAGTAGTTCCGATTCCAACATTCCCTGATGTAGGGTCAATGTACATTCGTGTTGCACCGTTTGTCTTTAACGAAAGACCGATTCCGGAGTAGGAATTATAGCCACCTGTCAGCGAATAAATGTCTTTGTTGAACAAAAACTTAGAGCGATCTGTGTAAATGTGGCCCCAATTTGCATCAGCCGGACCGAGCTGAATGTTTCCATAAGTGGTTGTAAATGTATTCCATGTTTGAGAACTTGAGAATAAGGCTACTAAACATGGAATCAGTGTTAAAATGGTTTTTTTCATAGTGATTGTTTTTTTCTAAAAATAAGTAAAACAATCACTCAAACTTGCTTTTCACACACTGATATTGACAATTTAACATTTTGAAAACATTATAACTAAACAGGTAATTTTAGTTAGAAAAAGATTAATTATTCAGTTAAAGAGCAAACTATGAAATCAAATCAACCAATCCAAACTACACCTATAGTTTATCCCTTAGATCCGTAATCGGTTTTTCATAAAACTTGTAAATCAATGTTGAAATGAAAAGCGTGAAAAACCAAAACAGTGAATAATAGAGAGCATTTTCCAAGCGTCTGTCAGGTATAAAGTTTTTAGCAAACACACTAGCAACCAGAGATAAATTCACCAAATACATAGCATAAGAAATGACTGAAATGTAAGTAACAAACCTTCCAATTGCCTGAAATCTAAAGTTCTTAATGGAATCTGCTTTAGCCAGAAGCAGCGAGGCCCCAAAAGAGGTTACGCAGAAATAAAATGTTTTACTGTAAAAGTCATTCGGCTGCTTCGGTAAATAGATGTTTAGATAAATCAACGCCAATCCTAATAGAAACAGCCAATTTCTTGCTTTAGAGAAAAACGATCCATGATAGAATTTAACGTATGCCATTAATACTCCATAACCAATCGCATCCAATCTTGTCAATACTACTTTCCTGAAGTGGACGTCCCACCAAAAACCGTCTACTTCCTGTTCTGAGATCGAAATCCGATAAATCACAGGAACAATTAGAAGTAATAAAATGCTCAAAAGGATGGCTGTTCTTTTAGGAATGAATCGCAGAAATATAAAAAGGAATACCGGCAAGAAAATATAAAACCATTCTTCAATCGATAAGCTCCAGCTTTCCCAGAAAAAATCAGTAAACCCAGTGGCAAAATTCTGAAGAAAAAATAGGAATTCCCAGGTACATTGTTTCAAATCACCTGAGATAATAGCAAACTTGACAAGCAATACATTTACTCCCAGGATCAGGTAGTAATTCGGCAAGGTCCGAAACCATCTTCTTTTCAGGAAAGTAAACAACTCTGAGATTCCAAATTTCTCAGTCTTCTCAATATTCTTAATTAGCATTGAACCTATCAGGAATCCGCTAAGAACAAAAAATAATTCTACTCCATCGATCAATGGTATTGAAGGAAGAAAGCTGAAGAGATTGCCAGCTAAAAATGATCCGTGTCCTAATACAACAAGAATAATGGCTGTTGCCCGGAAAAAATCCAGGCCGTAAACGCGGTTGGAATAATCTACCTGTATGAGTTTCATGAATTCGAAGGTACGAAAAGGATCCAAAAAAAGGCTGTCATTTCTGACAACCTTTCCTTTTTTCACTATAAATCGATTAGCGAATTATTCCAGCTTCCAATAAAGCTCTGTTATCGCGTACGTTCAGTTTTTTCTGTAAAGCCTGACGGGAAGAGTTTGCAATGCTTCCTTTGATCTGGCCCAACATCTGTAATTTCTCAGCATCGTAGTTTTTCGCTGCCGGAGCTTTTACTGTTTTGTTCACACGGAACACGTATACTCCCGACTGACCAACTGATGCCTTAGAAGACATTTTATCCTTGATCTTACCGGAGAACAACGCTCCGACCAATTCCGGTTCGTAACCACCACCCTGGATGCTTGGAGATGCAAATGTTACTTCTGCCTGCTTCACGTCTGTTTTCAATTTCTTAGCCAAAACTTCCAAATTCGTAACAGATCCCATTTTCTTCAAAAGGTAGTTTGCTTTCTTCTCGTTCAAAGCATCTGTTGTCATTCTTTCGTAAACATCAACCAGTGCAGGAACTCCTTTTTCACGGATCGAAGAAACGATCGCGATGATCAAACGGTTGTCGTCCTGGATAGGAGAAGAACACAAGTCCCCAACTTCCGCTTCATCGTTGTAAGCCAATTCCAAAATAGACTGAGCAGCCATTTTAGTGGTAAATCCTTGTACTCTCGGAGACTCATCGAACATGCGTACCGGTCTGGAGTAATATCCTTCTCTGCGTGCAATCGTATCGAACAAGATGATCTTATCTGTAATATCCGATTTTTTGTTCAACTCACGGTCCATTTTTGACAATAGGTTGTATGCTTTGTCTTTCAGACTCATTTTTGTCTCTTCAGACGGAAGCAATGTTTTTTGAACCACTGCTAAAACCGGGAATCTTGCATCACTTTTTCTGTCCAATACTTCCATGATGTGGAATCCGAAATCTGTTTGAACCACTCCGATTGAACCAACCGGCTTGCTCTTTGCAAAATCCGAGAACGGCGTTACCATTTCGTAATCCATGAAGTCTTCGTAAACACCTCCTTTGTCTTTTGATCCCGGATCTTCTGAGTACTTCTTCACGAATTCTTCGAAGTTTGCAGCGTTAACTACTTTCACCAAACTGTCAGCCAACTTCTTAGCAGAAGCAATCTTCTTAGTATCTCCTTTTTGAGCGCTGATCAAAATGTGACGCACTTTCATCACGTTTGAGTTGAAATCCATCACTTTCGCGATACGTGTTGTTCCGTTCTCATTGTATGGCCCTACAATCTGACCGATAGCTGCTGTTTTGAAAACTGTATCCATAGCAGCAGGGTAAGTCATTCCCTGGCGTGCTTTCGGGTCACCTTCCGGACGGAAAGTCATCATGTGGCCTGAGGCATATAATCTTGGCAATTCTGAGTTACTCAGAATGAATAAAGAATCGTTTGTAGAAGCTGCGAATCCTTTCTTGATAACTGCCATTTCTTTGTTGAATACTGCAGAATCTTTTTTGGAAGGAACGATTGTTACATCAAAGTACTTCACATCGCGTCCTGCCATTACCTGGTATTTAGGCTTCTCTTTGTTCTTTTCGTAGAATGCACGAATTTCTTTATCGGAAACCTTCATTTGGTTTTCTGTGATATCGCGGTACGCACCCATTACAAAAGAAATAGACTTCGATTCGTTTTTCGCCAAATATTCGTTCTTAGCTTCCAATTTTGTAACGTAAGCTCCCTGACCCAGGTACTGGAAGTATTTTTCCTGCATACGCTGCGTGCGAATTGCTTCTTTGGTTCTTTTCCAACCTTCGATCGCATTCGGGTCAGTCGATTTCTCCTGGTCCTGGATGTATTTTTCCAATTGAGCAGCGTTGAATTGTCCTGTAGCAGGATCTGTAAATGCCTGTTGGATTTCCGGCAATAAAGTAAATCCTTCTTCTCCGTAAAGGAAAGAAGTAAATTCTTTTTCCGAAACCGCTAATCCAAGCGCTTCGTACTCACCTTTCAAGATGATCTCATCAACTGAAGCTGACCACGCTTTATCCGCAGACTGTTCCGCATCTCTATCCGTATACTCTTTTTGCTGCTGTTGGAACTGCTGTCTGTCAGACATTTCGAACTGGCGCAATTTAGAATAATAAACCGCCGTATCAACTTCATTTCCGTCGATTGTACCTAATGTTCCTCTATCTACCGAGGAGCCGATTTTATCAAATAATCCGGTAAGGATAAAAGTTAAAAGAGCTAAACCTGTGATACCTACAAGCAGGTAACGCATGTTTCTGATTCTACCGATGATTGCCATTCTATATTTTCTTTTAAGGGTGCGAATATAATGAGTTGAACCGACTTTTTAAACCTTTCTACTTTTTTTTGTTGTTTCTGGCTCAATTATTTGTCTAATTTAAATTCGCGGAACTTTAAATTAAAGATGAAATATTTTGGCTCGCTGATTTCTCAGATAGCGCAGATTTTGATTATTCAAATTCATGCTCACACTTCGTCAGAGCTCTTTATAGTTCAGATGAATTGAGAACTTCAAACTTAATAAAGGTTAAAATCAGGTAGGAATAAAACCGGAAAGGAAAGTCTGTCGTAACTTGTAAAAAATTATCCATGAAACATATTATTTTCTCCTTAATTGTTACGCTGATCTCGGTTAGTGCGTGTGGTCAGAAAACCAAATCTGCCGAAATTGACAAGACTTCAAAAACTCCGGCCCAATTATCCAAATACCAGGTTGCTTACTTCGGAAGCGGTTGTTTTTGGTGTGTCGAAGCGATTTATGAATCGGTGAAAGGAGTGGCCGAAGTAGAAAGCGGGTATTCGGGCGGACATGTGGAGAACCCGACTTACGAGGAAGTATGCACAGGAACAACCGGACATGCCGAAACGGTGAAAATCTATTACGATTCTACGGTTATTTCCTACGATGATTTGTTGAAAGTCTTTTACGATTCCCACGATCCGACTACTTTGAACCGCCAGGGACCGGATGCAGGAACACAGTACCGTTCGGCTATCTTCTACCGGAACAATTACGAGCGCGATCATGCAAAAGCGTATATCGATGAATTATTGAAAGAGCAAAAATTCCCGAGAATCACTACTGAAGTGGTTAAATACACGGCTTTTTACAAAGCAGAAGAATACCATCAAAACTTCGAGTGCCGCAATCCGAACAACGGGTATGTGCAGGCGGTTTCACAACCAAGACTGGAGCAGTTTAAAATTAAGGCTCCGGAGATGTTGAAAACAAAATAATTGTGAATTGCGAATGCCGAATTACTATTGGAGTTCGGTATCTGCAGGTAATGATTTTCGCAGTATATTTTGAATTTGAACTATGATTATTGTTCTTTTTACGGTCTATACTTGCTCATGAAAAAGTATCTTCTGGACTCCCCATCTGCTTTCTCTAAATACAAAAATCCTATACGGGAATCCGGGTAATTCTTTCGGTATTCTGACACAATTCTCAGATTCTGAATTTTACTCCAGCCAAATTCCAATTCTTCGGGTAAGTTAGATCCAAAAATAAAATCAATTCTAGAAGTATCCAATGAAACATTGTAAACAGCGTGTTCATCTAATTCTTCTCCCGGGACAGAATCAACGAGGTGATAACCATAAAAATTAATAAATTCCATCGCATAAAAAGATGGCACTTCCATTCTATAATGTGTTATTGGTCCTACACCGTAAGCATCAATAAACATATCATAATATGTTATTCCCGTCGTTCCATTAAACACTGACGAAGTATTTAGAGGAGATTCATTTAAAGATAGAAATTCATTTGCTTCATATTCTACTGCATATTCTACAGAATCAGAAACAACTACAGCAAGAAAAACTCCTTTTGAGACTGATATTGGGGTATGATTGATGTCTTTCTTTTTACAAGAAACTGCAACAATGATGATTAAAGGCAGTAAATATTTCATTTGGTTAAAATTTTAATCAAAACTAATTCAAATTCTCCAAATAATCTTCTACTTCCCTCGCATGTACCATCGGGATGGAACACAAACCGGCCGCACAGACTGTAGCTTCGGAATCCTCGGTATAGCGCACCAGTAAGAATGGAGAACTCTGCTTTCTGAAGGTATTCCAGTCTGCGGTTTTTGGAATGGTCAATAAACGCACTTCTTTTTGGAAACGCAGCAACAACAGCGCCCAATTCGAATAACCTGAACCGTATTGCTCCATTCCGTCGATTACGTTTTGAAGCAATTGTTTCGATTTCGCTTCGTAATCGAGGTTGTCCGTCAGCAAGGAAAGTGTCAGCAGGTTATTGGCCATGATACTGTTCGTAGCCGGAATCACATTGTCGTTAATTTCCATTTTCCGGGCAATCAGGTCGTGGTCATCTGCCGTGAAATAGAACATGCCTGAAACCTCATCGTAAAAATGCTCCAATGTGTAGCTGCATAATTCGCTGGCAAAATTCAAATCTTCTTTATCGGCAGTGAGTTGGTAAAGCGTCAAAAATGCCTGGATAGTAGTTGCATAATCATCGAGGAACCCGGTGATGAACGAACGTCCGTTCTGGCGGGTGTGAAACAATTGGAAATCGGCTGTTGTTTGGTAGTTCCGCACCCATTTCGCGATTTGCAAAGCCAGCTTCAGGTATGCATGATCTTCCGTTGCTTTGAATGCCTCCAATAAGCCTGTAATCGTCAGTGCGTTCCATGCGGTTAAGCATTTCGTATCCGTAACCGGGGCAATGCGTTTTTTCCGGATGTGTAATAAGGTATCCAACTGCGACTGGATTTTTGCCGGATCAATCTCCGGGTTGTTTTTGCAGAACTCTTCCCAGGTTTCATTTCTCAATAAAACCCATTGCTGATGTTCCCAATAACCTTTATTCCCCGGATTGTAAAATTTCCAGAACCAGGAAGCATTTTCACCTAAAGCGGCTTCAATCTCTTCCTTTGTCCAAACGTAGTATTTTCCTTCTACCCCTTCCGAATCTGCATCCTGGGCAGCAAACAATCCGCCCTCTTCACTCTGCATTTCACGTTCCAGCCAACCCAGTGTTTGATCCAGCACCAGTTTGTATTCCGGTATTTTTGTTGTCGTGTAAGCCTGAGCATAGACACTTAATAACTGTCCATTGTCGTAAAGCATCTTCTCAAAATGCGGGATTTTCCACAACATATCAACTGAATATCGCGAAAAACCACCGCCAACCTGGTCGTAAATTCCACCCAATGCCATTTTGTGCAAAGTCAGGTTGACATATTTTTGAATCTCTTCGTTCTTTTGCAAAATCCCGTAATACAATAAGAATTCCAGGTTACTCGGAAGCGGGAATTTTGGTGCTGAAGTGGGACCGCCTTCTACCATATCCATGCGCTGCTGCCACCTGCGCACCAGCTCCCACAATTTATCCTCCGGAAAAGGCTTCACGGGTTCTGCAACCGCAATCAAATCCGACTGCTGTACGCCATCAGCCAGTTCTTTGGCATATTCCAGCACTTTTGCAGGTTCTGCTGTGTAAGTATGGTTCAAAGATTTCAACACGTGCATCCACTGTTCCTTTGGGAAATATGTTCCCCCGTAAATCGGCTGTCCGTTCGGAATGGTGAAACAATTTAGAGGCCATCCTCCTCTTTGGGTCATTAACTGAACAGCAGTCATGTAAACCTGGTCCACATCCGGGCGTTCTTCCCGGTCGACCTTGATGCAGATAAAATGTTTGTTCATTAACGCTGCAACTTCTTCGTCTTCGAAACATTCGTGTTCCATGACATGGCACCAGTGACAAGCTGAATATCCTACGGAAACAAGTACCAACTTTCCTTCCTTTTCAGCTTTTTCAAAGGCTTCCTTCGACCATGGAACCCAGTTTACCGGATTGTGTGCATGCTGCTGCAGGTAAAGACTGCTTTCGTGAATGAGATCGTTTGTGTATTGTTCCATGGATTAAAGGTACGAAATCCACCAGTAGGGGCGTAAAATTTTACGCCCCTACTGGCCAAATAATATCCATTTCCCTGCATATAATAAACAATGACTTGTCTTTTCCTTAAATGGATTAATTTTGTAGCTCAATTTTAAATAGAAGTGAAGCAATTACAACCTTTTCATGTGCTGATGTACCTTGCCGGAATCCTGGTATTACTGACCGGTATTAGTTTTTTAGTTAAAGGCGATACGATTGATTTGTTTGGAACAGATGTGCGTTTTTTGACCTTCAATGACGCATTGACTCCTCCGAAACCGGTTGAAAAAAAGGATATTACCAATATTGTAAAGGTAGATACCGTGAATATTGAAAACGTATCCGCTGATACCACGATCAAAAACACTTTCGAATCGGATGGAAAAATGGGAGCTCCGACAGGCGGAACGCTGTCTGCTGAAGCTGCTACAAGTCTTCAATTCAATGAAAAAGGCCAAAAAGCACTTCATGACTTCTTTGAAAAACTGGAAGGTGCGGCAAAAGGAAAAAAAGTGCGCATCCTGCATTACGGAGATTCGCAAATTGAAGGAGACCGCATGACTTCTTACATCCGTCAGCGCCTGCAGACACAGTTCGGCGGATTCGGCCCCGGAACCATTCCTGCAAAGAACGAATACAACACGATTACTTTCAAACAAACCTGTTCGCCCAACTTTACCCGTTATACAGCTTTCGGTGGTGCCCGTTTGAAATCCAAAAAATACGGATCCATGAACACCGCTGCACGCTTCACTCCTGAAATGGATAGTGCACAAATGGCCCTTTCAACCACTATTAAAGAAGCATTCATAGAAATTGAGCCTACAAAAACAGCTTATTCACGTGCAAGAACATACAATCATGCTAGAATGTTCTACACCAGCTGCATCAAACCCTGTAAAATAAAAGTCTATAACGGAACGACCCTCATTCACGAAGACAGCCTGGAAAACGACGGGAAGTATCACGTTCTTTCGCTTGAATTCCCAAATACTCCGGGAAAATTACGGTATGAATTCGCATCTTCAGTGAGTCCTACCATTATCGGTTTCTCATTGGAAAGTGATTACGGAGTGTTAGTCGACAATATTGGTATGCGTGGCTCAAGCGGAACTTTCTTCGGTAAAATCGACCACAATACGGCATCCAAAATGTATTCGGACCTGAATGTGGAAATGGTTATCATGCAATTCGGAGGGAACGGTGTTCCATATATGAATGATTCTTCATCAGTTCGACATTATGCAAAGCAGTTCAAAGGGCAATTATACACTTTGAAAAAGCTGCGACCTTCTGCATCCATCATCGTAATCGGACCAAGCGACATGTCTATGCAGGGTGCGGCAGGAAGAGTCACTTACAAAATGCTTCCGTTCCTGGTACAGGAAATGACCCGGGTATCCAAAGAAGTCGGTGCATGTTATTGGGACCTTTTCAGCGCAATGGGCGGAGAAAACTCGATGCCGAGCTGGGTCGAAAAAGGATTGGCCGGAAATGATTATATCCATTTCACCAACCGGGGCGCAAGTATTGCATCGCAGCTCTTCTTCGATGCATTCGCCGCAGAGTATGTCAAATGGAAACAAGGAGCTCAATAAAAACGGCATGTTCGTTGCTCAAATCAAATATTGGATGAAATTTAGTTTGTATACCGCATTAGTCATTGCTTCTCTGATTGCCTGCACAGGCAGGTCACAGGTTGCGGTTATGCGTGATAAAACACCCCTGGACACTTACACTTATCCTCTTTTCCATCACCTGGACACAAACCTGAAACATCAATATCCTTTCATCAATTTTGAGAACAACTGCTTTCGTTTTTATAGTCCGAAAAGTGCCAACTGGGAACGTCTTTTCGAGGACTTCCGGAATATGACTACGGACAAGAACTGCAAATTGAATTTTTACCACATCGGAGGTTCGCATTTACAGGCAGATGTCTATACACATGATATCCGTACCTACCTGCAGACACACTGGCTGAACCTTCCGGGTGAACGCGGACTGATCTTTCCGTTCGACCTGGCAAAGACCAATAATCCCTGGAATTACGAATTCCATTCCAAAAATCACTGGATTGCGCATCGAAGCGTGAATTTTAACCGTCCGGAAGGACTCGATTTCGGTCTGCTTGGTGCCATTGTCGAATGCCCGGACTCCATTATTGAGATCCGGTTCAATTACGATAAAACGGATGTCAAGCCCGGATTTACACGTTTACGGGTTTATCACAACAAGGGAGCTTTCCCCTATGAGCTGAATTTCGGACCTGACGAGATCCTGATCGTTAACAAATTCCGGAATGAAACCCTGGGATACACAGAAACAGTATTTACAGATCCGGTGGATACTTTCAACCTGCAGTTCACACGATTGATTGCCGGACCTTATCGCTTACAGCTGAATGCTTTCCAATTGAGCAACGCCTTTCCGGGTGTTTCATACACCGCAATCGGGATCAACGGAGCAGGATTGTATACCTACCTTGCCAACGCAAATTTTGAAGAGCAGTTGAAAGAATCACCCCCTGATTTCTTTGCATTCTCAGTAGGAACAAATGACGCAAATGTTCCTTATGCTTCCTTCAACCCGGAGGTTTATAAGAGCAACCTGGAAAAAATGATGATCAAAGTTTTAACGGCAAATCCGGAATGTGCCATTTTGCTCACTGTTCCGAATGATGCCGGTTATAAGAGGAAATATCTCAACAAAAATGTAGCCCGCGAGCGTGAAGTTATTATTGAACTGGCCCGGAAATACGAATGCCCCGTATGGGATTTCTACGGCATCATGGGGGAATTGGGCTCTTCCAGGACATGGAATGCTAAAGGGTTGATGCGTGGAGATTTGATTCACTTTACGGCAACAGGATATCATTTAAAAGCTGATTTATTCATGGATGCCTTTGAGAAGTGGCTTCAGCAAATGGAAAAAAGAAAATACATAATCAATTAAAATACCTCTTTAAAAACCTTTATGGAATCATTGCACCGCATTTTTAGTTTCACTCCCATGTCAGCAAATGACCTGGCATTTAACAGACTGGATTTCTGGATTTTCTTCCTGGCGTTCATGGTGCTTTTTAGTTTCCTGCACAAACATCAGCTGGTACGCAGTATGTTTATTACAGTGGCAAGTTTGTTCCTGTATTTCAAAACTTCCGGATTCTTTGTAACACTTTTGGCACTTTCGGTGGTTGTCAATTTCTTGCTTGGGAAATGGATTTTCAAGGTCGAAAGCAAGGCGGGGCGTAAATGGATTATTGCATTTTCCGCAACTTTCAATCTATTTTTCCTGGGTTATTTCAAATATGCCCACTTCTTCACGGAATCCTTCAACAAAATGTTCCATACGGATTTTGAGATCTTCAACTCTTTCGCGCAATGGGGCAACGGGTTCTTCGGTGACGGGACTTTTGAAACAATGATCCTGATGCCGGCCGGAATCAGCTTCTTTACATTCCAGTCCATCAGTTATGTTGTCGACATTTACCGCAAGGAAATTGCACCGGTAAAGAACTTTTGGGATTACGCGTTCTATGTAACTTATTTCCCACATGTACTTATGGGACCAATCGTTCGTGCACGCGATTTCATTCCGCAAATCTACCAGAAATTCAAACTTACCCAGAAAGAATTCAGCGAATCGGTGTTCCTGATTATGAAAGGACTTTTCAAAAAGATCGTACTGGCCGATTTCATTGCAACCCATTTTATTGATGCGATTGTAGACAATCCGGAGGTTTATCCGGGATATTGGAGCATCATTGCCATGTGGGGATATTCCCTTCAGATTTACGGTGATTTCTCCGGTTATACGGACATTGCTATTGGGATTTCCAAATTGATGGGCTTCGAGCTTTTGCCGAATTTCAATTCTCCGTACAAAGCCAACAGTGTGGCTGATTTCTGGAGAAGGTGGCACAAATCCCTTGGTTCCTGGCTAAAAGATTACCTCTACATTCCGCTGGGCGGAAACAAAAAAGGATCCATCGGTACCTTCATAGCAATCATTGTCATTTTCATTTTCCTGATCTTCATTACCGGCTGGTATGAATTAATCTTTGTCTATGTCGGTTTAATGAGCTTGTACGGAATTGCCATTCTCATCAGTCCGAAAGTGAAAACATTTATGTACCGCGACCTGAACCTCCTGATTACAATGGTCCTGGGGGGATTGTGGCACGGAGCTTCCCAAAACTTTGTAATCTGGGGAGCCATGAACGGATTGGCTTTGGTGATCTACAACCACTGGAAAAAAGTTTCTCCTTACGAAAAAAGTTCCTGGTGGATCGTTCATTTCTGGAAGATCCTTCTGACCTTCAACTTCATCACTTTTACCCGTATCTGGTTCCGACTGAAAACGGAAGGTGCTCCGACCAAAATGCTGGACCGTATCTTCAATCATTTCGATTACAAATGGGAAACGTTCCAAAAACTAATTGACACTTATTCTCCTGCGCTTTTGATAATGCTGTTAGGATTTTTCCTGCACTGGATGCCTCAAAAATGGAAAGATTTCATGGTGGGAAGTTTCGTGAAAACGCATTATGCGGTGCAAATGTTAATCATTGCTATTTTCGTGGTGATTCTGTACCAGGCCGCTTCCAATTCCTTCCATCCTTTCGTATATTTGGAATTCTAAAAACAGGTTCAAAAGAGTTGAAAAGGTTCAAAAAGTTAACCCATTCAATTTAAACATTTGAACATTTGAACTATTAAACTAACAAAGAAACATGTTACCAAAGGTTCACTTTCAGGATTTGGGACTGATCGATTACCAGGAGGCCTGGGATTACCAGGAGAAACTCTTCGGGGAAACAATTGCCTTAAAAATCGAACGCAGGAATGAGACCAGCACAGAGGAAACCAGGAACCATCTATTGTTCTGCGAACATCCGCATGTTTTTACTTTAGGGAAAAGCGGTACGGAAGATCATTTACTCCTGAACGAAACCGGTTTGGAGGAACACGATGCCAAGTTCTACAAGATCAACCGCGGAGGCGATATTACCTATCACGGTCCCGGCCAATTGGTGGCTTACCCGCTTTTTGACCTCGATTATTTTTTCACCGACATTCACAAATACATGCGTTACCTGGAAGAAGCCGTCATTCAGGTATTGGCACATTATGGGATCAAAGGTGAACGTTCCCAGGGCTTCACCGGTGTATGGATCGATCCTGAAAAGCCGACAGCACGTAAAATCTGTGCTATGGGAGTCAAATCTTCCCGCTGGGTAACCATGCACGGAATCGGTTTCAACATAAATTCAAATCTTTCCTATTTTTCTCACATTGTACCTTGCGGAATTGAAGATAAATCTGTAACTTCCTTGCAACTGGAACTTGGTAGAGCTGTTGATATGCAGGAAGTAAAAGACCTCCTAAAGGAAAAATTAGCCTCCCAATTCGGATTCACTTACGCACAATAGTCATGAAACGCACCCTGCTCAAATGGTTAAAACGAATCGGATGGTTTGTCTTAATCCTCTTTTTATCCGTCAATATTTTTATTCTTTTAAGCGGTCGTTTCTACCTCTACAAAGGAATTTATTACACGTATTTGCAGGGAGAAACTTCGCCAACGATCTATGACCTGAACAAGTTTTACAACTCAACGGTGAAAGCCCCTCGAAAAAGTGAAGCCTGGGATTTCAAGCTGCTCAAAAATGAAGTGCTTGACCAGGAAGATCTGAAATACATGGAAACCTGGCGAACTTCGTCTTTTTTGGTCGTGAAAAATAACCAGGTAATCTACGAGCATTACTGGGATGAACACCATCCGGAAACCGTTTCCAATTCTTTTTCTGCTGCGAAAACCGTGGTCAGTATACTGATAGGAATTGCACATGAAGAAGGCGCTATCAAAAGCCTGGATGAACCGGTTTACAAATACATTCCGGAATTTACGGGGAAAGGGAAAGAAAAAATCACCATCCGGCATTTGCTGGCCATGGCTTCGGGGCTGGATTGGACAGAAAGCGGTAAAAATCCCTTATCTGAAAATGCTGAATCCTATTATGGGTGGGATTTGAGAGGGTTGGTAACCCGCCAGCATGTGGAACGTGCTCCCGGACAGGAATTCATTTATCAAAGTGGTAATTCGCAGCTGCTTGCTTTTATTCTTGAAAAAGCTACGGGGAAAGACCTTTCGCAGTATGCTTCCGAAAAATTGTGGCAGCCAATCGGTGCAGAATCAGATGCATTTTGGAGCCTGGACAAGAAAAGCGGCGATGAAAAAGCATTTTGCTGTTTGTACAGCACCACACGTGATTTTGCGCGCATTGGAAAGGTATTGGCCAATCACGGAAAATGGAACGATAAACAGGTCATTCCGGCTTCTTATTTCGATGAAATGGTCAAAAACCCGGTCATGACAACAGAAGAAGGCGTTCCGAATACGCGTTATGGTCTTCATATCTGGACTTATGTAAGTAACGGCCACCCGGTTTATTACTGCCGCGGGATAAAGGGCCAGTACATCATTGCCATTCCGGATGAACAGTTAATCGTTGTAAGAACCGGTCACAAACGCGCTCCGGACACAGATCCTAAAATCCTGGAAAAAACAAATACCAAAGCAAACCAGGAGAAAATCGGTCATCCATCCGATTTGTTTGAATATATCCGCATGGGAAGAACAATAGCAGCTGCCAACAAATGATTACTTTCATGCTCACAAACAAATGAGCATTGTAAAAATAATGGAACGCAGGGATTACGCTAAAGTTTACCTACCTCTCTTTTTTATTCTCCTGGGCTTCGTGCTTAAGGGACTTTTCCTGGGCTCTAATTCACTGGGGGGAGACGAACCATTCAGTGTATACCATTCGCAACAGTCGCTGGATCATTTATTCGGCATTTTCCAACATGAAAATAATCCGCCGCTGCATTTTTTGCTGCTGCATTACTGGATCAAATTTTTCGGTATTTCTGAAATCGCGGTGCGGATACCTTCCCTTATTTTCAGCGCTTTCACTGTGCTTTTCATTTACCGGATCGGTTTACGGTTCTTCAACCTGCGTGTAGCGGTTATCGCTTCCGTTCTATTCACTTTTTCGACTTACCAGGTCTTATACGCACATGAAGCCAGAGCTTACGCATTGATGGGGTTTCTGACTGCTGTTTCCATGTTCTATTACCTGGAGATTATTCATCAAAAAAACAGGAATAACTGGAAACTATTCTGGTTTCTATTGGCAAACACTTTGTTGATCTATACGCACTTCTTCGGATTTTTCGTCCTGTTCATCCAATTCTTCTTCATCCTGTTCCAGCGAAAACTATTGAAAGTACATTACCGCTTCCTGATTCTTTTTGTGCTTGTCATGCTGATTACCTATTCGCCTTATTTATGGCTGATTTTGAACCGGTTCTCAAGCGCTGCGGGAGGAACCTGGGTAACACCTCCAAGCGGTATCAATGCGTTGTATGAAATGTTGCGTGCTTTTAGCAATGCACCTGTAACAGCAGTGTTTACATTGGCCGGAATGCTTGTCGGATTGGTGTTTTTGATCATCAAACGCAGGCAAAATCCCAATCGCATTGCAACGAGATTGATCCTATGCTGGTTCTACATTCCGTTCCTGTTTATGTTTGTGATTTCCTTTTGGATTCCCATGTTCCTGGACCGTTACCTGATGTTCGTTTCGATCGGTTTTCCACTCATGGTTGCTGTTTCCACCGATTTTATCCTTCAAAAACCAAAAATACGGCTTCTTATCCCGGCTTTGATCTGTCTGCTGTTTATTGTGACTGTAAAACCCAATAAAACCAACAAACGAGAAGTCAGGGAAACAGTCCAACTGGTCAAACAACTCGAAAATGACGAAACACTGGTCTTGGTAGCTCCGGTTCATTTTTCGCTCAACTTCATTTACTATTACAACAGGGAGTTGTTCAAATACCCGGATATTGAGCTTGCCAAAAAGAACCTGAGTGAACGTAATCTTTACTGCATCAACAGTTTGGAAGGTATTGACTACAAATCCGCAAAACGCATTGTTTTGGTAGATGCAGCCAGTAATTTTTCCGCACCGGATAATAACATTCTGAACACATTGAATGCGGAGTTCAACCAGGTAAACAAACACCATATCGAAGAAATTTTCGATATCTACGAGTTTACGTCCAAATAAACCATTCTCCGGAAACGTTGAAGTAGAATAAGCAGCAAATGATTAACTTTGCAATCCAAAATCGATTGAAGCAATGCGCGAAGAATTAAAAGGTCCGGTAGTTGAAAATGTAAAAGTAGTGGTCGTTCCCGAAATCAATGAAGAAGGCGGAACACAGCACTATGTTTACCTGTTGAACTTACGTGACGACATCATGGAAGGAATCATAATCACGAGTCGTGGCTATGGCGAAGATGTAAACACCGGTGAAAAGATCAAAACCTCTACTTTACGTCATTCACTGGAAGTATTGCTGCCGAATGAAGCTGCGAAAATCGAGCCTATTATGGAAGAAGTGTTTGGTTTGACAAATGAATACTGGGTTTCTTTTTGGGCGGACGACGTGATGTACGACAAACGATTCATTTTCCTTCCGGAAACGATCGATGAGAAGAATTTCATCGAGATCCCAAAGCTGGGTGGTAAAGGAATTATGATCGGATAAGAAGAGTCAAGACTTTCAGAGACAAGACTAAAAAGACAGCTTACACATAAGAGAAAACCTCGACTCCAAATTAATGGATTGTCGAGGTTTTTCAATTTTAGTGTATTGTCTTGACTCTTTTGTCTTAAAGTCTACTATAACGTTCCACGTTTTTCCTGCTCTCTTTCAATCGATTCGAACAAGGCTTTGAAGTTTCCTGCACCGAATCCTTTTGCTCCCATTCTCTGGATGATTTCGAAGAAAACAGTCGGACGGTCTTCAACTGGCTTTGTAAAGATCTGCAGCAAATAACCTTCCTCATCCGCATCGATCATGATTCCCAGTTTTTGCAATTCGTTGATGTCTTCTTTGAATTTTGACATGTGGTCTTTCAAACGCTCCGGAATTGCATCGTAATATGCCTGCGGAGGAGTTGACAAGAACTCTACTCCACGGGAACGCATATCTGCAACTGTTGTGATAATATCATCTGTTGCAACCGCAATGTGCTGAACACCTTCACCTTCGTAAAAATCAATGTATTCTTCGATCTGAGATCTCTTTTTACCTTCCGCAGGTTCGTTGATCGGGAATTTAATTCTTCCGTTTCCATTCGACATTACTTTCGACATCAAAGCAGAATATTCCGTCGTGATCTGCTTATCATCAAACGATAAGAAGTTTACAAATCCCATGATATCTTCAAACCACTTCACAGCCTCATTCATTCTGTTCCAGCCGGTATTTCCTACCATGTGATCAATGAATTTCAATCCAACAGGAGCCGGGTTGTATGTTGTTTTATGCTCCACGTAACCAGGCATGAAAACACCTTTGTAATTCTTACGCTCTACGAATACAAAAACCGTTTCACCATAGGCTCCGTAAATTCCGGAACGAACAACTTCTCCGTGTTCATCAGATTCAACCATTGGTTCAAAAAAGGATTTCGCACCTCTCTTAGTTGTTTCTTCGTAAGATTTTCTGGCGTCTTCCACCCAAAGTGCAATCACTTTAACACCATCGCCGTGCTTTTTTACGTGCTCTCCGATCGGTGAATCACTTTTCAAAGCCGTTGTAAGTACAATTCGGATCTTATCCTGCTTCAACACATAAGATGCGCGGTCTTTCACACCTGTTTCCAATCCGGCATAAGCCAAATCCTGGAAACCAAATGCTGTCTTGTAAAAATGGGCAGCCTGCTTCGCGTTACCTACGTAAAACTCTACATAATCGGTTCCCAACAAAGGCAAGAAGTCTTGTGCACCTTCAAAAATTTTCTCTAATCCGTATTCTACGTTCTTAATTTCGTTACTCATATTTTTTAATTATCAATGTTGTAATTATCAATTATCAAGCAGTCTCCCTGACAATCTGTTCTTAAGTTCAATCCATTCGTAATTCGTTCCGTCAGCTGACGGACGTAATTCGTAATTATTTGTCAAGCCAGCTGGTCGCGTAGGAATCATCTTCCATATCAATAGCAGTCTGTGTTAATTTTAAGGGCTTGAAAGTATCTACCATCACAGCGAGTTCTTTTGTTTCCGTCTGCCCGATACTTCTTTCGTATGCTCCAGGATGCGGCCCGTGCGGAATACCCCCCGGATGCAGTGAAATGTATCCTTTCTCCACGTGATTTCTACTCATAAAATCACCATCCACATAGTAAAGCAACTCATCCGAATCGATATTACTGTGATTATAAGGTGCCGGAATAGAAAGCGGGTGATAATCGTACATTCTCGGAACGAACGAACAAATCACGAAATTGTGGCCTTCAAATGTTTGGTGTACCGGAGGCGGCTGGTGAACGCGCCCCGTTATCGGTTCGAACTCATGGATTGAAAAGGCATACGGGAAGTTGTATCCGTCCCATCCGACAACATCAAATGGATGTGAAGCATATTCCAGCTCGTGGAGCATGTTTTCCTTTTTAATCTTGATGATAAAGCTTCCCAACTCATCGTGTGTTTCCAATTCTGTTGGTCCTCTGAAATCACGCTCGCAGAACGGAGAATGCTCCAATAACTGCCCGAAGTTATTCCGGTAATTACGCGGCGTTAAGATCGGAGAGAATGATTCAACAATGAACAACCGGTTCTTTTCCGTTTCAAACTCTATCTGGTAGATCATCCCGCGAGGAATAACCAGGTAGTCTCCGTAGCTGAACGGAATATTACCCAGCATAGTTCGCAGCTTCCCATTTCCTTCATGGATAAAGATGACTTCATCAGCATCTGCATTCTTATAGAAATATGTCTGCATCGATTTTTTCGGGGCTGCCAAAGCGATATTCAGGTCATTATTGAAAAGAACGATCTCACGAGATTCCAAAAAATCGTCTTTCGGTGCTACGTTGTATCCCTTCAACATGCGTGAAGTGATATTCTTATTTACGGCAGGAACCGGCGTAAGGTCTTTCAGCTCTTTGATCGATCTCACCATCGTTGGCCGGTGTACGTGATACAATAAAGAAGAAAAACCATGGAATCCTTCCGTACCGAACAATTGTTCGTAGTACAGATCGCCGGATTCCTTGCGGAATTGAATGTGTCTTTTAGGAGGAATTTTCCCCAACTTATAGTAAAAAGGCATGTTTAAATTTATTTAGTTTTTAACAATTCGACGATAAACAGGGAGTTTGCTCATTCAGGTTTGCGAATAAGTAACCACATTAGTTTTAGCATCAATTCCAACCACATAGTATCTGAAAGTTACGCAAAATTACCGACAAAACGAGTGATAAAAAATGAGAATTGTCAGTTTTTTGACAAAAGTGAAAACTTTTATTCCATTGAAAAAAAAGTATATTTGCGCTCAAATCGAACGCCCAATGAAAAAAATTCTGGTTTTAGGTTCCTGCGGACAAATCGGTACTGAATTGGTACTGGCACTGAGAGAAAAATTCGGTGCTCAAAATGTTGTCGCAGCCGATTTAAAAGATGAATGTCCGGAAACACTTGCAAACGGACCCTACATCCAATTAGATGCCCTAAACAAGGATTTGGTCCGTTCTTATATTATAGAACAAAAATTTTCGGATGTGTATTTGTTGGCTGCTTTGCTTTCGGCAACAGCAGAGAAGAACCCGGATTTCGCGTGGAAACTGAACATGGAAAGCCTGTTCATCATACTGGACCTTGCAAAAGAAGGACATATTTCCAAGATATTCTGGCCTTCATCCATTGCGGTCTTCGGTCCCACGACACCAAGATTCAATACCCCGCAATATACAGTGATGGAACCAAGTACTGTTTACGGTATTTCCAAGCAGGCTGGAGAAAGATGGTGTGAATATTATTTCAACAAGTTTGGCGTGGATGTTCGAAGTATCCGTTATCCCGGATTGATTTCTTACAAAAGCCTTCCCGGAGGAGGTACTACAGACTACGCGGTAGACATTTACTATAAGGCAAAAGCAGGAGAACACTTCACCTGTTTCCTCAAAGAGGATACCGCACTTCCGATGATGTTCATGGACGACGCAATTCGTGCAACTATTGAATTGATGGAAGCTCCGGCTGAAAAAGTAAAGATTCGCTCCAGTTATAACCTTTCTGCCCTGAGTTTTACCCCTAAACAGATCTTTGAGAGCATCCAAAAAGTAATTCCTTCATTTACCATTAATTACGAGCCTGATTTCAGACAAGCCATTGCTGATTCCTGGCCGGCATCCATTGATGACTCTGCGGCTCGTGAAAACTGGGGGTGGGAAGAATGTTATGATTTAGATAAAACTACTCACGAAATGTTAAATAACTTATGACTAGCGTTTAAAAAACGTTATCTATTCATTGTTAATCGAAAAAATAAAGCACTTCAGCGAATTTTTGTATGTATTTAGGCAACTGTAACAAAATAATTCTATCTTTAGATTGCGCTACAAAACTAATTCAAAACATGTGGAAGTATAAACAAGTCGGACTCGCTGTTTTTTTCCTGTCACTACTTATGACTGCCATGGCATCCCCAAATACTGATCAGGATGGTAAGCTGAATGTTACAGATGAGAAAGGAAGAAAGCAGGGTAAGTGGATTTACTATGGTAAAGACCGCCCGGATTCCGGTGTTCCCGCAAACGGTAAAGTAGAAGAAGGAAAGTATGTAGATGACCGTAAAGAAGGCATTTGGATTAAATATCATACAGATGGTATAACACCATCCCTCAAAGGAAATTACGAAAACAACCGTCCGAAAGGGCAGTTTACACGCTATTGGGCCAACGGCCAGCCGAAAGAAAAAGGAAACTTCGAAAAGAATATCTATAAAGATTCCCTGATCCGTTATTATGAAAACGGGCAGCCTTCCTACCAGGGGAAATACAACGAAATTGGAAAAGAGAACGGGAAGATACGTTATTACTACCCGAATGGTCAATTGGAATATGAATACGATTCCAACAATGGTGTTATTTCCGGAAAAGCCGTACGATACTATGAAAACGGTGATATAAAAGAGATCTCTTATTATGATGGTTCGGGTAACCAGACAAAATCCGAAACAAAGGACCCTGTTCACCCGATGGTGAAAGTAAAAGATCCCGGACAATCCAAAGAAAAAGCTCCAATTATCGGAGGAACTCCTAAGACACAAGGTGTCAAATGGTCTCCGAACGGTTACAACAAAGTCTACAACAGTGACGGGGAAATCTGGCAGGACGGAGAATTTAAGAACGGTGCACTTTGGGATGGAAAAGTTTATGTCTATGACAATGATGGAATCCTGTTGAAAGTGAAAGTCTACAAAGGTGGTGTCTACCACTCCGACGGACAATTGTAAAAGCAACCGAAGCAAACTTTATATAAATAGAAGTCCCTTCTACTCCGGTGGAAGGGATTTTTATTTGCTTTTTACATAGGTCACAACGCTTGCGCTAAAGCTACAGCGAAGGCGCAGAGAACACATAGAATTAATGATATTCAAGGGGTAAAACAATATTCTGATTTTTTCAACGAGAATGATTTAAATTCCTCATAGCTATCTGTTTTTTTATTATACTTCTTGGATAACGTATAACATCAAGTATTTTAGAGAAAACTATGTGTCCTATTGTTTCTATGTGGTTCACAAATCAAGGCTTATCCCAGAAAGTAGGCTCCGAGAAACGGATGATGGAAATAAAATTACTGCTTACTTCACGCATGATAATGGAATACAATAAGCCGGTTAATCCACTGTACACAATTTGGTATTCTGTAACAAACACGCCATCCTTGTATACGTATTTTGCCTGGAGATTCCCAAAAGTATCATACGTAAAGCGCGATTCGGACATTGGAATTGTATCCGTATTCTTGTACACAGCAACTTTTTCGATCAATCCTTTATCCGAATAACCGTATTTGGTGGTTATACGGTTCCTGGTGATGGTAAATACTTCCTCTTCGCGGGCCAAATATCCCAGACTATCCTTGTACTTAGTTACTTCGAGGTATTGGTTCCCGTAGCTATTGAATACCTTCTTTTTGAACTGCCCTTCATACATCTGGTATTCCATCGTTTCGGTATTCCAAAGTAAACTTCGTTCGATGGCCGGCTTCAGAATGCTGTTCATCGTATCAATGTCTCGGTAAACTTCTTCCTTTACAATTTGTCCCTCCGAGTTATAAGTATAATAGGTTGAAAGAAAACCGCGTCTCTGGCTTATTCTTTTTCTAACTATCCGGCCGTCAGGAGTATAATCGTAGAAGCGGACCGTGGTATCCGTAGTCTGATCTCCTTTTGCTGTTTGATAATGACGGACCAGGTTTCCAAGTGTGTCGAAGTTGAATACATACACATAATTGGATTCACGCATGATATCGCCCTGTTTCTTAAAGGTAAACTTGCCGTGAATTTCCTTGATCTTACTTCCCTTTACAAAATGTGTATTGAAAAAGGGAATATCCGTAAAAGCTACACCTTTCGTATTTTCAATTAACTGGGCAAAAGATTGGGATACGCTAAAAAGGAGAACTAAAAAAAAGCTATACTTCGAAAACATAGCACAAAAATGGCGTGAATTTCGAAGCATAGCTACTATTTTAAGAAAAATTAGAGTTCTTAATAAAGGAAAGGAAGAATAAAACTGAATCCGAGCATACCTACCAATGCAATTGTCAAAACCGCAATTGTTAACGGCGACAATTTGATTTTCTCTTGTTCCTGTTCTGCCGGAGAAGCGATTGTTACAAGCACTTTCAGGTAGTAGTAAATACTGATCCCTGAATTGATCAATGCAATGATCACTAACCAGGAAGCATTTTCCCATGCAGAGGAGAATAAAATGTATTTCGCAAAGAATCCCGATGTTGGCGGAATTCCAGCAAGTGACAACAAAGCCACAATTCCTACAATTGCCAGGAACGGGTTTCTTTTGCCCAATCCTCTCAACCCTTCGATGCGGTCTTCCGAATCATTTACAGCAATTGCAACGGCGATAATTCCAACGATAGAGAAACCGTAAGAGAACATGTAGAACCACAAAGTACCGGCAACATCGCCCTGGGACACAAACAACAAAAGTGTGTAACCCACGTGGGTAATAGAAGAATAAGCCAATAAACGTTTAAATTTCACCTGGCGAAGTGCGGATAGATTCCCGACAAAAAGCGTGATGACAATCATTACTACCAAAGCTCCTTTCCAGAAATCATATAGTTCTCCTCGTCCGAAACAAAAAGCAAACATTTTCAGGAATGCGAAGAATGCAGCGATTTTCACAACAGATGCCATGAAACCGGTTACCGCAGGTGGCGCTCCGTCATATACGTCCGGACTCCAGAAATGGAACGGTGCCGCACCTACTTTAAAAATAAACGATGCCATGATCAATAACACACCGATCATTAAAATCGGGCTCAATGTATCCATTTCCTGGATCTTCAGTTGGATTTCCTGCAACTTGAATGTTCCGGTTGCACCATACACCCACGCCAATCCGAATAAGAAAACACCTGTAGCAAATGACCCTGTTAAGAAATACTTCAAAGATGCTTCTGAAGAGCGTACGTCCGCTTTATTACTTCCCGCCATCACGTAAATCGGAATGGAAAGGATCTCCAGGCCGAGGAAGAACATGAACATATCTGTGTAAGCCGTCATGATCATTGCTCCTGTCGCAGAGAACAACAATAAACCAATGTATTCACCCGTATGCACCGGGTTCTCTTTAAATCGCTCGTAACCGATACCGACAATCAATAAAGTCAGAACGCAAATTGCTAAGCTAAAGAGCAACGCCACCTGATCAAAAGCTAATCCTTCATACTTCAGGAAGTCAAAAAATGCCTTTCCTGTTTGAAGCTGTCCGATAATTACGATAATAGCAGCCAACAAACCTGCCATAGCAGATCCAACAACTAACCAAGGTTTCTTTGCAAAAGCAGCAAATAAGGAAATCAATCCACTGGCAAAAACAATTAATAATGCATCCATATTATAAACCTGAAGGTGTTGAAATTGTTTCTAATACTATTTTTAAACTTGGATTCACGAAATCCGTGATCAATGCCGGATAAACTCCTAAGATCACGACCGCGATGATGATGACTGCCAAAACAAGCAATTCAGACCAATGCAAATCGGCAAATTGATCCCTTGTCACCGGACCATACATGCTCAACTGGTAAGCACGGAAGGTATAAACTGCTCCAAGGATCAGAGTAGTTCCGGCAACGATACCAACGATCATGTCAAACTGAACCAACCCTTTCAACATCAGGAATTCCCCGATGAAACCACTTGTTAACGGAACGGAAACAGAAGCAAAAGCCAAAGCTGCAAACCAGAATGCGAATTTCGGAGCCTGTTTTGCGAATCCGCCCAAATCGTTCAGGTTTCTGGTTCCCGTTCTGCGCTCGATAATTTCAACTGCAAGGAACAATCCTACCGCTACCAACCCGTGGTTCACGATCTGCACCATACTTCCTGACAATGCATCAAAATCCCAAACCATAATTGCCGCAGCGATCAATCCAACGTGCGACATAGAAGCAAATGCAAATACACGCTTCATATCTTTTTGTTTGATTGCGATCACAGCACCGTAAACAACTCCGATAGTTGCCAGGATGATTACCGGCCACTGCAAACAAGCAACTGCTTCCGGGAATAATGGGATCATCCAGCGGATCATTCCGTACAATGCCATTTTCAGCATAATACCTGAAAGAAGCATTGTTCCTGCCATCGGCGATTTCGTATAAGTATCCGGCTGCCATGTGTGGAACGGGAAAACCGGGATTTTAATAGCAAATGCTAAAAAGAATCCTAACGCCAGCCAGCAAGCTGTTTTAGACGTAAAGACAACCGCTTTCAAATCTTCGATATAGAAAGAAGGTGCATTTACCTTGATTCCGATCAATGCAGCAAGCATTGCCAAAGATCCTACGAATGTGTAGATGAAGAATTTCATCAATGCCGCTTTTCTTTCCGGAGCTCCGAACCACCAGGAAATTAAGAAAATCGGGATCAAGGTGATTTCCCAGAAAACATAGAACCACAATCCGTCCATGGAAATGAACACGCCGATCAATCCCAGCTGCATGAAGAAAACCATGCTTGTAAACAAGCGGTTCTCAGCCAATTCATTTTTGAAGTTGGAAACCAATACCAACGGAACCAAAACTGCTGTCAGTAACAACATGATCAAGGAAATTCCATCGTAACCAAAGCTCATGGTAATTCCTGCAAGCCAGGGCTGATTTACAAACAGGTGCACTGTTCCATCGTTGTTGTACTGCATCATACACGCTATTACAACCCCTAAAACGGCAAGCGAACCGATAATTCCGTATGCCCGAACTCCTTGTTTCGGAATAATCAATACCGATAACGCAAAGAAAACTGGTAGTATAAATAAAAGTAGTGCCACGCTTTAGTTTTTATAATAGATAATGTAATAAACGATCAACCCGATGATTCCAAAAACCATCCACAAAATGTAGTTATCGGTTCTTCCGGTTTGGATCTTACGAACCAAATCTCCTGATTTTCCAATCACTTTCCCGATACTGACTACTCCGCGGTGCAGGAATGCGCCTTCGAAATAATGTGCTCCTTTTTCGGAAATCCAAAGAACCGGCTTCACGAATAAGAAATCGTAGATCTCATCGAAGTATAATTTCATAGCCGAAGCTTTTTCCCAGCCTTTCAATTGGTCATCTTCTTTCGGAATGCTGTTTTTAGTCACATAAACGGTGTAAGTAATTCCGGCAATAATAACTGCCATAGCACCTGCAACACACATTAAGATCAAGGTCATGGACGTATCTCCGTGTTCTGCTACTTTCATTCCGTCACCGGCTACATTGTGTGCATAATAATGCGACAACCAATGTGTTCCCTTGTGTAAGAAAACTCCCGGTAAATTCAACAATCCTCCGAAAACAGAAAGAATAGCCAAAATGATCAAAGGCAAGGTCATAGATACAGGTCCTTCGTGCAAATGATGTTCTTGTTCGTGGGTTCCTCTGAATTTTCCGAAGAAAGTAACGAAGTACAAGCGGAACATATAGATTGCTGTTAATGCCGAACTGAACATCAATGCCCCGAACACAAACTTATTGTCACCGAATGAGTGACCGATGATCTCATCCTTCGAGTAGAAACCGGACAATAACGGAATACCAGAAATTGCCAAAGTACCGATCAGGAATGTGATGTGCGTTACAGGAATCTTCTTGCGAAGTCCACCCATTTTGCGGATATCCTGTTCATCAGACATGGCGTGAATCACACTTCCCGAACCTAAGAACAACAATGCTTTGAAGAATGCGTGAGTTGTAACGTGGAACATGGCTGCCGTGTAAGCTCCCATTCCCAGTGCTACGAACAGCATTCCCAGCTGGGAAACCGTTGAGTAAGCCAATACTTTTTTGATGTCATTCTGACGCATGGCGATGAAGGCCGCAATAATCGAAGTTGCCAGACCAACATACATAATGATTTCTTTCACAACGTGTGCTCCCTCCAATTCATACAGGAAGTTTGAACGAACCGTTAAGAAAATACCTGCAGTTACCATTGTAGCCGCGTGGATCAAAGCTGAAACCGGAGTCGGTCCCGCCATCGCATCCGGAAGCCACGTAAACAATGGAATTTGGGCAGATTTTCCGGTTGCTCCGATGAACAAACAGATCGTAATTCCGAAGATCAGCATTTCAGAGATCTCAAATCCTTCTGTCATCACCGCCTTAGCCACTTCCGCATATTCCAGCGTTCCGAATTTTCCAAGAATCAGGAAAAGTCCTACCAACAATCCCAAATCCCCGATACGGTTCATGATGAATGCTTTTCTTGCAGCCAATGTGTTTTTGAAATCCTGGTACCAGAAACCGATCAGTAAATAAGAGCAGATACCCACACCTTCCCATCCGAAGAACAACATGAAGTAGTTGCTTCCGAGTACCAATGTCAACATGGCAAAGATGAAGAGATTCAGGTATACAAAGAACTTGTAATATCCTGCATCGTGTTTCATATAACCCATAGAGAACAAGTGGATCAAGGTTCCGATCCCTGTTACAATAAGCGTCATCCACATGGATAAGTTATCTGCAAACAAACGAGCATTCAAAGAGAACGAACTCGTTTTGATCATCGTGAACAAATGAACGGTTACCGGTTCACCGTGCTGAACGCTCATAAAAGCCATCAAAGCAAGGACAAACGAAATCGCCATTACACCGGTACCGATCGTTCCTACAACCACTTTTGAAAGCGATTTCCCGATTGTACCGTTAATAAACGCCCCAATTAATGGAAGCAAAAGAATCAAAGGCAGTAATTGTGATACCGACATGTTTTAGTTTTTTAATTTATTAAACAATCGAATATCTGTTGAGCGCGTATTTCGGTAAAGCAATACCAAAATCGACAGACCCACCGTAGCTTCAGCGGCCGCAACCACCATGATGAAGAAAACGAAAAGCTGTCCGTCTGCCTGCCCGAAATAAGTCGAGAACGCTACCAGTAATAAATTCACCGCGTTGAGCATTAATTCAATGCACATCAATAGAATGATCGCATTTTTTCTGTAAAGCACACCGAATACACCAATCACGAACAATGCCGTAGCAAGGACCATGTAGTGTTCGATCTTTACACCTGATTCAAATAATGTCGCTAATAACATATTACTCTATAGTTTGTTTTTCACGTTTTGCTAAAAGAACTGCTCCAACCATTGCTGCAAGGAACAACACGGAAGAAACTTCGAAAGGAAGTACGTACTTGGTAAAGAGCACTTTCCCCAGGTTTTCTACCAATCCCACTTGTTGAGAGTTCGTATCGATCATCGGAGCTGCAAGAATGGCATCACGCATAGCTGCAACTACAACCAGGAACAATCCGCCTCCGGCAATAGCCGCACCAATAGTCATCAAAGGTGAGTGTTTCGGTTCGTTTTCCTTATTCAGGTTCAACAACATCAATACGAACAGGAATAATACCATGATGGCCCCCGCATAAACAATAATGTTTACGATTGCGATAAACTGGGCATTCATCATCACGTAATTCGCAGAGATCAGGAAAAACGTAAGTACTAAGTAAAGTACACTTCTCACCGGGTGCTTACTCAAAACAACCATCAAAGCTGTTCCGATTGTTAATCCGCCCAGGATGTAAAATAGAATATCCAAACTCATTACGCAGGTCTTTTTCCGGTTAATTGTCTTTTACTGATATCCACGCGCTGATCAACCGGTTCTACCAGTTTATCTTTTCCATAGATGAAGTCGTTGCGCTCGAAATAAGTAGGAACGATACGATCCGTCAGGAAAATAGCTTCTTTCGGACATGCTTCTTCGCACAGCCCGCAGAAAATACAACGCAGCATGTTGATCTCATACATAGAAGCATATTTTTCTTCTCTGTACAAGTGCTCCTCGCCTTTTTTACGCTCTTCGGAAGTCATGGTAATTGCTTCTGCCGGACATGCAACTGCACATAATCCGCAGGCAGTACAATTCTCTCTTCCTTCTTCGTCACGCTTCAATACGTGCTGTCCGCGGTAAACCGGTGCAAACTCGCGTTTTACTTCCGGGTACTTCACGGTATTGTGTTTCTTGAATAAATGCTTAAATGTGATCCACATACCTCCCAAAATTGCCGGGAAGTAGAGTTTCTCCATGAAGGTCATCTTCTTGTTCGAAACAACTTTTTTACGATTTGATAAACTTTCCATTCGAATATTTATAAGCTATTTCCGGTTTTCGTCTTTTCCGGAGATGTATTCACCCCCAACGGCTGTTCGATTTTTGCATTGCTTGCAGATTCGTTGGATTTGTCCTTAGAGAACCATCCTTCGGTATAAGCAATCACTACTCCTGTAATCAACAAGTTGATCAATGCAATCGGGATCATTTTTTTCCAACCGATGTGCATCAGCTGATCGTAACGGAAACGCGGCAATGTCCAGCGGATCCACATGAATACGAAAATGAAGAAGAATGTTTTAGCGAAGAAAACCAATGTTCCAAGAATTGCTAGCGTGTTTCCTGAGAAGTAGTCCATTCCAGGGAAGTTGTAACCTCCGAAGAACAATGCAGAAATTACCGCACAAGAGATGAACATGTTCACGTATTCTGCGAAAAGGAAGAATCCCAGTTTCATAGCACCGTATTCGGTGTGGTAACCACCGATCAACTCGGATTCACATTCCGGTAAGTCGAACGGAGCACGGTTGCATTCTGCCAAAGCTGTAATAAGGAATACCACGAAACAGATCGGCTGCTTGAATACGTTCCAGGAGAACCATCCGTCCTGCCAGAAACCATGCTGCTGGTCAACGATATCTCTCATACTCAATGATCCGGTCATCATAACGATAGTGATGACGGAAACTCCCATCGCCAATTCGTAAGAAATCATCTGGGAACTTGCCCGGATCGCTCCGAATAATGCGAATTTATTGTTGGAAGCCCAGCCTCCGATCATGATTCCGTAAACTCCAATGGAAACCGCTCCCATAATGAAGAGAATCCCAATGTTTACATCTGCAACCTGAAGGGAAATCGTTTCACCGAATAATTGCAGATCCGGTCCCCATGGAATTACCGCACCCGTAATGAGTGAAGTAAACATGGCAATTCCCGGCCCGATAATAAATAACCACTTATCGGCATTTGTCGGACGGAAATCTTCTTTGAAGAACATTTTTCCACCATCGGCCAAAGGTTGCAGCAAACCAAATGGTCCCGCTCTGTCCGGTCCGATACGATCCTGCATCCAGGCAGCAACTTTTCGCTCCATTAAAGTCAGATAAGCCGCTATTCCCAGTGTTACTGCGAATAAAACAACAACTATGATTAATTTTATGATCATCTTACTTTCCTGTTAGTTTTTTAAGTTCAAGACGCTCGTCAACGATGTATTTATTTTGAGAGATCACGGAATGACGGTTGATCACGCGCGGTCCTTCAATAGTCCATTTTGTCTTATCTTTTTTGTCGAAACGGCATTCGTTGCAGATCCAGGCAGTTTTTCCATCGATGTCTTCGATCTCCCCGTATTTGTCCTTGCGGCCCGTTACGCGGTAAATCTCATCTCCGAACATCCAAACAACTGCTTTTCCGGCACATTTCGTACACTCGCAAGAAGCTTCCATCGGTTTTAAGAACCATACGCGGCTCTTGAAGCGGAATGTTTTATCTGTTAATGCTCCTACCGGACAAACGTCGATCACGTTTCCTGAGAAGTCATTATCGATTGCTTTCTCGATGTAAGTTGATATCTCAGCATGATCTCCGCGGTGCATCACACCGTGAACACGCTGATCTGTCAATTGATTTGCCGTGTAAACACAACGGTAGCAAAGAATACAGCGATTCATGTGCAATTTGATCTTATCACCGATATCGATCGGATCGAACGTTCTGCGCTTCTCTTCGTAACGTGTACCTTCTTTTCCGTGCTCGAATCCGAGATCCTGCAAATGACATTCTCCGGCCTGGTCACAGATCGGACAATCCAATGGGTGATTGATCAATAAGAACTCAGTCACAGCCGCACGGTTGTCATACACACGCTCTGATGTTTTGTTCTTTACTATCATTCCGTCCATTACCGGAGTAGAACACGATGCAACCAATTTGGGCATCGGACGCGGATCTGCTGCTGAACCTGCAGCTACTTCCACCAAACATGTTCTGCATTTTCCACCGCTTCCCTGCAGCTTGCTGTAATAGCACATTGCGGGAGGCACTACATCTCCACCGATCTGACGAGCAGCATTCAGGATGGTTGTTCCCGGTTCTACTTCTACTTCGATATCGTCAATGATAACTTTTACCATAATGGATCTTATTTTATACTAAAGGCATGTGATTTGACGCAATTCCGAAGTTGCGTTTTACCGCTTCATCCGGGTGGGTCACGTGCCATTCAAATTCTTCTCTAAAATGACGGATTGCTGCTGCTACCGGCCATGCTGCTGCATCACCCAGCGGACAAATCGTATTTCCTTCTATTTTCTTGTTGATCTCTGCCAACAGGTCGATATCGTGCATGTGACCTTGTCCGTGCTCCAAACGGCGAAGTACTTTCTCCATCCATCCGGTTCCTTCACGACACGGTGAACATTGCCCGCATGATTCGTGTGCGTAGAAACGTGCGAAATTCCAGGTATTTCTAACGATACACTGATCTTCATCAAATACGATGAAACCACCTGAACCCAGCATCGATCCGGTTGCAAAACCTCCTTCAGCCAAACTTTCGTAAGTCATCAAACGATCTGTTCCTTCGGCTGTTTTGGTGATCAGGTTTGCAGGCAAGATCGGAACGGAAGATCCACCCGGAACACAAGCCTTGATTTTCTTCCCGTTTGCGATACCACCGCACCATTCATCCGAGTAAATGAATTCTTCTACGGACAATCCCAGTTCGATTTCGTAAACTCCCGGTTTCACCAGGTTTCCACAAGCTGAGATCAATTTTGTACCGGTACTTTTCCCGATACCTATTTTCGCGTATTCAGCACCTCCGTCGTTAACGATCGGAACAACTGCTGCGATAGATTCTACGTTGTTTACTACGGTCGGACATCCCCACAAACCTTTTACAGCAGGGAATGGCGGCTTGATACGCGGATTTCCGCGCTTTCCTTCCAGGGATTCGATCAAGGCAGTTTCCTCACCGCAGATATAAGCTCCACCTCCCGGTGCAATAGCTAAATCCAGGTCGTATCCGGATCCTAAGATGTTTTTCCCAAGGAATCCGTTTGCGTATGCTTCAGCAATTGCTTTTTCCACAATTTCCAACACCCACATGTACTCCCCGCGGATATAAATATACGATTGGTTGCATCCCAGTGCGTAAGAAGAAACGATCATTCCTTCGATCAGCAAATGCGGGATCTTTTCCATCAGGTAACGGTCCTTGAAAGTTCCGGGCTCGGATTCATCGGCATTACACAATAAGTAACGCGGTACTCCTTCCGGTTTTGCCAGGAAAGACCATTTCATCCCTGTCGGGAATCCGGCTCCACCACGACCTCTCAGTCCGGAAGCCTGAACTTCTTCCACCACATTTTGCGGCGACATCGTTTTCAAAGCCTTTTCTACAGAGCGGTAACCTCCGTTTCTGCGGTAGACTTCAAAAGTTTCGATTCCGGGAACGTTTGCATGTTCCAATAATAATTTTCTTCCCATTCCTATTTATCTGAATGTTCTTTACGCAAGGTATCCAATAACTCATCTACTTTCGCAGGAGTCAAGTGTTCGTGGTAGTGTTTTCCACACTGAAGCATCGGTCCGTAACCGCAAGCTCCCAAACATTCCGCAGTTTTCAATGTAAACATTCCGTCTGCTGAAGTCTGACCAACTTTGATATCTAATTTGTTCTCGATGTATTCGATAATCTGGTCGGAACCAACCAGCATACATGGTCCTGTACGGCACACTTCCAAAACAACTTTCCCAGGTTTCTCAATGTTAAACATGGTGTAGAAAGTTGCTACTTCGTACACTTCGATCGGTTGAATATTCAACAAGCGGGCAACGTAATTCATGGTCGGAACGCTTAACCAGCCTCCGAACTCTTCTTCTGCCAGGTGAAGAATACGCATCAACGCACTTTTCTGTTTCCCTTCCGGATACATGTTGATGAAGCGTTGTACTTCCAACAATTTTTCAGCGCTAAACTCCGGTTCAGGCTGATCTGTATAATTATGTGTAACTGATATACTCATCTTATGCGTCCAATTCTCCTGCAATCACGTTCAAACTACTTAAGGTCAATACGGCATCTGAGATGGTTTGTCCTTTAATCATTTCCGGATATGCTTGATAATAAATAAAACAAGGTCTTCTAAACTGAAGTCTGTATGGTGTTCTTCCTCCGTCTGAAATCAAATGGAATCCTAACTCTCCGTTTCCGCCTTCAACTGCGTGGTACACTTCTCCGACCGGAACAGGTGTTTCACCCATGACAATTTTGAAGTGGTAGATCAACGCTTCCATTTTCGTGTAAACGTCTGCTTTCGGAGGTAAATAGAATTCAGGAACATCCGGTGAGAAGTGTTTTCCTTCCGGCATGTTGGTGTAAGCCTGCTCGATGATTCTCAAACTCTGGCGTACTTCTTCCTGGCGTACACAGAAACGGTCATAAGTGTCTCCCTGTGTTCCTACCGGAATATCGAAATCGAAGTCTTCGTAGGAAGAATATGGCGTCATCACACGCACATCGTAATCCACTCCGGCAGCGCGTAAGTTCGGACCTGTAAATCCGTAATCCAACGCACGTTCAGCGCTGATTGGTCCGGCTTTGATGGTACGGTCCATGAAAATACGGTTGCGCAATAACAGGTCGTCGAATTCCTGGAAGTGCTTATTGAATTCTTTTAGGAACTTTTTCAGTTTTACGTGGAATGTCGGAGAGAAATCTCTTTCAAAACCTCCGATACGACCGATGTTTGTAGTCAAACGTGCACCACACACTTCTTCATACAATTCATAGATCGCTTCACGCTGCTGGAACATGTAGGTAAATCCTGTCAATGCTCCGGTATCCACACCGATTACCGAGTTACAAACCAGGTGGTCTGCAATACGTGCCAATTCCATGATGATTACACGCATGTAATCCACTTTCTTCGGAACCTGTACGCCGATCAGTTTTTCCATGGTCATTTCCCAGCCCATGTTGTTGATCGGGGAAGAACAATAGTTCAATCGGTCAGTGATCGGTGTAATTTGGTTGTAAGGTCTTCTTTCAGCCAGCTTTTCAAATGCGCGGTGAATGTAACCTACTGTTTGAACTGAGTCGAGAATTTTTTCACCGTCAACTGTCAACACGTTCTGGAAAATCCCGTGTGTTGCAGGGTGAGTTGGCCCGAGGTTCAGCGTCGCGATTTGTCCGTCGATGGTTTCATCGGCAAACAGGCTTTTGTTATTTGGAGTATCGCTCATAGTTTCTTACTTATCGAAAGTTTTCCTTTCCTAGTTAACGACCGAAGAAGCGATCGTCTTTATCTTCTCTTGTTGCATCTTCCAAATGGTATTCTTTACGCATCGGGAAGTAATCCATATCGTCTTCGTTCAGGATTCGCGTTAAATTCGGATGTCCTTCGAAAATGATCCCGAAGAAATCGTAAGATTCACGCTCCTGCCAGTCGGCACCTACATAAATATCCGTAACGGACTGAATGGTCGGATTTTCGATCGGGAGAAATGCACGAACGCGCAAACGCACATTATTCACTAAAGAATACAGGTGGTAGTTTACACAGATCTCACGTCCTTTATCGTTCGGAAAATGAGCTCCGCCGATCAGTGTCAGGAAAGTAACTTTCAACACCTCATCCGCTTTCAACCATTTTATTAAGTCGTGCGCTTTCGCAGCATCAATCTCGATGGTCAACATTCCATAAGGTTCTTCGGAATTGCGAACTGCTTCACCGAACTTTTCCTGGATACGGCTAAGTACCGCTTCGTTTGTCAAATTACTCATCGTTCAAATCGTATTTCTTCAACAAATGCTTGTATTCATCCGAATAACGGCGGCGCAGTGATTCGCTTTTCACCAGGCGGTGGATATTCATACATCCTTCGATGATTTGCTCGGGTCTTGGCGGACATCCGGGAACGTAAACGTCTACCGGGATCACACGGTCAATTCCCTGCAATACCGAGTATGTATCAAAAATCCCTCCCGAACAAGCACATGCACCAACGGAAAGAACCCATTTCGGTTCAGCCATTTGTTCATAAACCTGTTTGAGGATAGGAGCCAATTTTTTGGAGATCGTACCGGCAACAATCAATAGATCTGCCTGGCGTGGAGAGAAAGACATACGTTCCATTCCGAAACGCGCCACATCGTAGTTACTTCCCATGGTCCCCATGTATTCGATACCACAGCAAGAGGTAGCAAACGGCAGCGGCCATACGGAATTCGAACGAGCAGCTCCTATGACCTTGTCAAGCAGGGTCAATTGGAAACCTTCTCCGTTAATGGTTTCTACACCATTGATAATTTCTACTTTTCCCATTCTAAAGCACCTTTTTTAAGTACGTAGAAAAATCCTGTCAGGAAGAATGCTACGAAAATAATTACCGCGATCAATCCGTCAGACTGCAGGAATTTAAAATTCACAGCGTACGGGTAGAAGAAAATTACTTCCACATCGAACAGTACGAACAAAATTGCGGTTAATAAATAACGGATGGAGATTGGGAAACGAGCGTTTCCAACTTCTTCAATACCACACTCCCAGTTGGCATTTTTCTTTTTTCCGAATAGTTTGGGCCCCAACATCGGGGCAACCACCAAAACCAGTATCACAAAGCCCAGTGCAACGCCTGCCTGGAGCAATATCGGTAAGTAATCTTCTGCAGAAGACATAATCTCTAATTTTTAAGACAGGCGAATTTAATACTTTTTAACAAGACCAAATTGCGAAAAATCCTATTTAGATTCAATCTAAATTACCGGGTAAATAAGTTTAAAACCCAGTAAAACCGTTGGTCGAAGAAAAGGATTTGTAGAGCGAAGATAAAGGGTTGTTGATGTGAATCGTTGAAAAGATTTTTCGCTCAAATCTGAAATGTTAAAAGATTCTGTTGCCGAAATTTTTTCTAACTTACACCTATAAGTTTAAGGGAATGGTTGCCGTAAAATTTAGATAATCTGAATCCAGGTGAAAGGGATTTCCCGAAGATCCGAATGAATGCAGGTAAGTGATGTCCAAAAAACTGAAGAAAGAAAGTCCTATTTCTGCTGAAACGCGGTGTTCAAAATCGGATTTGAGATCTGTGAAGTAATAATAACCTACTCTCACCAACCCGATCACGTAGCGGTATTCAAAAGTGAATTTGGGAGCATAAACCATAGATTTCGTAAGCCGCAAATCCATTCCGGCAGCAAACCCGATATGCGATTGGAAGACATATCCGACTTCATGCCACATAAAACTTCCGGAAAGCCCCAAAAAACCATGTTTTCCCTGGGTATAATTGATCCGTGGACCTGTTAAAAACGAATCGAACTTACCCAGTTTTCTAAAATCTTTCTTTGAAACAGTGTGAATACTATCTTTCAAAACTGATTTGGATTCGGGTTTCGCAGGAAAAGAATCACTCCGCTCGTGTGTGAAACCGAATGCATTAATCGGAGCGGATACCCATAAGAACACTAAGGGAACAAGTAATACATGCATGCTCATTTGTTTTTGCAAACTTGAGAAAACAATTTCGTATTTCAGTTGCGATTTTCCGTACTTTAAAGTTTTGAGATTGCTGATCAACACATAAACTCACAACTAGTAGTCAATATCAATAATCACAACTCCAGTTTCCGGAATAGGATCCTTCAAAATCTGTATATCCCAACCATTTTTTCTAAAACACATGACGTCTCCGGAACCACCGCAATTTGCATTTTGGATATCTAAGATTAAATTGTCATAAATAACCGCATAGTAATCCGCATGCATGGTTTTTCCTTTTTCACGCTTATCGTAAAGCATCGGATAAAGGAATATCATCTTTTTTTTCCAAACTATCGGGTAATAGTCACCAACTTCCGTGACCTTATAAGTCAAATAGCATTTAGAAAAACTCACTTTCGGAATTACAGATCTTCCGGGTCAGTAACATCACCGCGGAGTGCCCGGTAGCGTTTACGTGCTTCTACGGTCAACAAGCTTCCTTTGCATTCGAAAAGAATTTTCTTGTAGTATTCTGAGGCTTTCTCCTTGTCGTGGAGGTTCTTTTCGTAGATCTCGGCGATAGTGAAGATCGCATCGTCAGAAAGGATGTCGTCCATGTGGTAGGTGACAATTTTGTTCAGGTAGTCCAATGCTTCCTGCCACTTACCCTGGTACTGCATGGCTTGTGCTTTGCGCAGCAGAATTTCATCTGCCAAACCGTGCGCCGGGAATGCTTTGTTGATGGAATCGTATAGAGTGAATGCGCGCTCGTACTGGTGCTGTTCCAGGAGCAGGTCTGCTTGTGCAAACTGGTACATTGCTGTGTAATTACTGTCGAGGCCCAGGTTATCGGTGATTAGGACAGACAGTTTCATGGCGTCGTTTGCAATGAGCTTGCTGGTGGATTCTTTGAGGACGTCCAGTTGCGACTGTGCGAACTTGAAGTCGCCGTCGTAGTAAAAAATCCGTGCATTCTTGAATTTCGCTTCGGAACCGATTGCCTCGAATTTGAAATCTTTGTCGATCTGCATGTAATAAAGCGATGCCTGCCAGATATCGTCCCGGAGCACGAGTACATCCGCCAGCGCCATTTTGATCTGTGCTTTCTCGATGTCGGATAATCCATTTACCGCCAAACAGCTGTCAAGCAGATCGGATGCACCTTCGGCATCGTTTCCGTAATAGGCTTTGATCTCTGCCAGTTCTTTTGCGGTATAAACGGCGTTCCTTCCCCAACCCAGCAGTTTCAAGCCTTCACGGTATTCTTTTTCAGCATCTGCAATATCCTGAGGCTGGTATTTCTTCTCAATGGTAATTTCGCGGTAACGGATATTGAGTAAAGAACTGTATGCCATATAGTAATTCGGGTTTTGGGGTCCCTGGTCGATGACGTAACGATATGCCAGGCGGGCTGTAGCATAATCACTGTTTTCTACGCAGGTTTCTGCCAAGTCCATCACGCGGTTCCCGGTTCCTTTTTCACGACGGTCCAAAGCCTGTGTCTGTGTCAAAGCGGATTTGAATTCTTTCTTTTGGATAAACAACCAGATCAGCATTTCGGAATACACAAAATCGTTTGGTTTCTTCTGGATGCGGACCAGGAGTTTGTCTTTCAGTTTTTGGTAAACTCCGGTTTTATCTTCCGAGAAATCGATCTGTTTCGTTAATGCATTCTGGATATTGCTGCTGTAATTCGGGTATTGGTCCAAAACGTCGAAATACTCATCGATCATTTCATCTGTTCTCCCAAGTAAGGAATATACCTCGGCAAACTGGATCTGCAGCGGGTAATTTTTCTTCAATTCCTTTCTGCCGGCTTCGAGTGTTTTTAAGCCCCATTCTACTTTTCCTTTCTTGATGAAGGAATTGTACAATTCCACTACTTCGTAGCCATTCGAAGCGACTTGTTTAATGCGTTCATTATAAAGTTTTTCGGTTTGTGAAGTGCGTTCTGTGCGTTCATAAAGATCTCCCAGTGCGATGGTGTAATCAAAATCATTGGAATTGGCCGAAACCAGTTTCTTCAGGAATTTCTCTGCATCCTTTACCTGGTTGGTTTTCTCCAGGCAATCCACATAGCGCAGCTGGTCGAATTTCGTGCTCTGCTTGTTGATAATTTTCTCAAAGTAAGGAAGTGCTTTTTCGAATTCCCCGTTGTTGTAATACAGATTCGCCAATTGCTGGTCGGTACTGGTTTGTGCCGAAAGTGCGAAAGACAGAAGAAGACAACAGAAAATCAGCGCTTGTTTCATGATTTATTTAGTGTACAGCTTTAAAACGCTCAAATGTAGGTTTAAATTGCTCGTAAGATTGTTTAAAATCCATAAATTGTTTCTCCAGGACCAAACTATGTTCCCGAATTTGTGCAACTTCCCGGCGTTCGAATTGAACATGTTCGTAATAACCCGACCGGTCTCCGGATCCGTTCTCAATATCCGACTGCAATTTCTTCAGTCTTTCCTGCTGGGCTGTTTGTGCTTCCCGTAGCTGTTTGATTTCGGTTGTAAAGAAATCCGTGGCGCGGTATGCCCGAATGAATCCGTCTATTTCCCTTGCTGTTTCAATGTCGAGGGTATCGCTTCCCAGTTCGATGTTGAAATTCAGGAGCATTTGTTTGGATTTTCCCCGCAGCTTCAGCACCTGGTTGGTATCGAGCTGCTGCAAAAGAACGCGCACAGAATCATTGGTGGCTTTGGTAAACTGCACATCTTCTTCAAACTTCCCCAATTTGCCTTCGCAGGAAGTGATGATTCCGAGTAGTAAAATGAAAGACATGATTCTGAACATATGGACTAAATTACATAAAATGCTCATCCCAGAAAAATCACCCTTTTAATTTTACCGCAAAGAATGGAAGAGCGCAAAGTTTTATCCCCATTCTCTTTGCGAATTCGGCGGTCTTTGCGGTTATAAACAAACCCTCCCCGGCTGAGCCGAGAAGGGATCCTATAAAACACATGAGAATCCTGAACTCACCGAAGTAAACTCAAATGCCCGTTTCTCTCATGCAAGGTATTGGTCAAATCCTTGAAACGGATGACCCAGGTATATGTTCCGTCCTGAACACGCTCCGTTCCGGCATAGGAACCATCCCAGCCAATTTGCATGTTGTGTGACTCGAAGACCAATTCGCCCCAGCGGTTATAAATTTCCATGCTAAAATCTGTCTCTAAAATCCCGTATCCGCTTGCCGTAAACGTATTGTTGAATTCATCCCCATCCGGAGTAAATGCATTCGGTACAAACAATTCGAAAGAAGGCTTGACAGTGACTGCCAAATGAGCCTGGTCCGGACAATTATACTGATTATTGGCATTCAGCGTAACGGTAAACTGACCGTAAGTATCATAACTGTGTGTCGGACTTGTCACATAAGTCATATCACCGTCCCCGAAATGCCATTCATATTCCGAAGCATTTTGAGATGTGTTGGTAAAATGGAATACCGGATCAATAGTTGTTACTTCTATTTTATCCGAATCAAACGAAGCAGTAGCCTGCGGATTAACCGTTAAAAAACCACTCGAAGCAGCCGCACTCTGACAACCGTATTCGTTAATGATTGTCAAAGAAACTTCAAACTGTCCGGGCGTATTAAACACGTGTACTGCTGACATATCGTGAGAAATTGTACCATCTTCAAAAGTCCAGGTGTAGGTCCATGAAGGATCGTTCGTCCCGGAATTCGACACCGAGAAATACTCTCCCTGGCAATAAGCTCCCAAATCCGGGTCCAGGCTGACAACAGGTGGTTCGGAAACCACTACCGTTACATCTGCTGCAATTTGTTGGTTACATTGGTTTACCGCTGAAAGGATGTAAGTGGTAGTTGCCGCGGGTGTCATGTTTTGTGTAACCGGACAAGAAGTACAGTGCGCCCAGGAAAGTACAACCGTTTGGTCCGGGCCCGTATAAGCTCCGGTAATTACGACCTCTTCCCCCAAACAAATAATCGGATCCGAAATAGAAGCATAAATATCTGCCGGATCCAAAGCAATCATGAAAACTGTAGCAGAAGCCCCGATCGCACAGCCATTCGCATCGGATGCATTACAGGTATAAGTTGTCTGAACGAGCGGTGAAATCACTAATTGCGATCCGGATCCTGTCTGAGGCATCCAATTATAAGAATAAGCCCCTGTGCCGCCACTTACCTGGACTGCAAGCGTTATCGGACTTCCCGGACAAATAGCTGTGTCTGGCGAAATAAGTATTGCCAATAGAGCAGGCTGAGCAACAAAAACACTTTGGCTCATGGAACAGCCATTTAGGTCTGTAATGATGATACTGTAATTTCCGGAGGCAAGCCCGCTAATGGATGTACCGGTTCCACCTGTATTCCAATTGTAAGAATAAGGAGCCGTTCCACCTGAAACCAAAGCCTGGATACTACCGTTATTAAACCCGTTACAGGTTGGCTCGACAATCGTAAAAGAATTCATTAGCGGTAAAGGCTCACTGATCGCCAAAGCCATGTTACTGGTGCAGCCATTTTGATCGGTTACAGTTACCGTATAATTTCCGGCAATCAAACCAACTGCAGTTTCGGTTGTTTGGGCCGGATTCGTGTCCCAACTGTATGAATATGTGCCGACCCCTCCTATTCCCTGTACGTTGATCGATCCGTCAGAACCACCAAAACAAGAAACGTTTGTCCGGCTTACTTCACTCAGCTGAAGCAGCGGCGGTTCATTGATATCAAAGAAAAGCAGGGTATCACAACCCATCGAATTCAGGATACTTACCGTATGCTGGCCCGGCGCCAGGTTCAAAGCCGAATTGGAAGAAGCATAAGCTCCACCGTCGAAAGCGAATGAATATGGCCCGGTCAATCCGGACATGGTTACCATTGCCGTTCCGTTGGTCATACCGAAACAGGAAACATCCTGCGTTTCGATCAAAACCGATTCCAATACCGGGTTAAAGATAATTTGAGTACTATCGGATGCTTCCGGACAGCCTGTATTGTTCACACTTTCTATCTGTATCTGAATGGCTCCGGTATTTAATTCCCCTGCCCCCGGCAAATAATCGACCACCATGGAGGTATCGCTCGGTGAAAATGTTCCGGATCCTCCTGACCACAGCACACCCTGAGTATTCGAAGCCGTAGCAGTTAAGGTAATTGCCCCGATATAATTGAGACACACATCGACATTTGCACCTGCATCTACCACCGGAGGTGCCAATTGTGTAATGGTCACGCTGGCTTGCCGAATGATGCAATTTGTTGCATCGGTAACACTTACCGTGTGTGTCCCGACTCCCAGATTTGCAGCTGCTGTGCTCGTACCGTCAGACCATAAATAAGTATACGGGGGAGTTCCTCCGGAAGCCTGAGCTGTTGCGGAAACTGTTGATTCATTCGGACAAAGTATGGTGTCAGGAGCAAAAATTGCTGCACTTAAAGGGGGAGCAAAAGTAACTGTCATCGTATCGCAGATCGGTTCGGTAGTACATCCGTTTGCAGCCATTCCGCAAACGAGGTAATCTACCACCGGAGGAGCCAGTGAATTATTTAAAGCCAATACCGTATCACAAGCTGCAGTGCAGGATAGCAAGCCATTCTGCGATCCGGGAGCTCCCGGATTAATGCTATTCCAGGTGATCGTAGTTTCATCGTAAAACTGGACCCATAATTCATCGGAACATCCGTCACCCAGGGTAAGATTCGGTCCGAATATCGGGTTTGGTATTGTCTCTATCGAAAAGGTATTGAAATTGTTACCCGGCTTACAAAACGTAAGGTGGAACGGACCTGGTCCGTATAAACAAATAGGAGAACCGACAGGTGTAGGTGCCCCACAATCGATTTGATAGAACAATGCTCCGGGCGGAACTGCTCCTGAGGCGATATTAAATACAATAGCCGACGAATTAGGATGTAAAGTAATGATAAATTCCAGGCATTTATCCGGAGCAGAAGCTCCACAGCAAAACCCGTCCCTGTCTGTGTTTGGACTCACCCATGTCATGTAAGGAGTTGCGGATAAATCTACCACGAAAGCCGGCGTAATAGAATCGCAATACTGCGAGTAGGAAATAAAAGGGACGAAAATACATGCACCAAACAATAAGTTCAGCGCACGATGGAGTGGCGTCTTAGTCTTCATAATACAGTCATTAAACTCAACGTTCAAATGACGTAAAAAAAGACGAGGTGTCTAATTTTAAACAAAATGATCGTAATTTAATTTAATCTATGAAAAAATGGCACTGGTCTTGCAGTAAGTGCAATTTGACCTGTAAATCCACTAAAATCAAACTAAAAACGCTAAAACAATTGTTGTATCAATTACCCTTTTGCATGAATATTTCGGGTATACAAATGAATATTTGACATTCGGATCTTACCCGAAACCGGCTACTAAAAAAAATCGCACGATATTTCTACCGTGCGATTCATTCAACTATTGAATTTAATTAATCGATTCTTGTGAATCCGGTGTATTTATGCAATACCTCCGGAATTTCAATGCCATCCAGTGTTTGGTAATTTTCCATAATGGATGCCATAATTCTTGGCAAAGCCAAAGCCGAACCGTTCAGGGTATGTGCCAGGTAATTTTTCTTATCACTTCCCTTGAAACGCAATTTCAGACGGTTTGCCTGGAAGGTATCAAAACGGGAGCAAGAACTTACTTCCAGCCATTTTTCCTGTGCTGCGGAATACACTTCGAAGTCATAAGTCATTGCCGAAGCGAAACCGGTATCTCCGCCACATAAACGCAAAATACGGTAATGCAGACCCAATTTTTCCAATAAGCCTTTTACATGGTCCACCATTTCTGTCAGGGCACGTTCCGTATTTCTCGGGTGTTCGATGCGTACGATTTCTACTTTGTCAAATTGGTGCAAACGATTCAACCCACGCACATGTGCTCCGTAACTTCCCGCTTCACGACGGAAACATGGAGTGTAACCGGTCATTTTGATGGAGAAATTCTCATCCGGAAGCACGACATCGCGGTAGATATTTGTCAATGGAACTTCTGCTGTCGGGATCATGTATAAATCGTCAACAGGCATGTGGTACATTTGTCCTTCCTTATCCGGAAGCTGTCCCGTACCATATGCACTCGCTTCATTCACTACGTGAGGAACAATGAATTCTTCATAACCTGCTTTCTCCGCTTCTTCCAGGAAGAACTGGATCAATGCACGCTGCAATTTTGCTCCTTTTCCTTTGTAAACCGGGAATCCGGCTCCGGTGATCTTCACCCCCAGTTCAAAATCGATCAGGTCGAATTTCTTGGTTAATTCCCAATGCGGAACTGCTCCCTTATGCAAAACAGCAGGCTCGCCCACTACTTCAACCGTTTCATTGTCTTCTTCGTTCTTTCCGGCAACAACCAATGCATTCGGAACGTTCGGAATTTGATAAAGCAAGTTTGTAATTTCATTCTCCAGTGCATCTACCTGCTCTTTTAACTGGCTTTCTTCCTGCTTTAAATCAGCAGTTTTTGATTTAGCGGCTTCTGCTTCCGCCGTTTTACCGGTTTTGAAATACTCACCGATTTCTTTGGCAATCTTATTCAATTCGGATGCAATGGATTCCATGGATGTTTTTGCTGCACGCCATTGCTGGTCTTTTGCAATAATTGCATCAATAGTCTCTGTCACGTCCATGTTGCGCTTCTTCAATGCAGTGATGATTTCATCACGTTCAGCGCGGATTTTAGTCATTTCTAACATACGAATTGAATTAAATCCGGATTAAATTCCGGGAGTTGGTAAAATTAAAATAAAAAAAGGCGAATCCCGAAACTGTCGGAACTCGCCTTTTCAAAAAATCTATATTATTCGATTAAGCTTCCGCAGTTTCAAATGGAACTACCGATACAAACGAACGATTATCTCTTTTCTTACGGAACTCAACTGTTCCGTCAGTCAATGCATATAATGTATGGTCTTTTCCAATACCCACATTATTTCCAGGGTGGTGAGCAGTTCCGCGTTGACGAACGATGATGTTCCCCGCGATTGCCATTTGTCCACCGAAAATTTTCACTCCTAAACGTTTGCTTTCTGATTCGCGACCGTTTTTAGAACTACCGACTCCTTTTTTGTGTGCCATGTTTTCTAATTTTTTATCCGTCTACTGACAGAGAATTACCCTTTAATATCTGTAATTGTAATTTGTGTAAAAGATTGACGGTGTCCGTTTCTTTTCACGTATCCTTTTCTGCGTTTTTTGCGGAAAACGATAACTGTATCACCTTTAACGTGATCATTCACTTGAGCAGTAACTAATGCTCCTGCGATAGCCGGGGCGCCAATGTTCACTTTTCCTCCGTTGTCAACCAATAAAACACGATCAAATTCTACTTTTGATCCTGTCTCAGCATCCAAACGGTGTACAAAGATCTTTTGGTCTTTTTGCACTTTAAATTGCTGCCCTGCTATTTCTACTATTGCGTACATAACAGATGTTTTAAAATTTAATTTGGAGGGCAAAGATAGTAAACTTTTTTAAGAATCAACATCTTGAAAGGTTTTTTCTTACCTGAAACTCTCCGACTGACTTAAAAAGACCTTCAAATCCGAATAATTTCTTGTTTTTAACAAGCAAACTCTTTGTTTGTCAAGAACCCAATAGTTCGGCATTCCATTCAGCCGGAAGGCTTCTTCTGCAAAACGGCTGCTAAGATAGGTATTGAATGTCCAGGATCCTTTTTCCATCTGTTTCTGCAAATCATCCCTGTTATAAAACGTCAGAATCTGAAAGCGTTCCTGAAGTTTTTCAAGTGAATCCAGTTCACTGATGCAATTCGGGCAATACTCATTCCAGAAGGTTATGATTGTATAATCTTTGTCTGAACGTTTCAAAAACGAACTCAGATCGGTCAAACTATCCAGTTGGAAGTTTCCAATTGCCTTTGAAAACAATAAAGCTGGTGAAAATACAGAATCTTTGATTTTATGCAACGCAAATTGACCTTTGTCATCAACCAATTGAAAAGTGGCATCCCACCAATCGGTAGAAATTGTATCTACTCTGCCAACCAGATTTACCCGTGAATTGATTGCAGTTGGGAAATAGGTTGTTTCTGATAGAGAAACATAATCGGTGGAGTCAATTCTTCCGTTAAAATTCCGATCGAGAAATGCTAAGAACAATGGCGGATCTTTCTGAATTTGCACATAACGGGTTAACCTGTTTTTTAGTTTTACATAGCCAAATGTTTCATCCAGCTTTTGCTTTTCTTTTAACGGAGGTCCGCTTCCACCATTCGGTTTAGCCATCAATTGCCAGTCAAATTCAACACGGTCTGCCCCGCTTTCAATGTAAAACACCGAACTATCAGTTAAGCCAAGCTGCATATACATGCAATTCAAACAATTCAATTTCAGTTTTCCGTCTGCACGGATTAATTCGATTTTAATCGTGTCATAGCGGTAATTCATGTGAAAATAATCAGTAGGAAGCAACTCGATGTAGGATTCTTCTATTCCTTTAATCACCGGATAAATGCGATCGGAACTCACCAATTGAGTGTATTCTGGTTTTCCGATTTGATCTGCTTTAAACAGGGTGTCTTGCGCGTAGATCTTTGGAACAAAAACTAAGAAGAGAAAAACGAAAAGGTGCTTCATTGGATAGTCAATTTATGTCTAAAATAGACAAAAAAACGACTATTCACTCTTCAACGAAACCTTTTATTCTACTATCAATGGCAACGAAAGAAGGCCATCTATTCCGCTTACTTTCACCAAATAATATCCGGAATCCAATCCTTCCAGAGGAATCGAAAGGGCATTCAAATCTTTCAAATCACTCCTTTCATAAACAATTCTTCCCTGTGCATCCACTAATTGAACCCGTTTCGGATTCACTTGTTTTTCCCATCTCAACAGGGTGGTTCCCCCTGCCGGATTCGGATAAACTTCCATGAATCTTTCAGAACCTACTTCGTGCAATCCCAATTCATTCAATTTTCCAATGCGGATATTGTCTAAAAAGAAGTTGTTCCCGCCTTTCGATTCAAAACGGAATTTCACCTGCGTATGGTCGGTGAAGTTCGCTGCTCCGCTTATCAACACCGTATCACTCGCCCATTCTGCCAGAGAAACCGGAGTGAAGGGGGTAGTTACAAACTGGTTCACGGATTTCAGCGTACTGGTTCCTGCATATGTCTTTTTAGTTACCCAGGTCTCCCCACAATCATTCGAAATAAATATGCGAAACAGATCGGTATTACTGGAAATCTGCTGTGCATAAGCCCAGTCAAAAGCCACGGCTAAAGTGGTGAATCCGGAAAGGTCCACCGGGTCGGAAAAGAACTCATATACCTGGTTTGCTCCGCCTTCAAAATTGTTGATCATCGCCGATTGGCTGCTTTGAAAACCGGTGTTTGAAATTTCCCAGTTATAGGGCTGACCCACTTCCCGTACATTCCACTTGTCGGAAAAATCAGCCAGGGTGGTTTCAAAACCCTCCGCAATTCCCTGGTCGGAACCAACGGCCGGAAGCACAGTTATGTAATCCGAAAGTGTCAACTCAAGTGTATCTGTTCCGTTGCTTACAGTAAGCATAACATCAAATGTGCCCGCCTGGTTGTAAACAACAATTGCCGTATCATCGGTAGAAGATCCGTTGACGGTTCCCGATTCAAAATTCCACAATCGGCTCGTTACACCATGCGAAGAGACATCTTTAAACAAAACGGAATCTCCCTGGCAGATCACACGTTTAGCCGCTTCAAATTTTGCTTCACAAAGCTGGTTGCTTAAATCATCCGTTCCGGTAGCGGCAAGATTTGCAGGAGTCCACAAATTATTCCGTTGTGCTACCGGGGAATTCAAAGCGGCGTGCATTCTTACTTTTTGACCTTCGGTAAACATCAATGCGCAATAAGCGTAATCCATGTAATTCTGTACATTGTCCAAACTGCTGCAGGAATTCGCATTTAAATTACAGGAAGACCAGCCAATGGTATTGGGCGTATCCGTTACCTCATCATCATAGGCACAATTTCCTGCACTACCCACCGGTAAATAATAGAAGTCGGGAACATTATTCCCGCCCCAAATATGGTACAGGTTCAGATAATGCCCGATTTCGTGCGAAAGGACTGTTCGTTTGAAGTAATCCGATGTTCCGATCGTTCCCACATAATCATGACGCATTACAATTCCATCCCATTCCGGTATCGTATCTGCAGCGGCAGGCATTAGTGCATGACCGGCTAATCCGGCAGCATCATAACACACATAGATGTTCAGGTATTTTTCGGGCGGCCAATGGATCAGGTCTTTTACCTGGTGGTCTCCCGGGTAAGTTAAGGTGGAAACTGTCCGCGTAATTCCCGAAGTACAATTTCCATCCGGGTCGATCTGCGCCAAACGGATCTCAATCTGTGCATCGGCAGCAATGGATTGAAATGCCGAAACGATTTGATTGGTATCCGGGTTCAATTTCCGGTATTGGAGATTGACCTGCTCCACGGCATCGTGAATCTGCGAATCGTTGATATTCTCCGGTCCGTTATTGTGAATGATGTGGAATACAACCGGAATAATATAGGTGGCCCCGGATTTTACAGGGTTTTGTTCGAACTGTTTGGTAAATGATTCCAATTGCTTTTTGGAACGTTCAAACGCCTGCCGGTATTCAGGATGTTCCAGGAATAATTGGTATTCCATTTCATCGCTTCCGCAATGCAGCATATTTTGAGAAAATGCATTCAACCAGGCAAATGCAGTAACGAACAGAAGGATTCCTTTCATGTTTATAGCAAGTAGTAAGTGAAACAAAGGTAAACGCTTCAATTGAAAAGTTCTCTGCCTTTCATCATTTTTTAGTCATGCGTTTTAATTGAAAACAAAAAACCCTGACGTTTCTTTCGAAAGTCAGGGTCTTGTAATATAGTGCGCAAAAATTAGTTTGCTTCTGTGTCGTCTTTTTCAAATACACGCTTCGGACGCATTTGTTGGTTGATTCCCAATGAAATCCAAAAAGGAAGTACAAATCCCAAAAGGAATAATAACATCCAAAATGCCATACCTCCGATCAAAAGAAACAATACGATACCAAAAATGCTCATGATCTATTAATTTGTGTTTTGTGGGGTAAAAGTAGTAAAAAAATCAAAAGTGAATCTTTTTAAAACAACTTTTCTGTCAAAAAAAGACCTTAAGAAGGTAATTGGCTCAGTAAGTTTTCCGCGTTTGCCAAAATAACTCTCGTTTCTAAGTGCTCAGCGCCAAATCCATAGCGGTACTGATCGCACATTTCGATAATCTCACGCAGACCTTTTGCTATTTCAGGATTGGTATCCAGTAACCTGTCAAAAGCCTTCTCACGCGACTGGAAATTGCATCTTTCACATTGTTCGATGCGCTGGATGATTGCTTTAGGTAAAACAATGGCAAATACACTCGGGTCCTCCAGGTGCATTTCAGCATCTTTCCAATAATCGATCACTGCTGCAGGTACTTCCGGTTTGACTTCGTTTAGGAAAACGGGCTTTCCCGGAAGATCTTCTGTTTCCGAAATTTCCACTTTATCGGCTTCCTTTTTCTTGCGTTTTCTCACTGCCAAAAACAGGAATAAAAGTCCCAATAAACTGGTTGGAGCAACAATTCCTACCCAGAATTTGGATTTGGAAGATGAGCTTGCTTTTGTTTCTGAGCTTTTTGTCTGCTGAGTTTTCAGATCAACCATGTCTGTTTGTGTTCCTGCAGTCGGATCCGACAAAACTACCGGGTTAAAGCTCTTATCCGGGATCACGTTGATATGGAATGCATTTCCTTTGATAGAGACATATCTTTCCTTTTCCGGATCGAAATAACTCACTGACGGAGCCGTGAATGCCAGGTCGTGGTCTTCCAATACCTGGATATTGAACCGGTAAGTAATCATTCCTTCAGCCCCGCTTTCCGTAAACTCAATATCTTCGATTCGTTCCGGATCACCGTAAATAGAACAACCTTTCGGCAATTTCAATTTCGGAGCGTTGGAATTATGAAGGTTCCCTACACCGGAAACAATGAGTTCCAATGTAAATACTTCTCCTTCTTTTACTTCTTTGGCAGGATTTTTTTGAGAAAGGCGGTATTCCCCTACTGCACCGATGAAATCCTTCGGAGCATTTCCGGGTAAAGGTTTAATATTGATCGTTAGACCGGAAGAACGGAAGCGTATGGTCTTGGAAAACAGCGATCCGTGACAGCGCAGGGCCATTTCGTATGGTTTGATGTGGCATTTCCCGGTTCCGACAGGAATCAGGAGCTGTTTCCCGTACTCAAATACCAGGGCATCTTTTCCGTTTACACGCGTCTGCTCTACTTCTACGCGTCCGTTCGGGAAGGCGTGCTCTTCCATGGAAAGATCCGCTTTGAAATCGGAGTAACCTTCCAGGTATTCGATATTGATATAAGAGAATACTTTCGCTTTCAGTAAAATCGGTTCTCCTTCGTAAACGCTTGTTTTTTTACATTGGATAAATCCGAAAACAGGATCGTTGGAATTGACTTTGTTGTCATCTTCCGAAGCTTCGTTGACTTTGATCGTGATTTTGTTCGATCTGTAGACTTTATTCCGGTAAGTGGTATAGGCGTAGAAAGAATAGGTTCCTTCTTTCTTGAAAGAACCGGTTTGCTGCATGTAGTAGTAAGTTTTGATCTTACCGCTCGGATCCATTTTCTGTTCCATTCCATGCATGACGTTCAGATCCACTTCAAATTCTACCGGGAAATCAATTTTCATGGAGCCTTCCACATTGGAAGTAATGGTAAAGCCCATATGCTCGCTCACTCCCACTTCTTTCTTATCGGAAGTAAGAGCAACCACCGGTTTTTGGGCAATAGAAACCTGGCTCACAAGCGTGAACAAAAGCAATAAAAATTGCCATTGATTACCAGTCTTTTCTTGCACTTTTTCCACCTGTAGTACCTTTTGAACCATCCAATCTTTTCTTCGTATTCATTTCCTGCTTGCTAAACTCATCGAGTTTGCGCTCGGTTTCTTTATCCTGTAATTTTTTTTGTTCGCTCTTTTGTTGTTGAGACTTTTGATCTTGCTGGTTTTGGTTTTGTTGTTTATCCTTTGAATTATTCTGTTGATTCTGTTGATTCTGTTGATTCTGTTGATTCTGTTGATTCTGGTTGTCTTTATTCTGTTCTTTATTCTCTTTGTCTTGTTTGTTTTGTTGCTGCTTCTGTTGTTGTTCCAATAATCTTTTTGCTTCAACCAATCGTTGTCTTGCTTTTTCATTATCAGGATCCATTCTCAGGATCTGCTTGTAATTATCCACCGCACTTTGAAAATCCTGCTGTTTCATACGGGATTCTCCCAAACTTGTTCTGGCCCGAATCTCTTTTTCTTTCGTCTCAGCGTTATTCGCCTGACGCTCAAAGTTTTCTGCGGCCGTCTTAAAATCGTTCGCACGGTATGCAGTCTGACCAATCTCCTGTGACAAATCTACGTCATTTGGAGCTATTTGTTCGGCTCTTTTATAATACTTTAACGCTTCCTTGTAGTTTCCTTTTTTGTATAAAGTTCTGGCTTCGTTGAGTGTTTCTTTCCATTCCTGCCCAAAAGACTTGAAAGCGAAAACACACAGAAAGATCATCAATGCTGTTTTCATGACTTATCGGGATTAATAATGATGGGTAAAAAGAAGTAGCAAATCATAGACAAAAGCGCGAGTATTGCGGGGATATAAAAATAGTTTTTATCTACTTTAAATTCCACTTTTAAGACCTGCTTATTTTTGGTGTTCTTGTAATTTGTGGCGATATCATAGATATTCGGGAACGGGCTATCGGAAGTTACTAAAATACTTCCTGACTCACCGGCCATGCGCTTTAATCCGTCTTTATCGATTTTGGAAACAACTGCCACTCCTCCTTCCCGTTTGTAACCTTCTGATTCATCGTACGGATTATTCGGTATCAGTCCTCCCTTGGTGGAACCCAGACCTAAATAAGCCAATTCTACCTGTTTTTTCTTCAATTCTTCGAGCTGTTTCTTCCAAAGCGCCTCATGATCTTCTCCGTCTGTAATCACCAGGATCGCTTTCCCGGACTCCGTGTCTTTAAACTGTTCCTGCGCTACTTCCAGTGCCCGTCCGATATTCGTTCCCTGACTGGAAATCATGGAAGTTTCAATATCCGGAACGAACAATTTTGCAGCACCATAATCCATTGTCAGCGGAAGCTGTGTATAGGCATCATTGGCAAAAACCACTACTGCAATCCTTTCTCCTTTCAGCTGGTTCAACAACTCCCCGACGGCATGTTTAGCCGCCGTTAAACGGCTGGTTTGGTTCCCACCCATATCTTTGGTATTCATGGAATTCGAAATATCCAGGCAGATAACCAAATCCAGGATCCGTTTTGAACCGTTCACTTTTCGCGACCCTGCAACAGGCTGAGCCATAGCCAGAACGATGAAGAAATAAGTGCTCCGCAACAGGAAATAATGCAAAAATGCTTTCAACGGTTCGAATTTCACCCACAACATCCGTGTGGCTCCGTAACCGGAGTATTCTTCATAAATTTTTGCTTTCCAATTCCATTGTATCCAGGATACAGCAGCTAAAACGGGAATAATCATCCACAATCCGAGTACTTCGCTGTGAAGCAGTTTCACTCCCCACCTGTCGAAAGGAACAAGTACATAGCAGAGCAGCACCAGTGACCACCAGATTGCTTCCGAAATGAGCAGTAACCTCACCAAATGACTATATGTATTCTTCTTAATCATCCAGTTTGAATTTGAGGCGCTGCACGCTCCAGGCTGTTATTGAAAATAAAATACTCCAGACAAAAAAAGGAAACAGCGTTAGCGGAGGTTCTGCAGCCAAATGCTGGTCTTCCATTTTCCGCTTTTCCAATTTATCAATTTCGGCATAGATTTTTACCAGTGATTTCTCGTCCTGCGCCCGGAAGTATTTTCCATTCGTCAGTTTGGCAATGTCTTTCAGAATTCCTTCATCAATTTCTACCGGAACGTTCTGGTAAATAATCCCAAAAGGAGTTTGGACCGGAGTCGGGGCCATACCATTTGCTCCCACGCCTATTGTGTAAACTTTACAGTTCTTTGCTTTTGCCAGTTCAGCTGCTTCCATCGGGTCCGGGCCGGTATTGCTGCTTCCATCGGTTAAGAGAATAATCACCTTGGAAACCAGGCTGTCACTTCTCAAACGGGTTACAGCAACTCCCAAACCACTTCCGATTGCAGTTCCGGGTTCCAAATATCCTGGCTCGATTGCAGCGATTTGTTCCTTCAATAATTTGTAATCCAACGTTGCCGGACAAGCCGTATAAGCTTCGCCTTCATAAACGACCAATCCTACGCGGTCACCTTTCCGGGAATCCACGAACTTTTTAGCAACACGTTTCGCCACTTCCAGGCGGTTCGGATCAAAATCCTGTGCCAGCATCGAACCTGAAGCATCAATGGATAAAATGATGTCGATTCCGTTCTTGTAATCAATTTTCGGAGGATCTATCGACGTGTTATAAGGTTCTGCCAGCGTTAAAACCAGGCAAGCCATCGAAAGTGCGTAAAAGGCATTGATTCCCCAGCGGACGTAGCGCACCCAACCAACGGAATAGGACAGCTGTTCCTGCTCGGAATTCGCATATTTCAACTGACCTGCGCGGCTTTTCTGCAGGTATTCCCACAAAAACAACAAAACCGGAATAGCCAGCAAGAGCCACAGCATCTGCGGATTGTAGAAATCATATTCCCAAAAAAATATGTTGAAATAACGGCTCATTCAGGGATTTCCAAAGGACTTAATTCGGTGACTATTTCTTCTAAACGGAATAAACTGGAACGAATGTGCATGTCATTCAACTCCGTTTTGGCAAACTTTACCATGTCTGATTCTCTCAACAGCACCTCAATTCTGCGGACTATCTCGCGGTCAAGACCTTTGATTTTCAGTAAAGCGATCGTCTCGTAAGTTGTGCGTTCCATCAGGTTCAGTTCATACCGCGAACTCAAATACTGTTTCAGAATCGCCGAAAACCCCACATAATGGGATTTGGTTTTTCCATGAAGCCAATCTTCCTTTTTCCGCAGCTGCTGAATAGCCTGCAGTGTCCGTTCCCGCAAACTCAGTTCATCCGATTTTTTGATCGTTCTGCGCTTGTTCCAAAGAATTACAATGATGATTCCGATTACCACCATGACAATGGCCCACCAGTATTTTTTGATCCATCTCCAATAATCGTTTTCCGGTTCGATGGGAATTTCTTCGATCCCGTCTTTTACCTTCTTCTTCACGAAGCCCACATACAGATTCGGTGCCCGAAACGAGAAAGTGGAATCTTTCCAGCTCATCCACAACTCCGGTAAACGGTACTTGGCAGAATCCCAGGCGATCAATGTATATGTTCCTTTCCAATACGTGATCCCGTTGCTGGTATACGTAGTATCCTTAAACGATTCTATTTCCAATTCTCCGCCCGGCTTCCATAGCATTTGACCCTTGTGGCTGACATCACAGATAAATACGTCTGAAATCGGATTGTAATCAAACTGCTTCGGTTTGTGCTTTACCAGGATGGTCAATTTTGCCTTATCACCGATACGAACGGAATCTTCCGCCCAGTAAACGCGTTTTGTTTGTGCAAATCCCGCTGCAAAACACCAACATGCCACTATGGAAAGCAGTACTCTCATTTTCGGCGTTTGAACAGTTGAAGCAATGGTAAATATACATGATCCCCGACCTCGAAGAATGCGGCATCAATTCCCAATTGCAGGAAAAAGGCTTCATTCTTTTCTTTTCGAAGCTGGTATTTTTTTTCGTAATCCTTTCTAACCTGCGCGGAAGAACTGTCTATCCAATTGGTAGCTCCGGTTTCGGCATTCAGCCAACGTACAAAGCCCACATTCGGAAGATTTGCCTCTCCCGGATCACTCACGCCAAGAGCTACCACATCGTGCTTCCGGGCGGTATTTGCGAATCCTTCTTTGCTCATTTCCGATTGGGAGAAATCACTGATCACAAAACAAATACTTCGTTGCTTGAAAATATTCCGGGCATATTTCAACCCGGTATCCAGGCTTGTTCCCCCGGATTTCGGTTTCAGGTTAATGAGCTTCCGCAGCAGGAAATGTACATGTCCGAACCCTTTTTTGGGCGGAACGTAGTACTCTACTTCATCCGAAATAAAGAGTGCTCCAACCTTATCGTTTTTCTTTGCTGCTGAAAATGCCAGAGTAGCGGCCAATTCAACGGCCAAAGATATTTTCGAGTCTTTTCCCTGACCGAAATACATGGAGCCGGAAACATCAATGATCAACAAAACGGTCAATTCCCGCTCTTCTTCAAAAATCTTAACGAAAGGTTCCCTGAAGCGCGCCGTCACATTCCAGTCGATAGTCCGAACGTCATCCCCGACCTGATAAGACCTCACCTCGCTAAACGACATGCCGCGTCCTTTAAACGCAGATTGGTATTGTCCTGCGAATACTTGCTCGGTCATACCGCGAGTTTGAAGCTCGATGGTACGAATACGCTTTAGTAAGGCTTCCTTATCCATACCGATTTATGGAACTTCTACCCGCTGCAGTAAACGTTCGATGATCTGCTCCGGTTTCACTCCGTCTGCTTCAGCTTCATAATTCAAGCCTACTCTGTGACGAAGTACATCCATCGCAACGGTTCTCACATCATCCGGGATGACGAAACCACGCTGTTCCAAAAATGCATTTGCTTTTGCAGCCAATGCCAGGTTAATGGTTGCACGAGGCGAGGCTCCGTACGCCAAATATTTCGAAATCTCGGAAACTCCGGCTGTAGCAGGATTACGCGTAGCATCAACAATATCTACAATGTAGCGTTCTACTTTTTCGTCCAGGTAAATGGAGCGTGTTAAGTACTTTCCTTTGATCAGGTCTTCCGGGTGCATCACATGCGACACCTTTTCCAATCCTTCCGGCCTTACGTTTGAGCGCAGGATCATCTGTTCTTCCTGCTTGGACGGATATCCCATAAAGACTTTCAGCATAAAGCGGTCCACCTGGGCTTCCGGAAGCGGGTATGTTCCTTCCTGCTCGATCGGGTTTTGCGTAGCTAAGACCAAAAATGGTTTTGGCAGCTCAAAAGTGGAATCTCCGATAGTAACCTGGCGTTCCTGCATGGCTTCCAATAGGGCTGCCTGAACTTTTGCAGGGGCACGGTTAATCTCATCCGCCAAAACGAAATTGGCAAAGATCGGTCCTTTTTTTACGGCAAACTGTTCGGATTTCTGCTGATAGATCAAAGTTCCTGTCACATCGGCAGGTAGTAAATCCGGCGTAAACTGAATGCGGGAAAACTCTCCCGAAACAGCACTCGAAAGTGTACGGATTGCCAGTGTTTTTGCGAGTCCCGGAACACCTTCCAATAAAACGTGCCCGTCGGCAAGCAAAGCGATTAAGAGACTTCGAACCATGTTCTCCTGTCCCACAATTACTTTCCCGATTTCTCGTCGCAATAAGTCGTATTTCAATCCTTCCGTTTTGATCTCATTTGCAACTACCTGCAACTGTTCGGAAGGAGATAAATTAGGTATATCCATCATCTTTAAGCCTAAGGTCGCAAATATGTGAAAGAATGGGCTTTTGGCTTTCCAATTGCTGTTAAATTATGTTAAGTCACTTGCCCGGACTGGGTTGGACACTCTCAGTCTTCACCAATTTTTGGATTTCGGTATTGGGCTGAGTCATTGCGAGGGAATAAGCTGTTTGATTATCCGTATTTCTTTTGGTTAAATCACTGCCTGCTTCAACCAGCGTTTTCACCAGTTTCTCATTTTGGTTTAAAACCGCATACATCAAAGCCGTATTTCCATCCGGACCCTGCACATTCAGATTAGCACCTGCTTTCACCAATACAGCGGCAAGCTCCGTGTTATTTTGATAACATGCCGCCTGCAATGCACTTCCTTCAGGAGAAGGTCTGTTGACATCCGCTCCACTCTGTACCAGGAATTCAGCACATTTGGTTTGTCCGCGGTAACACGCAATCATCAAGGGATCAAATCCCATGTGATTCATTTTCTGAATAGTGTCTTTATTCAGTGCAATGAGCTTCTTCAGTTGCCTGATGTTTCCGGTTCGTGCAGCTTCGAACACATCCTGTGAATGGGCCTGACTTGCCAAAAGCAAGCCGAAGCCCAAAACAATCATAAATCTAATCCACATAAATTTTCAGGAATGCAGGTTCATTATTGCGAATGATCCGAACCGTATAAATTCCGGCAGGAAGGTTATCCAATACCGTTTTGTTTGTCTCAAGTTTACGAACTCTTCTTCCACCGGCATCCAAAACTTCTCCATAGGAATAAGTCGTTTTAATCACGAATTCTTTCCCATTCCAGGAATATTCATCCTTTTTGAGTTCGGTAAGCCCGGTTTCCAAAACAGCTTTAAACGACCAGGCAGTTGTATCCGATATTCCTGTAAACGCATTTCCTGCCGCATCCATAACTGCATCATTATCGATCAGGACGTGGTAATTGTATGTAATCGTTAATCCGGATTGATTCAACGCAACGGAATTAGCAGTCACAGTGATGTTGCTTAGCGCTGTGCTGAATTCCTGGATTGTTCCGTCATTCTCACAAACCAAATAAAAGCTTCCGGAACCTGTTACGATATTTTCATTGAAGGTAATTGTCGGGATCACATCCAAAAGAACATTGATACTGTTATCTGCCGGGTCCAGATTGGAAATTACAGGTGCAGTAAAATCACCAACCGTAAAATTCCACAAGGTATTAGTTGTAATTCCGGCAAAGTCATTCCCACTTAGATCCTCAATAAATCCGGGAGTAATATTTACGTAGTAAGAAGTGTTTTCAGTTAGTGGGTTCGTCGTCGCAAAGTTTACCACATCTCCGCTTACAGTAATCTGGGGTGATCCGGAAACGAATGACTCTACAAGCGTTCCGCCGGAAGTGAAAATTTCAATCATACCGGTTGTGGAAATCTGTACGTCTTCTGTAAACGAGATACTGAAATTTCCCGTTGCAGGAACATCCACCGCATCGTCTGCAGGTGAGAACGGAGCAACTGCTAAAGGAGCAACCAAATCATTGGTATTGAAATTCCAGGTTGTGTTATTCGTAAATCCTGCGTAATTGTTGTTAAATTGATCTTTCACTGCGCCGGACTGGATGTTCACATAATAATTCGTGTTCGGTACCAAATCCGTCGGATCGATAGTTACTACAGCTCCTGAAAACGAAATCAGCGGGCTGGTAAGTACATCATAAGCTTCAACGAGTACTCCCGAACCATCATATAACTGGATTTCACCTGAACCTGCCTGAACTGCTTCATTGAATGTAATGGATAGCGGTGTTGTAAGGGCAACTCCAATCGAATTATCAGCCGGTACAAAAGGCGAGGCAATCAAAGCAGGAGGAGTGATATCATTGGTGTTGAAATTCCAGGTCACATTGTCTGCAATCCCGGCGAAAAAATTATTAGCTGCGTCTTTAAAAGCCGTAGCGTCGATTTGCACATAGTAAGGGGTGTTGATTACCAGGTTTACCGGCGGATTATAGAAAAATGTACTTCCCGAAACCGTTGAACCCGGAGTTCCGTTAGAGATTGTTTGAATCACGTTATCATTTCCGTCGTAAAGAATTACGGATCCTGTTCCCCAGGAAATCGCTTCTGAAAAACTAATCGTCAGGTTTGTATTTACATTAACCCCAACAGCATTATCTGCAGGTATGAAACTAGAAATAGTTGGCGGCGTTACATCCGGAACAACCCAGTTTCGGACAATTCCGCTGGCCCGGTTGCTCGCTCCGTGATATTGCAGTTGATTCGTCGCACTTGGTCCTTTCGCCCAAAATAAATTCTGGGTTGTAGCTGCAAAACTGAAGGTCACATCGTTTGCATCTCCGGTACTTAAAGCACGTGTTGCTACAATGGTTCTGTTTCCGGCTGATACTGTGTTCGATGAAACGGTCCAGTCTTGCTGGGCATCAACAGAGGGTTCGACTCCCTGGCCTATCATCCGGTGATCACGTAATTGAAGCGGTGCAGCCCCGGTTCCCAAAGTCGACCAGATGATAGCGTCATTCCCGGTTGCCATTCCTGTTCCGAAACCAAAGGCGATAAAGCGATCGGACGGTCCCTGCACAGTTACAGTAATGTCTGTAGTTGTCATGACTGCCCCGAAAAACATCCCGCTTCCGGGTGTTAATTCAGCAAAGGCAATTTCCTTTGTTTGACTGAAAGCCAACAGGGGACAAATTGCGAACAGCAAAAAGTGGATTTTCTTCATAATCAGTAGTGTTTTAGTAGCAAAGCTATCTCTTAAAGAGTTAACAATCAATTATTTTTCAGATTATTATCGTCTTTTTGTGTAAATCGACTATTTTTCAACATCAATTCACGAAATCACTGGATACTATGACGGATCGGAAATGTCTTGAATGCGGCCAAAAATTAAGCGGCCGGAAAGATCAAAAGTTTTGTTCGGACTATTGCAGGAACACCTATAACAACAGGCAGAATGAAGACGCCACGAAATATGTAAGGCGGATCAACAATATTCTACGAAAGAACCGGCGTGTTTTAGCCGCTTTAAACCCGACCGGAAAACGGACCGTGGACGCTATCACATTGGCGGAAGAGGGTTTCAACTTCCATTATTACACCAATACTTATCAAACCCAAAAGGGAAATACTTATTTCTTCTGTTATGAGCAAGGGTACACGAAACTGGAGGGTGATCAGTATATGTTGGTTTTGAAGCAAGATTATGTCAAGTAATTATCAATTATGAATGGTACAATTATCAAGAAGGAACTTCTTAATAATTGATAATTATGAAATTGATAATTATAATTACAAGTTCCACTTTTCTTTGAAAAGCTCCATTTTCGGGTGGTCTTTTACTCCTTCGCTTCCGATAAACAATACATCTTTACATTTTGTGCGGTCAAAGAATAAAGATAAATGCGATAAAGCAACGTTCATTGTTCCGCTTAAATCGATCTTATGAATAGGTGCCTGGTGCACTTCAAACAGATCTCGCAGTTCGGCAGTGCGTTTATCAAAGTTGTGATTATCGTGAAAAATAACAACAGCGTCGATCTTTTCAGTGAATTCTTCGTTCTCCTGAAAAGGCAAAACATGAAAGCCTTTTCCTTCCAACCAGGAATTTACGGATTCAGCAAACGGTGTTTTTTCTTCGGTGTAAATGGTCTGAATATGTGTTGTCATTCTTCCCTGATTTGTTATTTTTCGTTTACGTTTCTTAAAAGAGAGTGCAAAAATACTGTAAACTTTTAGTAAAGTCCGTTTAAAATCGAATTTAATTCCTCTTTTTATTCAAATTAGCAATGCAATAATCCTGAAATCATTTGATTCTGAAACAATTAAACACATCGCTCATTCAGATTGAAAAATACAACAATTCCAACTAAAAACCTAGAGCCAACTAACTAATTCGATTTAGCCATTTTATGGCTGGTAACCCAAAATCTTCATGAAATCATCGGCAGTCTGTTCCTTGGAAAACAGTTCCGACACGATCTTCCCGTGTTCATCACGTTGAATAAGAACATGTTTGGGCTCCGGAATCAGACAGTGTTTTAAGCCTCCGTACCCACCAATGGTTTCCTGGTATGCTCCGGTATTAAAGAATCCAATATAGAGTGGTTTATTCTTATCGAATTTAGGAAGATAAATCGCATTCGAATGCTGTTCGGAATTGTAATAATCATCCGAATCACAGGTCAGGCCACCGAGCAGCACACGTTCATAATCATCGTTCCAGCGGTTGATCGCCAGCATGATGAAACGCTGGTTGATTGCCCAGGTATCCGGAAGGTTTGTCATGAAAGAACTGTCAATCATGTTCCACTTTTCCCGGTCGTTCTGTTGTTTTTGGTGTAATACATTGAAGATAGCACCACCGCTTTCACCAACTGTAAATGATCCGAATTCCGTGTAAATATTCGGTTCCGGAATGTCATTATCCGAACAAACGCGTTTCACCTGCATCAGGATCTCACGGACCATGTAGGCATAGTCGAAATCAAAAGCAAGTGATTTCTTGATCGGGAAACCACCACCGATATTCAGCGAATCCAGAGTCGGACACACTTTTTTCAAATCGGAATAGATACGCAGACACTTTGTTAATTCGTTCCAGTAATACGAAGTATCATTAATCCCGGTATTGATAAAAAAGTGAAGCATTTTGATTTGCACACGCGGATTATCCTGGATAAATGCCTTGTAAAAAGGAACTATTTCCCGGTAACGGATTCCAAGGCGCGAGGTATAAAACTCAAACTTCGGCTCTTCCTCGGATGCAATCCGGATTCCAATCTTTAGTTCGTTTTCACCCGTTGCTGCGATCAAGTCGTGAATTTCTGCTGTGTTATCAACCACAGGAATTACGTTCAATCGTTTATCATCAATCAAATCGGCAATATTCTCTATATACTGCGGCGGTTTGAAACCATTGCAAATAACATAGCTTCCCTCTTTCAGTTTTCCTGCATTTAAAACGTTCTTTACAATATCGATATCGAACGCCGAAGATGTCTCAATATGGACGTCGTTCTTGAGGACCTCATCCAGGACAAAGGAAAAGTGAGAACTTTTTGTACAGTACGAATAATAATAGTTCCCCGAATAACCTAAGTTATTCATTGCTTCGCGAAACCAACCCTTGGCCCTCTGGATATTGTGCGAAATCTGAGGTAAATAATTGAATTTCAATGGCGTGCCATATTCTTCAATTAATCGCATCAAATCAATACCATGAAACATCAAACGATCTTCTCTCAAGTGAAATTCATCTTGCGGGAAATCAAATGTCTGATCGATAAGGTCAATGTATTTTGTTCTCATTCGCTAAACGTTGCACTCCTCCGCGCCTTCGCTAAAGCTCTTGCCTTTGTGTAGCCACTTCGGCAGAGCAAGGTTAGCGCCAGCGTTACGGAAATCTTTCTTAAAAGTTTACAAACCAACTCAATTATTCCAGGAATAATTCGGTGCAAATGTAGGGTAAAGATTGGGATTGACCCCTAAAAAATCAAAAATCACTTCATTTTCACAAAACCCCGAAAAATTACTATAAAACGCGCTGAGCGAAATAAAAGATGGTACCTCCTGTGAAATACATCAATACATCCACTAAATCTGCCGTACCTCTCCCATAATGAGGTAAATACCATTCAAACAAAATGCTCATCGAAACGGTCACAAACAAAATAAGACGTAAGGGAATAAGCAACTCCCGGTCTCTTTTCAAAATTCGCGTTATCCACAAACAGCTGTAAAGCTGCAAAGGAATGAACAATAGATCGGTTAAATGATATGCCATAAAATCCGGCAGTAAATAACGGATTCCCGCATGTTTTATCAGCAGGTAGACCCATACGGTCCCACCCAAAAAATAATAGTTGTTTTTATATTTAACCATTGGATCCCACTGTCAAATAAGCAAACAAGAATGCTATTCCCATTACGATAGCTGTTACAGTATAACAAACTTTATAGAGGATCCTTAGAAACAAGGACGGGGATTTTTCCCAGGAGTCTATGAAATTATCCAGGGATGTTTTAGGCGCATTCCTCCTTCTTTCTTCCCGCTCCTTTTCACGAATCTCTTCGATGATAAGTGGTGAAAGGACTTCATTGCAAAACTGACAATAATCCTCAGATCCATTCCAATTCTGACATTTTGGGCATTTCCGTCTTACAGCCATACCGTTGTATTTTATTGGTTTCCAAATAAAATCATTTTTAGCTAATGTTAGCTAATTTGCAAAAATAAGCATTTAGTTATTTTTAGCTAATTTTAGGTGCGTAAAAATGAAAACAAAAGATAAAATACTTAGGCAAGCTTTGCTCCAATTCAACACAGAGGGTGTGGAACGCGTGACTACTTCTTCCTTGGCGAAGAATCTGGGAATCAGTCTGGGTAACCTTCATTATCATTTCCCAAACCGCGACAGTATTATCAGACAGCTTGTAGACCAATTTCTTAATGATGAAGAAATGCGCTCGCAAAAACTACTTCAGGTGAAAACCGAAAACTTTATGACACATGCTTTTACTGTTCAGTTTCTGACTTTCAAAAACATGTGGGAATACCGCTTCATTTTTACTGACCGGCTTGTCATTAAGCGGCGCATGGATTATCTGGAAGTTCGCTTCAGGAAGATGGTTGATCAGCGAAAATCAGAGTTTGATCAAACAATGTCTGCATTGCAGGCAAGCAATATTATTCTCCCCAACATCTCACAAAAAACATTTGACGCTTATTTCACCCAAATTGTCATTGGAAACAACAGCTGGATCTCCTATTCAGATTTGTTCGACTATGGTTCAGCGCCTTATCTTCATTTTGCAGAATGCGCTATTTGGTCCTGGAAACCTTATCTAACCTGTTCGGATGAAGAACTTGAAGCTACTATAAAAATAGCGCTTGAAAACCTGGATACTTACCTGTGAAAAATAACTCCCGCAAGCTGTTAATTGTGATGTTTGGATAAATGTTCTACCAATTTCGATGCACGATAGCTCGAATAAATCCCAAATGCGTTTACAACAACTCCTTTTATTTCTTTATTTGCAGATGAAATAGCATACACGATCATTTCGTCCCCGGGGTCAGTCATTCCTTCGAACCGGTACACTTCATCAATGCTGAAATCATCAGGCGACAATTCGGTTGCGGATCCGCTGCAGACCAAACAATCACGTTCCGCCTCCATGGACAGATCTGCCGTGTATCCGCGTTTCTTTAGATCATTTACTGCTTCACTGACTGTTTCGTAATCACGTACCATAATTGCTTTTTTTGATTTCTTACTAAAATAGTGAAAAAAGCGTTCGAAATTCATTCAGTTCCACGGATTCCCTGATTGGGAAAGCGGAGACAAAAAATTTTCATCCCTGTTTATTCTTTCCTACAAGCGGTTTTTATTTGGCCAGTAAATCCTTGATCAAACTTGGAGGCCTTCCTATTATTGCCTGGTCACCACGCACAACAATCGGTCGTTCGATCAGGATCGGGTATTTCATCATGGCCTGTATCCACTGTTTACGGGTACGTGTTTTCCCGGTGTACTTTTCCAGGAAAACGGCTTCTTTCTGACGAATGATATCCAATGGTTTTGCTTTGAGCAGCTTCAACAAGCTGTCCAGTTCCTCGTAAGTTGGCGGAACGAGCAGGTAATCCCGGATTTCCACATCGGCTCCCAGATCTTCTAAAATACAAAGTCCTTCGCGGCTTTTAGAGCAGCGGTTGTTGTGGTATATGATTGTTTTCATGAGAGGATTTTAAGATGTTAGGACATTAGGATTTTAAGATTGTATTTAGCTGGATGGAAAAAATCCAAGTCCTAAAACCTTAATATCCTAAAGTCCTGGTGTCTAGTTACCGTACATCATCAGATACGATTTCAGGAAGGGCAATAATTCGCCATCCAATACTTTATCCGGATCGTTTACGGTATAATCTGTCCGGTGGTCTTTTACCCGACGGTCATCCAAAACATAACTTCTGATCTGTGAACCCCATTCGATCTTTTTCTTACCTGCTTCAATCTGCTCACGTGATTCGGCCCGTTTACGCAACTCGATCTCATATAACTGGGAACGAAGCAACTGCATTGCCTTTTCCTTGTTTGCAAGCTGTGAGCGAGATTCGGAGTTCTCGATAATAATTCCGGATGGTGCGTGACGTAAACGCACAGCGGTCTCCACCTTGTTTACGTTCTGTCCGCCGGCACCACCTGAACGGAAAGTTTCGAAGGTAATATCTGCCGGGTTGACATAAATCTCGATCGTATCATCTACGGAAGGGTAAACATACACGGAAGCGAACGAAGTCATCCGTTTTCCCTGAGAGTTGTATGGACTTACACGCACCAATCGGTGGATTCCGTTCTCACCCTTCAGGTAACCGAATGCAAATTCCCCTTCAATTTCCAGAGTAACCGTTTTAATTCCGGCCACGTCACCTTCCTGGAAGTTCAGTTCTTTTACTTTGTAACCGCTTTTTTCGGCCCACATGATGTACATACGCATCAGCATTCCTGCCCAGTCGCATGCCTCCGTACCACCTGCGCCTGCGGTAATCTGCAATACAGCACTCAAAGCATCTTCCTCACCTGAAAGCATGTTTTTCAATTCCACCTCATCCAGCGTAATAAGCAAAGAGGCGTATGCTTCATCACATTCGGATTCTTCCGCTGCACCTTCTTTTACAAAATCCATCAGGACTTCCAGGTCCTCAGCCTGTGATTTCAAACGTGTGTAAGATTCGATCCAGAATTTCAATCCACGGATCTCTTTCATTTGTGCTTCGGCCTTTTTCGGATCGTCCCAAAAACCGGGATCCTGTGTTTTCAATTCACTTTCACGCAATTGCATCTGCTTTTCAGGAATTTTCAAATAGCTTGCAATCGCATCAATGCGCTGATTAATTTCTTTGAGTTGGTCACTGTTTACCATAACGCAAAGTTAATTGAAAAGTGAAAATTGAAAAGGCAAAAATGAAATTTGGGGAATTGAACAATTAATCCCGAAAATTGCCCGGGGTTTAAACACCTGAGGACACAGCATAATCCCGAAACCGGACGCAGCATACTTTATGGATTTCTTTGGGAATGCTTCTTTAGATCAAAGGGGGATGTCTACTTTTAGACAGTCCCCCTTTTTTACTACAACTTAACCTAACTAACTCTTGCGTAAGAGCTTCCTTGAGTGCTGCATTTCAAAATCAGCATGGACTCGATATCTTTTCGGTTGATTTTAAGTGTTAAAATCAACTAAATTGGTTCATTGAAACTTTTTCAAAGGTAAACCATTAAAACTTCTAAACAACAAGTTATTTCAGGGTTTTCACGTACTAAATATTTAGTGGGTCAAACCTTACAGCGCTCCAATTCACCAAACGTTGGTATGCCCTGTTGAGTATCAGCAATTTATTAATTGACCTAACAATTTATGGCTGGAATGGAAATTTTCTACCTCTAAAAATAAACGTGAATTTATTTACATGAATCCTGTAATTAATGATAAACATAACTTACTAAACATAAACATAACTATTATAAATAATAACTAAAATGTTTTTAACATTTCAGCCAGCGGCCTGCCGAATTCTAACCTTGGGCCGGGCGGTTCCCGGGTTGTTCTTTTATACCTGCGAACTTTAAATAAACTCATCAGAAATGTGAAAAGTAATGCACGAATACCGATAAAGAACAACACTTTCTTTTTTGGAACCTAAAAAAAATTACATTTGCACCGAGAAAAAGACTTTAAAACGAATAACAAGATGAATATTCCTGCAAATTTAAAATACACAAAAGACCACGAGTGGGTAAGTGTTGAAGGTGATGTTGCAACAATCGGTATTACTGATTTCGCTCAGGGAGAGCTAGGTGATATTGTTTACGATGAAATTGAAACAGTGGGTGAAACGATGGATCAGGAAGAAGTTTTCGGTTCTGTTGAGGCAGTTAAAACAGTTTCTGATTTGTTTATGCCGGTTTCCGGAGAGATCATGGAGTTCAATTCAGGTTTGGAATCAAATCCGGAAGCAGTGAACAAAGATCCTTACGGTGACGGGTGGATGATCAAGGTGAAATTGAGCAATCCTTCTGAATTGGAAGGTTTATTGGATGCTGCAGGATACGAAGCATTGGTAGGATAATCCGAAATCAAAAAATAAGATGAATCCTGATCGGTTAAGCTGGTCAGGATTTTTAATTTTACCCCTAGGGGCGAATCCCGAATGTGCGGGACGCCCCTGCTTTTTTCCGGGTATGATTTTTGAATTGTAACATCCAACAAATTTTAATAGTACTTTCACTAAAATTTATCTAATGAAAATAGCATTATACATCACGGGGCTTCTGATCTTTTTGAACTCCTGTACCATTGTTACTTCCACCAATGCACCCGGAAAACCGGAAAAGGCTTTTCCCAAAGCAATGATCGGAAAATACGAACTCATCTACCCGGAAAGTTTCCAGGGAATGATGGAAGGTGCAGATATGAAAACAACTGTCGAGATCAAATCCGATGAATTGATTATGAACAGCGGTGAAGGCGATTCGCACATGAAGCTGAACGATTCCATTTCTATTAACAAACTGGGTAAACAATTCTATTTGTGCATGGGTAAAGAGCCGTCTCTGAATGTTTTCAAGGTCATTAAAAAAGGAAAAGACTGGGAGCTTCATTCCATGAATGCTAAGGAAGGTGTTACCGGGGATCAATTGAAGCCGTTCTTCTCTCAGGTAACAATTAACAGCGATTTGGATGAAGAAACCGGTGAACTTACCGAGTCTTACATCGTAACAATCGACGATAAAAAAATTGACAGTTATTACAAGAGCGATATCATTCACGTGGAACCCTTTACGTTGAAACGAACGAAATGAAAATCGTACTGATCATATTGACTGCCTTTATCCCTTTTACGGCCTTTCTGCAAAAAACCGGAACACTTGTTTTATCTGGAGATGCTGTTTACTATGGCTATGATAAAAGCGAATTTTTGGTTTATTGCGATAATGAAGTCATTGGTTTTTTTGATAAAGGTGGTTTTTTCAATTATTCTGAAGGACAGAAAGTTCCTTTGATCATTAAACACCCCGAATTTGAGACGATCACAATTGAGGAATTAAAATTCTCCAGGAAAAATGCTTCCATGGATATCTATGAAAATATCAATGAAGCAGGAAAGAAAAAATTTGAGGATCAATTGAAAGCAGAACAGCTCAAGACCTGTACAGGAAGTGATAAGGAAGAGGTATTAAAAGATACTTTGCGAAAAATAGATACTAATGCCCATTTTCCGGGCGATACTGCCGGTAACCGCTCAAATTTTTTCAAATATATTGGCCAAAATCTTAGATATCCTCAAGAATGTGTTGAATATGGTATACAAGGGAAAGTCTATCTTTCTTTTATAGTAGAGGCTGATGGCAACATAACCTGTATTGAGATCAAAAAAGGAGTTGATTACTTTCTGGACAAGGAATCTTTACGGATTATTAAATCCCTTCCCAAATTCGTTCCAGCCACTTCAAATGGTATTCCAGTTCCTGTGGTTTATTTTTTGCCGTTGTCTTTTAAGCTTAATTAGTTGAAAAGCCAGTCAGAATGAGTGTGAGAGCGAGAATGAAGAAATAAAAAAGGGGCTGTCCCTATCTTTACAGCCCCGATTTATGTGTTTAATCTGCTACTAATTAAACAACTTCGTCAATTTCTTCGTCGAGATACATGAAGAATGCATACACATCATCTTTCAATGCCTCGGCTTGTTTAGCTTTTAATTCTTTTTTCAGCTCTAATTGTTCCACCAGAGCTACGTCAGCTTTCACTTCTGCGGTATTTCCCTGACGCGCATCCTTACGCAATTCTCTTTTAGCCTCGCGCAATTCTTTTTTGGCAGCTTTAGTCTCTAAATTTGCCTGGTGAATAGCTACTGATTGATCGGCATATAAATCACATTTATCAATGCGTAAATATTTCTTGTCTCTTTTTAGATCGGCTTTCGCTTTTCGAAGCTCTTTCTTACTCATGTGAGACTCGATTTTCAAACCTGCTTCTTTGTTTTTCTTGAATGCAGCTTTATGGAAGGCTATACGTTCCCGGTCATTTTCAATACGTGACATGGAAGCTTTCATGTCGCGGTATTCCTTACGATTCAGGAATCGGTTACCTTTGATTGAACCTCCTTCATTTTCATTGGCGGCAAAAGAAGGCGCTGTCGCTAATAGTCCTGCTACCATCGTCCCGATCATAAACAGGTTCTTTAATTTCATCTTTTCCATGACTTTTCATTTTATGGTTCGGTAAACTCCAGACAATGGATGTGCCATGAATGTAAAATTTAGCTGAAACACAGATATAGCAAGGGATTGAGCGATTTTATTCAAAATGAAAAAATTTGTGAATATTTTTCAAAATGAAAAAAGGGATTTCGAAATGGAGATGACATGGGGTTAATATAACCGCAAAGAATGGAAGATCGCAAAGTTTGACTTGATTAAGTTCTTTACAGCTTTGCCTCCAAACAGACATGTTGCAGTTCTTAATTAGTGAAGTTATCTATGTGCAAAACAAAAATCCACGATAGACAAAAGGAGCTGTACCGAAGGTGTCGACACTCCATGAAGGCCTTTGCGCCTTTCACTCTTTGCGGTAAAAAAAGTGTTGTAAATTTTATGTGAGCACTATTTGCCGATGCGCAGTAATATTGGGAAAGAGATTTCTGTGGTTTCAAAGTCGGGTAATTCGGGAAGGAGTAAATCGACCGGATTGATCTGATGTTTGTCTTTGTAGTGTTTCACCGCCGACCAGGTATTCAGATATCCCAACAGTTGGTCGCGACTCCAGGTGTGTTTGATCGTAAACTCCGGATGCGGGACCTCTGCAAAAGGAAAAGGAATTGTTTGATAACCTTCATCGATATAACGTCGCTCCGGATCCCAATAATCAGAAAGCGTTTCCGCGTATAATTTTGTAACTGTCTGCTGAATTTCAGCCTTGTCAATCTCACAGTTTCCATAGCCCAGGATGACAATCACCCCCTTTGGTTTCAGAACGCGCTTTGCTTCTGCATAGAATTTCTCAAAGTCGAACCAATGAACTGCCTGACCAACCGTAATACAATCAAAATACTGATCCGGAAAATTGGTTTGTTCCGCAATTTGTTGTGAATACAAGATTTTTGGATGAGAAACCGCATTTTTTAATTGATTTTCGCTTAAATCAGTTGCATAGACTTCATCAAACAGGCCTGCCAATTTTCCGGCAACCTGCCCGGTGCCTGTGGCACAATCCCAAACCCGCTTGTTTCCGGTCAGAATAGTTTTCAGGAAAGTAAATACCTCTTTCGGATAAGCTGGTCGAAATTGAGCATATGCACCTGAATTATGCGAGAAATTGTCTTTCATATCAATCATTTACCGGTATAAAAGTTACAACATATCTGAATGTGGGTGAAGGAAAATTAATCTCATGTGCCGGAATAATTGCCTGTTCACCCTTTTGTACCCGCTTAAACTGCTCTTCGTTCGGATAAACGAATTTCTGCCAGTCATCTTCCGATTTAACTCTCCAGATCGGGAATTTCCAATGATAATATGCCAGAGCCTGGTCGTATGTTATTCCTTTTATCAGATCTTCCGGATCCTGATTTTCTATTGGAAGATCAGGAGTAATATGAAGTACTTCTCGAATGATAAAACGGCTATATCTGTCGTGCGCCCGAACCCCGGCTCCCTGCCCAAACCTGTTGACATGATCCAAATTCAGATCCATTCCAACGGGCTTCTTAGTTATGCTGTCTTTTTTTGATGGGTATAGGAGTTCGTACGTGCTGCCGTTAACAAAATAGGGAATTTTGAGGTCCAACTTTCCAACAATTGTTTTTGCTTTGATATCCATTCGATAGTACTTATATACATCCATTCGATCTTTATAACGAAGTTCAATATTCTTCATTTGCTCTTTATATCGTTTTAGAATAGAGCCATTTTCGGTAAGCGGAAAGATTCGGCGATTCATGTCTCTGTCATCCGGTTCAAGGTTTACGAACTCCATTGCATACTCATCAAAATAGATTTTTTTCGCTTGAATCAATTTTGTTGCTTCCTTTGAGTCAGTGGTTATCTCCGCATACAAAACCTCCGTAATAAAAGAGTCTCGGACAGCCTGTATAAAACGATGATAGTCCTGAACAGTAATTCTCCAGTTTGAGGTATAATCTTTTGCCGGAACATTGAATGCAGCAGATGTTGAAATGAGTTCGCTAACTAACGGCAAGGTGACTTGTACCTTATATGGCAGGTGTTTTTGATTCAGCTTTTGTTGCAGTTGAACTTCTTTCCAATGACAAAACGCATTTGCCTGCATTCCGGTCAATCCAACCCCTGGAGATGTGGGAAGTAATTGATCATAGACCTGACCTAAAACTGAATATTCATCGTTAATGGAGGTTGATTGGTTAGCCCAGGAATCTTGAAACAGAATAACGGATGTATTGAAATCAACTGTATCAAAGTCCTTGTTAATTTCTAGAATAGGCAAGGCATAAACATATCTTAAATCACGTTCATCAATATCCCTCCGTTGGTAAAAACGATTATTTTGGGGCAAATACATAGAGACCAGTAAAGGAAACAGTTCAGGATCTGTGTAACTGAATTTCCTTTTCCAGTTAAGGGTGTATTTTTGTCTGTTTTCCAACCGGGCATTTGGATAAAACTCGGGACTTTTCTTTACAGATTTACTGATATTTAAGTATCGGAGAGCTTCCTCATCAGATTCTACATATTTGTAAATGTATTCTCTTGCTATTGAATCCCGTACCCAATTTTGAAATTCGAGGTATTCAGAATTACTTACAAACGTCCTTTTTATATAACTCGAAGTACCGTTTGATGATAGTATAGCTGGGTTCACATAGTTTCGAAAAAGCATGTATTCGTTCTGGTAAACGATTCCCGAAGTGTCACCGAGCACAGTTATACTCGGTACAATTCTACAAGCTTCGTTTGTTTCCATATATGGATTCTTGGTTCTCGTAGAAACAGATTGAAAATCTGGTCCCAGCAACTTTTCCAACTTTTTCTGCTGTCCATATGAATGTAAGGAAACCAGTATAAATAGCACAAAAAATAGTTTCATACTTTTAAATGTGGTGCTTTTAAAAAAGTAAACCTTTGAATTGATAAGTGGTTATGTACAAGGTTGTTTTCATGACTCTTTTTTCAAATTCCAATTAAGATAAGCCATTATTTTGAAATAAAGGAATAGCCCGAAGGAAATCAAGAAGAGCAATCGAGACCAAAGCGGAATCATTTCAAATATCGCTGATAATGAAAATGCTCTTAAAAAGAAAGCTCCAAATAATAAAGATCCGTTCTCAAAAATTCGTCTCACCCTATAACTGTCAATAAAATAGGAAATAATTAATAACCCAATTGTAATGAGGAACAAGATGGATGAAAGCCGGAATTGGTCACTAGAAAGTCTCTTATCCAAAAAGATAAATCCTATCATTAGTGAAATACGAGTAATCACCAAAAACACGATCAGTGAGGCTAGGTAAAGAAACTTTGATGCTTTCAAACGAACTGATTCTAATAACTGCTTGTTGCCCCGCCCACATTCTCGATCGGATGCCAGGTTGTTTTCAATTCCTGCAGATCGGTGATGTAATACGGATTCTCATCTGTTTCTTGGGTGAAATCATTCTCGTAAACAAACACGCGCTTCACGTTGCAATCCGCTCCGGATTCAATTGCTAAAGCGTATTCTTTGTTTCCACCGGCATAAACTACTGCATTCACATCCATGTGGCTGTGGAACTGGTCAACCAATTCTTTTTCTGTTCCTGTCAGGATGTTCACTACTCCGCCTGTAAGATCTGAGGTAGCCAACACTTCAGCAAAAGTGATCGCACACAGGGGCAGATTTTCCGAAGCAAGTACCACACACGCATTTCCACCGGCAATAACCGGCAAAATAGTAGAAACCAACCCGATTAATCCATTCGTTTGAGGTGCAATAATTCCAACTACTCCCATTGGTTCCAAAGCAGAGAAATTGAAATGACTGCTTGCCACCGGGTTCACGGAAGAGAAGACCTGCTGGTATTTGTCGCACCAACCAGCATAATACACACAGCGATCAATGGAAAGTTCCACCTCCTGTTTTGCTTTTGCTTCCGTACTTCCCTGTTTCACCAATTCTTCTACGAACTGTGCTTTACGCCCTTCCAGCATTTCGGCAATACGGTACAGGATCTGACCGCGGTTAAAAGCTGTTTTCTCAGACCAGGAGCCAAATGCTTTACGCGCAGCAACCACTGCATTTCTGAAATCTTTCCGGGACGACAGACACATATTTGCCAATGGCTGTCCTTTCTGATCCAACGGAGAATAATACCTTCCGGATTCTGTTCTCGGAAATGCTCCGCCGATGAAGATTTTGTATGTTTTTAGTACTTCCAAACGTTCCATTATAATTATCAATGTTTAATTATCAATTATTAATTGCTTTAACGCTTCGTCCATTTTGAATTTTCTTTGGTTCGCAAATTAATTGTCTTAATAATTCTAAGTAGTTGATTCGCTTCATCGTGAATGGTTAAAAGATGCTCTTTTTCTTCATTCAACAATGCCATTAACAACTCTTACCAGTATATACTTTCGTCACATTCTTTTTGACAGATGCTTAGTTTATGAATGAAATCTGCTTTACTTTCAGCATTTCTAGCTTCTCTCATATTTGCCCCAACAGATGTAGATGACCTCACCAACTGGTCTGTCAAAATAAATTCTTTGTGCCTTTCTTTTATTCGTCTACAATTTTTTACTGTGTTTAATGCGAAGTGGAAACTTCTTTCTCTGATGTCCTGGTTTTTAATGATCATTTTCTCGTTTCTTATTTAATTTAAACAAAAACATCGTCTAAAAAACAAATTATTCATCAAAAAAAATGACGTTTCCGTCTTGATAATTAATCAATTAATAATTGATAATTATCTTTCTATTTTCAAATAAGCGCCCAATCCCTGTAAACCGCCTTCTCTACCGAATCCGCTCTCTTTGTAGCCTCCGAAAGGGGAAGTCGGGTCGAATTTATTATAGGTATTTGCCCAAATGACCCCGGCACGCAGTTTTGTTGTCATATTAAAGATACGTGACCCTTTGTCTGTCCAAACTCCTGCTGCCAATCCATACGGCGAATTATTCGCTTTCTGAATGACCTCATCGATAGTACGAAAGGTTTGAATTGTCAATACCGGTCCGAAAATCTCTTCCTGGGCAATTCTGCTCGATTGCGCTACATCAGTAAATAAGGTTGGTCTCACGAAATATCCTTTTTCAGGAATCTCGCAGGAACTTTCATACATGCTTGCTCCTTCGTCCTTTCCTATTTTAATATATTTCTGAATGGTCTCCAATTGCTCCTTGGAGTTGATCGCACCAATATCCGTGTTCTTATCCAACGGATCACCGACATACAAGGTATCCAGTCGGTCTTTCAGCTTTTGGATGACTTCTTCGGCAACGGATTCCTGAACAAACAACCGTGAACCTGCACAGCAGACGTGTCCCTGGTTGAAGAAAATTCCGTTCACGATTCCCTCCACGGCCTGGTCGACCGGTGCATCTTCAAAAATGATATTCGCCGATTTTCCTCCTAGTTCCAGGGTCAATTTCTTTCCTGTTCCAGCCACTGCTTTCTGAATGATCTTTCCAACATTCGTAGAACCTGTAAACGCAATTTTGTTGATATCCGGGTGATTAACAATCGCTGCTCCCGTATCTCCGTACCCGGTCAGGATGTTGACAACACCCGCTGGCAAACCGCTCTCATGAATAATTTCTGCCAATAACATCGCTGTTAACGGGGTGGTTTCTGCCGGTTTCAACACAACCGTATTTCCTGCTGCTAAAGCCGGTGCAATTTTCCAGGCTGCCATTAAAAGGGGAAAGTTCCACGGAATGATTTGTCCGGCAACACCCAAAGCACTTACATTTCTGTTCGGAAATGCGTATTCCAGTTTATCTGCCCAACCCGCGTAATAGAAAAAATGATTGCACGCCAGCGGAACATCTACGTCTCGTGATTCGCGAATAGTCTTCCCGGCATCCAGGGTTTCCACAACGGCCAGTTCACGAGCTTTCTCCTGCATCAAACGTGCAATACGGTAAATATACTTCCCGCGTTCTTTCGCCGACAACTTCGACCAAACGTTTTCATACGCTTTGCGTGCAGCTTTTACCGCTTTGTCAACATCTGCTTCGTTGGCATAAGCCACTTCTGCCAGCACCTGCTCGTTTGCCGGGTTGGTCGATTTAAAGTATTTTTTTGAAGCCGGCGCAACAAACTTCCCGTCGATATACAAATCGTAGCGTTCTTTCAGTTTCACATGACTGGTACTTTCCGGACTTGGGCTGTAATCCCAGGTTCCGTTGAAATTGAAATCCTTTTTTGCCTGATTTTCCGGTTCGCTTTTCTTATCTTTTTTTGTCATCCTAAATCTTATTTTTCCCGCCCTCTTTTTCTCCCTTCAAAGGGAGAGATTCCAATCCGCCTCCCCCTTTGGAGGGGGACTGAGGGGGAGGATTTTTCTAATTTAATCTATTGAAAAATAATCGGCGCTTTGATAGTGCCCGGTTTCCTGTTTTACCAATTGCATCAGCACATCATTGGCAAGTGAACTTGCCCCGAAACGGAACCATTCGTTGTTCAACCAATCGCTGCCCAGCGTTTCTTTTACCATTACCAAATTATGCAATGCCAGCTTAGCAGAGGAAATTCCCCCTGCCGGCTTCATGCCTACTTTCACACCTGTCTTGCGGTAAAAATCCTTGATCGCGCACAACATCGTATAGGTTACCTGCATCGTTGCGGCCGGTTGAATTTTTCCGGTAGAAGTTTTGATAAAATCAGCACCGGCATACATGGCAATATCGCTTGCTCTGCGTACCTGATCCAAAGATGCTAATTCACCTGTTTCGAAAATTACCTTCAAACGGGCCTTACCGCATGCTTCCTTAATCGCCGCAATTTCATCGAACACAAAATTGTAATCTCCAGCCAGGAATTTTCCGCGGGAAATGACCATATCAATTTCATCAGCTCCGTTATCGACTGCAAACCGGGTATCCAGCAATTTGATCTCCCGGGTGGATTGTCCGCTTGGAAATGCAGTGGAAACAGATGCAACCTTAATTCCGGAATCACCCAGTGCTTTTTTGGCTTCCGCAACCATAGTGGGGTAAACGCAAACTGCCGCAACGGTTGGCAATCCTTCCTGCAAATCATGCAGATGCTGCGCTTTGTAACACATTTGACGCACTTTTCCCGGAGTGTCTTTCCCTTCTAAAGTAGTCAGATCGATCATGTTTAACACCATTTTCAGGCCTTGCACTTTCGACTCGTTCTTGATACTCCTGGTTTGGAAACGAGCCACACGTTCTTCCACACCAACTTTATCAACTGCCGGTGAAAGTTTGAAATCAGGTATGTTCTTGAATGTTTTGTTTCTATTCATGTATGATGACATGTGATTTACTCAAAGATACAGATAGGAAATTAACTGACGTTTAAAATTGAAGAAGAAATGGAGCTAAAAGGAATTAGCTGCCAGATATTTGTTAGGATAAATGGTAGTGAAATCCAGTCTTATTTTAGCCTCAGAAGTAGAAGACCGCAAAGGTTTGAATGGTGTATAACCTTTCTGCACACATCCTGTAAGTCAAAAAAAAATCGAGACTTTTTCAACTAACTTTTTTAAAGCTATCCTGTTTTCTTCTAATTTTAGCGTATGATTCCCTCAGAATTTCAGTCGTTTATACCTCTTGTTTTGAAAGCTTGTATAGAAGCCTCCGAAGCAATCATGGAGATTTATGAAACGGATTTTGACCCTTCTATCAAAAATGACGGGAGTCCGGTAACCAAAGCAGACCTGCTTTCTAATGCAATTATCAAAAGAGAATTGGAGAAAACCGGGATTCCGACCATTATGGAGGAAAGTGTTAATTCACCCTACGAGGTTCGGAAAAACTGGGAGACCGTCTGGATTGTAGATCCTTTGGACGGAACGAAAGAGTTTATCAAAAAAAATAGAGAATTTGCAATCTGCATCGCTTTGGTCCACCAAAACCAACCTGTTTTAGGTTTTATCGCTTCCCCCGCAAATAAGGAAATCATTTTCGGAGGGAAAGAAATCGGTGCTTCATTTTTGCGTTTTACTCAGGTTGATCAGGCTGAAAACTGGAAAGCAATTCACCCCAAGACGGAAACTAATAATCCGCTTAAAATCTCGGGAAGCAGATCCCATCATTCGGGAAATGACCTGAAGTTTAATGAGTCCATGCGGCAGTTTTTCGGAGAGGTTTCATTCATAAAAATGGGGAGTGCCTTAAAATTTTTCGACCTTGCCTTGGGAAAAGCGGATGTTTATCCGAGATTTGCACCTACAATGGAATGGGATATCGCAGCCGGACAAGCAATTATTGAAGCATTAGGCGGAAGTGTTGTGCATGCTGAAACAAACCAGCCGCTCAGATATAACAAGGAGAATTTATATAATCCTTATTTCATTGTACAAACTAAGCCGGTTATTGAGCGATTGAATAAATGAAACTGCTTCTGAACATCTTTTTTTCATGCTTCTGCACTTCCATGATTCTTGGACAGGAATACCGCGTTTTACCGATTGAATCTTATTTTAAGGATGTTTCTTTTTTTACCGACTCTTCGTTTGCACCAGTTTTCCCGGTAACTAACAACCAGGTAAATTATTACGATGCAGCCAAAGAACAAAAAGTACGTTACTCGGACCTCGGATATTACATTTATCAGCGCGAACTGATCCAGCTTGTAAAAAAGAACGGGGCTATTTGGGTAAGCCCGATCTTAGACATTCAAATGGGACAGGAACAGGGCGATACCACTATGCGCCAGTATTTGAATGTCCGCGGACTTCGTATTGAAGGAAGTATGAAGAACAAGGTGTTTTTCTCCGGTTCGTTTTATGAGAATCAGGCAATTCTTCCTTATTACCTGCAGCAATATGTTACAAACCGGGGCGAGTTTTATCCGAATGCAGCCGATTCAAGTTATTACCAGGTAAATGCGGTTATTCCCGGAAGTGCGCGGACCAAACCTTTTAAAACAAACGGATTTGATTACGCCTATGCAACAGGAATGGTACAATGGCAGGTTCTGAGAAATCTTTCGGTTTCGGCAGGAAACAACCCGGTTTTTGTGGGAAGCGGTTACCGATCAGTCATTTATTCCGATAATTCCTTGCCGACTATGAACTTCCGCGTCAACTATTCGCTGGGCAAAAAGTGGAACTTCCAGCTAATCCGTATGCAGGGATTGAATATGCTCCGCGTTCCTTATTCCAGCAATGGTGAAGCGCTTTATGAACGAAAAGCTTTAAGCATCGGATCCATCTATTTTCAGCCAACGGAACATGTAAGAATAGGATTGGTCGAAGGCGGAACCTGGACACGCGGGGATTCTATCCAGAAACAAGCAGTTGAAGGCGGTTTTTATATTCCGCTGCCGGGTGCTGCAACCATCCAGGAAGGAATCAACGGAAAAAGTTATGCTTATTTGGGTCTGGACCTGAACTGGCGGTTTTGGAAAGTGCTTTTATACGGTCAATACGGAAGGAATCCTTACGCGAAATCGAGCGATGCGGGTCAAATAGGAATTCGTTACTGGCCTTTCAAATCTCCGAATTACCTGGTGCATTTAGAGTACAACCACACCTCTTCAAATGCTTATCAGGCTTCCAATCCACGAATCAATTACGGGAATTTCAATCTGCCTATCGGGCATCCGATGGGAGCCGGAGTGGATGAAATCGTGGTACGGATTCGGGCGGAATGGAACCACCTGTTCATCAGTTCATCTACCAATTACTATGTCAACCAGTCTGATAATTACAGGGTGTTACTTCCTGTTTACGAATCCAATACAGGTGTGAATCAGCAGGTGTTTTATGAAAACCTGGAAATAGGGTACAATTTCAATCACATTTACGGATTGGAGATTTTTGGCTCTGCCAGACTGCGAATGGTCAATAATCCGCTGCAGAACGGACAATCTTACTGGTTCAATGTAGGAATCAGAACAGCTCTTAACAATCATTATTTCGATTTCTGATGCGGCATATCATTTACATAGCGTTTTTATTTTGCTGCTTCCAAAGCTTTGCCCAGGGAGGAATTGATCGTATCCGTCATTTTAATTTAAAGCCGGAATTCCCGTTTAACAGGAGCCTTCATCATTCCATTCAACCGCTGATTCGCACTCAGCCTTTCATTTTCCGAGATGATACCACAGACATGATCATTGAAATCGGGAAAGATAAACAGCTCTTTTCTAACCCATCGAGAACAAGCAGGTCTTTCGTTATTCTTCCTGCTTCAGACAGCTATTTCCAATACGATACAGCCATCAGCTACCGCGCTTCGGTCGGTTTCAATTTCGAAAAGACCTGGGGGAAATGGTACAACCGCACCCTGCTGACTTCCGGGTGGAGCCTGCGCGAGGATTACACGCAGACACACATTGCTTTTTCTCCGCTGCAAGACCGCAGTTCTTTTTGGTTTACGGATATCCGCACGCGTTTCGGGTACACGCCCGGTGAAATGCTTCACATCAGCGCAGGAATTGACAACCAATTCTTCGGGGAAGGATACCGTTCGCTGATCCAGGGAGACCAGGTTGCACCGAATCCGTTTGTGCAGTTCCGGGTGAATTTCTGGAACCTCGAATACGGGCTTCTTTACCAATTTCTGCACGACAATAATTATGCGAACAAAACCCGCGATTGGAAATACAATACCACTCATTACCTGAGTATGAATATCGGGTCGAACTTCAACATCATGTTATTGGAATCCGTTATTTTCCAGTCGAAAGACAGCACTTACAAACGGGGCTATGAGGTCGAATATTTGAACCCGTTCGTGTTTTTCCGGCCACAGGAATACAGTCTTGGATCTACAGACAACGTCTTGCTTGCTTTACAATCTTCCTATTCTTTCTACGGAAAAAAACACTGTGTTTACTTTCAGCTGCCGCTGGATGAATTTGTATTAAAAGAAATCACAAAGCGTTCCAAATGGTGGGCAAATAAATACGGATTACAATTGGGAATCAAAGGACAGTTCAGAAGCTGGTCCTACCAGTTGGAAGGAAATCTGGTGAGACCTTATACTTTTTCCCATATTTCTTCGGGACAAAATAACGCTTCTTTGGGCTTACCGCTGGGGCATTATTTAGGCGGTAATTTTGCCGAATTGATCGCAACGGCCCGCATTCCGTTTAAGAATTTCCAGCTAACACTCTTCTCTTCTTTTTACCTGAAAGGGTATGATGATTCCGCTATCAGTTACGGAGGTGATATTTACAAAAGCTACACTTCCCATCCGAAAGAATACGGAAACACCATTGGCCAGGGAATTACCCAGCGCACTCTTTCACTTCAGGCCAATGCATCCACCACTTTAAACAAGCTACAGCTGGAATTATACCTCCAGGCAGGATTACAATACAGTTGGGGAGAAATGGGCACAAACACCACTCCCCTTGTTTGCGCAGGAATACGCAGCGGTCTGTTCAATGAACGAAAGATCCGGTAATAAAAAAGGGCGCTTCGACTACGCTCAGCGACCCTTTTCATTCATTTAGTTTACAAGACTTTTAGATCTGGATCGAACCAAGACTCTTGATCTGACCTTTTGTGATCGTAACGTCCTGTATACTTTTTTGAGATGCTACCACTTCACCTTGTCCTTTCGCCTCAATTTTCAAAGTATATGTTCCGTCAGGAACTCCTTTGATCATAAAAAATCCGTTGCTGTTTATAAAAGTACTTGCGTTATAAGAAGCATTACTTAAACTGATTGCTGCCTGTGAGGTTCCGCTAACTTGTCCCTGCACACCTGTGGACGGATCCACAATTTCCGCAATTACAGGATTCAGTGTATAACCTCCGCCTGCCTGCGCAATCGATGAGCCTACGTTGAAATCCAGCAAAATACTCGCTGTAATGCCGCTGGTTACCGTACATTGGATGGGAACCTCAACCTGCCCCTGGAAATTTGACCCGAAAGATAAGTTCACGGTATTTGATCCGTTTGTGCCATTAAATGTCAAACTATTTTCCCCGCTAAAAGTCAACTTTAGTTTGGTATATGTTCCGGGTTGAACAGTTGTTGCACTAGCTAATGTAACCTCTGCCCCGTTTGTCAAAGTCATGATATTGACTTCCTGGGAAGACTCATTGATGGTAACCCATCCGGAATTCTGAAGGTATGCTTCGATTTTAACGATTTCAACATTCAGCGCTACAAAATCGCCGGGTGAATCGGTCATTCGAACTTCCATTTGACCCTGAGTGGTCTTATTGTCTTTCTTACATGATTGAATCGTGAATCCCGCACAAACAATCATCAACGTTAATACTAGTATCCTTTTCATAATCGTGTCTATTAATCGGAAAGGGATAAACGAAGTTTGTGCCAAAGAGCTATGATCTATTTCTTTTACAGAAGCATATCCCAACAAAACCAAGCATTTTTCAAAAAGTTGACTGCTTTTCGGAAAACAGGAGGTTCACTTTGGCTCATTCAATATGAAAACGACGTTTTCAAAATGAAAGCCATTTTCATTTCCATTTCTTTAAAATAATTTTGAGCGAATGAAGGGAATAAATCGGGATGGATATTTATGGCAAAAAAAGAGGGAGGCTTACCACTTCCTCCCTCAAACTAACACACCTATGACCCGATTTTTGAGAATTCGTTAAGAATCTCATAACCTGATACAGAACAAAGATATCTTTAAAGTTAAATGAAACATTCAGGAATTAATAACAGGTAAGAACGAAGTAACATTTGGTTCATTTTAAAGAATACTTGAATTAATTGTTATCTAAAATCAATCTAATTTGCCCCTGATTTGAAATTTTGAATTCGAGTTGGGTACAACTTCGCAAGTTGATGCTTACATTTGCACAATCTTTAAAAAGAGTAATTATGGGTATTGGCAAAAAAGTGAAGATGTACATGAATTTCACCAAATTCAGACTCTCAGCCCTTGTTATTCTTTCAGCACTTTCCGGATACTTATTTGTTGGCGGTCATGACGGACTGGAAATGACCTACTTAATGCTCGGTGGCTTGTTGGTTACTGCAGCTTCCAATGGCTCCAATCAAATTTGGGAACGCGAATTAGACGTTTTAATGAACCGGACCGGAAAAAGACCTCTTCCAACAGGAGAAATGTCCGTAAATGAAGGATTAGTTGTAATTGCCCTTTGCTTGCTTCCCGGATTGTGGATGCTTTACCAGTTAAATCTGGGTTCCATGCTACTTGGTTTAGCAGCATTCGTATCTTACGTTTTCATTTATACTCCGATGAAGCGCATTTCTACATGGGCCGTTTTCGTAGGGGCATTTCCGGGAGCTCTTCCGCCGATGATCGGTGCTGTTGCCGGATCTGACAGCTTTGGTTTGGTACCGGGAGTATTGTTTTTTGTACAGTTCGTATGGCAATTCCCGCATTTCTGGGCAATTGCCTGGGTAGTTTACGACGATTACCAGCAAGCAGGTTTTTCATTGTTACCGTCAAAAGATGGCCGCACGAAAGGATCCGCTTTCCAGATTATGATCTATTCACTGGCTTTGATCCCTTTTTCATTACTGCCATGGCTCATGGGTTGGACAAGTGACATTACCTTAATAGTAGCAGGAAGCTGTTCCATCTTATTTTTCCTGCAGTCCTATAAATTATTCCTGAGCCTTACTATAGCTGATGCCAAAAAATTGATGTTTGCATCGTTCATTTGGCTGCCGGTTGTTCAATTTTTATATGTGTTTGACAGAAAGCTCCCTGAAATTATGGATGCTTTATGGCAGCACGGTACACTTTTTTAAAAACGTATGTCACAAATTGATTACGATAAAGAATTAACTCCCGAGGTTCGGGAGAAAATGAAGAAAAACCTCATTTATGTAGGGATTTTCGGTATCATCATGTTATTTGCAGGTTTGTCCTCAGGATACATTGTAAGTGCAGGAGATACCTTTTGGGTGAAGTACAACTTCCCGCCGGCATTCTATATTTCCACGGCTTTGATCATTCTAAGCAGTATTATCCTCTTTGTGGGAATTAAAGTTGCCCAAAAAGGAAATGCGGCAATCCTGAAGACCATTGTTCCTTTAACATTCGTTCTTGGGGTCGGGTTTGCTTACTTCCAGTTTAAAGGATACAAGGAATTGTATCAAAACGGAGCATTCCTTTCTTCGAAGATTACCGTTTCCGAAGGCCGTTACGGTTCTTATTACGAACTTCAGGTAAATGGAAAATACATGGAGGTCGACGGTAATGATTACCTGATTGCCGGAAAGGTTATTTCTGAAAACCAGAAAAAAGAAATCGGTGAATTCGCCAGGCAGTTTGAACGCATCACCAAAGAGAAAAACCCGAAGATCGCGGACCTGGATAAATACACTATTCTTTACAAGCACCAGCCGGTGAGCTTAAAAGACGGGAAGTTCTATGTACAGGACACCGTTGAACTGCAGCATGTAGATTTAATACGCCTGGAAGAATTCTCGTGGCATCTCCGCGACGGAAGAGGTGATTTTTTCCACTCCGGGAAATACGGCAAAGATTTTAAGATCTATTACAAAAATCAGGAGTTGGATTATAAAGAACGAACACTTTATTACCAGGGAGTTCCTTTAAATGCACCACTTCAATTGAAAATGGATTCATCTTCCGATACAGCGACATCCTATCTTTACATCTTGACATTTTTACACTTATTACATATTTTAGTTACACTAATTTTTGTACTAAGAGCTTCAATTCGTTCATTCTCAGGTAAATTAGCAGTTGATAATTTCCTTCCGGTACGCACACTTGCCATTTTCTGGCATTTTTTAGGCGTATTATGGATCTATTTATTGCTTTTTTTACTTTTTATTCATTAAACTTGCACAAAAAATTATAAAATGGCTGGACACGCTACAACACATGTCGACGCTGCTACCGCTTGGGGCGGGAAGACTTCACCGTTTAACGTAAGTTACGGAAAGTTAATGATGTGGTTTTTCTTGGTATCGGATGCATTGACATTCGGTGGATTGTTAGTTGCTTATGGTTATACGCGCCACACAACGCAGAGCGCATGGCCGATCGGTGAAGAGACTTTTGACTCTCTGCCTTTCCTGGGTCATGGATATCCATTGATGTATGTTGCATTGATGACGTTCATTTTGATCGTATCTTCCGTAACGATGGTATTGGCTGTTGAAGCCGGTCACCGTATGGACAAAAAAGGAGTAATGAAGTGGATGATCGCTACCATTATCGGTGGTTTCTTCTTCCTGGGTTCTCAGGCTTGGGAATGGTCTCACTTTATCCACGGATCTCATTTCGGAAGTGTGGAAATCCTTTCAGGAGAGCATACAGGTTCCCGTGCAATTGTAAAAGGACATTTCGGGGATTTGGAAAGCTTTACGGTTGTTCAGGCTGGAAAACACCACAAAGTAGGAGATGTTATCAAAGAAACTCCGGATGAATTGTTCCACCATTTCCGTACTGCTGTTATGAACGGACAAGTTAAAGACGGAAAGATTACTTTGCATGACGGTTCGGTTGCTACCTGGAAAAAACATAACGATGAGCACATGGAGTTGATCATCAAAACCGATGGAACAGGTCATTCTTTATCAAAAGTGACTAAGATCCACGGAAAAGATGCTGAAGCGAAATACTGGGAATCTGTTAATTCAGGAAAAAAAGGAGCGATCATTTATGGTGCTGACTTAAAAAGCAACGAGTATGGTCCTTCCCAATACGGACAATTCTTCTTCTTCATTACAGGATTCCACGGATTCCACGTATTCTCAGGAGTTGTTATTAACATCTTAATTTTCTTAGGAGTTGCACGTGGTACTTACCACAAACGCGGACACTACGAAATGGTTGAGAAAACAGGATTGTACTGGCACTTTGTCGATTTAGTATGGGTGTTTGTATTTACATTCTTCTACTTAGTTTAATTTTTGAAAGATCTATATCATGGAAAGAGACGATATTATTGAATACTCATTGGATGCTCACCATAGCGAAGAACAAGGAAAAAAGGTCCGTCGCAAAATTTGGTTAGTAACAGCGATCCTTACTGTAATTACAGCATTTGAAGTTGCTGTTGGAGCAATGGTTCACCAGGATAATCCAATGTGGTGGGTAGTTAAATTATTATTCATCGGATTGACATTATTGAAAGCGGGATACATCGTATTGGTGTTCATGCACTTGGGTGACGAGAGAAAGGTATTGAAGTACTGCATCCTTGTTCCGTATTTTATTTTCATTATTTACCTTATTTTCATTGCGCTGACTGAGGCTAATGCAGTCCATACAGCATGGGAAACATACGGAGGATAGTTTCATTTTAAATCATTTTTAGCCAATGGCTAAGTCAAATTCTAAGGCCGGTTCGTTAAGATCAGTGTTCGCACTACTGCTTCTATTCGGACCGGCTCTTATTTTAATATTCATTTCCACTCGTGGCTGTGAACACAAATTCAAAGAGCTGGATGATTATGGTGCGATTCCTCAATTCTCCTTTACGGATGCAAAAGGAAAGGTCTACACCAACAACTCTTTCAAGAACCAGATTGTTATTTATACAACAATACAGCCTTCCTGCCCGGATTCCTGCGGTGTCACAATCTGGCACCTGGATCAGCTGATCTATCAAAGTCTTCGTGAGAATAAGAAGAAACTAGGGCATGTGAAACTGGTTTCTGTTTTAACAGATGGAGCAGGAAATCCTGACAAGCGAATCAAGGAAGTAGAGTTTATGCTGAATGACCGTGTTGAAGGTTTCGATCCTTCTATCTGGGTAGTTGTTTCGGGCGATGCAAAATCACTTTACAATATTAAACACAACGGACAGACTTTGCTCCAGGAGGACAAAAAGTACTTTGGAGGATTCGGGTTCCAGGAATTGATGCTTCTTTCGGATAAAAGCAATCATTTACGAATGGTCCTCCCCGGAAAAACCGAAGGTACAATCCGCACTATGCGCGATCATATGGCGCTTCTGGAAAAAGAATACGATATCAAATCGTACAAGCAGAAGCATAAAAAGTCGTGATTTGAGAACTGCCGCGTTAGATTAGAGCAGTTTTCAGAGAGTTAATTATTAGAAAAATGAAACAGATCTTACAAGTCGCGTTGATTCTGATTCTGGTTACAAGCTGCAAAACGGAACCGGAAAAGAAACCAAAAGCACTTCCTTACTTTGGGAATTACGACATTGTTTTTTCTGAAACGGACGGAGTTCAATCAGCAGATACGGTTTATCCGAAAATCCCCGCTTTTTCTTACCTGAACCAGGATTCTGCAATGATCACCTCGAAATCCATGAAAGGGAAAGTATGGGTCGCTAATTTCTTCTTCACAAGCTGTCCGAGTATTTGTCCCCCAATGATTTCTCAAATGAAACGATTGAACGTTCTCACAAAAGATCTGGCATCGGAAGTTCAGTTCATGTCGTTCAGTATTGATCCTAAAACAGATCAACCGCATGTACTGCGAGCTTACATTAAGAATAACGGAATCCAAACCAAAAATTGGCAGTTCTTTACGGGAGACGAGTCGAAAACACACCGCTTGGGCGTGATGCATTTTATGGTCCATGCAGATAAAGACCCGATGGCAGCAGGAGGTTTTGCACACAGCGACGGGTTAGTCCTGGTTGACAGAGAAGGATATGTAAGAGGCGTTTACCGTGGAACACAAACAGAAGACGTCGACCAACTGAACAAAGATTTACGCAAATTATTAGAAATCGAATATGGAATCAACTCAAAGCACTAAAACCGGGATCCGAAAACTAATCATCGTTCTTTCAATTGTTATTCCTGTTGTTGTTGCAGCTTTATTCAAAGTGAAGATCGAGGGTTATGACTGGCACTTTTTACCTTCCATTTATGCCTGTATTAACGGATTGACAGCTGTACTTTTAGTGCTGGCACTGGTCGCTATCAAACAAAAGAAAATCAGCCTGCATGAAGGGATTATTAAAGTTTGTATGGCACTTTCAGTTTTGTTCCTGTTGCTTTACGTTGCTTATCATATGACTTCAGATCCGACACTTTACGGCGATTTGAACGGGAATGGGGAATTAGATCCTTATGAACTCACAACAATCTCATCCGGAGCTAAAATCGCTTATTTCTTCATCCTGATTACACACATTATCTTGAGTATAGCGGTAATCCCGATGGTTCTTTTCTCGTATTTATACGCCTGGGAAGGAAAATACGACAAGCACCGCAAGTGGACGAAAATTACCTGGCCTTTGTGGTTTTATGTAGCAGCGAGTGGTGTGGTAGTGTATATCATGATTTCTCCTTATTATCCTCATTGATAATTACGAATGCCGAATTCCTAATTGAGGATTTGGAGTTTTCTACTTAGGCTGCGGACAACTTTTCTTTCCGCCCATGCGAATCATTAAACCGATCCCGAAGAATGTGTACCAATCCCTGCTGGCACGGTTTCCTCTTTGTCCGAAACGATTCCCGTCCAGACTTCTATTGCTTAGCGCTGCAGCTGTAGGTCCATTTTGAGCAGCCAGGAGCAATGGATCAGCATATCTGTATCCACCGACATCATCCAGGTAATCCGTAAACAACAGGCGAATTCCGTACTCAATATTCAAACCGATGTTTTCACTGATGGAAACACGTGCACCAATTGCGATCGGAATCCCCATTTGTACACGTGAATACTTACTTCTATCTGCCAGATCAGTTCCCTGACCCTCAGTTCCAAGAGGCTGCAGTTCCACCATCTCTCCATTGTAATTTGTCATTGGATTAATACGCGTCAGCGACAATTCTGCCAATAGATAAGCCGTTCCTCTATATCTTCTGTTCCCAATCTCAAAAGGGAAATAAGTCACTTCTATTCCGGATCCGAACTCAAACAGGTCCGATTGAAAGGAAAGATTCCTGTTCTTATAAAAATCACCACTTTGTTCACTATCATACCCTTCTATTTTTCCATAGGTGAAATTTGCGCGGTATGCCATACGGGCATTGATATTGTAACGGTATAATAACTGACCCGCAGGATTTGTATGGTTAAAATGCTTTTGGTTCAGATCTCCGATATAGTAACTTCCGCCGACCATAAAGCCAATTTCAGAACGTGACAAAGCATTATGCTTATGCGCCTTTTGACCCCATGACAAAGAAGTTAAACTACAAAGTAAACCAATCAGAATTCTGTTATGCATACCAGTTATAACGGTTTTGATCGCGATTAATTGTGCGTCCCGGCGGTCATAGGAACTAAAATTCCTTTCTTGATAAGCAGTTCCGCGATCTGGACAGCATTTGTTGCCGCTCCTTTTCTCAGATTGTCGGCTACTACCCACATGTTCAGGGTCTTTTCCTGGCTTTCATCTCTTCGGATACGCCCTACGAAAACATCATCTTTGGCTTCAGCAAAACGAGGCATCGGGTAAGTATTCGTCGTAGGGTCATCTTTCAAAGTAATTCCCGGAGTTTCGTGAAGCAGTTTTCGTACATCTGCCAAATCGAATTCTTTTTCGAACTCTACATTCACCGCTTCCGAATGTCCGCCAACAACAGGAACACGAACGGCAGTTGCTGTTACAGAAATAGCAGGGTCCAATATTTTCTTGGTCTCGTTGGTCAATTTCATTTCCTCTTTGGTATAGCCATTATCCAGGAAGGAATCACAATGAGGAATACAGTTTTTATCGATCGGATAGTTGTACGCCATTTCACCTGAAATTCCGGCACGTTCATTCTCCAATTGCTGTACCGCTTTTACACCTGTTCCTGTAATGGACTGGTAAGTGGAAACGACCACGCGCTTCACACCGTAAGCTTTGTGCAAAGGTGCCAATGCCATCAATAACTGGATCGTGCTGCAGTTCGGGTTGGCAATGATCTTATCAGATACTGTCAAAAGATCTCCGTTAATTTCAGGAACGATCAATTTTTTGTCGGGGTGCATTCTCCATGCCGAGCTGTTATCGATCACTGTTGTACCAACTGCTTCGAACTTAGGCGCCCATTCCAAAGAAGTTTCGCCGCCTGCTGAGAAAATAGCTACATCGGGTTTCATAGTCACAGCCGTTGCCAAATCCACAACCGGAAATTCCAATCCTCCGAATTCGATCATCTTACCAACCGATTTCTCTGAAGCTACAGGTATTAATTCCGTAATAGGAAATGAACGTTCTTTTAACACTTCCATCATCACATTTCCAACCATTCCTGTCGCTCCGACAACTGCTACTCTCATAACCAAAAAATTTTACACAAAAATAAGAAAAAGCGACAGCTTTTGATAACTGAACAAACGTTAGTGCAGTTCAACAAAGAGAATTTTAAGAAAAAGTTTTGCTTTTGATTAGACAAGTGTTAGTATTGAAATAAATTAGAATAACTCGAATAGAACGGTTGAAAGTTCCAATAGTTACAGGAATCAAAGGGTTCAAAAAATTTAATTACTGAAAATCAAATTTGAACATTTGAATCTGCTCCGCCGCGGTGGACAGAAACATTTGAACATTTGAACATTTTTCGTAAAATCGATTCATTCATGTATCTTTGTACCGGAAAAACCATTTCCACCGATTTGAAGTGAGGAAAAGTTCACCACACGTGACAGTCATTTCGGAGTATTTTACAAAACATTTCATGCAATTTGATGAATTAAACTTGTATCCGCATTTATTGGATGCATTAAAAGAATTAGACTACACTACTCCAACACCTATCCAGGAACAATCGATCCCAAGTTTATTAGAAGGAAAAGACTTATTCGGCTGCGCGCAAACAGGAACCGGGAAAACGGCTGCTTTTGCATTGCCCATTTTACAGCATTTGGAACCGGACGGACCGATCAAGGGAAAACGTCCCATCCGTTGCCTGGTTTTGGCACCTACCAGAGAATTGGCGAACCAAATCAACGATAGTTTTAAAGCCTACGGAAAACATTCCAAACTCCGCTCCATGGTAATTTTTGGTGGTGTAAACCAAAATAAACAAGTCAATCAGCTAAATGCCGGAGTAGACATTTTGGTAGCAACTCCCGGTCGGTTACTGGATTTAATGAACCAGGGGCATATTCACTTGTCCAAGATCACCCATTTCGTACTAGATGAAGCAGACCGTATGCTTGATATGGGATTCATTCACGACATTAAAAGGATCCTCCCGCGTTTGCCGAAGAACAAACAAAATATTTTTTTCTCTGCAACCATTTCTCCAACAATTATGGAGTTGGCTGGAACCATCCTGTTTGATCCGGTAAATGTGCGCGTGACACCGGTTTCTTCAACAGCGGAAATCGTTGAGCAGTTTGTTTATTACGTAGAGAAAGCCGAAAAACGTGCTTTCCTGAAGCAATTGATCAAAAGTGAGAATATTTCACATGCAATTGTCTTCACACGAACCAAGCACGGTGCAGACCGCGTAGCAAGAGAATTGACAAAATCCGGTCATAAAGCCGAAGCCATTCACGGAGACAAATCCCAAAATGCGCGCGAAAGAGCTTTGGCAGGTTTTAAGAACAGAACGGTGAACTTCCTGGTTGCAACGGATATTGCCTCACGTGGTATCGACATCGATCAATTGGAATACGTGATCAATTTTGAGATTCCTGAAGTAGCGGAAACATATGTGCACCGAATAGGACGAACCGGTCGTGCCGGGTCAAGCGGTGTTGCTTATACCATGTGTTCAAGCGAGGAAAAAGGGTCTTTGAAAGCAATCCAGAAGCTGATTAATCAACAAATCCCGGAGCGGAAGTTGAAGTAATCAATTTGGCGAAATTTAGTGACGTTGAGATATTTATAGTAATCGTTTTGCAGTATAAGCGCCGTTACTAATGACCTTTACGTCACTATTTATAATGCTTTCAAAATTTCCGGAAAAATTACCTGTGTATGTTTCTATTCCTCCCGAAACGGATTTTGATACATATAAACTTCCCGAACTCATTAAAAAAGTCTCTTGATTTGAACCCACAAAACGCGAGTCGGAACCACTTGCCGGAAATGATATTGTAGTATCTGAACCACTAAAAGCAGGGAACAAAAAATTGAAAGAACTGGTATCTGCCTGGCGTGTTGCTGAAATTGTAATGTATGGACCTGTGCCATAATTAGCAATGACGCAATTAACGTTCGCGGGATCTGCTGACCAGGTTGTCCCATCAATTGTAGCAGACATATTCCCATATAAGGATGTATCTTCATTCGTGTTTGGTGTTGGTACATCATTATTTGTGTCTTTTTTGCAGGCAAATACAACAAAACAGACTGAAATCAAAAGTAATTTTTTCATAACTGAGAAATTAAAAAGCAATACTTCTCTATAGTTTCAAAATGAGAAGTAAGGAATTTAACACAAATTTCAAAAAGAAACAAGTTTATTTCATGGAAGACGCTGAAAGATAGACAGATCGTATTAAAAGGGTCTTTGAAAGCAATCCGGAAGCTGATCAATCAGCAGATCCTGCAGCGAAAACTGTGAACTGAATGTAACTATTTAGCAAAATCGGAATATCTATATATAGCGATGTTCCGATTTCGCGATATTCTAACATTGCAATATCACCATGTTCGAATTTTCCAAAATCTATTCAACAGTTAAAGCAACATTACTTCAACCGTTTTTTCATAACCTTTTCTATAGCTCCAAGCCAGTAATTTCTAAAACCAAATCCATTGGGTTTACCGGTTAGTTTTTTCATTTTGGAAATAGCGCCCGAAGAAATATCAAACTGAATGACGTAAACGGACGCAAGCTCTTCGCTCTTACTGAAATACTCCACAATATAGACCAATCCGGTTCCATTTCCCTGTCCGACGTATTTCTCTACCTCTTTTTGAGCATCTGACTCCGATAAACTATAAGTGTTGTCCGTTACAAGTTCATCGGCATTAACTTCATCATTTGCCTTTTTAACAATATCAAGTGACACTTTCACCTTTGCCGCACCATAATACTTCGCTAGATCGTATTTGTCAGATTCCGTAATCAATACGCTGTTCCAAACATTCAAATAATAACTTTGAATTTTAGCGGGCTCCGTAAAACCAGCAGACCCAACCATTTTAGCTTGGGAAAAATCAATCCCGAACCAGGTAATCTCGTCCAGTTTCTGTGCAAAGGAATTGTGAATTAAAAATAAGGCGGAAACAATTAAAAGTGCTTTTTTCATTTTAAGTTAGTTTGATGCTCAAAGATAAATAGTTTATTAAAAATAGGTCAATCAAAACGGACTTTTGTATATTTAATCCGACTTAATTGATATGAAGGCACTTTTCATTCTTCTTGCGCTACTTTCTCCTCTTTTGGCCTGGAACCAGGTCACAGACAATTTTTCCGACGGCGATTTTACCACGAATCCGGTGTGGAATGGTACAAATGCAGTCTACATTGTAAACGCAGCACAAGAACTGCAATTGAACAACACCGTTGCAGCAACTTCTTATTTGTCGACCCCGCACAACTTATCTTCTTTGGATAACAAGCAATGGGAAATCCTGGTCAGGCAAACCTTTGCGCCCAGTTCCAGTAATTTCGGCCGGGTTTATTTGACTTCCACCTCTGCCGATTTAAGTACCAATCCGGATGGATTTTACCTTCAGTTCGGTGAAGCAGGTTCTATAGATGCAGTTCGATTATTCAAAATTATTTCCGGTGTTTCTACGCAAATCTGTGCCTCACCCGACGGACAAATTGCAGCCTCTTTTGCTGTACGCGTAAAAGTTATCAGGGATAATACCGGACTCTGGAAGTTGTATGTAGATCCCAGCGGCGGGACGGCCTTCGGAAGTCCATACACCGGAACCGATGCAGCAAATCTGATAGGAACACACTTTGGTGTTTTCCAGACTTATACAGCCTCCAATTCAAACAAATTCTATTACGACGATGTCTACGTAGGTGATGAAATTGTAGATGTGCAGCCGCCAACCCTTGTAAGTGCAACGGCGATTACTAGTTCACAGTTGGACCTTCTGTTCAGTGAACCGGTTGGTGGAGCAAATCTGTTACTCACAAGCAATTATACGCTGAATCCATCGGTAGTTGTTGGTGCTGTTTCTGTGGACGGTACAAATGCGGCTTTGCTTCACTTAAACCTCGCTTCCTCACTTACCAACGGACAAAACTACACAGTCACAGTTTCAAGTATGGAAGATGCTTTTGGAAACACGGCGACTAATTTGACCGGAAACTTCAGCTATTTGATCGGTGAAACTGCTGTGAAAGGAGATATCATCATTTCAGAGATCATGGTCGACCCTTCTCCGGTTATCGGACTTCCCGAACTGGAATTCATTGAGATTTACAACAAAAGCAGCAAATACATTGACCTGTCAAACTGGAAGCTGGGCGATCAAAGCGGTGACGGGAACATTCTATCGGGATTCATCAATCCGGGCCAATACAAAATTCTTTGCGCTTCCGCGAGTACACCGGAATTTCCGGGTTCATACACTGTAAGCAGTTTTCCCAGTTATAATAATTCAAGCGATGACGTTGTTTTGAAGGATAATGCGGGAATGATCATCGACAAAATAGCTTACACCGATGACTGGTACCGGGACCCTATAAAAAAGTCGGGAGGATATACTTTGGAATTAATCAATCCGGATGATCCTTGCTCCGATGTTTCAAATTGGATAGCTTCCAATCATCCGAACGGCGGAACTCCGGGAGCTCAAAATTCTGTTTATAACACAACTCCGGATACCCAGGCTCCATACATCACGAGTTTGGTCGCTCTTGCCCCGAATTACCTGGAAGTTCATTTTTCGGAGGGAATGGATTCCGTGAGCCTGGTAAACGCTTCGTTCACTTCCAATCCAAATCTGACCGTACAGTCTATTGCTGTTGCATCCACTTTCAGCAGCCAGGCAATCTTTATATTCAATGAAAACCTGGCACTAAGCCAGCATTACAGTTTTTCCTACGGAACTGTCAGCGATTGCTGGTTGAATGCAACCACACTTACTGGAAATTTCGCATTGGCAGATGTTCCACAAGCCGGAGACCTGGTTATTAATGAAATCCTGTTTGATCCGGCAACCGGCGGGTCTGATTTCGTGGAAATCTACAACCGATCTTCGAAAGTCATTAATCTAAATGGTTTATCGGTCACAAATTTGGATGGAGACACCATACAGCTTACGCAGAATTTTTTCCTGGATCCGGGAACTTACGCGGTGCTGACCCCGGACAGCAATTATCAAAAGAACACCTTCCCGCAGGCAGTTTCGGGGAGCTTTTACGCAACCCCGCTCCCGGGGCTGAATAATGATTCTTCAACCATTCAAATCCTGCATAATTCGATCGTATTAGACAAAGTGAGCTACACGGAAGACTGGCATTTGTCACTCATTGATGATACCGAAAATAAAACCCTGGAACGAATCAATCCGGATGGCGTTTCATCGAGTGCTTCCAATTGGCATACAGCGGCAGAAACAATTGGTTTCGGAACTCCCGGGAAAATCAATTCTCAATACCTGACCGGAAGTATTTCCTCCACTTTCGGGACCACGGAACCGATCTTTTCACCTGACAACGACGGTTTCCAGGACGTCCTGTTATTCCAATACAATTTTGAAGTCGGAATGATTGCTACACTCAAAATCTTCGACAACCAGGGTCGTGAGGTACATACGCTGTTTTCCAGTGAATTATTAGGACAGCAGGGAAGTTTCACCTGGGACGGAGTGATGACGAACAATCAAAAAGCTCCGATAGGAATTTACATTGCTGTCATTGAAGCTTTTGCAGCAGATGGCGGAAGCAAGCAGTTTGCAAAACGGGTAGGATTTACTTTAGCAGGAAAGCTGGACTAATCTCTTAATTATCAATTATGAATTATCAAGCCAGTTCAAACTTGATAATTCATAATTAAATCATTGATAATTACTCAACGTAACTCAATTTCAATATGTTTTATTTTCCGTTTGCTCAACCAGCTGACTTTCAGATTCTTTCCCTCTAACTGAGATTTATAGGGCTATTCCGATTAAATACTGGTATAAAACCACTAATTTTGTCGCGAAATTTAAATATCCATCTAAATGAAAAGAACAGCTCTTTTTCTACTGATTTTCCTTTTTTCAACTCCATTCCACATCTTCGGACAAACAAAAAAAACCGTTTATGACGCCAAATTTGAACTTTCCGCAGAAGTGAAAGGAAAGGGCTTCGGTTTTCAGACTTTGGGTTCCGATGGGACTCACACTTATTCCCTCAGTGTAAAAGGTGTCAATTTTATGATGATCCCGATTGGCTTCAAATACATCATCAATAAATTTGATTCGAAAATGAACCTGGTACTTTCCAAAAAAGTGCCGATGAAAACACCTATTTACAAATTGGGAATGTACCGTGCACCACTCGATATGAAAATGATCGACAACCGCCTGATCCAAACTGTCAGTACTCTCGACAAAAAAGCAGGAACACGAAGCATTTACCTGATCGAATACGATAAGGACGATCTGACACAAGGCAATACGCTTGAAGTAGGTTCTTTTCCCGAGCAAGGGAAACAGAAAAACAGTGTTGTTTCTTTGTTTGATCCTAAAAACAACCAGGAGTTTGCGTTGATCGTACAATCCTCTTCCGGTCCGGAAAAATCAAAAGCTACTCTGTTTGTTGTTAACAACGAATTGGAATCTACGATGAAAACTGAATTCGAGGTAGAAGGCGATTATGAAAAAACAAGCTTCGGAAACTACATTATCTCTGAAAACTCCATCGCTTTTACCTGTAAAACGAGAGGCGGAAAGAATGAATCCGATAAACTCGACTTCTACATGATCGACAGAAAAACCGAAAACGTTCAGCAATTTGAAATTTCATTGGGAGATATAGGCAACAGTATTTCTGATTTTGAGTGTGCCCTGGATGCTTCCGGGAAATTGCATATTTCAGGATTTTACAGCTCGGGAGTAAAAAAATCCAATGATTCCGGAGGTGTTTTTACCCAGATCTATGATACCGAGAGTGGTGAAAAAATAAGCGAAGACGTTCATCCATTCACATTCGATTTCGTTACGGAAAACATGTCTGAAAGACAGAAAAACAAGACCGAAAAGAAAATGAATAAAGGCAAGGACTATGATATTTACGACTACCTGGTGCGTGAGGTAATTCCCGGCAAGGACGGAAGTTCTATCCTGGTTGCGGAGCGTTTCCGTTACTACGAAACAACTTACACCGATTCCAAAGGAAACAGGCACACAACACCGCATTATATTCATGCTGATCTAATTACTGTACGTACAAACAAATCAGGAGAAATCGAATGGGTACAGCGTTTCAAGAAATTCCATCATGCTACTAACCCGATGGCAGGGCAAATGCTTTTCCACCATGTGGAAGATCATTTCTACGTCGTATATATGGAAGAATCCAAAATGAAAATGGCTGAAATCAGTAAGTCCGACGGAAACGGGAAATCAAAAGAGGTCTTTACCAAAGATCAGATCGGGAATTATGTTCCTGCTCTTGGAAGCCGCGTTCAAACTTCACCGACAGATTATATGACGCAGCTGATCCGCATTAAAAAGGCTAAAATCCTTACTATTTCATTTGAAAAATAAGCAACTGACTCGTTTATTTGAAAAAACCCCGGTCCATTTGATGAACCGGGGTTTTGCTTTTTATCAGGAATCGACTAATTTACTCTACGTAACTCAATTTCAACATGTTTGATTTTCCATTTTCCTCGATCGGAATGGAAGCGATATTGATCACCAAATCTCCTTGTTTTAACAAGCCTTCTTTTGTCAGCAAGTACTTAATATCCGCAATGGTGTGGTCCGTACTGACTCTTTTGTCGTAATAGAAGGCCCTCACTCCCCAAACCAAACTCAACTGCGTAATGATCTGTTTATTTCCGGTAAAGACGAAAATCGGTGCATTGGGTCTTTGGGAAGCAATTTTATAAGCGGTGTACCCGGAAAACGACATGGTGATAATCGCATCGGCCTCTACACGCTGCGCCAATCGGCAGGCATTGAAACAGATGGAATCCGAAATGAAACGGGACTGCGACTTATCCGGAAGCTGGTCCTTGTGGTAAATCCCATCAAATTTCTCCATTTCCTCCACGATATTCACCATCGTGCGAATAACTTCTATCGGGAATTTCCCCACAGATGTCTCACCCGATAGCATCACCGCATCTGCTCCGTCGAGAACAGCATTCGCCACGTCATTCACTTCCGCACGGGTCGGAGTAACGTTTGTAATCATGCTCTCCATCATTTGGGTAGCAACGATAACCGGTTTTGCATATTGATGGCCTTTGCGGATCAGCATCTTCTGGATCAACGGAACGTTCTGGTATGGAACTTCCACACCTAAATCTCCACGTGCAACCATCAAAGCATCTGTTACTTTAATGATCTCATCAATATCATCAATGGCCTCCGGCTTCTCAATTTTAGCAACTACGCGTGCTTTTGCCTGGCGGTTTGAGATAATGTGTTTCAATTCAATGATATCTCTGGCAGAACGCACAAATGACAACCCGATCCAATCGACATCATTGCTCAATGCAAATTCCAGGTCTTCGCGGTCCTTTTCAGTCAAGGACGGCAGGGAGATTTTAGTATTCGGCAGGTTTACTCCTTTTTTGGAAGAAAGAATTCCGCCGTGGATGACTTTGGCTTTGATTTCCGTTTCGCCGTTCGTCTCCACGATTTCCATCTGCAATTTTCCGTCGTCCAGCAAAATGATTTCACCAGGTTGCACGTCGCGCGGCATCAGGGAATAACTGATCCCGAACTTCTCTGCCGTTCCGGTAATGCGTTCCGTTACAATCGTCACAATTGCGCCTTCAACCATCATGACACCGTTGTTCTCCATTTCGTAAGTACGGATCTTCGGGCCTTGCAAATCGGCAAGGATTGATACATTCAATCCGGTTTCGTCATTGATCTCCCGGATCATATCGATGCTCTTCTTGTGATCCTCGTGAGATCCGTGTGAACAGTTCAAACGGCATACGTTCAAACCATCCAATATCATTTGTTTTAATACTTGTTTATCAGCAGTAGCCGGACCCATGGTCGCTACGATTTTTGTTTTTTTCATTCGAAAATTATTAGTTCTGCGGAAGGAATCGATTCTGCTTCAAAGACGTAAGCCGCCATCACACTATTTGATTCGCGGATACGTTCCACGAGTTCATCCAGGTCGTGAAGCACATTTTCCCTGAGGATCAAAAAATAATCAATTTGGTTCTTTTCAGGGATCAGGAATTTTCCTTCCGATTTATTCTTAATTAAATACCATTCCATGTGATCCACCTCATCGATAAATACATGAAAACTGTGTTGCGAAACAATTGTACCTTTTTTGGACTGAATCACAAAGGGCTCCTCGCTTTTGGTAAGCTCCAGGTCCAGGATTTTGTTGATTCCCCACGCCAACCGGTAATCGCTGTGGTGAGAACAGATTCCGATCAGTTCAAAGTCTACAGATGTTTCTAAAGAAAGTACATGACGCTTTTGTTTGCTCATCCACTTTAAGTTTATACTGTGAAGTTACGCATTATCTCAGACATGGCAAGCAGGTTGGAAGTTAGGATTTGGTTAAGGTTCGTCAATGTTAGCTTTTCCTTTTAGAGCAGGTCAACATTATTGGTTATTAGTAATAGATAAAAAATGAGTATCACAAGCCCTCCACTGATTCCAGCCATGCTAAGCCAAAAAAGAGTCCAGGTTAATCCTTTAGCTTTGTATAATTCGGGGTGTCTCACGATTCTTATCAGGGAAATAATGGAAAATATAATCAGCAATATACCAAGACCTGTTAAAACACCTAATACCATATCAAATGAAATTGTTAGTAAAAGAAGAAGACCTAAAAAAAGAGCTCCCAATGCAGCCCAGGTAAAGGGTTCTACTTTCCTTTTTGGTTCATCTATCGCATCTTCATCACCCAAAATCTGATCGGATTCTATCACCGGTTTTATTTCCGATTGGACGGGAGTTTCAGAAAAACCTGTTGGTTCTTCGATCGAAATTTCCAATAGATCCGGAGAAATTAATTCAGCACGATGCATGGTGTCTGTCGAAATCACCTTAGGAATCTCCTCATTTTCATCGGGCATCACAGAAGATTCTCTTCCCGAATCAGTTACATTCAACTGATAAGCTTCATGCTCTGTTTTGGAGTACGATTTTTTCCATTCGACGTGGTAACCCGTCCCGAAATGGCGTTTGGTAATGGTACAACCGGCTAAAAGCAGGAGCGGTAATACTGTGAATAGTCTTTTCATAGCAATCGATTTTTACAAATGTGAGCAATTGTTCTGAAAAAGTTGTTGCGATTTTCCGTACTTGATTTAATACAAATTGATCACCTGGATTAATTAAGATGGTCATTAAGAGAAACAAAAAAATGAGAATGAATCCTATATCTCCCCCATCAAAATGAGCGTCTCTTTCGCGGCAGCCTGCTCGGCCAGTTTCTTGGAATTTCCGGTTCCTTTGCCGTAGTTGGTACCGTTTACCTGCACGATTACTTCGTAGAACCAGGTTCCGTGGTTGTTTTCTTCCCGCAGCACGGCAAACTCGAGGGCCAGCCTTCTTTTCTGGCTCCAGATAAAGAGCTTGGACTTGAAATCGATCTCTTCCTCCAGGATCTTGTTTAAGTCTACGTATTTGCGGAAAATGTGGTTGTAAATGATCTTCTTGGTCACTTCGTAGGAACTGTCCAGGTAGATTGCTCCGATGATTGCTTCGAAAGCATTTCCTTCCAGGGACGACAAGTTGATCGAACGGCCTTTGTTGTAGCGCAAAATAGAACGAAGCTCTAATTCCTCACCGATTTCGGAAAGGGTTTTACGCGAAACTACTTTGGATTTGACTTTCGTCAGGTAGCCTTCGTCTTCTTCCGGGAAACGCTGGAACAGGAATTCTGCAATGATGGAATCCAAAATGGCGTCGCCGAGGAATTCCAAACGTTCGTTGGAAAAGTCTTTTTGTCCGTGAAATGCAATGGAACGATGCGTGACAGCCTGGTAAAACAAATTGATATTCTTCGGGCGGTATCCAAAGCGATTTACGAAAAATCGAATGAATGCAACGTCTTCAGAAGACCTGTTTTGCTTTAAAAATGGTAGTCGTAGTCGCACCTAAATTTTTACCCTTTATACTTTCGCACGATCACAGAAGTATTGTGACCACCGAAACCGAAGGTGTTTGATAAGGCAACATCCACGGTACGGTGCTGAGCTTTATTAAATGTGAAATTCAATTTGTTGTCAATTTCAGGATCGTCTGTAAAATGGTTGATCGTTGGTGGAACGATGTCATTCTTAACTGCCAGGATACATGCAATGGCTTCAATAGCACCTGCAGCACCCAGTAAGTGACCTGTCATTGATTTTGTGGAGCTGATGTTCAACTTGTAGGCATGTTCTCCGAATACCTGCAGGATCGCTTTCGTTTCAGCGATATCTCCAAGCGGCGTAGATGTACCATGAACGTTTACATAATCAATAGCACTTGGATCTAACTCTGCGTCTTCCAATGCTGCGATCATGGTGTTTCTTGCACCGATTCCTTCCGGGTGCGGAGCCGTCATGTGATACGCATCACCCGACATTCCACCTCCAAGTACTTCCGCATAAATTTTAGCTCCACGCTTCTTTGCATGCTCGTACTCTTCCAGGATCAATGCACCACCTCCTTCTCCCAAAACAAAACCGTCGCGGTCTAAGTCAAAAGGGCGGGAAGCAGTTTCCGGAGAATCGTTTCGTGTTGAAAGGGCTTTCAACGCGTTAAATCCTCCCATTCCCATTTCATTTACTGCTGCTTCAGACCCTCCGGTAACGATAGCGTCTGCTTTCCCCAAACGGATCAGATTGAATGCATCAATGATCGCGTTGGTAGATGAAGCACAAGCCGAAACCGTTACATAGTTCGGTCCTCTTAAGCCGTATTCAATGGAAATATGACCTGCGGCGATATCCGCGATCATTTTAGGAATAAAGAACGGATTGAATCGCGGGGTTCCGTCACCACCGAAGAAGTTTTGAGCTTCGTCCTGAAAGGTTTTCAGACCACCGATTCCCGAACCCCAAATAACACCGATACGGTCTACATTCGGGTTCGATTCCATCAATCCAGAATCAGCCATGGCCTCCTTAGCAGAAACCATGGCGTATTGTGAAAATTGATCTAATTTCCGTGCTTCTTTTCTGTCGATGTGATCCTCGACATTGAAATTTTTGATTTCGCAGGCAAATTGAGTCTTGAATTTTGAAGCATCGTATTGCTTAATCGGTGCGGCACCACTTTTACCATTGATTAATCCTTCCCAGTACTCTGAAACAGTATTTCCAATGGGTGTAATAGCTCCTAATCCGGTTACAACAACTCGTTTTAACTCCATAAAATCAGATTAAATAAATGCCTGTGAAAACGTTTTTTTAGTTAGCGTTTTGCTCGATGTAAGAAACCGCGTCACCAACTGTTTGAATGTTTTCAGCCTGATCATCCGGAATAGCAATATTGAATTCCTTTTCAAATTCCATGATCAATTCTACTGTGTCTAGTGAATCTGCACCTAGATCATTTGTGAAGCTCGCTTCGTTTGTTACTTCGCTTTCTTCAACTCCTAACTTATCTACGATAATAGATATTACTCTTGATTTGATATCAGACATCTCAATTCTTTTATAAGGTTTTTCAGCTTGCAAAGAAAATAGGAAATGCGATAAAAACAAAATATAAAGTGACTTAATTGCATTTTAGGTGCGTGCGAAATCTTGTTTTTTAGCTTGAAATCCGCGTGTGCCGTGTCATTTGGATTGTGTAACTTTGTGCCATGAATAAGAAATCAATAGCATTATTCGCCTCCGGCAATGGTTCAAATGCGGTGAATTTGATTCAATTTTTTCAGAATCATCCGCAAATTGAAGTGAAAATTTTAGTTTGTAATAAAGCAGATGCACCCGTTGTGGCCAAAGCACAATCACTGGGCATTGAGGTACTGGTTTTCACCAATGAAGAATTTGAAAGCGGTTTGACCGTTTTGCAGGAGTTGGACTACCGCGCTATAGACTGGATCATTTTGGCCGGATTTTTACGCAAGATCCCACTAAATATTATTCATGGTTACCAAAACCGCATTATTAATATTCATCCTTCACTCCTTCCTAAATACGGCGGGAAAGGCATGTACGGGAAATTTGTTCATGAAGCTGTTATTGGTGCAAAGGACCCTAAAAGCGGGATTTCCATTCATTTGGTCAATGAGGAATTTGACAAGGGCGAGATCCTGGCGCAATTTGAAACGGATTTAACTGCCGATGACACACTGGATTCACTCGCTGAAAAAATTCAACAGCTGGAACACAAACATTTTCCTATCATTGTAGAACAAACCATTTTAACTCACTAAGCGATGATGAAGTATTTCCTGGCATTTAACTGGGGCGAGCTTTTTAAAGCTTCCATGGTATTGTTTGCGGTGATCGATGTGATCGGGTCCGTTCCTTTAATTATTAAGATCAAAGAACAGAGCGGGGATATCCATCCGGCAAGAACGAGTTTTGTGTCATTGGGAATTATGATCGGATTTTTGATCCTAGGAGAATCCATCCTGAAGTTATTCGGAGTAGATGTGGGTTCTTTCGCCGTTGCAGGTTCCCTGATCTTATTCGCGATGAGTTTGGAAATGATCCTGGGAGTGCGTTTGTTCCGCGATTCTGTCTCCGGGAAAACAGCAAGTGTGGTCCCTTTGGCCTTTCCGATTATTGCGGGCGCCGGAACTATGACCACTCTTGTTTCCTTAAGGGCTGAATTCCAGAACATCAATATTGTACTGGCAATTTTGATCAATGTATTGATTGTTTACATTGTGTTACGTTTAACAAAGAAAATCGAGCATTTGCTCGGCCCTGGAGGGATTGCCATCATGAAAAAAGTCTTCGGAATTATTTTGCTGGCAATTGCAGTAAAACTGTTTACGACCAATATTGCTAAGATTATTTCGAGTGCGACAGAGAATCTTTAAATTGAAAATGGAGAATTGAACAATTGACAAGGATACACATGTTGTCAATTCAGCTTTTTGTAGTTCCTATCGAATTATTAAAACTGATCCGATCTTTTCAATTTTACATTGTCAATTATCAATTCTAAAAAGGAGTTCATACCCCAATCCGTTTTCGCGAAGGATTTTCATTTCCGCTGAAAGCTGGTCGGAAAGTGCATTGATCAATTGGATTCCCAGGCTTTCAAATTCTTCTGTTCGTATTTCTTTCGGTAATCCTATTCCATCGTCTGTAATTCTCAGGAAGAAATGGGTTTTCGACATTTTAAAATCGACCCGGATAAGTCCTTTTCTATGTGGGAATGCGTACTTAAAACTGTTGCTTACGGCTTCGTTGATGATCAACCCTATGGGAATCATTCGTTCTGCTTCCAGGTAGATTTTTTCGTCAATATCGTATTCAAACGTCACATCCGAAACACTTCCGGAGAAGGAACTGTTAATACTTAATGTAAGCGTTTTGATATAATCAAGCACCTGAATGCGGCTCAAATCCTTACTGCGGTAAAGCATTTCATGGATCATTGACATGGAAATGATGCGGTTTCGGCATTCCCGGATCAGGGCCAGGAATTTTTCATCTTTGGTGTACGATGCCTGGAGATTCATCAGACTGGAAATAATCTGCAGGTTGTTCTTTACGCGGTGATGCACTTCCTGCAATAGCGATGCCCGTTCCTGGAGCGTAATAACCGAATTTTCCAATTCTTCACCCAGCATATTTACTCCGGAAGCAATGGCGTCGAACACATCATCTTTATCCGTTATTTGGGTTTTCTGAGTGAAATCCAAATTTGCATAGGCCATAATAACATCCAATATCGCATTGGTGCGCTCCTGAATGTATTTGGCTTCATGCGGATTCATTTTTCTTTGAATTTCTGCAGCCACTCCAAAGCGGCTTCTTCGTTGAGAAATAAACGGGTCGGGACTTTCGGTTTACTGATCGCCATGAAAAAATTACCTACAACTTTACTTACCGAAGAATCGATGATAATTCCAAAAGCAAGTGTATTTGTTTGACGTCCGTTGGTGGTAAAAAAAGACCGCGCTTCCCGTTCCATCGATTTAATACCTCTTGCATCAATGAGCAAAGGAAATTTACTGTCAACGTAAAAGCTATTGACAACTACCGAGTTTTCCTGTGCATGTTCTAATTTCACTTCCGATCCTTTCTTTACTTTCGTTCTTGCAATCCCGTCTTCACCCATCCAGGTGAAATAACAAGTTAAGTTGTGAGCAGTTTCAGGTATATTCATTCAGTAGCTTTCAAACAAATATAAACAAAGTAGGGACGCGATGCGCCGCGTCCCTACTGAAATTTCGTTTGTAAAATGTTATTAATCCTTGATCAGGAACTGGAAACGATCCAGGTTCTTCAATGCGATACTTGTTCCACGTGCTACTGCTCTCAATGGATCTTCAGCGATGTGAACCGGTAATTTTGTTTTCTCATTGATACGACGATCCAAACCTCGCAGCATAGAACCCCCTCCGGCGAGGTAAATTCCTGTTTTGTAGATATCCGCCGAAAGTTCCGGTGGAGTCTGCTCAAGGGCACTTAAAATCGCTTCTTCGATCTTGGAGATTGTTTTATCCAATGCATGCGCAACCTCCGAGTAAGTAATGATAATTTCTTTTGGAATACCGGTCATTAAGTCACGGCCACGAACTGCGAAATCTGCAGGTGGGTTTTCCAATTCCGGCAATGCTGCTCCCACTTCGATCTTGATTTGCTCTGCTGTACGCTCACCAACCAAAATGTTGTGCTGACGACGCATGTATTCTTCGATATCGGAAGTGAAATCATCCCCCGCAATACGGATAGACTTATCACACACGATTCCTCCCAATGCAATGACTGCAATTTCAGATGTACCACCGCCTATGTCAATGATCATGTTTCCCATTGGCTCTTCCACATCGATACCGATACCGATTGCGGCAGCCATAGGCTCATGGATCAAATACACTTCTTTCGCTCCGGCGTGTTCGGCAGAGTCACGTACCGCACGTTTCTCTACCTCCGTAATCCCTGAAGGAATACAGATCACCATACGCAAAGTCGGATTGAACATTTTTCTTCCCGGATTGATCATTTTGATAAATCCGCGAATCATTTGCTCAGCACTCTGGAAGTCTGCAATTACACCATCTTTCAATGGCCTAACCGTTTCAATTAACTTGTGAGTTTTTCCGTGCATTTGTTGTGCCTTTTTACCAATGGCAACAACTTTACCCGTTTGAATATCTTTAGCTACAATCGAAGGCTCATCCACGACTACTTTATCATTCATGATAATCAGTGTGTTTGCAGTACCTAAGTCAATAGCAATTTCTTGTGTCAGAAAATTAAACAATCCCATCTAGCGCGCTCCTTTTTGCGGTTTTGTTCCCTTTATTCGTAAATTCCGGGAAATGGTTACAAAATTAGATTAAATAATCGAGATAATCTTAAAGTCTATATAGTAAATACACGTAGAGGCGAAAAATTTTTCGCCTCTACGTGTATTCTGATGTAAATTGCTGTTAATTAATCCGTTTTTCGGTAGATCCGTCATCGTAAACATAGATTACCATTCCTTTTTCAGATTCCGACACTTCCTGTCCGAACAGGTTGACAACCTTCACCAGCTTCTCTGATTTCAGACGGTTGTCAATGGCAATGATATCCGGATATGAGCGTATTTGCCCATTGTAATCCACTTGTTTGATACGGTAATAATTGATCGTATTCCGGGTATAGGTATAATGGTTCATCGAATAATCCAGTCCGGACTGACTTTCTCCCGCTCCGTCAATGACATCGAGTTTATTCCAGGAAGTGCTTTCTGCAGGGGTTGTGGTCCATTCGACCTGGAAATAATCATTATTCAATTCTGTTTCCGTGGACCAATTAAGTACGTTCGTATTGGAAGAATAAGATCCTGAAAAACTGCTCATTTCAACCGGCAGAACTACCGGAGTACAACCAATAACTGCTGTTGTGGTATTTCCTCCCCAGTTAAAATCAAACGTGTACCCTACTCCCGAGGCACTGAAATTATCAATCAACAAAATATAGACTTGGTTTGTACCTACGTTCAAAGCATTTACCCATCTGTCTCCTCCACTTCCTTCACTATTGTCCGGTTCGCCCGCACGGATCCCGGTATTCCCACCTCCTGCTGCGAACGAACAACGAACGGGTGTTGTAACCGGCGGACAATTTGCAGCTGCAGTGGCAGAAGTGAATGGCCCCCAAAGTGCAAAATCGTAATCCGAAGAAGCGCTTGGATTAATTCTGAACGACAAGGACCCCGCGGTCTGAACATTGATGTAGTACCAGGAAGACTGATGCTCAGATCCCAAACACCCCTGGTTCGTACCATTCAATTCCTGGTTGCCGAAACCACCGCTGTTGCCCGGAAGCGAAGAGCTTGTACAAAGCTGTTCTGCTACTCCACAGTTGGTTCCGCCCACTTTCTCGATAAATCGTGCAGCCCCTCTTGTTTTAACAACAGTTCCGGAAAGAATTCCTGAAATTTTTGCAATCGAATCAACGTAAGCTGTCGAATAATTAATCTCCGTGTTGAATTGAATAAGATTGGCCTCCAAAGAACGTAAATAGGTATCAGGAATGTGTTCTTCTATAGTTTGCATAAATTCCTTCGCCTGAATCTCTGAAAAAGTTGATTCAATAGTAAAGTGGGACTGTGAAAAACCAATAGTACAGGTTATACACAGCAGAGAACATAAAATTCCACGCATGAGTCAAATAATTAAATTGTAGTGCTCTAATAACGCTAAAAGCGATCACATGGATGTCTCTGAAAATCAGGAAAGAAATATTCTCTGGTTCTCAATGTATATTCCGCTCTTTTGAACTAAAATTTATATCCTCTTTTAATGAAAAAAGGGAAGCTTTCTTAAGCCTCCCTTCTTTAAATTCTATTCCGTTCAATTAATTGATCCGCTTCTCGGTAGATCCGTCATCGTAAACATAGATTACCATTCCTTTTTCAGATTCTGACACTTCCTGTCCGAACAGGTTGACAACCTTCACCAGCTTCTCTGATTTCTGACGGTTGTCAATGGCAATGATATCCGGGTATGAGCGTATTTGCCCATTGTAATCCACTTGTTTGATACGGTAATAATTGATCGTATTCCGGGTATAGGTATAATGGTTCATCGAATAATCCAGTCTGGACTGACTTTCTCCCGCTCCGTCAATGACATCGAGTTTATTCCAGGAAGTGCTTTCTGCAGGGGTTGTGGTCCATTCGACCTGGAAATAATCATTATTCAATTCTGTTTCTGTAGACCAGTTAAGTACGTTCGTATTGGAAGAATAAGATCCTGAAAAACTGCTCATTTCAACCGGCAGAACTACCGGAGTACAACCAATAACTGCTGTTGTGGTATTTCCTCCCCAGTTAAAATCAAACGTGTACCCTACTCCCGAGGCACTGTAATTATCTATTAATAAAATATAGACCTGGTTTGCACTTACATTTAATGAACCGACCCATCCATCTCCATTTTGATTCTCACTACTGCCGGATTCATTGTCACGCATCCCCGTATTTCCGTTTCCCTCCGCGTAGGAGCAGCGTACCGGTCCGTTTTGCGGCGGACAGTTGGCCGCAGCATTTGCAGCTGTAAAAGGACCCCAAACTGCAAAATCATAATCGGAGTTTCCGCTCGGATTAATTCTGAACGACAAGGAACCGCCTGATTGAACATTGATGTAATACCAGGAAGACTGATGCTCAGTACCCAGGCATCCGCTGTTGCCATTGGTCAATTCCTGCACCCCATAACCCGAGCTGTTTCCGGGAAGGGAAGTGTTGTTGCAAATTTGTTGTGCGGCCCCGCAATTGGTACCCCCAACCTTCTCCCTGATTTCAATCGGCCCCTTTGACTTAACAATATTTTCAAACGGAATTCCGGAAATCGTGCAAATTGAATCAATATAATTTACAGGATAATTAGTTCCTGTACTAAATTGAATGACGTTATCTGCTGTTAAACGGGCGTAGGTATCAGGAATATGATCTTCGATCATCGTGAGGTACATTTTGCTGTCTGCTCCCGATCCAGATAAACCGATTTTGTACTGGGATTGCGAAAATACGGAATGAGCGGTTAAGGCTAATAAAATTAGCAGGATTGGTCTCATTTGCAAGAATCAATTAAGTTGTTGTAAAAATTTCAGAGTACAAAAGTACTGCTTGGTTTCCTAACGAACCTGAAATTTAAGTTAAAAAGGATAAATGGTATGTTTAATTGATTAAAATGAAGGTTTTAACAAAAGTTTCGCGGATGAATATTGGATTCAAACTTGTGCAAATTCACAGTATGTTTAAATTACTGAAGGGAGTGATTTTTGTCAACAAAAAAGGAACCTATCGGTTCCTTTTTACACATTTCATATTCTTTGTATTAATGCTTAAAATGTCGGTTACCGGTAAATACCATGGCAACTCCATTCGCATTGCAATAATCGATCGATAATTCATCTTTAATTGAACCCCCGGGCTGCACAACAGCAGTTATACCCGCATTGTGAGCTATTTCAACACAGTCCGGGAACGGGAAGAATGCATCCGATGCCATTACTGCACCTTTCAAATCGAAACCGAATGATTTAGCTTTTTCAATAGCGTGACGCAATGCATCTACACGGGATGTTTGTCCGGTTCCGCTCGCCAGCAGCTGACCGTTTTTAGCTAACACAATTGTGTTTGATTTGGTATGCTTTACCAATTTATTAGCAAAAATCAAATCTTCTACTTCCTGGGCTGTAGGGACCGAATTTGTTTTAGATTCAAAATTCGCTGCCGTTTCGGACAACATATCTTTATCTTGCTCCAAAACGCCATTCAATAACGTTCTGAACTGTCTCTTCGGAAGTTCTACTTTCTTCTGAACCAATAGAATTCGGTTCTTTTTACTTTTTAGTACTTCCTCTGCATCTGCATCAAATCCGGGCGCAATAACAACCTCGCAAAACAGGTCATTGATCAGGTTTGCAGTTGCCAGATCAATTTTACGGTTTGCTATTAAAATTCCTCCGAATGCCGAAGTAGGATCCCCGGCCAGCGCATCCGCATAGGCCTGAGCCAAAGTTGAACGGGTTGCCAAACCACATGCATTGTTATGCTTCAGGATAGCGAACGTCGGATCATTGTTTTCAAATTCAGCCATTAATTGAACTGCAGCATCCACATCCAATAAGTTATTGTAGGAAAGTTCTTTTCCGTGAAGCTGATCAAACATTGCCGAAAAATCTCCGTGGAACCATCCTTTTTGATGCGGATTTTCACCGTAACGCAAAGATTGGCTTTCCAAAATACTTTGTTTGAACACAGGTGTTTCTTCTTCATTAAAATAATTGAAGATATGTGTATCGTAATGGGAAGAAACCATGAATGCCTTTTTTGCAAAATGCTTTCTTTGTTCAATCGTTGATGAAGCTCCCTGTGCATTCAGGATATCCAAAAATTCCGCGTACTGATTTACGGAAGGAATAATCACAACATCGTTGTAATTTTTCGCAGCCGCACGAATCAAAGAAATTCCACCGATATCAATTTTCTCGATGATGGATTGGTGATCGGCACCCGATGCAACAGTTTCTTCAAAAGGATACAGGTCTACAATTACCAGGTCAATAACCGGGATATTGAATTGTTTTGCCTGATCTAAATCTGATTGAAGGTTTCTTCTATGAAGAATTCCACCGAAAATTGCCGGATGCAATGTTTTTACACGTCCGCCAAAAATTTCAGGATAAGAAGTCATGGATTCTACCGGTATAACGGGGATTCCCAATCCTTCAATAAACGTTTGTGTTCCACCTGTAGAATAGATGCTTACGTTTTCTTCATGCAGTTTACGAACAATTGGCTCTAAACCATCTTTATAATAAACTGAAATTAAAGCTCCTGTAATTTTCTTTGTGCTTTCCATATATCAACTTTGTTCTCCGATCAACCTGATTCGAGGGCGCAAAAGTACTGATTTTAAATGGAAAAACGTTGTAGTTTACTTTCTAATTGAAAACGGAGAATTGAATAATAGACAAGAAACTGCGCTAACACTTATTTTCCTTTACATCAGACAATTGTTATTGCCTGGTTCAGTCTTCATCAGCCACAGCTGATTCTTATCAAAAGTTTCGCTTTCTTCTTTTCAATTTTGCATCTCACTTATCTAAACCCTTTTCTCCTGGTTTTAAATAACGCGTTATTCAGGTTGGTATAACTGATCGAGAATTCCAGACTTCCCCCTTTATATCCGTATCTGAGAGCAGACAAAGTCAGGTCATAAGAAACCCCGAAATGGAATCCTCTCCAGTCAATCTGCATGGTCGGTGAAATCGCATCTCTCAAACGGGTATAAACACCAAGCCCGATGAATGCATCCTGGCTAAATCCGGTAATTTTACCCCCATCCTGGAAACGTCTTCGTAAGATTAGTCCCAAGATCGATTCGTAATGACCGCCCTGCACGAATTGTGCAAATTGTGCGTCGAATGCCATCTTTGTACCCGGAATATCCATCGAATACTTTAGCATTCCGACATATTTTCGGGCAAGCTGCTCCGAAGATCCCGTACGAAAACGCATAGCAGGGGCATTTAAATGATAACCGGCAAAACCAGCCTGGAATTTAATATCGTTGTTCCTTGCAAATGAACTCTGACCTCCATCAAACTGGTAGAAAAGTCCTGCCGAAGCATCCAGGTAAATAAAAGAGCTTAAGCTACCGGTTTCACCGCTCAATAATGTCGGATCATATGCGTTATTACCATTCCATTGAGAATCATAGAGCAAGCGCGACATATTTCCGGTTCGGTTGCCAACTCCACCCTGGATTCCCAAAGAAAGCTGGCTTCCATTGCCCACGGGAAGTATTCCCGAAACGGCTACCGACCCCGTCTGTAATCCATATCCGGAATTCCCCGCAATATCATTGTAGAATTGAACACCAACTCCCAAATGTGCTTTCTGTTTCCGATCGCTCTTGAAAAAATTGGCATCTGCCGCCAACCCTGTCGTCATATACGTTGTACCTCCTCCCAGCCACTGATTTCTATGTTGAACTGCTATTCTCTCCCAGCCGTCATAAACCCCAACCGCACCGGGATTGAGTAAATTAGGAGCCTGGAGAATCTGAGTCACATGAAAATCCTGGGCACTTGCTGACAGAGCAGTCAAAAATGCAAGTGCCGTTAAAATCCTTCTTCTCATGATCATTATCTTGTTACGGTAATATTACCGGTATATTTTTCTGTTCTGCCATCCGAGAATGTTACATCCGCCTGGTAAGCATACACACCTGTATTCAATTTCACCCCATTAAAGATTCCATCCCATTTGAATGCAGGATCTGAACTCATAACCATGCGGTTACCCCAGCGGTCGTAAACATACCAGGTAAACGACACTACGTCTCTACCGATTCTTGGCCCCAGGTAATCATTCAAGCCATCTCCGTTTGGTGAGAACGCTGTTGGCATGTGGAAGCCGTTGAAACAACCTTCTCCTACCGGATTCGGATCACATCCATCCAACGGATTGGTTCCGTCTGCAATTTCCTCTCCGTCATTGATTCCGTCTCCATCCGTATCCGGATTATTCGGATCTGTTCCGTATTGAGCTTCCGAACCATCCAAAATACCATCACCATCGGTATCGATATTACAAGCAGGTGTAGCATTCGGCGGATCACAAGGATCCAAAGGATTTGTCGTATTCGTTATTTCATCTCCATCGTTAATTCCGTCCCCGTCCGTATCCGGATTGACAGGATCGGTTCCGGCAGTTGCTTCATCGGAATTGGTTAATCCGTCGCCATCCTGGTCACATGGACCGGCATTCGGATTCGGGATACACGGATCAGTATTTGCCGGATCGGTTTCATCATTGACTCCGTCACCATCCGTATCTGTTGTACTTGATTCCAATCCGTCAATAACTCCATCCCCGTCGGTATCCGTTGGATTTGATGGATCAGCACCAATTTCCACACAATCATTTTCACCGTCTCCGTCCGTATCCGGGTTATTCGGATCTGTCCCGGCAGCGATCTCATCTACATTCGTACATCCGTCACCATCCAAATCCGGGTTATCGGAGATAAACACTGCAGTAATAGTAACAGGTGCAGCAATATCCATTGAGTTTGTATCCTGCGTAATTGCTGCTGTTAAAGTGTTTGCGGTGTATTCCCAATGGTCAAATACAAATCCTGTAAGCGGACGTGCAATTAAATTTGTCTGAATTCCTCCGAAATAATTCGCGTTCCACGGATAAGTCGGTGCCCAAATTGAGTTCACTTTAACTTCTCCGGAGTTTGCAGGACTAACCGTTACCACCACCGCATTCGGACCGGTAACCTGGTAACAATCCGTCATACCCTGGTTCAGAGCCGTACATCGCAGGTTGATAAAATCCCTCATTGCCTGTACATTTGCCTGCCAACCGGCAACCGAACCTCCCCATCTGGTGCAGTGAGCCGCCATTTCCGGAGCAATCTCGTTCACCATACTGTCCAGCAGGTTATTCATGTACGGACAGGAAAAATGAGTGTTGACCAGGTCAATGTATCTTGAAATGTAATATTGTTCTACAGTTGGGTTCTCATTAATCAGCTTCTGGATAATATTTGTATGCCCCTGCCCGCCGGGATTAGGAAGATTTTCTACGTTACACGGATCGGCATTCGCGCTCGGATCGGGAATATTCGTGAAATTGATATAATGCCCGAAGCATGCATCCATATCCCAAAGAATATAGCGCCATTTCTTTTTGTCCCCGTTCGGATCCATTCCGCGCCACCAACCGGTGTTCCAGTTTAACCAATCCTGGCTGACAATGTAGGAGTTGATCACAAAATAGTCTACCAAAGACTCCCAATTCAACAAGCTGTCTACATAATTGAAGTTAGCCGCAACCCCCATGTTGTTTGTGTTGACATAGTTTCTCAACGCATTCCAGGCAGGGAGTGCATTCGGTGCCCCGTATTCTTCCCAGGTAGCACCCCAGGTTTTCAAATACTGTAAATTATACTTATCCTGATCATAATAATGTTTGGTATAATCCGCATCATCTGCTTTTTCACGTAATTCGTATACTCCCCAGTATTGCCCGTTCAAATAAACAACACATGGTCTCCATGTACGCTCATCCAGTTTAAGATCCGCACGCTGTGATAAAGTATGTACAAACGCATCACGGATGTGTGCTCCTCCGGTTTCAAACGGATAATTATCACTTGCAGCAGGCTTCAGGATCAGACGCTGAAATTTATCGCGGTTTACAGAAGGGAAGATCTGATGCTCAATCTCATGGTCGTATCCGTACTGGTCTCTCATAATATAGTCAAAACCTCTCTGCGGATAAGCCCAGGAGTCATTTCCATGTTTGTTAAACTGTCCTTCTCCTCTACCTGCAAACGATTGGTCCGCTTCCCACAATTCAAAAAATCCCTGTGGTTCTATTTGCGTTCCGGCCAATAGTGTTGCTACAGAATTGGAGCCCGCTCCGGCAATGGATACAATAGGAACCGTATGATTTACATTCATGAAATAAGTTCCTGACATGGTGAAACTTGATTCATTGGTAGAAAATGCCTTTGCTCTTAATACTGTTGTAGCCGTGATAGCAACCGGTCCTGCATAAAGCGTTGAAGCCGTCGTTGGAACAGATCCGTCGGTGGTATAACGAATGGTTGCAGTTGCATCCGAACAGGTAATCGTAACGTTTTGTGTGGTGGTATAGAACCCCGGTGCTACACTGAAAGCCGGTGTCGGAGTATAAAAGTTAACACCGCCTGCATTCGCTGCGCCGGGAGTTGGCGTTAAAAACAATCTCCAGGTGGCTGATCCGTTTGTTTGACGGCCGATCGAATGGTTTTGTTTGGTCATCTGGGTAATTTCTACGAAATCTACCGTTACATTGGCAGGACTGGTTAAGATAATCCATTCATTGCTGGTTTGTGCCAAATTAAAATTCGGATGGTACTCAGCACCTGAAACCAAATTCCTGCCACTACAATAAACCATTTTGTAACCTCCGGCAGCTATTGATCCGGAAGGGATTTGCCACTTCTGCGGATTTCCGTCATTATCTGACAAATAGTACCCTGTGAGGTCGACCGGAGTTGCACCTGCATTGTATAATTCAACCCAATCTTCGTATTCACCGAATGCATCGGTCGGACCATTGACGTTAGAACACGAATATTCATTGATATAAACCTGAGAATTTGCCTGAGTGGTTAGCAAAATAAGGAACAGGAAACAAGCTGTTTTAAAGAGAGGTAGCAATTTCATGTATAGTTTTCATTTAAAGAGTGTATAATTTTACGAATCTTTTATGTTATATTCCAAACACTAGACGTAATATTTCACGAAAAGTGGCTGGAAAGTTCATTTTTATTTTGTAATTCCTTGTTCCAGAGGTATTATTTGATTAAAATTCTCTTAATATTGTGGCTCTATAAAACCAGACTAATGAAAAAACTAATTTTTGGAATTGCTCTTCTCTCCGCGATTTCAGCATGTAAAAAAGTAGAAGGTGACGGTGGTCGTGCATCTATTTCCGGAAATGTAATGGTCAATGAAAAATTGCGTATCAATGGTGTAGTTACAGATACTGTAAGCTATGTCGGGGCGAAAGAAGACCTTTACATTATTTATGGTGACGGCGACGCTATGTATGACGACAAAATTGAAGTTTCCTATGACGGATCTTTCAAATTTGAATTTTTACAGCCAGGAACTTACACGATTTTCGGGTACAGCGAAATTTTCCATCCTGGAAATAACGTTCCTAATAACGACGATGATTACAAGACTTTAGAAGTTGTCAGTAAAACGGTAACCATCGGCAAAAAGGAAAACGCTGATATCGGAACGATTACATTAATGAAAAACTAAATGAAGTCCTTATTCATTGCTGTTCTTTTCATTATGCCTTGTTTTTTGGCGTGGAATCAGCAGAGCACCAGAGGACAATATTGGTTCAGCGCAGGTATAAAACGTGAGCTCAAGTACGATCTGGAAGCAAGCCTGAATACAAACCTGCGTTTGAATAATTTCGGTCAATTGGCTACTTTATACCAGGAAGCAAGTTTGAAATACACCAAACTGGATTGGTTCAGACCTTCTGTTGAGTACAGGATTATCACGGATTATGATGAAAACAGGAATTATGATAACAGCCATCGCTTGAATTTCAATGCGGATTTCCGCCATAAGGTCCAACAGATCAAGTTCGGAGCCCGTGTGCGTTATCAGATGTTAATCGGGGGATTTACTACAACCGGAGGAGATCTGGACCCGGCAATTCGTATAAAACCGCATGTGGAATGGGATAAACCCAAATCCAAAATCACCCCGGGGGCTGCCGTAGAGTTTTTCTATAACCCAATAAATGAGCCGTTTGGTCGTACCTGGAACCGCATTCGTTACGGCTTAAAACTGGATTTCAATCTTCCCGGATCGAATGAGCTTGGTTTGACTTATTATTACGGTCAGAGGTTCAATTCCAAAAATAATTACAACGAGCACATTCTTTCTTTGGAATATACCTTCGAGTGGAAAAAAGCCAAGAAGAAGAAAAAGAAAGATGACGATGCATTGGAAGAGGATATTGAATACCCTGAATAGAAATATGTTCAGAAAGTTTAAAGGGTTTAAAAGTTCAAGGTGAAAGTCTTAAAAGAAACATATTTGAACTTTTGAACCCTTCTGTTTTGAAATTTCCTTAGAAAAGTACATCCCTGCGCTGACTGTCCAGCTTCAGAAGGATAAACAAAAGCATGGAGAAAGACATCAACGATGATCCTCCGTAACTAAAGAACGGAAGTGGAATTCCAATCACCGGTGCCAACCCGATATTCATCCCGATATTCACCGCGAAGTGATAGAAAACGATCATCGCCACGCAATAAGCATACACCCTGTTGAAAGTAGAACGTTGTCGTTCGGCAATAACAATGATCCGGAACAACATCCCCATAAACAGGAATACAATGACCAGGCTTCCCATGAAACCCCATTCTTCGGCAAGCGGACAAAAGATAAAATCCGTTTCGCTCTCGGGAACGTGGTTTGAACGCACACTTGCAACGCTTGCTTTTTTATACCCTTTTCCGAATAAACCTCCGGAACCTACAGCGGCCATTGCGCGATTTCGGTTGTAATCCTTTCCGTCATCGTCCTTGCGCAATCCTAAAACCAATTCGATCCGGTCTTTCTGGTGTTGTGCCAAACTTGAAAAAGAAAAGTTTACAGTAGTTGAAACGGCCACTGACAAAAGCCATCCGGTAATAATTACGAGAAGCACCCTTCTTTGTTCGCGTTTAGAAGAAACCCAGCGCAAGATCAAATACGCTACCAAAGCAATCACCGTAATTACCGTAATTACTCCGTAAAATCCCGGGATTAAAACTCCCTGCATAAACGTGAATTCGTACTTATTCCCACTCATTAAAAGTGTCACGATAGACAAAAACACCACGTAGAACAAAATCGGGATAAAGTGACTACCCACCCAGGTGTCTTTAAAACGAACTCCGGGAATCAGGTTCACCACTTTTAGGACCAGCGGATCGAAGGTAATTCCTTCGCGGTACATCACGAAAAAGAACGAAGTAAATACTACAAAAGTCCCTGCATCCGGTTGCAATAAAATCAGTATCATCGGGACCATCACGATAGCCAATGCAATAAACACCGTCTGCACGTTCTGGTTTTTCACATTTACGGTTGAGACATAACGCGATAAAGCAATGGCCGTACCGATCTTCATAAACTCGGCAGGCTGAATTCCCATAGAACCAATTCCCAACCATGCTCGCGCACCATTGATAGGCGGAGTGAACAATACAACAATCAGCAGGGAAAAACAAAACAGGTAGATCGGGACTGCAAATTTTCGATAGATATCCGAATCGATCAGGAATACGAGAAATCCGAGAAAAATAGAAATTCCCACCCACATAATCTGTTTCCCGTATTTTTGTGAAAAGTCGAAAATATTGGGATGGTCCGGATCATACGCCGCCGAATAAACGTTTGCAATTCCCATACCCAACATGATGATTACTATTGAAAGCAACCACCAGTCTACGTGCTGTGTCAGGGAATCTTCTCTTCTCATTTCTTTTCTTTACCGCTAATTCTGTTTTTCTAAACTAATCCTCTTTGTTGAACTGCACTACCACTTGTTGTTCTTCGCCTAAAGCAATTTATCATTGCTTTGCTGCGCCTCTGCTAAAGCTTCAGCGGCACGCAGATGGTGGAGCAAGGTCTGCGTAAGCATTCAGTCTTCACAAACTGCGTTTGCTCTTATCAAAAGCCTACGGCTTTTTCTTCTTGGGCCGTGCTTTCATATTCAACAAATTCGCATTCACGATCATCTGTTCTTTTGCCTTGTCTTTCACTTTGCGGTGAACGTACTTTTCCATCATCAGGCTGGCTGTCGGAGCAGCCCAAACACCTCCAAAACCGGCATTTTCGATGAATACAGCGATAGCGATCTTCGGATTTTCCATGGGAGCAAAAGCAATAAAAACCGAGTGGTCTTCTCCATGCGGGTTTTGTGCCGTTCCCGTTTTTCCGCAAACGATCATTCCTTCTACCTGGGCTTTTTTCGCAGTACCTCCCGGTTCGTAAACTGCTCTTCGCATTCCTTCAATGACCGGTTCGTAGTGAACTGCATCTACTTTTGTTCGATGGATTTTCTTAAACTGCGGAAGCGGACCTTTGTTTCCGATAGAACGAACAAAATGAGGGGTGTAATACCATCCGCGGTTTGCTATGATTGCTGCAATATTGGCCATCTGGAGCGGTGTTACTTTTACCTCTCCCTGTCCGATAGAAATGGAACGAATAGTAGAAAATGCCCACGTATTGTGTCCATACCATTTATCGTAATAAGCTGAATTGGGGATCAAACCGGAGCGCATTCCCGTAACATCTGTTTCAAACTCGCTTCCCAGTCCAAAGCTCATGATGTAATCATACCAAATATTCAACCCAATCTCTGCATCAGCAAAAATGGAACGTTTTTTACCCTGCTGGATAATCCGGCGCATGACGTAATAGAAATAAGGGTTACAGGAATTCTTAATTCCGTCAGGCAGGTTATTCGCATTCGGGTGATTGTGGCAGCCCACCATGGATTTGGTGCATGGAAACCCGGATTCCGGAGTGATTACTTTTTCCTGTAATCCGATCAATGACTGAAGCAGTTTGAAGATCGATCCCGGAGGATATTCCGCAGCCAATGGTCTTGGATATAACGGTTTTCCTTCATCCAATAATAACTTGGGATAATTTTTTCCGATATTTCTTCTTCCAACCAGGATATTCGGGTCAAAGCTCGGAGCAGAGACCAGCGCCAGGATTTCTCCCGTTTTCGGCTCAATTGCAACAATACAGCCGCGTTTGTTCTGCATCAGTTTTTCTCCGTAAACCTGCAGCTGAATATCCAGTCCAAGGTGTAAAGCCGGACCTTGTTCTGCAAGTGTATCATACTTTCCTCCCGCATACGATTCAATGGCATTGTTCAAAGCAGAAGTTACCACATATTTGATTCCTTTTTGTCCGCGCAGTTCTTTTTCATAATAGCGCTCAATTCCTGCTCTTCCGATCTGGTCACCCCGTCTGTAGAAAGCATCTTCCTCCAATTCTTCTTTTGTTACCTCGTTCAGATAACCAAAAATATTTGCCCCACCCGAATACGGGTAGCTTCTCATGGAGGTTAAATCTTCGTAGAAACCGGGAAATCTCTCCAAATGGGGAGCAATGCGTGTAATTTCATCGATCGTTAATTCCTTAATGAACGGATAGGCACGCTGAGGCTGATAATTATCCTGGTATTTGTTAATGTTCTTATTGAAGTACCTTCCTTCTCCTTTTTTGATCTGGTAGAAACGGTCTTTTACTTCCTGCTTCGTCCAGCCAACCAGTTTTGCGAAGGCTACCGTATCAAAATCGTGAATATCCTCCTCTTTCATCATCAGGTTGTAGTAACTTCTGTTCGTTACCACCTTCTTGTCATGCCGGTCAAAAACAATTCCGCGCGGAGGAGTGATTTCTTTTCGTTTCTCTGCAATTTCCTGCGCCCGCAATTTCCAGGAATCATCCACCACCTGCATGAAAAACAAGCGGATCAAATAAATGGCCCCGACCAGGATAAAAAACACCAGAATCACATATTTTCTTCCATCCAGATTCATCGTACAGCCTTTTTGTTAGAGACGAAAATAAATTGCACTAATAGACTTAATAAAAAGGAACTCGGTACACTTAATCCGATCTTGATCAGGATCCAGATGAATTCATTCAATTTGAAGGATTCGATCGTAAAGAACCAGATATGATGAATCAATAGCAAACTTCCATAAGCATAGAGGAACCAGCGTCCGCCCATGGAATAGACATTCACAGACTCGACACTTTCATAACCGTCTCTCGGTGAAAGCCACTTGAAGATAATCGGACGGAAAAAGGCCATAATTACCGCACTGGACGCGTGCAGTCCGAAGGTGTTTGAAAAGGAATCGATCACTAATCCGAAAGCGAAACTAAGAAGCATCAGAGGTACTGTTCCCATTTGAAAGGGGAGCATGAAAATGAACAAGGGATAAATCATCACATACAGACCCAATCCCGGCTCCAGGTTGTTCAATATCAATGCCTGGAACAGCGCAAATAATACGAAACGAATGCTATTTAAAACAAAACTATTCACTTACAACTCATCTTCTTCTTTATCCGGCGGAATTTTTCCTTCCAGTTCTCTTAATTCGTCCAGCATCACATTCTTGATCACGTAAACGTGTTGAATGGTACGGAAATCTTCTGCAATTCTAACCTGCAGGTCCCACAATGGTTTCCCTTCGATGGATTTGCGTTTGGTAATTACTCCGACCGGAATTCCTTTCGGGTAGATTCCCGAACCTCCGCGCGTAATAACCTTCGTGAATTTTTTGATTGAGATATCGTTGGAAATTCCTGAAATCTGGCAGATTTTCGGGTTTATCCCATCCCACTTCAACAATCCGAAAGCACCACCATCACGCATACTGACGTCCACATTGATATTTTTGGAAAGAATTGTTTTTACAACCGAATAGGATTCTCCTACCAGGTGAACAATTCCCACAACTCCCTTGGAAGAAATCACTCCCCATCCTTTCTGGATTCCGTGATTTTTTCCGATATCGATCGTCATATAATTATTCCTTTTATCATACGTATTGTTTATAACGGATGCCGCCATATACAAATACTGCTGCTGATAATTGGTGTCCTCGATCTGGATCAGTTCCCGGTCGATTTTATAATTGGAAAGTTTGAGCTTTTCTCTAAGACGGGCATTTTCCAACTCCAATTTCCGGTTTGTACCTTCGAGATTAAAATGTTTTGCGACCGAGTTTCGCATTTCAAACAGCCTCCCGTTTATTTGCGAAGCACTGGAAAAAACCTGCAGACGGGCAAACTCAGAATATCGGATATACGCAGAAAGTGCTGCAACTTGCAACAAAACAAAGACCAAAAAGATCTGAAATCGTTTGAAAAAAGCAATCAAATTGCGCATGCCACAAAATTAGTTAGATAAACGATTTTCCAACCCGTGAAATCAAATTTTATTTGACAATGTAAATTAAAAAATCGAAAGTGACACTCCAAAAGCTAATGCGTTGATTTTATCACTCTTACTGCTTCTAAATTGTGGTGCCAGAGTGTAGTCTGCAAACAAGGCCCAATTCCGGATTCCTATCCGCATGTGAACGCCGTAAACCAGTCGATTTACATCCGGCAATGTTCGATCTTTTACGGCATGTTTATCTTCAGGCCAGACCTTCTGGAAAGTTTGAAGCCGGTAGCCGATCGAACCTCCGATATGCATTTTGAAATGCTGCCATTTCAGGCTGCGGAAACGAAATTCGACCGGAATAGCAAGTATGTGGTTTCCGAAAGTGTTCTTGCGGTAATTCGAGTAACTTGAATCGGCATAATAGTGTGTAAACGAGTTGCTGCTATCTGCAAAGAACAACCCTTTCGGACCTGTCTTTTGGTATTTGTAAGCCAATCCTATTCCCAATGAAACGGTATTCCCGTTGGTAATCGGAATATCCCACATCGTATTGATATTGCAGCCAAATGATCTCCATGGGTTGGATTTGATACTTCCCGACCTCATCAGTTGATTGTAAGTCACGTCAATGATCAAACGGTCGTATTTTCTCAACTTACCGGGTTTGGCAGGTCTCCAGCCTGTATTGTACCAGAAAATTCCCGGCCGGTGCCCGGAAACTAAGGCAGAGTCCTTCCCCTGAGGCTGCGCCAGGCCTTGAAAAGAAATTAAAAGAAAAACGATTAATAGTTTAAGAAATCTCATTTTCCAGGCGATATTGTTCCCATTTCCAGGCATCTAAAATAGCATCTTCAATGGTTCTTTCCGTATTCCAGTTCAAAATTTTCTTTGCTTTCGATACATCTGCAAATAACGCATCGACATCTCCCGGTCTTCTTTCACCAAAACGGTAATTAAGCGGTTTCCCGGTTACTTTCTCGAACAACTTGACCAATTCAAGTACGGACGTTCCTGTTCCTGTTCCCAAATTGAAAACATCATACAATCCATCAAACTGATGTGACAATGCTTTCACATGCGCTTTTGCAACATCCGTTACGTGAATGTAATCGCGTACACAGGTTCCGTCGGGTGTTTTGTAATCCTTTCCAAAAATGGTGAGTTCCTTCCTGATTCCGGCTGCAGTTTGGGTGATGTACGGAAGCACGTTATTGGGCGATCCAAGCGGCATTTCACCCAGTTTCCCACTTTCGTGTGCTCCTATCGGATTGAAATAACGCAGAAAAACGGGTCTTAACTCGGTTTTCGAAGCAATATCTATGAGTATCTGTTCAGCCATCCATTTCGTCCACCCATAAGGTGAATTCGGTTTCCCGACCGGCATTGTTTCAGTTAAAGGCTCCAGGGCATTTTCTACTCCATAAACCGTGCAGGAAGAAGAAAAAACGATCTTATTTACCCGGAACTCTTCCATACAGCTCAACAAATGAATGAGCGAAATGAGGTTGTTATCGTAGTAATGAAGGGGCTTTTCAACCGATTCTGCCACTGCTTTGAATGCAGCAAAGTGAATAACGCCCGCAATTTGGTGCTTTTCAAATACAGAGCGAAGAAATGCTTTGTCACGCATATCTCCCTCGTAAAAAACACATTCCTTTCCACTGATTAAGTGAATCTGCTTAACAATGGATTTGCTCGAATTGGAACAATTGTCCAAAATAATCGGAGTATACCCCAATTCAAATAACTCTACAACGGTATGCGAACCGATAAAACCTGTTCCGCCGGTAACCAGGATTTCTTTATTTCCAATCATGTGATGTAAAGGTATGAAGAAAAAACATTCCGCCGCCGAAGAGAAAGTCTGAAGTCCTGCTGGCATTCATGCGGAAGAATAATTTTTTAATTTTCCTCAGTAGCCGGTTCTTCTTTGTTCCCTCCAAGCATTTTCAGCACCTGAACAAGGTCAATAATTTTGAGTCCGAAAACCAAAGCCATCCACAATAACCCGATTCCAAGAACATAATACAATTGGTTCCATTGGAATTTGATTTGCAGGAACATCACAATGATCAGGCAAGTGCTGAGGATCATCAGCTTCAACCAGGTATTTGATGCCAGGTGGTGTTTCATCCGGTAACGGACAACCAGGTACTGCAGTACCCCTAAGGTGGACTGTGCTACCAGAGACGCAATTGCTGCACCGACCGCACCAAAGAAAGGAACCAGAACAACGTTCAGGATCGACATGATAATCAGTGAAAGAAAAGCGATCTGGTTCATGGTGCGAAGTGATCCGTTGGCTGTTAAAAGCGTTCCGAAAACCACCGTGAAACACATTGGAATGAAGGTTATAGAATGGAAAATCCAGGCATTATAGGAATACCAGTTTGCGTCATCGTACAACTTATCAAACAAAAACTCCTTGATCCCGATAGTCAGTGTAATCATAAGAATTCCACCGGAAAACAGGATGTTCAGCGCACTGGTCATAATCCCGGTTGTGGAAGTATTGTCTTTCAGTACGCGTGAAAAAACCGGCAATAAAATACTTCCGAAAAGTACTGCAAACATCCAGCAGGCATCGAGCAATCGAAAACTTTCGGTGTAATAAGAAACCTGTTTGGTCCCGTTCGGGTGTAATTTTTCAATGAAAACAGCATCCAAACGGGAAGTAAGCATCATGATGATTACCAAAATGGCGTATGGATAGGACTGGCGGAAAATTGCCTTGAAAAAATCCGTATCCCATTGGATTCTAGGAAATGCAACGATCTTGAGGTAGAAAAAAGTAGCTACCAATAACGAAAACCCGGAAGAACCAACAAAAGCAGCAACGAACCATTTCAGGGAAACAGGCTCAACCAAAGTGGTGTAAATCAAAAGTCCTCCCAGAATAAAGTAGATCGAACGCTCAGAAACGGACAGCACTGCATCCAGTCCGAATTTCAACAATCCCCCCGTATACGCACGCACGTAATTTACCGTAATGATACTGATCTGGTGCATGATCAACGCGCCCAGAATCCACAGTCTTTCGACCGGAAAGCGAAGCATAAAGAATAAACAAGCAGTCCAAAGAACATAAATAAGCACCAGAATCAAACGGAATGTAAACAGACGGTTGCTGTATTTATGGATCATGTGCGGATGCTGCGCGATCATGCGTGTCATGAAATTGGTAATTCCCATATCCAGCAGCATGGAGAAGAGGAATGTAAAGTTGAGCATGGTTTGGAAGACTCCGTATGAGCTTGCCCCCAGTTCATTCTGCATTTTAATGTCGACCAGGAAAATCGTAGCGGGTTTAACCAGTAAATTCAATAACAGCGTAATGCCTAATCCTCTTAAAAACAGTTTTTGCATTAGCCGTGTTTATTCTGCGATGAAAATGAAGTTTTGCGTGTGATGTTTGGATGAATCAAACGGAACTATCTGGTTGTTCTCGCCCACAAAAATGGAATAACTGAACGATCTCAGGTACTCAAAACATTTCGACCTGTTCTCGTTGTCCCAAAGTTCAGCGTAAATGATCGGTTTATTGGATGTAATAATCCGGCTTGCACCTTTCAGTGCAAAATATTCAAAATTCTCGATATCGATTTTAATGGCCTGGACCGCCTGACCGTTCAAAACATTGTCCAATTTATCCAATTGCACGTCCACTTCTTTTCCTTCGTTCCATTCCGTAATGGTTTCATGCTTGATGTGGCTCAGGCCCTGCATAATCGTTTGACCGTTTACAGGAAGTACCATTTTTGCAGTTCCGGATTCATCACCCAGGGCGATTTCGTGGATTTTTGTTTTTTTCAGCTTGAATTTTGCGATAATACGCTTCAGAACACTCACATTTGCCGGCATGGGCTCAAAAGCATGGATCGTCGTATTGGGAAGGCTGTTTGCCAAATGAACAGTCATGATTCCCAGGTTCGCACCGATATCCAATACATCCCCTTTCCCATCTTTCAATAAAGACAGAAAGGTGAAAAAATCGTTTTCCTTTTTGTCTGAACGAAGCGTCCTGATTTTATACAGCGCAAAGACATACAGATAGGTGTGCAACCCCAACAATTTCTGCAAAATATATTTAACGCTGTTCTTCATTTCCACTAAGATGCCGCGAAGTTAGGAAAAGTTGGAAAGAAGGCGTCTGTTTATTCCGGAAATTTTGGATAAATGTGCCGTTTACCCTTATAAATGAAGCGAATGAGATACAAGCTGCTTTAGATTAAGTAGCAAAAACGCACCTTTCTCTAATTACTCATTCATTTTTTGCACTTCCGGGTATAAGATTTCCCCCCGAAAGAAATAGTTTCCTGTCCGGCCTCGAAAAAAAGGGTTGTTTCCTCCTGTTCCAAATAAAAAATGATGCGTTTGTTTTTGTCATCCAGGAATCCTTCTGCCCTTAACGGCATTTCTTCCGAATCCGCGGGAATCACTAATTGAAACTGGAAATTACTCTTCGGAACGATTTGAAGGTACTTTCCTCCCTCTCCGTCCCAATGCCCTACAAGTTTGTCTGTAAAATCATTAGCTGTAAGGGTCTCATAGACATCTGTAAAGGAGTCTCCCCAAATAGAATAGTTCAATACCAGCGAATCTGTTGTCTGTTTTTTGATTCGATAATCCGTTCTTTGCACTTTTCCGGTTCTTTTCGAGCGGATTTCCACGTATAAATAATCTCCTTTTGTCCACCATTTTTCTCCGGTAAAACCGTCGTAGTTCAATAACTTCAGTTCTCCGTTCTTTCGGAACTCGTAACCGTCATAACCGCCCATTTTATTGTCGACCAGCCAGACTTTGTAGCACAGGGAATCATCCGGGAACTTTTTGGGCAGGTTCGTTTGGGCATTTCCCCAACAGGTCAGTAGGAAACTAAAAATAAACAGGCAACGAGCTTTCATTAAAATCGGATTGGGAACTAAAAGTAGTATTCTATTCTCTGCAAGGTTATTCTTTAATTTATTTTAGCAAGCAGCGACAGATTAAAAAAATAAATTAACATTTTTTTAATCAAAAAAAGGTTATTTTTTAATCATTTATTGAATATATTTCGTATCTTCGTGTCCTAATTAATTTAATAAATCATTTATGAGAAAAATCACCTTAATCGGTGGAATTGCTATCATGGCAATGTCCCTAACATTCTTTTCTTCCTGCAAGAAAGAAGAAATCACTTCAAAAAAACCAGTTTCTCAATCCGGAAATCAAAATCCGGCAAAGCATGAGTACAAATTTTCATCTGTCGCTAAAATCCCGGGAGAAACTCCTGAAAATGGATTCTTGTCGTTAACAGTTTCTTCGGATGATGAAGCGTTCTTGAAGAAGTATGTTGCTAAGTTGGAGCAGACAAAAATCTTTATGGAAGAAGTAGCTTCAACGGTAGAAAATAATGAAAATGTCCACCCACTTTTTGACGAACAATCAAATGCCACGGTAGGATTAGTATTCGATTGGACAAATTTTAGTTTTAATAAAGAAAAAGGAAAATTATACGCCTTTCGTTTACTTAATAAAAGTCAAAGTAAATCACTGGTTTATTACAATAGTTTAAGCAATCAAAGTTCTTTTGATATTGGCGGACCAACAGTCCCTGGAACAGTAGCAGCTGTTAATGTCTACAGTACATATAATAATGCTTGTACTTGGTATTTCAACAATACCGTAAACGACTTTTATTCAAAAGGGCTGAATTATCATGACAACCTTGAACTTAGATGTTTTCAAGGAGGATTTTCAATCCTTTTTGGCCCGCCTCCTTCCGGATTTGGATACTTCACAATTAGTGGTATAACAACTTTCTACCGCCCAAGACTAAATTATTCAAGTCCAGAAATGCCTACAGGTTATACCGATGTAGATGCAATTAACAGCGGTTACGGTTATGTATCCCCTCTAGTTGAACCTGGAGCAAATTTAACATTCTACATCGCAGGATAATCATTCTATATTCTTATTTGAGGGCACTTCGGTGCCCTTTTTTGTTTCCAATAACTCGGATTTTCATATTAGTTCGTACCTTCGAATCCATGCGCATCGGAATCAATACCCGTTTCTTGCTTTCTTCCAAAATGGAAGGTTTTGGCTGGTACACGTATGAAGTGGTAAAACGCCTGGTGGAAAATCACCCGGAACACGAGTTTATTTTCTTTTTCGACAGGCCTTATGATCCGAAATTTGTCTTTGCTGAAAATGTTACTCCGGTGGTTTTGTTTCCGCCTGCGCGTCATCCGGTTTTATTTGTTTGGTGGTTCGAATATTCGATCAAAAAAGCATTGAAAAAATACGACATCGACCTGTTCTATTCTCCGGATGGATATTTGTCTCTAAAGTCTCCTGTTCCGCAGGTTGGCGTCATTCACGATCTGAATTTTGAACACCATCCGGAAGATATCCCGGCAAGCCCATTGAGGTATTTGCGCAAATACTTTCCGAAATTTGCGAAAAAAGCACGTCACATTCTCACTGTTTCCGATTATTCCAAACAGGATATTGTGAAGTCGTATGGAATTTCTACTTCCAAAATCACAGTAGCCTGGAATGGTGCTTCCGAAACATTTGTTCCTTTGAAAGCTGAAGAGATTGCAGAAATACGCACAGAAAAAACGAATGGAAGGCCCTACTTCATTTTTGTAGGCGCGATACATCCGCGGAAAAATGTGGGCCGCCTGATTGAAGCTTTCGGGAAATTTGCCCTGGTAAACCCGGATATCGACCTGATGATCGTAGGCGAAAGTTTGTGGGCAAACAAAGCTTCTTCCATTCCGGAAGTTTCCGAAGATCTGAAAAAACGCATTTTGTTTTCGGGCCACGTTTCCCTGGAAGCATTGAATAAACTCATGGGAGCAGCTTTTGCGCTGGCTTATATTCCTTACTTTGAAGGATTCGGAATTCCGTTGGTGGAAGCCATGCGCTGCGGAATTCCCATCATTTCCGGTAACCTGACTTGTCTTCCCGAAGTAGCCGGAGAAGCAGCGATCTATGTCAATCCTTTTGATACGGATGAAGTTTCGAAAGCAATGATTTACTTAGCGTCTGACGAACAAAAGCACGCTGAACTGTCCCAAAAAAGCCTGGAGCGTTCGGTTTTATTTTCGTGGGACTATACTGCCGAAACCACCTGGAACGTTATAGCAGATATACTTAGCTCATGAGAAAAGGGTGTTTGTTCCTGTTCATTGTTTTATCCGGATTATCCTGTAAAGAGCGGAAAACTGTGAAAGCCGGTGTGAAAATGCAGGATTTCATTATTTCGATCAGCAACTTTGCACGGGCACAGGACCCAGATTTTATACTCATCCCCCAAAACGGAGAAGAAATACTTTTCAACGATATTGATCCCGAAAAAGGACTAAGAAGCGATTTGATACAGGCAATAAACGGCTACGGCGTTGAAGAGTTATTCTACAACAACGGTTCCTATGCTCCGGATGATTATCGATTGGGAATGCTGCGGCAAGCCAGATCGTCGATTAAAGTAATGGTTGCAGATTATTTGGGTAACGATGCCGATGCTGCGAATGCTTTCCAGGCGGCAGATGTCGAGCAATTCATTGCATTTCCCCGTTACAACTCGAATTACGATTACAAATACATTCCTGCAACAGTATTCCACGAAAATGCAGATGATATCCACTCACTGGACCAGGCACAAAACTACCTGTACCTGATCAGTACCGAAAGCTATCCCGATAAAGCAAGTTTCCTAAGTGCGATCCAACAAACGAATTTCGATGTAGTAATTATCGATGCTTTCTTCGGAGACGAACTACTGACTTCCGCAGATGTCACGAGTTTGAAAACAAAACTGAATGGCGGAAAACGATTAGTCATTTCTTATATGAACATTGGTTCGGCTGAAAAGTACCGCTATTACTGGAAGAAGAATTGGGGCCTGCATCACCCGCTGTGGCTGAAAAAGAAATACGACGGCTACAAAGATGAGATCTGGGTGAAATTCTGGAAAGACGAATGGCAGGAAATTATTTACGGGAATGCTGATTCCTACACCAAAAAATTACTGAACGCCGGATTTGATGGTGCTTATTTAGATAATATCGAGGGGTTCTACTTCCTTTATCACAAAGATTAATCCTCCATTTTTTCACCGCAAAGAGTGAACACTTACGCCGTAGCTCTTGCCTTTGTGTAGCCACTCTGGCAAAGCAAGGTCAGCGAAGGAGCAAAGAGCGCAAAGGGGTTATCTATCAAACTTTGCGTCCCTCGCGTTCTTTGCGGTTAATTTAGCAAGTACCTTTTGTTTCTTTCGTTCGAAATAAGCCTCCAATGTCCGTTTTGAAAGTGCGCATACTCCAATGATCAATGGAATAGAAACTCCATAATAGAACAGTGTTTCCAGGAACATTCCGGAACCCGCAACGAAGCCTTTCAACAATTCAATGATTTGCGACAGGATCAACAAGTGGAACATGTAAATTCCGTAGGAAATTTCTCCCAGGTAAGAAAATATGCGGTTTTCGAGGGTAAATAAATTTTTGTCGACCACCGAAACTCCAATGATCAGATACAAGAACAAGGCATTCGGTACAATTGCCGAAGTAATCGGATGTTCAAAGAAGAACTGCCAGATATTGGAATGAATATTTGCTCCGAAAACAATGAAGACGAGGATTAAAGCATACACACCAATTTGTGCCGGAACACTATAAATCAAAGAAGCATTGATCTGTTTTCCGTAATTGAAAACCAGGTATGCTCCCAAGCCCCCGATTGCCATGGCTTCAAACTGGTGAATGCGGATCAGGTAACTCAAAACTCCAGGTAAAGTCCAATACGTATTGATCGAGATTAAAATTAGTTTGAAAGCAATTACTCCCAAAAGCAGTTTCAATACGTGTTTCTTTAACCATTTGAAAAGCGGTGCCCAGATAAGATAGAACACTTCTTCCACACCGATAGACCAAAGCGGTTCCAGTAAATTACTCCCGAAGAAATAATTCACCATTCCCGGAACAAAGAAGATGAAATAATACCAGGTCTCACCGATGGTATAAGGCATTTCGTAAGGAATATTGAACCATTCAATGAAATAAGGCTGAATAATTGCACCGATAATAACCATCAAAAAATACAAAGGCCAAATCCGGAAAACCCGTTTGAGGTAGAATTGTTTGATAGAAATATCCTTCTTTACTTCTCGTTCCTTTAACAGCAGGTATGTGATCAAAAAGCCACTCAATACAAAAAAGAAACTCACCGCATGCGCACCGTTTTGGAACAATCCGAAATCGCGCAGATGATTTTTCAGCTCATGATCTTTTCTTAAGGATTCCGCATGATGGAGCACGACCAAAAAAGCCGCAATAAAACGCAGCGTGTTTAAACCTTTGAAATGAGAAATTGCTTTATAGTTCCGGATCATTGAACGGCAAAATTAACCAGATAATTCAGACATCTTTTTGTTTGCGGGAAAATCACTCCTCCAGTTCGTTATCCTTGAATGCCGAAGGCACCAGGTTTGGAATAATCTTTAGAACGATGGGCAAAAGCAATGCTCCGCCAGGCAGCAGAAAAATTGCCAGTGCCGGCATAGACTTCGCTATATCCATAAACTGGGTTTTCACTTTCTCTTTTTCTTCCTTACTCAATTCCTCCGAAGCAGATTTACGGATCAGGTAAACTAATTCTTTACTCTGTTTGATCTCCTGAGCCAATTTATCTTTGTTTCTTCCCAGAATTTTGATCCAGCGCCTCGAAACACTGTCAAGCATGAGTTCCATGGAATTCGAATCGTTCAGGTACGAAACCTTTTGATTATTTTCCAGCAAAAATTGATCTGTACAATAGATTGCTTCGTCCAGGTCACGTTCAGAGCAGGACATCCATCTTTTTAGCGTGATAAGGGTTTCCAAACCTGTTTCACGTGAACTTTGGTTCATATGCATCGTAAGCACTGAAAGATCCAGCAGGTAGCGTTTGAAATTCCAGGAGTCAACCAGGTCACAGGTTAGTTCGTTCAGGGTAATTCCTTCCCGGAAGCGCAGTTTGGCCAATTCCTTTTCATCTGAATCCAGATCGGCAGAAAGCAGGAAGGTGTTGAAGAGATTTTTTTCATGCTCCTGAACCTCTCCGTCCGAATAGGCAGAAATGGAAATAATTCCCAGGGCTAAAAGAGCCAGTTTCTGGTAATCAAGGGTTTGTTTCCGTTTGTTTTTCAGGAAATCCTCAAATAAAATGACATCCAGATAAATGAATGAATTGTTGAAATAACTCATCCAAGACTTGGTGTTTGTCAAATTCTTAGGAACATCCGTTCGTTTTTCCAGGATGCGCTCAATTTTCTCCGATGCACTTTCCTTCAGAAAAAAGGTCAAAACAGATCCAAGGGATTGTACGCGGTGTTTTTTATAGAAGATATTCAGGTCATTCAAAAACTCATCCGCTTTCAGCTTTGTCCTTCCCTGGATATTGAGATGTGTAAATAACAACGATTCAAAAAGAAGCACCGTAAGTTGCTCATCGTGTGTCCATTTGGATGTATCCAGGTTTTTTCCAAACAATAATTTGGAAGGATAACCGAAGATAATTCCCGTTTGGGAAAGAGTATAATGATTGAATTCTGCACGTGTCAGATCTTCAGGTTTTTGCAGATCAATAGAAATTTCACCTGAGGCTATCAGTTGCAAGTATTTGGCAATCCATCCTTTAGAACCGGGAGCGATCATGGAAACAAAGTTAAGCATATTTGAATAGTGACTGCTAAAATTTTCAACGAGTATTGATTTGTCTTATCATTTCAATTTAACCTGCCCAGTTCTATCCAATTATCAAAACAAGTAGGGGCGGAAAATTTTCCGCCCCTACTTGTTTAATGTGTATCTGATTGAATTACAATTTTCTTGCAACTTCCACTTCTTCGTAAGCTTCAACCAAGTCACCGATTTTAATATCGTTGAACTTGTCAATGTTCAAACCACATTCGTAATTGTTCTTCACTTCTCTTACATCATCTTTGAAACGTTTCAATGATCCGAGAACTCCCGTATGAATTACGATTCCGTCACGGATAACACGAATCTTGGAAGTACGTTTGATAATTCCGTCCATTACATAACATCCTGCAATTGTACCCACTTTCGTGATCTCGAATGTTTCGCGGATTTCTGCTGTTCCGATAATTTTCTCTTCGATATCCGGAGACAACATTCCTTCCATCGCAGCTTTCAACTCATCTATCGCTTTGTAGATTACTGAGTACAAACGGATGTCAATTTGTTCCTGCTCAGCCAATTTACGTGCTGCAACTGATGGTCTTACCTGGAATCCGATCACGATTGCATCAGAAGCAGACGCTAAGTTCACATCAGCTTCGGTAATCGCACCAACTCCTTTGTGAACGATGTTTACCTGGATTTCTTCGGTTGAAAGTCTCAATAATGAATCGGACAATGCTTCGATGGAACCATCCACGTCACCTTTCACGATCAGGTTCAATTCCTTGAAATCTCCGATTGCCAAACGACGACCGATCTCATCCAGGGTAATGTGCTTGTTCGTACGAAGACCCTGCTCACGGTACAACTGCTCACGTTTCGTAGCAATTGATTTCGCTTCGCGCTCGTCATCCATTACGTGGAAAGTATCTCCGGCAGAAGGAGCTCCATTGATCCCCAATACGGATACCGGCTGCGCCGGACCAGCTTCTTTCAAAGCAATTCCATGCTCATCGTGCATTGCGCGGACACGACCGTAGTTTCGTCCTACCAATACTACATCTCCTACCTTCATTGTTCCGGCATGAACCAGCATGTTTGTCACATATCCTTTTCCTTTATCCAAAGAGGATTCGATCACGGTACCGACCGCATTCTTATTCGGATTTGCACGCAAATGCAGGATCTCTGCTTCCAACAATACTTTATCCAGCAACTCGTCGATGTTCAAATTCTGTTTTGCTGAAATTTCCTGGCACTGGTATTTTCCACCCCATTCTTCCACCAGGATATTCATGGCAGAAAGCTGTTCGCGGATTTTATCAGGGTTTGCACCCGGCTTATCAATTTTATTGATCGCGAATACCATTGGTACGTTGGCCGCCTGAGCGTGAGAGATTGCTTCTTTTGTTTGAGGCATCACGTCGTCGTCCGCAGCAACAATGATAATTGCAACGTCAGTTACCTGGGCACCACGAGCACGCATCGCCGTAAAGGCTTCGTGACCCGGTGTATCTAAGAATGTCATTTTACGACCATCTTTCAAAGTAACCGAATAAGCACCGATATGCTGAGTAATTCCTCCGGCTTCACCGGCTGTTACGTTTGCATTACGGATCTTATCCAATAAGGAAGTTTTACCGTGGTCAACGTGTCCCATTACCGTAATAATCGGTGGACGTTCGATCAGGTCTTCTTCTTTATCTTCCACTTCAGGAATTGCTTCCTGAACATCAGCAGAAACGAATTCTGTTTCGAATCCGAATTCTTCCGCTACGATCTGGATCGTTTCAGCATCCAATCGCTGGTTGATAGAAGCAAAGATTCCCAATGACATACAAGCCGAGATAACCTGTGTCGGGGAAACGTTCATCATCGATGCCAATTCTGACACGGTAACGAACTCCGTCAATTTCAAGATTTTTTCCTGAAGTTCTGCTTCCATCTGCTCCAGCTCACGACGTTGTGCACGATCATCACGTTTTGCACGACGGTTCTTGGATGCTTTCGATTTACCTCCCTGGGAAGATAAACGAGCCAATGTATCTTTAATTTCTTTCTGGATATCCTGTTCAGAAACTGCAGGCTTGTCGATAGGTCCTCCTTTTCGGAAGTTGTTTCCTCCGCGGTTGAAGTTTCCTCCACCCGGACGATTTCCACCCTGACCCTGGCCACCCGGACGGTTTCCACCTCCTTGTGTTCCCTGTCCAGCCTGCGGATTTGCTCCCGGGGTTTTAGCTACATCAACTTTCTTAATGCGCTTGCGTTTCTTACGGTCATCACCCGGACGAGAAGAACCAACGGATTTCGGTTTCTCAACAGGTAATTCAATTTTTCCAAGTACCGTAGGTCCGGACAATTTTTGTCTTTCTACACGGATTGTTTCTATTTCTTTCGGAGCTTCAGGTTCCGGTGCCGGAGTTTCCTTTGCTTGCACTTCTTCTTTTTCAGGTGCAGCCGGTGCAGCCGGAGGTTTCGGGTAATCGCTTTTATCGATCGGGCCGTCCTCTTTTTTGCGTTTGTCCGGTCTTGTTTTGGTGTTCAACTTATCCAGGTCGATCTTACCAATAACCTGAATACCACCATCAGCTGACGGAGCAGCCGGCTCTTCGGGAGCTTTTGGTTTCGGTTCTTCAGCTGGTTTCTCAACAGCAGGTTCAGGAGTTTCTGTTTTCTCCTCTGCTTTTGGAGTTTGTGCCATCGCTGAAGCTGTCGGCGACATGCGATCAACTTTCGGAGTAACAGCCGGTGCAGGTTTTGCTTGCTCTGTCGCGTTGTTATCAAAATGCTCCTCATCGTCATGAGACTTCGGTTCTTCTTTGATATCGCGCAAAGTAATTGTCTCGCGCTTCTCTCTTTTGACCGCCGTCATTTTGGATTGCTCCTTTAAATTTTGGTCAGCCGCAAATTGAGTGCGCAACATGTCATACTGCTCCGGATCCAACTTCGTATTTGGATTGGAGTCAATAGCCTGTCCCTTCGACGCCAAAAAGTCGACGATCGTAGAGATTCCTACATTCAATTCTCCTGCTGCTTTTCCTAAACGCTGTGTTTTACCAGACATATATTATTTGCTTCTTTTAATTAATGTTCAACCTTCCATCTGCCGTAGCTGATAGGGATTGAACCCATTTCGCTGTGTAAAGATAGTTAGTGTTAATCAGATTTAGGTGAAAATCGGTCAGGTATTTTTCTCCTGACCGGCTTTCAACCAATTTTATTATTTTAATATTGACGCTTCCATCACTAGAATTTGACTGTGTGCAACTGGGCTAATGTTTGTTGAATATCACCGGCTCAGCTGGTTCTTATCACTCAAATTCCGAGCGAAGGATACGCAATACTTCTTGTATTGTTTCTTCTTCCAAATCTGTACGCTGAACCAAATCTTCCACTGTCAATTCCAATACAGATTTCGCTGTATCACAACCAACCGCTTTCAATTCATCCAGGATCCAGCTGTCGATCTCATCTGCAAATTCTTCTAAGTCAACATCTTCGTTGTCAGACTCACCATCGCGGAACACGTCAATTTCGTACCCGGATAATCTTCCTGCCAAACGAATGTTGTATCCTCCCTTTCCGATTGCCAGAGAAACCTGGTCCGGCTTCAGGAATACACTTGCACGCTTTTCTTCTTCATCGATTTCGATGTTGGTAATTTTTGCCGGAGACAATGCACGCTGAATGAACAATTTCGGGTTGTTTGTGAAATTGATCACGTCAATGTTTTCATTGCGCAGCTCACGAACGATTCCGTGGATACGGGAACCTTTCATACCAACACATGCTCCAACCGGGTCAATACGGTCGTCGTAAGATTCTACTGCTACTTTTGCTCTTTCTCCCGGTTCACGAACGATACGCTTGATAGTGATCAATCCGTCGAATACCTCGGGAACTTCCAATTCGAATAAACGCTCCAGGAATTCAGGCGCGATACGTGAAAGGATAATTACCGGAGAACTGTTACGCATGTCCACTTTCGAAACAACTGCACGAATAGATTCACCTTTCTTGAAGTAGTCAGAAGGAATCTGCTCGGATTTCGGAAGGATCAACTCGTTGTTCTCATCATCCAATACCATGATCTCTTTCTTCCAAACCTGGTAAACTTCACCGGTGATAATCTCACCGATACGTTCTTTGTATTTCTTGTACAAATGATCTTTCTCCAGTTCAAGGATACGAGAAATCAAATTCTGACGAAGCGATAAAATGTTTCTGCGTCCGAAATCCGCAAAACGGAATTCTTCCGACACCTCTTCACCGATCTCGAAATCCGGCTCGATCTTGATAGCATCCGAATAAGCGATTTCCGTGTTTTGATCTTCGACCTCACCATCCGCAACAATTTCCTTGTTCACGAAAATCTGAACGTCTCCTTTATCAATGTTTACAATCACATCGATGTGCTCGTCTGTGTTGAATTTTTTCTTCAACATCGCACGAAATACGTCTTCTAACACGTGCTGCATCGTTTGTTTGTCGATGCTTTTGAGTTCTTTGAACTCGGAAAACGATTCTACTAATTCCAAGCTGTTCATAGCTTCTTATTTAAATGAAATAACAATTTTTGCTTCGTTTATATCTGAAAAAGCGATCTTGTTCTCGATCACCACCAGTTCCTTTTTCTTTTTGCCTTCAACTGCCTGTTTTTCTTCACGCTTCAGCACAATTCCGGCTTCATCTACAGCAATCAGTGTTCCCGTTGTTTTTTCTTTTGACTTCAATTTCACATCCAGGTCACGCCCGATGTTTTTCACATACTGTGCATGAACCCGCAAAGGCTTATCCAATCCGGCAGAGGAAACATGCAGCTCAAAATCCGCATCTTCACGGTCCAGGTTGTGCTCAATGTTTCTTGAAACCGACATACAGTCTTCGATCGAAACATTTCCTTCTGTCTTATCCAACTCCAGGCGTATCACATTGGAAGCACTGATCGTAAGTTCCACGATAAACAAGCGTTCGTCGCGGTCTTTGATGCGTTCTTCTGCTAATTGCCTTACTGTTTGTTTTGAAATCATACGAGATAAAAAGAGGGGACTTGCGTCCCCTCATTCGGTCTAATTACTAAAATGTGATGCAAATATACGCATTTTTTATTGATTTCCAAGAGTTAGGCATGAAATTGTTCCGTTCCGTGAGTTCTGTTCTTTAAATTAACTATTTTTAAGTGCACATGGGTGCATCTATCAAACTTCAAAACCAATTTCTGCGCGCAGCTATCAACCTGCATGGTGCAGAACTTACTTTCCTTGGCAACGAAACAAACGGGAATATCCTCTGGTCCAAACAAACGGACCACTGGAACCGGGTTGCTCCGAACTTATTTCCTATCGTGGGAAGATTAGTCGGTGATTCATATCATTTCGAAGGAAAACTATACAAACTGTCGCAGCACGGATTTGCGCGTGACCGGGAATTTGAAGTAGTGGAACAAACGGAGAACTCGCTTCGTTTACGCCTGATTTCAAATCCTCAATCGATGGATGTCTATCCGTTTTCTTTTGTATTCGATGTCTGTTATTCCCTGACTGAAAATGGAATTAGCATTTCTTACGAAACGCAAAATACCGGAAATGAACCGATGTATTATTCGGTTGGAGGGCATCCCGCTTTTCAATTGAACGAACCACTGGAAAATTATTACCTGGAATTCGATGAGGCGATCCAAATGGAACGGGAAGAACTGGAAGGAAGCTATTTCTCCGGAGAAACCAGTTATTACGGGGTTTCCAATCATTTAAACCTGGGAGAAGAACTTTTCGAAAAGGATGCTTTTGTGCTGAAAAACCCGGTCTTCAAGTCCGTTAGCCTGAAACATCAAAACGGAGAAACACTAGTACAAATGAATTGCGAAAACTGGACGGCAATTGGTTTCTGGACAAAAAAAGGAGCTCCGTTCATTTGCATAGAACCCTGGTGGGGCTGGGCAGATCACGCAAATACGAGCGGAAAATTGGAGGAAAAGGCAGGAATAAGAAAATTGCTTCCGGGTACAACAGAACAATTCAGCTATTCAATTGAAAACGGAGAATTTTAAAATAGAAAGATTTTGAATCTTGTCTTTTTTCAATTTTTAAGAGCATTGCTGATTCCAGTAATGAATCATCTCGACCCATATTCTTCGCTGTGCGGGAAATACCATCCAATCTTCTGCTTTGATACCGATCCGGTAATCCGTATACTTTTCTGAAAATTCCGGACATTGTGTCAGCATATCCCATATTTCATCGGAAAAATATTTGCAGTTGACGTGAAGGAACTCTCCGTGATAATAAAGAAAATATTCAGCGCCTTCCTGCTGTGTTTCCTCAAGCAATCTCATAGTTCCATCCACAAGAACCTTACAATGATAAGTCAACGGTTTTCCCTTTAAACTCATTCTTTTAGCCTTCATGAATTTCACGCCCTTTTTCCGATACTCACGGACCTGCGAGTAACTAAATTGTGCTTTACCAGTCTCTGTGCGGATCTTTATTTTCTTACTGAAAAAGGGAAATACCTGTGTAATACTTCCCTTAATCGTATCGTTGGTTTCCACAATAATATAATCCTGTTGACACAAAGCATCGGAAAATGGCAGCAGCGCAATCAGCAGAACAGGGAAAATATAATGGTTTGTTATTTTCATCTTACTGCGAAGAAAGAAGAAAAGGGTTTCTGTTTCAATAAGTCATATGACGAATTTCACTTCCCAGAGATCTAAAAATGATTCTCTTCTCTCACCTGTCCTGTCACTCCCTGCTTAGCATTATAACCTCAATCCGTCTGTCGGTTACTTCTTCTACGATAAGTGTCCATTTTTCAACTTCTATTTCTTCTCCGCCCTGTGGAATGGTTTCCAATTCGTGGATGACCAGGCCACCGAGTGTTTCATAGGAATCGGATTCGGGTAATTTCAGGCCATAAGTTCTGTTCAGGTATGAGATTTCCGCACGTGCCGAAAAGCGATAGGTATTTTCGTCGATTTGTTCTTCGAGCCAGGTTTCATCATCGTGTTCGTCTTCAATTTCACCGAAAATCTGCTCAATCACATCCTCGATCGTTACCACACCTGAAGTTCCTCCATACTCATCCACAACTACTGCAATTGACTGGCTCTTCTTAGTAAATAATTCAAGTAATTCTTTACCCGGCATGGCTTCCGGAACAAAAGAAATCGGCCGGAGAATCTGTGTAATAGCAGCCGGCTTTTTGAATAACTCATAAGAGTGTACATAACCGATAATATTATCGACAGAATCCCTGTACAAAAGTAGTTTTGACAAACGGGTTTCCACAAACTTGGCATGCAGGTTCTCGATGCTTTCTTCTACATCAATTGCTTCGATTTCCATTCTGGGAACCATGCAGTCGCGGGCTTTAATCTTCGAAAAATCAAGTGCATTTTGCAAGATCTGGATCTCATTTCCCAAATCGGCTTCATCTTCCATCCGATCATTCACATCCTGCACAAAATGCTGCAAGTCAATCCGCGAAAGCACTTTTTCCGATTGTTCTACCCGGATTCCAAAAAGACGCAGCAGACCATTGCTCATCCAAACAATCAATTTGGTCGGAATGTATAAAATCCAATAAATCAAAAACATGGGAGCAGATCCTAAGCGGAAAATCCCGTTCGGATTGATCTGGAAAATAACTTTCGGCAAAAATTCGGCACTGGTTAGTACGATCAGGGTGGAAATAATGGTCTGGAGCAGAATGGCCAGGTATTCCTGTTTAATTCCCCAGGAATTGATCAAAGGATCCAGGCTGTCTGCCATGTACATCCCGAAAATGACAATTCCAATGTTGTTTGCTATAAGAAGAGTTGCCAGGAAATGTCCATCGTTTCCGTAGAAAACATTCAATAGTTTACTGTACCAGGAATTCTTTCCGCGATCCAGCTCTACTTTCAGCCGGTTGGAAGAAACGAAGGCTATCTCCATTCCTGAAGAGTAAGCAGAAAATAGCAGTGATGCAAGAATTATAATGACGGCAGGGTCCATTCAGCTACAGAAAGCAATGAAATTAATGAAAAAATACGAACAAAAACACGTGGGCACGCGATAAATCGCGTGCCCACCGAATAGAATATGTATTTTATTAAACAACGTCGAAGCCGATGTCTTTTCTGAAATATGCTTTGTCGAAAGAAATTTTCTCAATACTTGCGTAAGAACGTTCCAATGCCGCTTCCAGGTTTCGCCCGTAAGAAGTAACAGCCAGAACCCGGCCTCCGTTTGATAGTACCACCGGCCCATCGCTTGAAGTTCCGGCATGGAACACCAAACTGTCCGTAACACTGTTGATCCCGTTGATTACTTTTCCCTTTTCGTAAGCATCCGGGTAGCCGCCCGAAACCATCATTACGGTACAGGCACTTCTTTCTTCAAACTGGATATCACATTCGGAAAGCGTGTTTGTAGCTACACCTTCCAATAAGTCGATCAAATCCGATTTCAAACGCGGCATTACCACTTCTGTTTCAGGATCTCCCATACGGCAGTTGTACTCAATTACGTAAGGCTCACCTTTTACATTGATCAACCCGAAGAAGATAAATCCTTTGTATGTAATTCCGTCTTGCTTCAATCCTTTGACCGTCGGGATAATGATTTGGTTCTCAATCTTGTCCATGAACGTTTTGTCACAGAAAGGAACCGGTGAGACAGCTCCCATTCCCCCGGTATTCAACCCGGAATCACCTTCCCCGATGCGTTTATAATCTTTTGCTTCCGGAAGGATTTTATAGGATTCTCCGTCAGTCAGAACAAAAACGGAGCATTCGATTCCTTTTAAGAATTGTTCGATAACAACACGGGAAGATGCATCACCGAATTTTGCATCGGCAAGCATACTTTTCAATTCGTCTTTTGCTTCAGCAAGTGTTTCCGGTATCAAAACCCCTTTTCCTGCAGCCAGTCCATCTGCTTTTAATACGTATGGAGCTTTCATTCCTTCCAGGAATTTGTAGCCTTGTTCCAGGGTATCTTTAGTGAAAGTTGCGTATTTAGCTGTCGGAATATTGTGGCGCATCATAAATGCTTTCGCAAAGTCTTTACTTCCTTCCAACTGGGCAGCTTCTTTGTTCGGACCAATTACCGGAATATTTTTCAACTGTGCATCAGCCAGGAAGAAATCGTGGATTCCCTTCACCAACGGATCTTCGGGCCCAACAATCACCATATTGATATTTTCAGCAAGAACAAATGCTTTAATAGCAGGGAAATCCGTTGCAGACATTTCCACGTTTGTTCCGTGAAGTCGCGTTCCTGCATTTCCGGGCGCAATAAACAACTGCTCCAAATGTGAACTTTGAGCAATCTTCCAGGCAATTGCATGCTCTCTTCCTCCTGAACCTAACAATAAAATGCGCATATTAACAGAATTTCAAGATTGATTCGAAGAAACGTTTTCCATCCTCATTAGCCAAAGCTCCGTCTGCAGCTCTTTCAGGGTGAGGCATCATTCCGAATACATTTCTTCCCTGGTTACAAATTCCTGCGATGTTGTGCAACGATCCGTTCGGGTTACTTTCTTCGGAAACCTGTGCTTCTTCGTTTACATAATGAAATAATACCTGGTCATTATCCAAAATAGATTTCATCGTTTCATCCGGAGCATAAAATCTTCCTTCACCGTGAGCAATCGGAATTTTATAGGCTTTAGCAGCATCCAATCCTTTTGTGATTGCACTGTTTGAAGTTGCCGGTTTCAGGTATACGTTTTTACAAATGAACTTTTGGTTGTTATTATGGAGCAAAGCGCCCTGAAGCAAACCGCTTTCCGTCAAAATCTGGAAACCATTGCAAATACCCATCACATAACCACCTTTATCAGCGTGGTTCATAATCTCCCCCATAATCGGAGAAAGTTTTGCAATTGCCCCGGAACGTAAATAATCCCCGTAAGAGAATCCACCCGGAAGAATGACAAAGTCCACCCCTTTCAAGCTGGTATCTTTATGCCATAAACGTTCTACTTGTTGGCCCATAATTGTCTCAAGTACATATACCATGTCTTCATCACAATTGGAACCCGGAAAGGTAACAACACCAAATTTCATTGATCTATTTTTGCGACGGAAGCCCGTCAATTCATGAATGGCCACAAAGTTAGTCAATCTACTTAGACAACCATGTATGTAATGAGGAAAAATTTAGCAACAGCTATAATTAAGGTCAGGTAAAAAAAGATGCTTGCAACCCGCTGCCAAATCCGGTGAATAAAGGCGAATGTGAAAAAGAAACTCAGCGGTATGAAGAGCATACTGATCCATTCCGACTGTTGATAAATAATCATTTCCGCTACTCCCAATAGCAGTGTTCCGATTAGTATCCAGATTAAAGCACGGTTCAATTTCTTAAAACGGATATTACTTACACGCACCCGGATCTGAATTCCGATAATACTTAAAAGGAAAAGAATAACGATGGTTGCGGAAGTACCATAGAAGAATACCTCTTCGTATTTGATCAGCGAAGAATGGCGTAGAATGCGTGCAGAGATCGTGTGCCCGGAGAACCACCACCAGGTCAATCCATTTGCGATCGGGAGCAGAAAACCGATAATCATCAGGAGCCATTGTCTGAAACTAAAGGGGTGCAATGCCCAGGCTGAGAACCAAAAAGGAATAATTAATACTGCACTTGGGGTAAGGAATGATGCCGATAACCCGACAAAAAAAGCGCTGTTGAATGCAGGTGCATGGTTTGATTCATGGGTTTTTAACTGGAACAGCAAACGCAGCGATTGAAGCAAGAATAAATGACAGATTAAAACGGCATCTACCTGGTAAAAAGAATGAGAGAAACTCATCAATACCACATAGAACAAGGAAGGTCCGTAATTGTTCCTGTCCAAAAATTCATGCACGTTAAACAGGAAATTGATCTGGATCGCATTTGCAATAACAATTGCCGAAGCAATGATTGAGGTCCACCAGGAACTCAAAAAAGTTGTTTTTCCCCAAAGCCCTAAATCTATGACATCGAGTAAAGCATGGAAATGATACTGTGCGTTCAGCAATTGAAATCCGGCAACGATCGGAATCAATAGTAATAACACCATTGGACGATTACTCAAAAAGGGGCGCAATATCATGCTACGAATTTAATCATCTTACTTTTTTCCAAGGCAAAAAAAGTAAGCAAAAATGCCTTTCTCCCAATTACGACTTTCGAGCAGACTTCCCTTTCAGACTTATCCACGAAAAGAAGGGATCAGGATCCCAAATGACAAGCACTTTTCGGCATAAGTAACCGAAACGAAAGTCTTTTATTTTCACCGATCAATCAAAAGGACGGATAACAATTTTCTGTATTTGTCTCGTTTTCCCTTTTATGTAATTGGGGCTTTGCTCGCAGTATCAAAACTATAAAAGAAAAAGATCCTTCTTACGAAACAGAAATCCCTGGTGTTTTTTCCAGGAAGTGAAAACCGATTATCAAAATCCGAAACTTTTAGATCAAAAAAACAAACGACCATTCACCCATTCCGGGTCCAGAACAGCCTGGTGTTTTTTATAGAATTCAATTGCCGGCTCATTCCAGTCAAGTACCTGCCAGTCCATTCGTTTAACTCCCCATTTTTTAGCGGTTTTCACCACTTCGGAAAATAAGCGCGAACCAATTCCTCCACGCCGAAACTCAGGTTGGATGTAAAAATCTTCCAGGTAAAGGCATCGTCCTTTCCAGGTTGAATAAGATTGATAGTAGAGAGCAAATCCAACGATCTCGAGCGACTCGTTCTCAACCACGAGCGCTTCACACACTTTGTCAACGAACAGGTCAACTTTCAGTTTCTCGGTGGTATTGGTGACTTCATCCGGAGCTTTTTCATACAAAGCCAACTCTGAGATCAATCCATGGATTGCGTCTTCGTCACCCAATCTCGCAGCTCGAATGTTCATCTTACAATCCTCCAAGATTAAAGCGGAATCGGATACCTGTGCTCATGTTTCCAGTCGGATAAGATGTTGCGATCTTAGGATTCGTAATCACCTGGTCGTAATAGAACTGAACCATCAGGTTTGCACCGATGTTATAGTCGATTGACGATTTGATTGAAATTACCTTCTGTCCTGCAGTTGCCTGCTCAGTAGCTTCAACGATCTTGCGGATCACTGTCAGGTTATCGCGGAACGTAAAGTCAAAACGGATATTCAATGGGTTCTCCGGTTTGTTCTTACCAATTCTGAATGGCAATCTCACTTTCGGGAATTTATATCCTGCTCCGACTACAATCTCATTTCCTAATACTTCAGTAACCTGGTTATTGTTCAATGAAAGTGTTGCAGAACGGTCTTTCTTAATTTCAAACTTCGTAATCAATCCCTGACTTCCTGCCTTTTTACCACCCAGGTTCCAGGTTGCATCAAATCCGATTAACGGAGAGAAACGCTCTGAAATCGTCACTGTCTGGATATTTTGTTCAGGAATGAAATTTCGGTTCAAATCGCGTGCCGATGCAGCACCGTTATCATCAAATGTCGCATTTAAGTTTGACTGAACCTGTCCCAATGTTACCGTAGAGGAGTAAGCATGGCGAATTACAAAGTTCTTAGTCAATTTCTTCATTTTCTCAAACTTCGACAATCCGTTGTAGTTGACAGTCCAGTTTGGCAATGGAGTCGAATTAAACGGATTTGTGGAGCGCTTGTTCACTTTTCCATTCGTGTAAGATGATAAGAATGCTCCGATTACAACCTCCTGCTGAGAGATACCATACCCATCACGGTATCCGTCTGAAGTACTTCCAGCCGAGTTGCTGTTCGTTTCACCCAAAAGATCGGAAACCTGTTTGGTTGTCTCTCTCATTTGTTTGAAGTTTCCGGACTCATAACCTTCCGTCAGTTTCTCAAAGGCACTTCCGATAGAGATCGTTGAGTACGATAAAGTAGCTGTCTGGAAACGGCTTTGAGATTCGAATTGCTCTGAAAGATCATTGTACCTGAAGAAGTCATTGGTATTCTCAGACATGGTTCTGTTCAACGACAGATCGATCGTAAGATCTTTCATCGGTTCCAGGGTTGCACGTGCGGTGAACATTTGGTTGTGGGTAATCGTATGCTGGCGGTTCAATGCCGGATTTCTCACTAACCAATCGTTATCTGCTGCTGTTTGCGCAAAGTTATAGCCGGTTTCTCTACCAGTAACTGAGTACGACTGCTGACCGAAGATAAATCCTCCCATCCCGGAACTGAATGCCGGATTAAATCCTAATATAGACGTTTTCTGGTTGTATCCCGGCAGCAATGTTCCGTCTGTTTGGTTGTAAGTTCCGGAAACATTTCTAACACTCATTAATAAACGGGCACCAAAACCGGCAACAGGATTTACTTTATTGTTCTTCTTACGTTTTTGCTGGCGTTCATGCTTGCGTTTCTTACGTTCCCATTGTCTGCGTTCCTTCTTGGTCATTTCATCCAATGGCTTTGGCGGTTTCAATTCGGTTACCGTCTCTTTTCCTTTATCATCCGGTTTAGATCCGCCATCAACTGCACCTCCGGCCTTTTGCCTGGAAACTGCCCCCCTTTGCGGACTACCGCCCGTATTTACCTTCTTAAAGAATGGTATTTTATTGTACAGGGTTGTCATATTGGCCTGAAGCGTCGCATTCACCGTCCGGCTGTTCTGTACAATATTCCCGTAATCCGGGTTGTATGAGTTAACTGTACCAGGAATTTTTGATCCATCCTGCCCAAGCGGAGCACGCTGCCAGTTATATGTTCCTGTGTATTTAGCATTACCTGTCAACCAATCCAAAGCAGGAATCAGGTTGAACGGAACATTGTACGAGAAGGTATAGTCATGCGTGTAATCCATGGTTTTACCAAACGTTCTCATTTGTTTTGCGATCGTATCTTTAAACTGGCGGTATAAAGTATCGTTTCCTTTACGGTTTACTTCTCCGTCCTGTTCATCGAAAATAGCTCTGTTATTCGCGTTGAATGTCAGTTTCAGGTTCTTGGTAAGATCCCATCCTAAACGATAACCTCTGTTCCATTGGAAGTTCTTCACGTAAACGGGCTTGTACTGGAATGCATTTGCCGAAGTATCGATCGTATTACGGATTTGGCGTTCGTTGTAATTTCGCTGAATGTCATTTGTAAAGCCAAGTGTTTTTGGTAAATACCCGATACTGGTTTCCCGGATCAAGCCCCACCACTTGGATTTTTGCATCTTCTTATTCTTCTTGAACGGTTCGAACGGTTTGTTGTCAAATGTATAAGCATAAGCCAAACTACCTTTCCATTGTTTTGTGCGATCGTAGTTCGTATTGAAATCACGGTGCAGGCTTTCGCTGTACCCGTAACCGGCCATCCAGTTCGAAACGTCGTAGAAATGAGCTTTCTTACCTGCCGCGCGTTCTTTTCGAACTCCCTGGAAGTTGTAAGATTTGCGTTCTGTGTAATCCTGAGCTACTCTTGCAATGCTCTTTCTTTGCCCGGCCTCGTATGAACTTAGTTTGATATCCGGGTTGAACGGATCGTATTCCGGGTTAATAATTCCCAGGGAATATCCATAGAAGAAAGGAACAGCCAATTTAATGCGATTTCCGAAGAATTGTCCCAGCTGCAGGTTGGTTTGGAAATCCATTCCGATCTTTTGATTTCGCTGTCTTTCCTGAACACGTGAATCTACTGCTCCCCAGTTCACACCTGAATAATTCCCCGAAAGTGAGAAACTACCGAAATCAGCTGCCTGAACCTGCATTTGGGCAATCGCTGCAGAACCTCCGTCATCAACGAAATCTGTTAAACGCAATTCATTGACCCAAACCTGCACACATTTTGCCAGTCCGTCATCTGTGGCTACCCATGGAGAAGGTTGATTTTTACTCGGGTTACGAACCCCGATCATGATCGTTTTAACTCCCTGTAAGTTCGGACTTCCTTTTACTTTGATCCTTCTATCCGGATTTTGCGGATCGATCATCACATATTCCACATTTGCAGCAACTCCGGAACTAGGCTGGCCCAACATGTCGTTTCTGCGTTTTTTCAGGTTCAAAAGGTCATCGAATACGATTTCCATGTTGTTAACTTCCGGCCAAACAGCATCTGCATTGTTTGTATACCATGGCGTAAGGTACAACGGAAGTTCATACTCGTAATAGTTGTCTACAAAGTCAGTTCCCAATCGTACAAATAACGTCGCATCCTTATCGCGTAAAGTATTTGCAGTTACTTCCTCTGCATGGACATACATTTTTAATTTCTTGTAAGTACGAACGTCAAACTGAACATTTTTATAGGCCGCTCTTGCATCACCATCCTGAAGGTTACACACATCCAATGTTAATGACTGTTCATTCATTTGGCGCTGCTGAGGCTGTGACGGGTCAATTTCACGCTGGATTCCAGGAGGGATTTGGTACCCGATCGGAATTTTCTCATTGTTCTCTTCAAAGTTCAGTGCCCCGATGTTGAAAGTCGTTAAGTTCGGGTCAACCTGGATAACTTCTCCCGGTGAAGTCAGATCAAGCAAGTACTTTCTCCATTCCCCTCGAACCAATTCCAACTTGGCGAAACGAACAATTACTTCTTCATCAAATCCCTTCATGAACATCCGGAAGAAGCGGATAGAACGGAAATCACGGATACCGTTAACTGATCTTTCCGGTTCTCTGATCGGCACCTTAAACTGGTACCATCTTTCTGTTTTCGTTGTATTCGGCGGAGTAAACGTTACCACGCTCGTAATGTGATTTTTCCCTACGACCATATCAGCAGGGCGCAGACTTACCTTATACTGGAAATAAGCTTCTGATTCGGATAAGTTGTTATCCTGGTTGATATCTTCCAAATCAGGTGTGTTTCTTGCCTGAGTAGGATATTTATCAGTGTTCATGGTGTCGGACATCTCTGTGGTAGCAGAGTTTCCTTCCATTCCATTGTATTTTTTATAGCGCTGAAGAATATTCAATTGCTGTTGGTCGTAAACGTCATCTCTGTAGAAGTTATAATCGTCATTCGAAGGATCGGCAATCATTCTTGCTTTTACATCGGCACTCATGTTCGAGTTTTGTACCCAATTCACGTATGCTGAGTAGGAATCAACTTCTTCTGAAGATTTATACCCATCGATACCAACGTCCTGGTTGAAGCGTGAGTTCGGATCATTATCAAAAGCATTCACAACAACCTGCTGCGTGGATACTTTCGCCCATGGTGTAATAACAACGGGATAGTTTGCTCCTGAATAAGGCGGAATCCCATTTTCAAAACTCTTTCTGGAATCTGCCAATACATCTTCGGAAACGTTCCCTAAGTTGAAATACAGGTCACCACCGGTTAAATTCGGAGTAGCAAGCATTGCATCTTCGTTAAACGGATCCAAAATCCAGAACTGGATGAATTCAACGTTAGCCTGTTCAAAGTCATTTGTTGTCAGCGAGCGCATAATTCCACCCCAATGGTCTTCCGGATTCGTAAACGTTCCGTCCGTATTTACCGTTGAAAGTGTATCGTAGTTATACATCCCCCGCTCTTTCGGATAATAGCCCAATTCCAATACCTGGATAGTTGGGATGGCACCATAAGTCAGCTGCTGGTTCGGGAAAATATCTGTTTGAAGTACCTGACGCATACGACTGTCGTAAATTTGCGCCGGGTCATCCTTGATATGCTGCGGTGTTAAATTGTTCGATTGATAGAAAAGCGGGTCAATTAAATACCATGCGATCTTTGATCTCATGAATCCGTTTTTCAAACTTTTTGACGATCCTTCCGGGAAAAGATCTGTTTGTCCCTGAGGAGTAGACGCTAAACGCCAAGCACTTTGTGTTCTCAGGTCGATAGTACTCTGACTTCCTTCAAAATCGTCTACATACGAAATTCCCGCTTTGGAAATCGCCTTTGGTGTTCCGGGAATCAAGTGCGCAAACTCTCCTTTAAAGGTCATAAAGGATTTTTCCTTCGTGGAAAGAACCGGTAATAAATCGATGAATTTCGTTAAGAACGGTAATTCTGTACGGTAATTGATATCAAAACCGATCACATTGTTCTTATAAGGCTCACTACCAAAATCAACTTTTTGGGTCACCGGACGTTCCATCATTCTAAGCCAGGTAGCCCCAATGTTGAAGTCTTTACTAAATCGGTAATTCAAATGTGTTCCCACCATCGATTTCGACTGGAAACCAAAGACCGAATTACTTTCAATGGAAATTTTGATCGGTGTATTTGATTCCAAAACTCCTGTGTTGAGGATTTTCACACGACCTAAGTTGTAATCGACCGTATAATCCTGCCCTTCCACCATCGGGATTCCTCCCGCAGTCACTTTCACGGCTCCTTCAGGAACGTTCAAAGCATTTAAGGAGATATCCGAGGTAACGGAAGACTGGTATTCTCCCTTAAACACAAAACGGTTCTTGCTTGGAATCTGCTGAGCAGCCGTTTTCGTTGAATCATATAGTTCCGTGTAAGCAATGGTGCTTGCAATGTTATCCGGCATTCCGTTCAACATCAACTTTTGCTTCAACACACCACCGAAAGGTTCGTTCGTAGAGAACATGACGCGCCCGTTCCGGGTGTTGATCGTACCTCCGGTTTCCGCTTTTTGCCCGTTATACATGATCGGTACAAAGTCAAATAATCCATCTGAGAACTGCTGATTGTTCACATTCAAGCGGTCCATTTCCACGAGGGTGATGATTTGCTTATCATCCAATCCGGAATATGGTAAAATAGGTGCTAAAACGGATGTTTCCGGGTTGTTGTAATAAATATTCAGTTTGAAACCGTTCGGATCAACCTGGTAGGCACCGATAGAATAGATGTTCTTCATCATCAAATCCCAAATCTTCAAAGTTGGATTTGTGATAGTCGGTTTCAATAATTTCAACATCAAAGCATTCTGACCGGCAACACCGTCGGTAGAGAATTCCCCAACCTGGTAAGTCTTCCCTCTGTGTGTGTACTCGTATGCAACGGCTAAAACTTCATCGTTGTTCAGCGGCTGGCTCAGGGAAATAAATCCAAGAAGTGCGTTGTAGGTATATTCCGATTCGCTCAGTTTTCTGGCATTCTCAACTTTTTCGTAATGAATCGCCTGCTGGAATGGGCCGGGAGTGGAATTTTGTGATGACAATTCGGCAACAGCTCCGTTGAATCCACGAATAGTATTACTCACCGGGCTGTTCGGATTCGCCAGGTAATTATAAAGTCCGTTTGCATCATTGCTTGGCAACTCAGTATTAAACACACCGCCCGGTGAACCAACCTGGTTTGCCGGCAGAGCCTCCCCTAAATCCGAGAATGCAAGGATGTTTCTCGAATTTTCCGTGTTATTTATCCTGTTGGTAACCCAAACCTCCATTCTGGTAACGTATGTTTCAGAAGCAACGTTCGGCATTTGGGCCATTGCTGCGTCATACTGATCCCGGAAGAATAAGTTCAGGAAGTAGTGGCGATTGGCCTCGTAATTATCAGCCGTAATTTCAAATGGCTGGATTTGTGCTTTTCCGGTGATGTTAATCTCGGTTCTTTTCCCTTTGGACGAAGCACCGATCGCATCTACTGTCAGGTCTCCGAAGCGCAATTTGGCGTACGCTCCGAATAAGGTTTGGGAACCCGGAATCAATGCGCCGAAAGACGGGAAACTTACATTCCCCAATTCAATTCTTTGGATGATCTGGTCTTCATCACCGGAATAACCTAATTTGGTTACGTTATCAAAGTCGAACGCAGCTTGTGTATTGTAGCTTGCACTTAATTTCAGTTTTGTTCCGATTTGTCCAACCAGGTTCATCTGGATCTGCTGCTGGAAATCAAAACGGGTAATTTTTCGCTGTTTTACCGGTAATATCGGGTTGTCATAACGGGAAGTATTGACCCCGAAAGCCAATTCTATCGATCCCTGCGGACGGATTGTAATTTCATCGGAACCAAAGAAACTTGTAAATACCTTTGAAGGAATTTTGATCGGGAACTCAAGCGCTCTGTCTTCTTCCGTTTGTGCATCAATTTTATCCTTCCAGTTTTCCTTCAATGATTTTTGACGTTCGTATTCCAGGTACTCTTCCAGGGTCATCATGGAAGGATTCCGATAATTCAGATTGGTATTTCCCATTGTTTCAGAGAAAACGTATTTCCCTGTAATCGGATCGAAAACGATGCTTTTCTTCACTCCTGAAGGATCTCCCAAATCGAATGTCTGCGGATTGTTTTGAGTTGGATCCAGCGGATTGGTAATCGGAAATGGCAAAGTAGTATCCGGTGGTGTCTGCCCCCAGAATACAAGCGATACAAAACAGAAAACAACCGCTGTAAACAGTTGCATCACTCTTGTGTAGTTAGCGTTCAATTTTTTTTCCAAGTGTTTATAATATTTTCAGTGCCCCTTTAATTAATTCCTCCACAGTTTCCTCCCCGGTGGCAATTTTCTCTATTGCTTTCTCTGCTGATTTTTTATCGAAACCTAAAGAAACCAAAGCAGTTAACGCATCAAATCGATTTGTATTGTTTCCGACAAAAATATTTGTTGGATCATTCCATTCTACCTTCAACATCTTATCTTTCAAATCGATAATGACACGCTGGGCAGTTTTTGCTCCAATTCCTTTGATTGCTTGTATAGAACGTACATCTTCCGTTTGTATTGCGTTGGCAATTTCATTCGGGGACATAGATGAAAGCATTAAGATGGCTGTATTGGGCCCGATTCCGGAAACAGAAAGCAGCAGGTTGAATACATCACGCTCTTCGGAAGTGGCAAAACCAAAAAGCAGATGGGCATCTTCCCGTATAATCTGTTGTGTCAAAACCTTTACTGATTCGGATGTTCCGATTGCAGAATAAGTGTTCAGTGATATCTTAACGAAATATCCCACGCCACCGCATTCGATGATCAGGTTTGTAGGATTCTTCTCTATTAAACGTCCGTTCAGATGTGCAATCATTGCTTTCTATTTCTACTTGGTTTGTGCATCAACAACGGCAACTTTCACCATGTTTACGATCTCGCGAACAGATGAGCCCATTTGCAGTACATGAATTGATTTTTTCAATCCGACCAGGATAGGCCCGATCGCATCCGAATCAGTCATTTCCTGGAGTAACTTATATGCTATATTCCCTGATGAAAGGTTCGGGAAGATCAACGTGTTTACTTCCTTATTCGCTAATTGCGAAAACGAGAATTTTTCATTCATCAGGTCGTTGTTCAAAGCAAAGTTTGCCTGAACTTCTCCGTCCACAATGAGAGTAGGGTGATTTTCGTGCAAAATCCGCACTGCTTCAGCCATTTTCTCAGCATCTTCTCCCGGTGCTGAACCGAAATTGGAGTAGCTCAGGAGTGCAATTTTCGGAACAACCTTGAATTTGCGAAGTGTTTTCGCAACGTTATGCGTTATTTCTGCTATTTCGCAGGCGGTAGGATTCTTATTGATTGTCGTATCGGCAAGGAATATCGGTCCTCTTTTCGTATTCAGGATATAGACTCCTGCAACGGTATTTACATCTTTTTGCAGACCGATTACCTGGATTGCAGGACGAACCACATCTCTGTAATTTCTTGTCAACCCGGAGATCATTGCATCTGCATCTCCCATTTCCACCATCATTGCACCGAAATGGTTCCGTTCACGCATCAGCTGTATTGCCTCATATTCCGTTACTCCTTTTCGTTTGCGCTTTTCGAAGAACGAGTTCCCGTATATTTGACGGCGCATTTTTTCAGTATCCGATTTCGGATCGATAATAACCATATTGGGAATTTCGATCGAATACTCAGCGATCAACGATTCGATAACTCTTCGTTTTCCCAATAGGATCGGGAAACAAATTCCTTCCTCACAAGTCGTTTGCGCCGCTTTCAGGATTTTCACATTATCAGCCTCGGCAAAAACAACTCGTTTCGGATTGTTCTGTGCTTTGGTAGTGATTTGTCGAACCAGTTTATTGTCTAATCCCAAGCGTTTTTTCAGGATCATTTCATACTCCTGCCAATCAGTAATCGGATTCTGAGCAATCCCTGATTCCATAGCAGCACGTGCAACAGCAGGTGCAACATGATAAATCAAACGCGGGTCCAGTGGTTTCGGAATTATTTGTTCCCTTCCGAAGGAAATATGTTTTTCGCCGTATGCTTCAATCACTTCTTCCGGGATCGTTTCCTTAGCCAGGTTTGCAATTGCTTTAACGGCAGCTAATTTCATTTCTTCATTGATCCCTGTTGCTCTTACATCCAAAGCACCTCTGAAAATGAAGGGGAAACCAAGCACATTGTTTACCTGGTTAGGATGGTCCGATCGGCCGGTTGCCATAATGATATCATCACGTGTTGCCATTGCATCCTTGTAGGATATTTCCGGGTCCGGATTTGCCAATGCAAACACGATGGGGTTTTTTGCCATCGAAGCCACCATTTCTTTTGAAACGATGTTTCCTTTTGACAATCCTATAAATACATCTGCTCCCTTAAAAGATTCCGATAAAGTAGCATCTTTCTTGTGAGGGGCAAATTGTTGTTTCATTTCATCGAGGTCCGTTCTTCCGGCGTGGATCAATCCTTTACTGTCGAACATAAAGATATTGTTCACAGAAGCTCCTAAAGCCATGTACAATTTCGCACAGGAAATTGCGGCGGCTCCGGCACCTGAAACAACGATTTTTACCTTCCCGATTTTCTTTTTGGCTAATTCCAAAGCGTTCAATAATGCAGCGGCAGAAATAATTGCAGTTCCGTGCTGGTCATCGTGCATCAATGGAATATCCAGTTCTTCTTTTAATCGGCGTTCTATTTCAAAAGCTTCAGGAGCTTTAATATCTTCCAGGTTGATTCCCCCGAATGTCGGAGCAATTGCCTTGACTGTTTGAATAAATAATTCAGGATCTTTCGCGTCGATTTCAATATCAAACACATCGATATCAGCGAAAATTTTGAAAAGCAATCCTTTTCCCTCCATAACCGGTTTGGAAGCCAGCGGACCGATATCACCCAATCCTAGTACAGCTGTTCCGTTTGAAATTACCGCAACCAGGTTTGCTTTACTGGTATACTTATAAACATCTGCTGGGTTTTCCGCAATCTTTAGGCAAGGCTCGGCAACTCCCGGAGAGTATGCCAAAGACAGATCCCTTTGAGAAGCATAAGGTTTGGTAGGAATAACCTCAATTTTTCCGGGTCTGCCGGAAGCATGATAATCCAGCGCATCTTGTTTACGAACTTTTGGCATATAAAATAAGATTGTAAAGGGCGATAAAGTTAATAAATCTTAATACAAGAGCACTAAAAAGTTCGGATAAAAAGAAACCCCGACATTTATCGTCGGGGTTCCATCAATGATATTTAATCGTGAATTACTTCACCATCAATTTTTGTGTGTAAGAACCAGTCTCGTTAGCAACTGAAATCATGTAGTTTCCTGCTACCAATCCAGCAACCGGAACTTCAACTGCAGTAGCACCTGCACCTGTAACAACTTTAGAAGCAACTGTACGTCCAGCCAAATCAATGATTGAAACTGTGTATTCTCCACCTTGTCCTTCAAACTTCACGTTTACAAAGTCAGAAGCCGGGTTAGGGAATACTTCCATATTGATTGTTGATGCCTCAGCCAATCCTAAAGTAGCTAAAGAAATTTCTTTTGCGTTTACTACTTCACCTGTGTTTTGGTCAACCAAAACAGCAACTGCATGCATGTTAGCACGGTTACTTGTTCCAGGAACTGTGTAGTTAAATGTGTAGCTTGCTACTTGTCCGTCTGTAATTACAGCAGGAACTGAACCAGCCTGTCCCATGTATCCGCCCAACAAAGCTCTACCTACGTGGTCATACTCCATATCTGCTGCAGGAACCGGGTCCGGAGCAGTCTGCCAGTTGTGACCGGCACCATTCAATGGGTTAGCACCTCCACTGTAATAGTTTACCTGGTTATAACCTGATCCTGTTCCTGTTACGTTGTCTTCAGTGATAATTACTCCCAAACGGTAGTTAGAAGCAGCAAATACAGTACGGAAAGTTGCATTAACTGTAACAGTAACTGCGTTTCCTGAACCACCTGTTTGAATTCCCAATCCAGCCGGAGAAATCAAATCAATACGCTCATCGTAGAAATTTTCAAAGTCCTGAGTAGAAACATCTACACCTAAAAGTGCTCTGTCTACATTTGCTCCAGGGAATGCAGAAATACCAGCAGCATCGTCATAAGCAGTAACTGTCATCGGGTCACCGTTGTGAACTGCTACACCAGCAAATGTATTCGGGTAAGTGTCTGCCATGTATTCCATTGCAACAGCACCTCTTGGACACCATCCACACCATGTTCCTGTTCCTTCTTCGATCAATACCACTTTCGGTGAGTTCGCACTTACCGTGTTGATTTTGTTACTTGAAGTATTATCAGTTGCATCAGAGTTTCCGTTAACTGCAGTGATAGTAATGTTTAAATCCTCTTCAACAACAGTTGCATAGTTTACAGCAGTTGGGTGGTTCACCGTTGCTGTAGCTCCCGGAGCAATGTTTGTAGAGATAACGCTGCTGTGAGCTGTTCCGTCATTCCAATCAATAGTTAATGAAGTGATTGCATTTGCTCCGTCATTCTTAACTTGCATTGACAAAGTATTGTTTGTGTTTGTCAAAGAGTAACGGTTCAAAGTAGAAGAAAGAAGCATTGCATCATCGTTCGCAGGCTTACGAACCACAAAATTATCTACAAACAATAAGAACTTATCGTTTGAGTTATTTTGGATCGCGATGTAAATGTTTGAACCCATGTATGCGTCCAAAGAGAAAGACTGGGTAGTGTATGTGTTCGGAGCAGCAGCAACTGTAAGAACAGCTGGGTCTGTGAAATCTGCTACCGTATTTCCTGTTGTAGAAACATATACTTTATATCCGTCAAGGAACTGAGCATCCGGAGCCATTACGTCAAACTGGCACATAAATCCTGTTGAGTTAGGAACCGCAATTGAAGGAGAAACCACCCAGTCATTGGACACCCCAGCCGGAGTATACCAGGAAGTTGAAACCAAATGATTCCCAGATCCTGTTGCACTGTTTGCGCGAACTACCCATGCGCTAGTTCCCATGTAACTTACACTTGAAGCCGGAGTCAACCCGTCTACGTTGTATTGTGCCCAACCAGCAGGCAAAGTTGTTCCCGCATCAAAGTTTTCAGACAATACTACTTGTGAGAAAGCAGAACCTACTGAAAAAAGTGCCGAGAAAGCAAGTAAACTTTTTTTCATAATCTTAACGTTTTAGAATTCCAAATCTAACATTAAGACAATAACTTAACAACTATTTAACCACCTAAGCTTGATTCAATTAACTTTGACTATTGGAAAGCTAAATGAAGGATATGAAAAATAACCTTGTTATTCTATCGGGAGCAGGGATTAGTGCGGAAAGTGGTATCAAGACTTTTCGGGATGCTGATGGACTGTGGGAAAACTATTCCATTGAAGAAGTTGCAACGCCGCAAGCGTGGAAAAACAACCCGGATCTGGTGCAGAAATTCTATAATGAAAGACGGCTCAATGTTATAAGCGCAAAACCAAACGATGCGCATCATTATTTCAGTCAGTTGCAAGATCTTTTTAATGTACAGGTTATTACTCAGAACATTGATGACCTGCATGAGCGTGCAGGGAACACCCATGTTCTTCACCTGCATGGCAACATTCGGTATGCAAAAAGCTCCGGGCCTGATAAAGAGAAGAAATATTACCTCATTGAAGGTCATGAACTCAAAATGACAGACCTTTGCGACGACGGATATATTTTAAGGCCTCATGTTGTTTGGTTCGGCGAGGAAGTTCCTCTTCTTTCAACTGCAGCCGAAATAATAGAAAAGGCCGATATCCTGATTGTAGTAGGGACTTCACTAAGTGTCTACCCGGCTGCCGGACTAATCCACTACACTAAGCCGGGCTGTCGGAAAATTTTGATTGATCCGAAATCCGACCTGATCCCGGTTGAAAGTCAATTCCAAAAAATAAATAAAAGCGCTGTTGAGGCGGTAGAGGAACTAAAAAGAATTTTATAAAACCAAAAAGGAGTCCGTTTTGGACTCCTTTTCAATATCGTGTATCAAATACTAGTTTAGTGCTTAATAACAATTCGTTTTGTTTGTACCAGATTTCCTTTATTGTGAACATACACCAGGTAAACTCCGTTTTTGAAATTGCTTACATCCACTTTGTTAATTGGAGCTCCTGATTCAGCCAAAACCACTTTTCCAAGTACGTCAACCATTTTCAATTCAACTGTACCTTCTAATCCTTTAGTGCTTACAGTCAATACATTTGAAACCGGGTTCGGATATACAGAAACAGATACCTCATCTTGTTGTTGATCCTCAATTCCGAGTGTAGAAGTAACGATCACATCAACAGAATCCACTCTTGTAGATTGTCCTTCAATTAAATAAAAACGGTACTTTTCAGTTCCTGCACCATGTGTTTCAGCGTCAGCTACCAGGTTTGCAGATGCTCCGGGAGCAACATCCAAACTGTATTGGTTCGGACTAGTCCAGGGATTTGTATTCATGATTTGAGGAGTATAACATTGTCCGAAAGGATCTCCGGGAGCTCCCCAGCATAAGTAATCTGCCCATGCTGCCATATCTGTTATTCTGTAACGCTCCATCTTCCATGTCTTGTTAACAGCAGAAGTGTTTTTAAAGTTAATGGTAACTCCATGCGTCCCATCTGTGGTAGCCATAATTGTATATTCTTCACCATTCAAGGCGTTTCCTGTACCTGCCTGGGTTCCGTTATCCCACAGTTTAATTTCAACCTGCCCGAAACCTGTAGAGCAAGCAAGTAAAAGAACAGTAACTAAAGAGTATATTTTTTTCATAATCGCGTTTTCAGTTTTCACAAATATAGGAACGTTCTATTTTTCTCACAATAGGTCACATTCGTATATCAATCAGTAAGATTACAATTTTTTACTTGAAAAAACAACCTCCTATCCCCTTATATTCGTTAATTTTTGATTTAAGTGCGCTTTTTCGGAATTAAACGGTTTGATTTTGATGAAAATCAGAATTATTAGGATTACAATTTTTCACTGTGACTTAACATTTTTTAGGAATACAAGAGTATCGGATAACACATGTTTAAAATTGTGTTAAGGAAAAGGTATCTTTGGATTTCGGCACAGAACTTGAACTGTCCCTTGCTAAAATTTAAAACTATGAAAAAAATTACGTTCTTATTTCTGGGACTTATTGTTTCTACCTTATCGATGGCTCAAAATCATGAACCATTAGTAGTTAAACAACTTCCTTCTGTAAAATTAGTTGACATGAATGGTAAAGCAGTAAACACTGCTGAATTGGGCTTTAAAGGTCCTGTAGTTATTTCATTTTGGGCTACCTGGTGTTCTCCGTGCAAACGCGAATTAAACACTATTCATGAGCTTTATCCTGACTGGCAGGAAGAAACTGGTGTGAACCTTGTTGCCGTAACCATTGACGATGAAAAAACAAAAGCGCAAGTTCCGGTATACGTAGACGGAAAAGGATGGGATTACCTGGTTTTAATGGACCCTAACGGGGATTTTAAACGTGCAATGGGTGTAAACAATGTTCCTCATACCTTTTTAATAGATCAAAAAGGAAATATCGTTTACTCACACAATAATTATTCTCCCGGAGACGAAGAAAAATTGTACGACGAGATCAAAAAGCTCGGAAATAAATAAGCTACTTATACTCTTATACTATAGATGAAAAACTGGATTTTAGGAATCTGTGCATTGTCCGGATCGCTCACAGCATTCGGACAATCTAATATATTAGGGAGCATTACGGGAAATATGGAAGCAACATTCCAATACCTGAATGCTGATCCGCTGATCGGAGCGCTACAGCCTGTAGAACGCGGACTGCTTAACTCCTACATGAATGTGTTCTATTCAGGCTCACATTTTAAAGCAGGAGGTCGTTTCGAGTCCTATTTACCGCGTATTAACGGATATCCGAACCGTTTTGACGGAACAGGGCTCGGAATGCGCTATGTTGGATGGTCTAACGATTATATCGATATTACTTTAGGTAATTTCTATGAACAATTTGGTTCGGGAACTATTTTCAGGGCTTATGAAGACCGGAACCTCGGATATGATAATGCTATGGATGGTGCCCGTGTAATCTTACGCCCTTATAAAGGAATACAGCTAAAAGCAGTTTACGGGAACCAGCGCTATTCCTTCCAGGGAGGAAGAGTAGATAAATCAGCGGGGATAACACGCGGTGTTGATTTGCAGTTACATTTGAATGAATTGATCCCGGTAATGGATTCAAGTGGTTTGGACGTGACTATCGGCGGAGCTTTCATGAGCAAGTACCAAAAAGATGACAACGAAACCTACATCCTTCCGGAAAATGTGGCGGCCTACAGCGGTCGAATCGGATTACGGTATAAGAAATTCACTTTGAACGGGGAATATACTTATAAGGAAAATGATCCGAGTGATGACAACGGTTACATTTACAATCCGGGACATGCAGCTTTGATTAATCTGGGGTATTCCCGAAAAGGATTGGGGATCTCACTCTCAGCTAAGTCCGTAGACAATATGAGTTATCGTTCGGACCGTACCAAAGGGTTGGCGGATTTGTTTATCAATTACCTGCCTGCCATGAACAAAACGCATACTTACAACCTGGTGGCGACGCTTTATCCCTATGCTACTCAGCCTTTGGGTGAAATTGCTTACCAGGCAGAAGTGCTTTATACGATTCCGAAAGGAAAAGGCGGCGGGAAGTACGGAATTCCAATCAATATTAATTATTCTGCAGCATTTCAACCTTTACGTCATACACGCGGGTTTGCAATGCCCGGAGATTCTTCCCGCATAACCTACAGGGGAAATCCGTTCGATATGACTGACAGCTTGCTTTGGCAGGATATCAACGTAAATGTTACCTACAAATTCAACAAAAGCTTTTACCTGATCGGTTCCTATTTCAACATCGCGATTAATAATGATGTTTCAAAAGTAACCGAAACTGCACATGGAATGATAAACGCTCACATTGCTGTTTTGGAAGCAGGTTGGAAAATCAATAAGAAACACAATTTAAGAGCAGAGTTACAGGCTTTATTCACTACGAATAAAAAGATGGCCGGCTTCAATTACCAGACGGATAAGGACAAAGGGGATTGGGTAACACTCGTTTTGGAATATACAATCTCTCCAAACTGGTTCCTTGGTTTTATGGACCAGTATAACTATGGTAATTCAAACAAGGATTTGAGAGTTCATTACGCAATCGGATCTTTTGGTTGGATAAAAGATGCAACTCGGGTAACTTTGAATTATGGTCGTCAGCGTGCCGGTCTGTTCTGTGTGGGCGGTGTATGCCGTTTCGTCCCTGCGTCCAACGGTTTGACGGTTTCATTAACGCAAAGTTTCTAATTAATACATTTAGAACATGAAGAAATTTATCTTTTTATCAGCGATTTTGGCAGCAGGGCTTGTTTCCTGCGACAAGGTCAAAAATGCCTATCCGGAAAAGGGTACGGGAACTTCTGCACTTGATTGGTCTTTGTACCCGGATGGAGATTCCGCACACTATGTGGCGCAAGGACTTTGGCCTGCGTTCCCGGAAAACACCAATACATTCACCAATGTATTGATTGAAGATTTTACCGGACACCGATGCAACAACTGTCCGAATGCAGCAACCCTTTTACAAAGCCTGGAGCAGGCAAATCCGGGAAGAGTATTTGGAGTAGGAGTTCACACAAGCCCTGTCGGAGCTTCCAGTTTCCAGGAAGTGTTACTTCCGGACTATCCTACTGTCCTATTTAATGATTTGGCTTATGAAATCGGCGTTCATTTCGGGTCCAAACCGGGAACAAGCTTTTTGGGTAATCCAAGCGGAACGGTTAACCGTCAATTAAACGGTACGGACAATACCAGCGCGCCTCCGACATGGAATTCGAAAACTACGGTTGAATTGAACAAGCCGCTTCGCGTGAATATTCAATCTCATACGAATTATTTTGCAAGTACCAGAGGTAGTTTCCTGCATGTAGAAGTTGACAAGGTAGACAATAACCTCACCAATGATCTGGCAGTTGTGGTTTACGTTTGTGAAGATTCACTGGTTGCACCGCAGCTTATGCCCAACTTAACCCGGAACGCAACTTATGTCCATAAAGATATTATGCGCGATTGTATCGACGGAAGGGCTTTCGGACGCGTTTTGGAAGCTTCAGACCTTGGTCCAAACGGCAAGTATTATGTCAATTACACGTACAAACTCCCTGATCAATATGATGTCGATAACATGCATTATTTGATCTATGTATACGATAAAGTAACGGAAGAAATTTACCAGGTTATCGAACAACACCTCCATTAAAAATTTAACATACAGCTATAAAGTAGCGTGTGTCTGATTGTTACGGGCACACGCTTTTTTGTTCACGTAACTTTTAACATTTTTAACATACCAAATCCGGAAATGGATCGTTATATTAGATGAAATTATAAACAGAACCCCATGTTTGAACTAACGAAAAAAATCCTGGTTCGGGTAAGTTTTGACCCACTTTTATTCCAGAAAGAATTGTCAAAAGCAATCCGATGGATGTCTGACTCAGAAGAAATTCAACGTTTAAGGGAATGGTGTATGAAAGAATTCGGTGCGGTTTATCCTTCTATAATTAATAAAGCTTTCACACCGCAGAAAAGTTAAAAGACATATTATTGATACGACTAACGGCTCCTTTTGGGAGCCGTTTTTAGTTTATCTATCAACCGAAAGCGTAATATTGCGTTTTACGTCAATCTATGAAATTTTAATAAAATGTGGGGAATAAATGAATCTTACTCAAATTCAATCAATAAGCCACCCTTATCAACCACATCCTGCGGATTGATTGCAATGGCTTTAACAACTCCGATCCCTTCGGCTTTTAAAACGTTTTCCATTTTCATTGCCTCAAGCGTTAATAAAGGATCTCCTACCTCGATGGATTGTCCAACCGTAACAGCAACACTGACAACTCTTCCAGGCATCGGTGCTTTCAGCTGCTTTAATTTGCGCAGTTTCGGCTTGTCCATTCCAAGAGAAGCAATCAATTCATCCAAAGGACCGCCTTTTTTCACTTCAAATACGCGGTGGTTCAATTTTAATGTAAGCAAACCTTCTTCCATGCGATTCGACATCACTTCGCCGCGGAACTTTTTCCCTTTGTACGTTATTGTAAAAAACTGCTGGTCTTCCCAACGAATATGAACCCCATCTCTGTTAGCATGAAGGACTTCTCCGTCCGTTGTCCAATTAGCTGTTTCCATCTGTAAGAATTTTGCGACAATAATACGAACTATTTGTCCATTCATCTAGAAAAAGATTGTAAAAAAAACTTAGTTTCCTATATTTGCCGTTCAATGTATTTACGAATCATATTCGCCCGAAAATGAAGAAAATATCCTACTTGGTTGCTCTTGTCTTAGTAGCTTGTCAACCAAAACATACTGACACTGAGCACGCGGCAAGTCAAAGTAACAACTCGGAGTCAACTACTGTTGCAATTGACGAGTCAAAGCAAGATAGCCCCAAAGTATACCATGCATCCAGAACCGTATTGACCGACTTGATCAATACAAAACTGGAAGTTTCATTCGATTGGACGAAATCCTGGTTGATTGGTAAAGAGACACTTCAGGCTAAACCACATTATTACAAATCCAATGAGTTGGTCCTTGATGCGAAAGGAATGGAGATCAAAAGTGTTTCCATGGCCGGAAAAACGCTCCAATTTGAATACAAAGACGACGTTTTAACCATTCAACTGGATAGAACCTATACACGTGATGAGAATTATACGGTAGTTATTGACTACATCGCTAAACCGGATGAGCGCAAAACAGGCGGGTCAAACGCGATTACCAGTGATAAAGGTCTATACTTCATCAATCCGCGTGGAGAAGAGCCTAATAAAATGCCCCAGATCTGGACACAGGGTGAAACAGAATCCAACTCGGTTTGGTTCCCAACGATCGATTCCCCGAACTCGAAAACAAAGCAGGAGATTTATATCACTGTGCAGGATAAATATGCAACACTTTCCAACGGTAAATTGGTGAGTTCTACCAAAAATGCTGACGGTACCAGAACAGACTACTGGAAACAGGACCTTCCGCATGCTCCTTACTTATTCATGATGGGAGTGGGTGAATTCAAAGTGGTAAAAGATACTTACAAGCGCCCCGACGGGACAAACATGGAGGTGAACTACTACGTAGAACCACAATGGGAAAAAGACGCAAAAGCAATTTTCGGGGAAACTCCGGCAATGATCGGTTTCTTCTCACAATTATTAGGTGTTGAATATCCCTGGGACAAGTATTCCCAAATTGTTGTAAGAGATTATGTTTCCGGGGCAATGGAAAATACCGGAGCAGTAGTTTTCGGAGAGTACGCTTATAAAACACAGCGAGAGCTTTTGGATGAGAACGACAATTCTACGATTGCACACGAATTGTTCCACCACTGGTTCGGAGATTTGGTTACCTGTGAATCCTGGTCGAACCTAACATTGAACGAATCTTTCGCGAACTATTCCCAATTCTTGTGGGATGAGCATCGTCACGGTTTGGATGAAGCAGAATTCCAGGCATTACAGGAAGCAGCAGGTTACTTTGCTTCTGCTGATCAGGGAGGTTATCACAACCTGGTTTGGTTTGATTACAAATCACGTGAGGACATGTTTGACGGTCATTCCTACAACAAGGGAGGGCGTATTTTGCACATGCTTCGCAAATACATCGGTGATGAAGCTTTCTTCCTGGGATTGAAAAATTACCTGAAGCAAAACCAGTTCAAAGCAGCAGAATTCCACCAACTAAGACTGGCTTTCGAAGATGTCAGCGGCGAAGACCTGAATTGGTTCTTCAATCAGTGGTACCAGGGAAAAGGCCACCCGATCCTGGATGTATCTTATGCTGCAGATGCGAATGCTGTTTCTATCACGGTCAACCAAAAACAGAAAAAGGATTTCGGATTGTTCAAATTACCGGTTGATGTAACGGTTTATGACGACCGTGGTGCAACAACTACCCGTCAGTGGTTCAACGACGAATCCACAACGGTGAAAATCCCAACCCAGGGAACTGTGAAAAATGTCATTTTTGATGCGGAAGCGATGCTTTTATGCAAAATGGAAGAGAAAAAAGACGCTTCCTGGTATGCTTTCCAATGGAATAACTCCAAGCATTACATTCACCGGAAAAATGCACTTCAAAAAGTTCCTGCCAGTTCTCCTGAAGCAGCAAGAATTGCTCAGGAAGCGTTGAAAGATCCGTTCTGGGATATTCGCTCTACTGCAATCGAGAAAATCGGTAAAATGACTGCTGATAACAAGGCCGCTTCAATCAGCCGTTTGAAGCAGATGGCGAGTACTGATTCCGTTTCTTCCGTTCGCGCCGCTGCCATAACAGCTTTGGCAGGAATGATTTCCGGTCCGGAACTGGAGCAGTTATGCACAGAAAGCATTCAAAAAGACCAGTCTTATTCTGTGATAAGCGCTGCCTTGCTTCAACTTTCCAAAGTAAACAATAAAGCAGCTTTGGAAGCTTGTAAAACTTTGGAAAATGAATCTTCCGGCAAAATGCAAATGGGTATTGCCATGATCTATGCCAAATATGGAGATGCTGACCAGATCGCTTATTACGAGAAAGTCTTTAAATCAAACCTGGTACAAGGGTTCGATAAATTGGGGGTACTGAACTCCATGACTTTCTTTGCTTCGCGACAGGAACCGAAAATTCAGAGACGTACACTTCCTATCTACGAAAACGAGTATAAAACAGGCGGAATGTACACTCAAATGTTTATGCCTCAATACATCGGATATTTGAGAGATAATTTGAAAAACTCCATTGATAAATACAAAGCAGAAGAGGAAAAAGCTAAAAAAGACGGAAATACCAATGCAGCGGATATTGCTCATGGAAAAGTAACGGATGCCGAAGCATTACTGGCTGACTATGACAAAATGATCGCAGGCTTCCCGAAAGCGGAAGAAGAAGCAGGACATTGATCATAATTATGTATGGAAAAGGGCAGGAATCAAACAACTCCTGCCCTTTTTTGTTCTTAAAATATCTAACAAACTCTTACAAGGTAGAGCGATACAATTTACCACTATAAAAGGCTAAAAACACTTTTCCTTTGTAATGAACAATGGAATTTAAAGGATCCACCAAATTATCCCAGGTAATAGCAAGCTGCTCCCAATTATAACCGCCATCTTTGGTCAGGTAAAGGTTGCCATTGGTTGCAACATAACCTTCCGTTTCATTGTAAAAATGGATCATACCAGGGAAAATACCCGTGAAAGGGATGGTAATCCAATTCTGCCCTCCGTTTGTTGTTTTGTATAGAGTAATTACATTATTCGAATTTACTATTAGCGCATAACCAACATTCGAACTAGCAAAATGAAAATCTACACAAATTGAATTTGGCACTATCAGACTTGGTTCCCAGGAATTTCCACCGTTCACTGTTTTTAGTAATAAAACATCTAACAAAGAGTTTATATCCGGGGTAGTCATGACGTAACCGCAATTACTATTAATGAATTGCATTTCCTGCACCGTTGCTGAATCCAGGTCCTGGTTATAAACATCCGTCCATGTTGCCCCCAAATCCGTACTCTTTTTGATGCGGTCGCATGAAACCAAGATTGTGTTTCCTCCCAAATACTCTACATCGTAAGTGTTTCCCGAGGTACTTCCTGAAAGTACCTGGGTATAATTTACGCCATTATCCGTAGTACGGTAAAGATTCTGACTACCCACGAAAAAAGTGTTCGCGGATACTACAGCAGCAGCCCAAGACCCACCAGGACTATTTACCTGGTACCATGTCTCTCCCAAATCAGAACTTCTCCATATTTCATCAACAGACCAAATTAGTTGACCATTGGGGCCAACACGAAGGAATCCAAGACTATATGGAGCTGGAACGGTTGTCAGCAACTCGAAATTATCCGGTGCATGAGCAGGTATCGTTTCAGCTAACGGAGTTTTGTCTTTTTTGCAGGATGTGATTAAAAGAGCACAAAAGAAGATATAGAACAGTTTATTCATTTTAGGGGATTTCATTTCAATCAAATATCACATCACTAGTCAGGGAGCATATCAGTTAATAACGGTATTTTTTTTTAAACCGTTGAATTTTTGACTTTGCTAAAAGAACGCCTTCACCTCCATCCCCCCGGCGTGGATGACTTTATTCCCTTCGCTTTTGCGCCCGTTGTATTGAACCGAAATCTGCAGACTTTTTGACAAGGAACGCTGATAGCCCAGGCTCCAGACATAGTTCACTCCCGGTTTCAATGCTTCCAGTAACTCAAATCCCAAAGGGGTGTTCGAATCTCCCCGGAATGCGATGCGGATAACGTTAAACTGGCCCTGCAAACTTCCTTTTTGTGTTTGGTTGTACTTTCCGGTTATACCGATGTCATAAATATCTGCCTGTTCACCACCCAGGTTTTCTTCATTCCTCTTTTCGATAACGCGTCCGTCCAAACTGAAACGAAGCGATGTATTCGGCTGATAGATCAAAGATGGTTTCAACTGCCAGTAATGCAAACGGTAGTTCCGACCGGATGTATAATCTACGGAAGAAGTTTTCAGCCCGGTTTCGAACTGCGATTGGATACTGAATTTTTTCAGGATGGTAACCCGCGCGTTAAATTCATGGGATTCTTTGGTTCTTCCATCGAATCCGGTAGCCAATAATGTTTTGGTCTTCGAGCTTTCATAACTATAATCTCCGCCACCGACATTGTTTGTACGATTAAAATACACGGTGTTTTTGATCACGTTAGCAGTACTGATCAACGAATTATCATCTATACTTCCGACAAAGGGATTGTAAGCTCTTGCACCGTCAAATATATTGGTCTTTCGCTGCAATCTGAAACGGGTTTGCGTGGAGAACCGCGCCAGTACTTTCCGGAAACCGGTAGCATTTGCCCATACGCGTTCCGGCCGAAGTGTCAAGGATTGGTTATACTCATTCGAATAAGTCTTGATATAATCATTGGAAGGTGTAAATACACGGATGTAGCTTGCCTGATCTGCATATGCGGCAATTTCAAACTCATTCAGATCTTTGACCCCGTCATTGTTGTAATCGTTCCAGGTATAAACTCCCTGTCCGTCATTGACTTTGATGTAGATAAACTCCTTCTTTTGTTCCAGTCCGGCACCCACTTCATAAAAGGTGGTGAGATTGACAGCTCCTTTCCAGAATTTAATATCATGGTCGATCCGGCCATTGGTAGTGTTTTCCGGTGCCTGTGTAATGAGTGTTGTATCGAGGATCTTCAATTCACGGTAGTTCGCCACAATGTATAAGCGTTGGTTCTTCCAGTTGTTTTTCGTCCACTCGGCACGAAGCGTCCTTGCTTTTGCGGCATTTCTCAAACGGGTGCTATCCGATCTTCCGTCTACACGCTCCCGGTAACTCAGCAATAATTCGCCGGATGAAGTATCTCCCAAAGCAACATAGCCCTGGTAATCAAAAAAACTGTAAGACTGCAGTCCCAGCAGCGAATCCCCCTGGACGAAACGGTTTAATTCCTGGTCATCTTTAAATCCGACGCGCACTTTTTTGATTTGCTTGGAGATATCTGCTTTATGGCGTAAAAACTGGTTGGTATTCTCGTTTTTAGAGCTTAGGAAACTCGCATCAATAGTGACATTGAACCCCTGCTGCTTCCAGGAAGTAAGTAATTGGGTCCGTAATCCTGAGAAATCCGAACCGATCTTATATTGCTGTGCATTAATCCCAATTTTACCGTACCTGGTATTCTCAATGCTCGTCCCTAATGTTGTCAAAACCTGGTTTCCGGTATACCCCATGCTTCTTGTATTCCAGTCGCGGTCAAATTCCACGGTCCGGTATTGTTCGATGGGTTTGAAATAAGGGTCCAGCATTTCTATCTCGGCTTGTTTTTTCCAGCTCCAGGCAGGAACAGAGTCTTTTCCGAACGGATTCGTATGTTCGATCCTGGTTCGCATGGAATATCCCCGGTCATCAAAGCGATCCAGAGAAGAAAAGGTATTCAGATCATAACCGCTCATTCCTAATTCGGTGGTGATCTTCAATTTTTCATTGAAGCGGTAAGTCGTTCCTGCTGTAAATAGTTGCTGTCTTTTCGGTGTGATCAATAATGAAACCGGTGCGTAATCTCCTACCGGAACACCTCCAACCGGCTGCACCCATTTGTAGACCCGGCCAATCGCATTGAACTTTTCAAATACATAATCGCCCTTTCCCGGACCGACGTATGAAAACTGAACTTTGTAAAAAGCAACGTTCTGATCTGCAGAAGCCACTAAAACGCTGTCGTATCCCAAAGAATCGACCATTTGGTACATCACCAGGTTTTCGGAGAAGCCAACGGAATCAATGACCGAATAACGGGCCAGTTCCAAACTATCCCCAATCTCCGATAAGAGCATTTTTTGATCATTGGTCAGGTTTTGCTGCAACGGTTGATTCTTTGCATCTTGTTCGGAATAGGCATTGATCCACCAGTCCAGTTTTTTGCTTTGGGCAGCTGTTGAAAATTGAAAGAGTGAACGGGCATAATTCTGGTCCGAATACTGGAATTCTACAACAATCCGGATGTCTTTCGTGATCAGGTTTTTTGCAGTAAATGTCAATTCCGAAGTGTTATAATCGATCACATAATCGTATTCCTGCCCTCGGCTCAGCTGCCTCCCGTCAATAAACACGCGCTCCGTTCCGGAAAGAATGATAATATATGGCTCGTTCTCATTTCCTCTCAGGCGGTACGGTCCCTGGTTCCCTTCTACTCCCTGGATAATCTGCCGGTTGAATTTTCCTTTGGACAATGCTCCGCTGACCTGTGTTTTGATTGTTCCGGTCTTGTCTTTTTTCCAGAAGTATTCACCGGTCAATCCTTGTCCGCGCTTCTTGTAGGTTAGGAAATAACCGTCAGGTTTACTGATCCAGAAATCCCCTGCAGTAAGCTTAAACTGGTCGTTGAATAATTGGATGAATACCTGGTCGAATTCCTGCAGTTTATTGGTATTTCCTTCCGGCTGGATGGGCAAATTATCGTCTGTTACCGAAGCCAAAACCTGTAAGTTCGGAGCAATATAACCCGACAGTTCCAGGTTCAGGGAAGAGTTTACAGAAAGATCCTGCCGGTTCCCGAAAGTAATTCCCCTGGAGATGCTTCCCGATTTTCGAAGGCCATTTGCTCCCATGAGGTCCAATGGTTCTACCGTTGGTGTAATCAGGTATTTTTCCCGATCGCCTTTATTTTGGGTGTAAATAATGTTTGTATCCCGTAATTGATAACTTTTTGCGAAAGAAAACGGTAACACGCGGTAAGAAACCGTCAGTTCATCCGAGCAAAGCCGGGACATTTGAATCGTTCCTTTTGCGTAATCCACAATGTATTGGTAGGGAAGGATAATTTCTCCGCCACAGCGTACTATCAACGAATTTGGCGCAATACTTAAAGAATCCAGCTGGATGAGATTGCTTGTTGCTGCAATCGTTTTTTGACGGTACGCGTTATCTTGTGTCCAGCTATGAACCCAACAAAAAATACTGCCTAGCAATAGAAGTCCGACCCGTACAGCGCGCATCATGCTAAAGTACTAACGTTTTAAGTGCTATACTAGTATACAAAGTCGATTTTTATATCAGACCGGTTTCCAGGGATACGATTAATCGCATGTCCAAAAACCAAAAAATCCCGCCCGAAGAGGACAGGATTTGAATGCGTGATATCATAAAAACGGCACAATTATTAACATCACACAAAATCTTTCAAAAAAACATGTAGGGACGCGAAGCATCGCGTCCCTACAGTTTTCATTTATTTTTCAAGTTCTATCCTGAGCACATTTCACAGTTATCCGGGTTATCCAAAGAACATGCGATTGCCGCTTGTTGTTCTTCCAATTCCGCTGCGGATACTTTTGCAGGTTCTTCGGTTACTGCTTTATCTACTGTGAACTTGATCGCATCTGTTGCAGCTTTCGTTCTCAGGTAGTACATACCTGTTTTCAATCCTTTTTTCCAACCGTAGAAGTGCATAGATGTCAACTTACCGAAGTTTGCATTCTCCATGAAAATATTCAAGGATTGTGACTGACAAATGTATGCTCCACGATCTGCTGCCTGCTCGATAATTGCTTTTTGAGAAATTTCCCAGGCAGTTTTGTAAAGGTCTTTGATGTATTGAGGGATCTCGTTGATGTTTTGAACAGAACCGTTTGCTGCCATCAATTTCTGACGCATATCTTTCGTCCATAAACCTTCTTTTACCAAATCCTTCAGCAAGTGCTTGTTTACGATAATGAACTCACCTGACAATACACGACGTGTGTAAATGTTGGATGTGTAAGGCTCAAAACATTCGTTGTTTCCAAGGATCTGTGCAGTAGAAGCTGTTGGCATCGGAGCTAACAACAGGGAGTTGCGTACACCGTGTTTTTTCACTTCTTCTTTCAATAGATCCCATTCCCAACGGTTTGTAGGAGTTACTCCCCACATATCGAACTGGAAAATTCCTTTTGATACAGGAGATCCCGCGATTGTTTCGTATGGTCCTTCAGCAATAGCCAAATCTTTGGAAGCAGTCATTGCTGCGTAATAAATCGTTTCGAAGATCTCGCGGTTCAATGCTTTTGCTTCTTCGGATTCGAATGGATAACGCATCATGATAAATGCATCAGCCAATCCCTGAACTCCCAAACCAATCGGACGGTGGCGCATGTTTGAGTTGCGCGCTTCTTCTACCGGGTAGAAGTTTCCGTCGATGATACGGTTCAGGTTCACAGTTGCCTGGTAAGTTACTTCGAATAATTTATCGTGATCGAACGTTCCTTCTTCTGTTACGAATTTCGGCAATGCCAGGGAAGCCAGGTTACAAACTGCGATCTCATCCGGTGCAGTATACTCGATGATCTCCGTACACAAGTTAGAAGATTTGATCACTCCTAAGTTTTGCTGGTTTGATTTCGAGTTTGCAGCATCCTTGTACAACATGTATGGAGTACCGGTCTCAATTTGAGATTCCAATACTTTAAACCACAAATCTTGTGCTTTGATTGTTTTGCGGCCTTTTCCTTCTGCTTCGTATTGGGTATACAATGCTTCGAAATCAGCTCCGTATGTTTCGGAAAGTCCCGGACACTCATGCGGACACATCAACGTCCAGTCTCCGTTCTCTTCTACTCGTTTCATGAATAAATCCGGAATCCAAAGCGCGTAGAACAAATCGCGTGCACGCATTTCTTCTTTTCCGGTATTCTTTTTCAAATCTAAGAAATCGAATACATCAGCATGCCAGGGCTCGATATACATTGCGAAAGATCCTTTGCGTTTTCCTCCACCCTGATCTACATAGCGGGCAGTGTCGTTGAATACGCGCAACATCGGAACGATTCCGTTGGATGTACCGTTTGTCCCTTTGATGTATGATCCTGTAGCACGAATATCGTGGATAGCCAATCCGATACCACCAGCCGATTGTGAAATCTGAGCGCAAGATTTCAACGTCTCGTAAATACCTTCGATACTGTCTTCTTTCATTGTTAATAAGAAACAAGAAGACATTTGAGGTTTTGGTGTACCTGCATTGAACAAGGTTGGTGTAGCATGTGTAAACCATCCTTCAGACATCAGGTTGTACGTCTTGATTGCCTGTTGAAGGTCGTTTTTGTGAATCCCGACAGCAACACGCATCAACATTTGCTGCGGTCTTTCTGCGATCTCACCGTTTGTTCTCAACAAGTAGCTTCTTGTCAAGGTTTTGAATCCGAAGTAATCGTAACGGAAATCACGGTCGTAAATGATGCTTGAATCCAGCAATTCTCTGTTGTTCGAGATCACTTCATACACATCATCAGCAATCAGGGAAGCACGTTGTCCTGTCTTCGGATCGATGTATTTGTATAGATCTTCCATCACATCGGAGAACGATTTTTTCGTTTCCTTGTGTAAATTGGACACCGCGATTCTGGATGCCAACAAAGCATAGTCCGGGTGGTCAATGGTCTTAGCAGCTGCAACCTCAGCGGCCAAATTATCTAAAACTGTTGTTGTCACTCCATCGTAGATTCCTTCGATGACCTTCATGGCAACAGCCTCCGGTGAAACCAGCGGGTCCAGCCCGTAGCACATCTTGATGATGCGTGCAGTGATCTTGTCAAATTTCACCGCCTCTTTTCTTCCGTCTCTTTTAATTACGTACATAGCGCTCTATTTGGGTTGTTGTTATTGGTAATGTATAATATAATCAATTAAAATTCTTCGTCCAAACTAAATGTTTGGTCTTCCTTGTTCGACATAACGCCTGACTTTTGGTACTCAGCTACTCTTTTTTCGAAGAAGTTGGTTTTTCCCTGGATGGAGATCATATCCATGAAGTCGAATGGGTTTGCCGTATTGAACACCTTTGGATTCCCAAGCTCTGTCAATAATCGGTCTGCAACGAATTCGATGTACTGTGCCATTAATTCTGCGTTCATACCTATTAACTTCACAGGCAGTGCATCCGTTACAAACTCTTTCTCAATCTCAACAGCATCCAGAATGATTTTCTCTACCTGATCCTTTGAAAGCTGGTTTACCAGGTGCTTGGTGTACAACAAACAAGCGAAATCACAGTGCAGACCTTCGTCGCGGGAGATCAACTCATTGGAGAACGATAATCCTGGCATCAAGCCGCGTTTTTTCAACCAGAAAATCGAACAGAATGAACCGGAGAAGAAGATTCCTTCCACAGCAGCGAATGCAACTAATCGCTCTGCAAAAGAACCGTTATCGATCCAGCGCAATGCCCAATCTGCCTTCTTACGAACACAATCGATCGTATCCAATGCATTGAATAAATGGTTCTTCTCTTTTTGATCTTTGATATAGGTATCAATTAACAGCGAGTATGTCTCTGAATGGATGTTCTCCATGGCTACCTGGAAACCGTAAAAGAACTTTGCCTCGGTATACTGCACTTCAGCCAAAAAGTGCTCTGCCAGGTTTTCGTTCACGATTCCGTCGGACGCTGCGAAAAATGCCAAAACGTGTTTGATAAAATGACGTTCATCGTCATTCAGTTTAGTTTCCCAATCAATTAAATCCGGCGATAAATCAATTTCTTCTGCAGTCCAAAAACTTGCCTCGGCCTTCTTGTAAAAAGACCAAATATCTTCATGCTGGATTGGAAACAATACGAATCTGTTTTTGTTTTCCGATAAGATTGGTTCTGCCTGTGCCATTTTTTTAATTTGTTTTTAAATCCTGACATTCATCGCCAGGGTTGTTTTTTAAAGTCAATAAATCCTATGCCATGGTTAATTTCTTAACCATAGATAAAGTGTGTTGGTATTCAAATTTAAGTTAGTTTCCCCTCCGATATTGTTGCGTGTGTTCAACAAGTTTTGTGCTCAAAGGGGCTTACAAAAATTGTCAAAATTCTTTCCTTTCACAATTAAAGAAATCCACAATTGTTTAAGGTTTTCAACATCCCCACTTTGAAATCCTTTAACATGAACACTTAGCGAGTTTATCAACATCCCCCCTAAAGATATTCACAGTACAGAATATGCAATTCATCGAAGAATTAGCCAGTTTCATCCAACTTCAAGTGTATGAAGACTTTCAGTCGGCTTTCCTATAAAGTTAGGTGGATTTTGAGTTTCTTTTTTTATTATTTTTAAGAGGCTATTAACACCTTATTGTTGATAGTTGAGCAAAGCCAAATACACACTACTATGTCACTAAATTTTTCGTCGAATTTTAACAAATGGACCCGTGATCTGCTCCATGTAATCTACCCTCAAAACTGTTTAATCTGCAAACACGAATTCAATCAATCCAAACTGGCAATCTGCCCGATTTGTGCGAGTGAATTAGCATACACCCATTTCGAAGATTATATGGAAGCTACCAACCTCGATAAATTGTTTTGGGGAAGGGTGAACCTGGAAGGTACTTATGCCCTTCTGCGTTTTAAGCAACAAAGTTCTACCCAGCAGATCCTTCACGAACTCAAGTACAAAGACAACCCCGAAATCGGGAAACACTTCGGGAAAGAGATCGGAACAAAACTAAAGAGTATTGCTAAATTCTCGGATGTAGACGCGCTCATCCCTGTTCCGCTCCATCCGAAAAAAGAATTTATCCGCGGGTATAACCAGGCAGAAGTCATTTGTAAGGGCATTGCAGAAAGCAGCGGTACAAGGCTCCGGAAAGATCTGTTAAAACGGATCTCATTTACGGAAAGTCAAACCAGGAAAGGAAAGTCTTCCCGCTGGGAGAATATGCAAAACCGTTTCAAGATACAGGGCACAACTAATACAGCATTAAAACACCTGCTGATTGTTGATGATGTGGTCACAACCGGTTCCACTTTGGAAACCTGTGTAAGAATCTTACAGGAAGAGTTCCCGAAGGCTAAGATCAGTATTGCGGTGCTGGCAGTAGCGGAATAGAGTCAAGACATATTGAGTCAAGAGACAAGACGAATCATTGATTCGATATGTCTTGACTCTGTTTTTTTGAATTTTGAATTCATCATTTTGAATTAAATATTAACTTTCGCTCATGTTAATTACTATACTTATTCTCATACTGACCCTGGTCGTTGTACCGATCATGTCTTTCTATTTCGGAACTCCTTTGAACGTGCTTCAAGCAGAAGTGCTTACTGATATGAGCATTGTTCTGGCAGTTGTAACCGGCGTTTGCTTTTTGCTCGGAGAAATTACGCGTAACAATTCTCAAATCGATAAGATTTGGAGTATTATTCCGATCTATTACGTATGGCACGTGGCTTATGCCGGTGATTTCGCTCCGCGGCTGGTTTTAATGGCTGTCGTTGTAACAATCTGGGGGGTGCGCTTAACCTACAATTTTGCCAGAAGAGGTGCTTATCAGTGGAAATTCTGGACAGGAGAAGAAGATTACCGCTGGGAGGTCTTACGTCAAAGACCGGGTTTCAACAATCGTTTTGTGTGGATGTTGTTTAACCTGTTCTTCATCTGTTCTTATCAAAACACCCTGATTTTCCTGTTTACGCTTCCTGTACTAACTGGTTTGGGAGATGCTGCTCCAACTACTATCCAGCTTTGGGATTGGGTTATTGCTTTTGCTATCATTGTTGCCGTAATCATTGAGTTCATTGCAGACCAGCAGCAGTATAATTTTCAAACGGAAAAACACCGCCGCATTAAAGCCGGAGAAAGTCTCGGTCCTTATGCAAAGGGGTTTGTAGATACCGGTCTTTGGGCAATCGTTCGTCATCCGAATTACGCCATGGAACAAACTGTTTGGTTGTTATTCTACTTATTCAGCGTGGTTGCAACCGGGGAATGGATTAACTGGTCGATGGCAGGTTGTTTGCTCCTGGTTGTTTTGTTCAAAGGAAGTTCTGATTTTTCGGAAAGTCTTTCTGCGGAAAAATACCCGGATTATACGAATTACCAGCGAAAGGTTCCGCGGTTTATTCCGTTTACCAAGTTCAGAAAGCAGAATCAGTTCAAATAATGGTTCAAGGTTCAAAGGTTTAATTTCAAATTTTTGAGCCCTTTTCTTTGAACCTTATGAACTCTTTGAACATCTTTGTGCTATGAAAGTTTTGGTTGTAGGAAGTGGTGTTGCCGGAATTTGCCTGACTCATGAGTTGATTCAGGCTGGTTGTGATGTTCAGTTGATCGATAAGGGCGGAAATGCTTCTTCTGCTGTAGCAGCAGGAATTATCAATCCGCTTGTTTTCCGGCGTATGACCCTAAGCTGGCGTGTTTCCGAATTGATTCCCTTTGCCCGTAAAAAATATGCTGAGATGGAACAATTAACCGGGAGTTCATTCTATCATCCGCTTGTGATCCGGCGTTTGTTTGCATCCGAACAGGAGCTCGGATTCTGGAAGACAAAACAGGAACTTCCCGAATTTTCAGAGTATATGGAAACCCTGATCGAAGAAGACCTAAACTTTCCATTGGAACAAAACACCTTCGGAACGGGTCGTGTAAAACAAGCCGCTTATATTGACACTGATGTATTCATGCATGTGAACCGCGCATATTTCCAATCAAAAGGAATTCTTTCCGAAGAAACCTTCGCTCAAAGAGAACTGGATCCGAAGGAAGCCGCTTACAAAGGAGTAAGTTATGACTTCATCCTCTTTGCCGAAGGAAAAGATGGCAAGTCCAATCCACTTTTCGCTTACCTTCCGCTGCAGCAGACTAAGGGCGAAGTACTGACTTTAGCATCTGAAACTATGTACGCGAAGGAATCCCTGAACCGCAAGTGTTTTTTGCTTCCCCTGGGTGACGGGCGGTTCAAAGTCGGTTCAACATACGCATGGGATACGGACAATACAATCCCGACGGAAGAAGGAAAACAAACCATCACTGAAAATCTGAAATCGATCACTTCGGAAGCGTATACCATTACGGAACACAAAGCCGGGGTTCGTCCAACAGTTCCCGACCGCAGACCTCTGATAGGCAGGCATCCGGTATTTCCAAAAATGGTGATCGCAAACGGGTTGGGAACAAAAGGCTACATGATTGCACCGCTTTTGATGCATGAATTGGTAGATCACTTACTGAAAGGAACGGAATTAAACTCAGAATCGCACATCAGCAGATTCCCTCATGTCCCTTTATAGATACTTTACCCATTTCCTTTTTCCCTTTACACTGATTTCGCTTCCAGGATATCACGCAAATAGATTTGAATTCTTCGGTTTGATCCTACAATCCAGATTACATCGTCAGCTTCAAACGCCATGTCCGGATCCGGATTAACGATGCGCTCATCACTCCGTTCCAATCCAACAACGATTCCTTGGCATATTTCACGCATACGGGAATGGCGCATGGTTTGACCTACCAGGTTTGAATCTTCCGGAATGGAGAACGAGTGCAATCCAACCTGCGAAGAATCTGATTTGGATTCGATCTTGGTTTCTGCAACCGTAATGTGGTTTTTAAATGCCGTTAACTGCTCATCGGTTCCAATCACTGAAATAACATCATTCGGGTATAAAACATGATCTTGCCGCGGAATATTAATCGTTTGGTCCCCGCGTTCAATGATCACAATGTTGATCCCGAATGTTTCGCGCAGTTTCATAGCACTTAAGGGTTGTCCGATTATCGGGGAACGCCCGTCGAGGGTGAAAGTCGTTAAATGCGAATCCCAGGGGGCCAGATAGTTCTTCTCTTTTTGAGACCGCTCGCGTTCATGCAAATTAAGCAGGAATCGCGTTTCAATCCGGCCGTAGAATCCTTTGATCCGGTGTCTTTGGGTAATAAAGAATGCCGTGCTTGCTAGTACTCCCAGCAGAGCCGCAAGCGGAGAGTAATATTTGGCGAAGACAAATCCGACGAAGAAAATAGCCAGTGCAATCCGAGAAATGATCAATGCCAGGAGTGGTCCGCGGTAAAGCGGCCTGGTCCAGATACTTGCATAGGTTTGCGAAGGTCCTCGTCTGAAAGCAAGCGCATACAGGAACGGGGCAATCATCAATAAAGTCAGGGAAACAATCAATAGTTTCTTCCAGTTACTTTCTTCGAAATACGGAGCAAGGAAACGGTCAGCCAATAAGATAATGCTGATGATAACCACCGAAAAAATAATCGTATTGATCAGGTAAAAACGGATCAATTTCTTCCAGTCGCTTGCTTCTGTAACCTGCTGGGTCCCCTGGCTGTACTTATACAAGCGGTTTTTCCATTTTACAGGCATTTTCAAAGTCACCCAATCCGATACCCTTCCCGAAAAACCGATCATGTAGGGAGTGGTGAATGTCGTAATCACCGAAACTGCCACCGCAACCGGGTACAGGAAGTCGCTGGTTACTTTGAGCGTCACACCGAGCGTTGCAATAATGAAAGAGAATTCACCGATCTGCGACAAGCTCATTCCGGTTTGCACTGCCACTTTGATCGGCTGTCCGGCTATCAGAGCTCCAATAGTTGCAAAAATGGGTTTCCCTATCAACAACACTACCGTTGAAATAGCAATCGGAAGTGCATATTCCACCAGCATATTCGGATCCAGCAGCATTCCTACGGAAACAAAGAAGATTGCTCCGAACAGATCTTTCACTGATTGCACCAGGTGTTCAATTTTCTCCACTTTGGGTGTTTCAGCCAGGATAGAACCCATAATGAAAGCTCCCAAAGCAGGTGAAAATCCGGCTTCAGAAGAAAGTACGACCATCAAAAAACACAAAGCCAATGACAGTACCAATAATGTTTCATCGTTCAGGTACTTTTTGAGCTGTTTGAAAAGGGTCGGAAGAAAAAAGATCCCGGAAACAAACCACAAAACCAGGAAGAAAACGAGTTTGATAATCGAAAAGATCATCTCAGTTCCCTGGAAGGACCGGCTGATAGAAACCGTGGATAAGATCACCATGAGCACAACGGCTACCAGGTCTTCAATAATCAATGCGCCCAATACGATCCCGGCAAATTTCTGGCTTTTTACTCCGGATTCATCAAAGGCTCTGAAGATAATAGTCGTAGAAGCAATACTCAGGATTCCGCCCATGAATAAACTATCCATCATTTCCCAACCCAGCATAACTCCTACGTTGTAACCGATCAGGAATGTCATCCCAACCCCCATCAGGGAAGTAATTACGGCGACATTTCCCACCTTGAGCAGTTTTTTGAAGCTGAATTCGAGCCCAAGTCCGAACAAAAGGAAAATTACCCCGATTTCTGCCCAGGTCTTGATTCCTTCCGATTCAACTACTGTAGGAAAAACATTGAAATACGGACCCACAAATACTCCGGCAATGATATATCCGAGAACAACCGGTTGGCGCAGCATCTTAAAAATGATCGTCATAGCGGCAGCCGCGCCTAAAATGAGTGCCAGATCGATAATTAACTCCGGAACATGTCCCATGGAACTGGTTTTAAGGTTTAACTAAACCAATCAATTTATGATAATGCCTAAAATTAACAAAAACGCCCCTGTTTCTGATTAAAATCGGATTAAATCAGCCAAAAAATGCAAACTTTCCGGAAAAAACGACGATTTAAGAACCTGATTTTGTGATTCTAATTTTTGATAATATACCAAACAATCACTTTGCGATCTTCGAGTTCTTCTTCTTTTCCCCGAATGATCTCAAAGCGCTTGGTGTTTCCCATTAATTTCAGCGCAGAAATACCGGTTAGTTCCTGATCTTTTTCTGACTGGAAACTGCACAGAGAAACTTCCTGTTTTCCACCAATTCTCAAAATAGTATCAGGCGCAATAGCCGAATAATCAAGTGTTACTTTTTGGGTAGATTTAGTCTTATTGACTATGAGAAAGTCCACACGTTTTGTTTTCGGTTTCTCCAGCACCCGGTTGATCTCAACCAGCGGTCTTCCGGGCTTAGCAGTATCCCGGACCGTAACAGGAGGTATTTTCAATTTATCGTCATAACTATCTTCCGTAAAGGAAGTCTCGTTGCCCACCTCATCAAATTGCCGGGTAGAATGGTAATACTGAATCCCGCCGTCAGGGGCATCACTGTAAGCAATACTTTTCACCTGTCCGTTCGGAAACCAGCTTAACAGTGCAGAAGCATGTCCGCCGAAATGTCTCAAATTATACGAACACACTTCTTTTCCCTGGTTATTAAACACTTTCAAACTTCCGCTCCGCTTGTCTTTATCCCAAGTTTCAATGATAGAGATTTTCCCATTTTGATGAAAACATTTTTTCACCTCTGAGCCGTCAGTCAGCTTTACCGTTTTGCAGTTAAACTGACCAAAGAGTGGAGTTTGAATAATCAGGAGCAAAAGAAGTAAGCTTGTTTTCATGGAAGGAAGATAGGCAATTTTGATGCCAAAACAATGGAGCACGACATATCGCACCCCATTGCTATTACCAATGAAATTATTGCTTCATCATTTTCTTTGTTGCTACAACTTGTCCGTCTGCAACCAATGTGTAAGTATAAACGCCTGTACTCAGGTCAGAACCGAAAACAGTCACACTACCAAGGCCTCTTTCCGTTACTTCAACAGAATTCATAAAGCGGCCGTTTCCATCATAGAAATGGATTTGTGCTTTCTTCACCGATTCCGGAATGGAGAAGTTGATCGTTGTTTGCTCTGCGAACGGATTCGGAACGTTTTGATCCAGTACAATTGCGTTGCGGTTGCTCAAAGTTACGTTCAGATTTTTACGAACTTCTTCCTGGGCAGCAGGGGTATTTGCCTGAATGGCACTTTGGTTTAGCTGGCACAGTAAAGGTAAAATCCCCGAAAGGCAGTTTTCCAGTTGAGTCAAACGGTCGTTCAAGTCCTCAATTTTCGCATCCTGATTTGCTACTATTTGCTCTAGACTATCTTGACCTGCCTGTAAAGCGTCATTTTGATTTTCCAAAGAATCAATTTGAGCTTTTTGACTTTGGTAACCGGATACTAAGATCGGAAATAAACCACCTGCACTGATGTGTTTGATACTATCTCTTCCTGCCTTAACCAAATCCGGGAAAACAGTTTCAAATTCCTGGGCAATAAAACCATATTGTGTTCCCATCATGAATGTATCCTGAACCGTATTCCATTCGAAGGTTCTCGGGCGAAGTAAGCTTAACAAACTATCTGCATTGATTTCCAAATCCTGGATGTTGTGTTTAAGTGTTGAATCTGAAGTAACAGCTGTTCCATTTTCAACAATTGTTCCCCAAACATCCAGTGCAGAAGCTGCATAATATTTTTTAATGGCAACATTGTTTGAATTGCTGATATTTATTGCCGGAATATCCTGTGCTGCTGTCGGCATCGCTGTATGAGCCGTGTAAATATCTCCGCCGCTGTTCAGGTAATTTTGAACATTTGCCGAACTAGGCGAATAACTGTTTCCAATGGAGACGATGTAATCCGGGCAATACACAAAATTCCCGAAAGAATGGGCTCTGAACCCTTTTGTAATGTTGTCATTCCCATAAGCAAACGATTCCTGGCCCGTTACATAATTGGCTTTTCCGAAGATGTAGCCGAAGTATCCCTGGTTTTCATTGTTTGCTCCAATGGTATACGCACTTTGTGAGCTGGTAAGTGTATTTGATTTGTTGTTGTACCCGAAAACATAATCCCCGATACCTGCACCACCATAAGTAGCGTTTCCAACTTCATTTCCGTCGCCAAAAACTTTGGTTTGCTGGTTGTAGACTCTGTTGTAGCCTCCAAAGATATTATGTCCCCAGCCTTGCGGGTAAATAGCTGTATTGTAATTAATGGTATTTGCCAGACCAAGAATAATGTTTTGACTTACATCGTTTAACGGAGCATTCCCATTGTTGGCGGCACCTACAATAAAGTTTCCGTAAAGATTGTTGAAAACCATGTCATACCCATTGGCTGTAACTGTTGTATTACGCAATAACGGACCTCCCAACTCCACGGTTGAAGGGTTCAATAAGTTCAATCCATTTTGAGCAGCAACAATTCCACCTGCCGGCCCTTGAGGTCCCATTGGTCCTGCCGGCCCTGTTGCTCCAGTAGCTCCCGCCGGTCCGGTCGCCCCAGTTGGGCCTGCTGGCCCTGCCGGACCTGCGGGCCCGGTAACAGTTCCCCAGGTTCCGTCTCCCAACAATGCAAGTGTATTATCATTTGGAAAAGCCAATCTTGATAATTCCACATCATTCGCACTTGTTCCGTTTTGAAGCCCCAATATAAGTGATTGACCTCCCTGGGCAGGTACATTTCTAAAACGCGCATTTCCATTTACATCCAGCACTTCTGTCGGAAGGTTCGGGTAGCCTAAACCTATTCCAATTCTTCCCGATCCGGAAAAGATCAAACTTCTTCCTCCAAGTCTAACCTGTCGGTTTGCAGTTAATGCAGTGGCTGTTGGAGGAAGTGCCGCATACAAATCTCCTAATTGATAAGGAGACGTTGGGAATATGTTTCTTGAAACACCATTGTTTGCCGGAGGTGGCGCTGTATTCACCGTATGAAATGTTCCATCACCACCTAAAAAAGTGTTTGCATCACCGTTGAAATCCAATCTCCGCACATTCACATCTGATGCACCTGAAGCGTTAACTCCAACCAAAATAGAATTCGGAGTTGCTGCCTGTACATTGCGGATGCGGGCATTGCCGTTTACATCCAGATTGGCTGTTGGGTTTGTAGTCAAATTTACGCCAACCCGGCCTCCGGATGGCATGATCTGCAGGTTTCCACTGCTGTTCGAAAGAAAATCGGTAAAAGGTCCGCCACTTGAATTTATCCCGCCGTATTGCAGTCTGAATTGAGGATTAAGATCCACAGCCTCCAGTCTTCTGTTTGCAGAAATATTTGCCATTTCTGTCTGATCACCAATACGCCAGAACCGGTTACTTCCCACAAAGGCATGCACCGTTGAATTGGTTGCAAATTTGTAATACTGGCCGGAAGGATTCAAGAGATTGAACCAAAATCCCTGTGCAGCTTTAGCAAGCAATTCGAAACGGTTATTTTGCCCCGATATTTGTCCGCTGCTTCCAAAAACAATATGGGTTTCGTTACCGCCACTGTTAAATGAAGTAAACATATCCAAATGCCCGATTCCTCCAGGAATGGGATCGAGAATTCGGAGACCGTCACCGGAGTTGCCGACCAGGGAATTTAATGCGCTTCCGGTAGTGAACCTGGCACGGAGCGTGTTGTTCGTGTAGATGTTGATTGGGAAGTTTAATGATGTGCCAAAAATATTTCCATTTTGACCGGTTATTAAACTGTTATATGTCCATTCTTGACTAAATAATCTAAAGCAATTAATTACTAATATCAATGCTAAAGTGCATTTTAGATTTTTCATAATTCATCTGATTAGATGAATCATACCATTAAACAAACTTTTTCTATCAACTTCACATTCGGAATAAGGATAACAGATATAATAATATACTCCTTCTGAGACAACAGTACCAGATTTACTTAATCCATCCCATTTGAAAGGAGTTAATAACTCAACAATTTCGTTGCCCCAACGGTTTACGACATAAACTTTTTCAAATTGTTCCTTGTTTCCTTTAATCTCAAAAAAATCATTTATTCCGTCATTATTAGGAGTAAAAATATTAGGAATTTCTATTTCAACATCATTATCCTCTTCAACTTTACTAAGTGAACAACCATCCAAATAGAAATATGCCGAAAACCCAAAAATTGAATTGGGGTTAACTTCTATAAAACTTAATGAAGAATCTTTTTTGAAATGACCAATGGAAACATATTTGTATGCACGCTGGGCAACAAACTCAAAAGAAAGAGTATACCACTTAAGAGTATCCTCGATAAGAGTGGATGAATCAATATATTGTGGAGTATAAATATTATAAAGAAAGTCCGAATCGTTTAATTCAGTTTCAGAAAAATAAAACCCGATATTTTTTATAGAATATCGACAATAATCTGCTAGATTGAAATGTCCAACAAACCTGTATTTTTTCCCGCATTCTAATTTCTCTGAAAAGGATAATTGAATATATTCATCATATTCAAATTGATTTGACGAATTATATTCGGATCCAAAACCAACCATCCCATTGCCACTGTAAGCTTCCTGATATCCAAAAGGAGTGTTTGGAACTCCAACAACAGCTCCTCCGGAACCAGATACATAACATGCATTAAAGTAGTCTGAAGTACTTAGCGCAGATTCGCACGGATTATAAACATATTTACAACGTTCTATCTGCGTTGCATCATCCGGGCACTGCCAATACTCCTCAAAGTCCCCATTGAGAATGAGGTTTTGCTGTCCCAAAACTTGGAAAGAAAAAAGAAAAGTGAATAATATGAAAGCGGTATGATTCAAAAATTGTTTTTATAAATTCAGTAATTGTAGGTCTTATTTGTTCTCAAACAAATAAGAAACCTGTCTCTTATACACATCT
>NZ_CABHOL010000022.1 GCF_902168135.1 uncultured Fluviicola sp.
CCCCTACTTTTTTGCCAGGTTTTTTTACGTTTCAAATCTAAAAAGAATATTTTGTGGTATCCCTAAAGTACTAATCGGAGGTATTTTAACAGAAATTGGCTACCGTTCATTCTTAATAGATGGACTTTTAAATCGCCTCAATGACATTTAACTAAACAAATGAACATTTAACAAAACGTATAATTACTTCATATACATTTGTTTCGTGTGATTTTTAAAATGCGAATGGGCCCTCGGATTTGAAAGATACACATCATAAATAAATGATGTCCAATCTATTAAAGCTATTAAACATGCGCAAAAATTTACTTTTAGGAGCTCTTGCTTTCACAGGGATCCTTACAACAGGAAAAGTCCTTGCACAGGAGCACTTTAGTTGTGGAATTGATAAACAGCGTCAAAAACTGATTGCCAAAAATCCGCAGATAAAGGAAGATTATGAAAAACTGCTTCACCGCTACACAGAGAACCGTGTTATCAACGGGAAGTCAACAACCGTCCGTATTATACCAATTGTATTCCATGTTGTTCACGAATATGGGGTAGAGAACATTTCAGACCAGCAGGTGCAGGATGCCGTTCGTATCCTGAATGAGGATTTCGGAAAAAAGAACCAGGATACCATTGCTGTTGTTTCCCCTTTTGATACTATTATCGGGAATACACAGCTGGAATTTAGGTTGGCAACCCTGGATCCCTGGGGAAATTGTACGAACGGGATCGAACACATTTACAATCACCAGACCGTTGCGGCAGACAGCTATTCGAAGCTGAACCAATGGGACCGTGAGAGATACCTGAACATTTGGGTGATTGGTACCATGGATGATCCGGATGTGGCAGGTTTTGCACATTACCCGACAGATGTAACCGGAACAGGATTCTGGCTTGACGGAGTGGTAATGGTGCACAGTTCAACCGGAAGCGTCGGAACGAGCATTCCATACCGCTCGCGGGCATTGACACATGAAGTTGGCCACTATTTGGGGTTGTCACATACCTGGGGAAATAACAACGATCCGGGACTTGCTGCCAATTGTGATCTGGACGATGCTATTGGTGATACACCGAACTGCATAGGTTTGGACCACTGTGATTTAGCAGCCAATACCTGCGCCGAATCAACGAATCCGGGAAATTACTGGTCGTTTGATGTGATCGATAACACCCAAAATTATATGGATTATTCCTATTGCTCAGCCATGTTTACCAACGGTCAGTCCAATTTCATGAACAATGTGCTGGACCAGACAACAAGTGGGCGCAGTAACATGTATACGACAGAGAATTTGCAGTTTACCGGTACATCCTCACTAACACCTGCAACTTGTATTCCTGCCGCTGACTTTTATGTGGACGTGAATGGAATAAGTCCGAATGTGGGATCAGGTGCTAATGCCATGACTGCTTGTGCCGGAGATCCGATTGCATTTAAAGATGCTTCCTGGAAAGCAGGAGTTACTTCCTGGTCATGGAGTTTTCCGGGAGCAACACCTTCATCTTCCACGGATCAGAATCCAACGGTTACCTACGCTTCTCCGGGTTGGTACAATGTAACTTTAACCGTTGCAAACAATGCCGGGTCGGACACAAAAACGATGAATAACATGATCTATATCCAGGGCGACTGGGCAGAATACACAGGTCCGCGTATGGAAGATTTCAATCAGAACGGGAATTTCTGGATTACACACAACCCGGAAGGTAATTACGCTTCCTTTAACCGCGTTACTTCAGGCGGTAAATCAAATACAGCATGTTTCAAGCTGAATAATTTCAAAGATATCTCCGCTGCGCAACAATTTACGGAAGATTGGTATTACAATGATCGTCTGGGAAATTCAAAGGATTACTTGATTTCACCTGCAATCGATTTGAGAAGCACTTCCAATATTACGATTTCTTTTGATTACGCTTACGGAACAAAAGCTACGGCTACAGCTGATATTACGGAAAAATTGATCGTGTATTCTTCCCGTGATTGTGGAAAAACATGGATACAGCGTCAAACACTTACCGGTAACAATTTGGTAACTGCAGGATATGTCGGGAATACAGATTTCACTCCGGATAATGAACTTGACTGGAAAACGGCAAGCTTCACTTACACACCGAATGCTTCGGATAACAAGACAAAGTTCAAATTCGAGTTCGTCGCTTCTGATTTCTCTTCCAACTTCTATTTTGATAATTTCAATATTTCAGGAACTTTAGGAATTGAAGACAACGGATTATTATCAGCGATCTCACTGGCTCCGAACCCGGTTTCCAGCGGATCTGATCTTTCCGTTGAGATTGCAAATACCGAGGCAGGAATGAAATTAGTATTGATGGACTTAAAAGGTGCACTTATTTCAACAACAGATGTTCCGGCGTCTTCAGGTGTTCAAACAGTTCATATTCCGATGAATGTTGCAAAAGGATGTTATATCCTGAATGCAGTTCAGGGAAGTGCGAAATCGACACACCGGGTAATCGTTCAGTAATTAGCAATTATAAATTATCAAGGGTGGATCTGCTTAGATTGCCCTTGATAATTAAATCATTAATAATTGATAATTTCTGAGATTCTTTTTTTTAACGGGGGAATATGTGCTATCTTTGCACCAAAATTCCAAGTATTTCTCATGATTTCAGTAAATAATCTATCTCTTCAATTCGGTAAACGTGTCCTTTTTGATGATGTAAATCTCAAATTCGGTTCAGGAAACTGCTACGGTGTTATTGGTGCTAATGGTGCCGGTAAATCGACATTCTTAAAAATCTTAACAGGTGAGCAGGACCCAACTTCCGGACGTGTGGAATTGGAACCCGGAAAACGTATGGCTGTATTGAGTCAGAACCACTTTGCTTTTGACGAATTTGAAGTATTGCAGACCGTAATCATGGGGCACAAGCGTTTGTTTGAGATCATGACCGAAAAAGATGCTTTGTATGCGAAGCCGGATTTTTCAGATGAAGACGGAATGCGCGCTTCGGAACTGGAAGCTGAATTTGCTGATTTGGAAGGATGGAATGCTGAAACAGATGCAGCTACTTTGTTGAGTAACCTGGGAATTGATGAAAGTAAGCATTACATGAAAATGGAAGATGTTCCTTCCGAATACAAAGTACGTATTTTGCTTGCACAGGCCCTTTTCGGAAACCCGGATGTGTTGGTACTCGATGAGCCTACCAATGACCTGGATCTGAAAACAATCGGTTGGTTGGAAGATTTCTTATTGGATTTTAGAAACACAGTAATTGTGGTATCTCACGACCGTCACTTCTTAGATACGGTTTGTACGCATATCTGTGATATTGACTTTAGCAAGATCAATGTATTTACAGGTAACTATACGTTCTGGTACCAGTCATCTCAGTTGGCAGCTCGTCAGCGTGCAGATAAGAATAAGAAAGCGGAAGATAAGAAGAAAGAACTACAGGACTTTATTTCGCGCTTCTCTGCAAATGCTTCCAAATCCAAACAGGCAACCAGCCGTCGTAAATTGATCGAAAAATTAGATTTGGAAGAAATTCAGCCGTCTTCCCGTCGTTATCCTGGAATCACATTCCACCAGGAGCGCGATGCCGGAAACCAGATTTTGACTGTAAGCGGATTAACGAAAATGCACGAAGGAGAATACCTATTCAAGGACTTGTCATTCACTTTAAATAAAGGAGACAAGGTTGCCATCGTTTCTAAAAATTCCATTGCAATAACGCAATTCTTTGAAGTTTTGAACGGAAATATGCAGGCTGATAAAGGAGAATTTACCTACGGTACAACGATCACAACGGCTTACCTGCCAAACGATAACTCTTCCTTTTTCCAGGATAAATTGTCATTGATCGACTGGCTGCGTCAGTATGCACAAACAGATGAGGAAAGAGAAGAGGTAAGTATCCGCGGATTCTTAGGTCGTATGTTATTCTCCGGGGAAGAAGCATTGAAAAGTGCAACTGTGCTTTCAGGAGGTGAAAAAGTACGTTGTATGTTGTCGCGAATGATGCTTGCAAAAGCAAACTTCCTGATGATGGACGAACCGACAAACCACTTGGACTTAGAGTCTATTACGGCACTGAACAACGGAATGTCGGCATTTGAGGGAACGATGTTGTTCACTTCTCATGACCACGAGTTGGTTTCTACGGTTGCAAATAGAATTATCGAATTGACACCGAACGGTTTCATTGATAAAATGATGCCTTACGATGATTACCTGGCAGATGCAAAAATTGCAACCCTGCAGGAAGAGCTTTATGCTTAATTAAAATAGTGATAATGGGAACGCCGGTCTATTCCAGATCGGCGTTTTTTATTCCTTTCAAATTGGTAGTTTTTTGGAGAAATGTTTAAAACTCCCCCTTCGGAGGGGATAAAGGGGGGAGGATTTTGACTGAATAAACGTAACTTCGAACCAAATCAGAATATGTCAATTCCTGAAAAATCTTTTTTCGCTCGTCATAAGCTCATTTCCGCATTGCGCGATTGGGATGTAAAAGGAATTCGCCGGCTCTCCGTGTCATTACCTAAACTCTTGCTTCCAGATCCTAAATCTGTAGGAAAACATGTGCTGAAAACCATTCACGGAGTTAAAATGATGATTGATCCATCTTTGGATACAGGTGTCGAACTTTCACTTTTTGAGACGGGGACCTATGAAAAAGGAACCATTCAGTTACTGGAAAAATATTTAAAACCGGGAGCTTCATTTTTAGACATCGGTGCAAATATCGGTTTGATGTCCGTTATCGCTTCTAAAATGGTAAGAGAAGGAGGAATCGTTTATGCGGTAGAAGCGAATCCGGGCACTGTTGAGATCCTGCAGACCAATATCGATTTGAACAAGTGCAAAAATATCGAATTGCTTCCGATTGCACTTTCGGATACTCAGGGGACAGCATTGCTGTTTGAAAATTGGGAAGTAAACCGTGGCGGGGCATCCTTGATTTCTCAAAGCGACAATCAAAAAGGGGTGGAGGTCAAAATGGAACGCTTAGATGATCTTTTTGACGAACAGATGAAAATCGACCTGGTAAAGATTGATGTAGAAGGATTTGAACCCCAGGTAATTCGCGGAGGAATGAATTGGTTCAAAAAGCAATTGCCGGTTTTTATCATTGAAGTTTCCGAAAAACGCGAAAAAGAAATCGGTCCGAGTCCGGCTGAAATATGGAAACTGGTCCAAACCATCGGGGATTACCGATTTTATAAGCAAAAGGGTACCAAGGAGCGAAGAGGGAAATTGGTAGAGATCAAAACAGAGGAAGAACTTCCAAAACACGATAATATTATTTGTGTTCCGCTGAAACGCATCAAGTGATTGATTAAAAATTTTTGAATAACGCTGAAATGGGTTGCCCATTTTGAATGGGCAATCAGTTTGGAAAGCATTCCTAAAAAACTCATGTCAAACAGTTGTAAGAAAAGATGATAAATTTTCTGCTGGTTTCACCGGATAGAACTCATTAAAAAACAGCGTTTCTTCTATTTCAATCTTCTTTTACCTCGGAAATTTTACGATCGGGCATAACTGTAGGTAAGTATTCGATTAAGTATTAGTTAATATTTAACGATTGTTTTAGTTAGTATTAATTGATTAGAATGATCCAATAAGTTTATAAAATAATACCCGCTTTCAATGAGAGAAAGATCCATCTCATAAGTCTCATTTTCATTGATTTCCATTGTTTGAATAATTTGCCCGTTTAATTGAACGAGGGTGATTTTATAGTATTGCTTCTCTTTAGAGAATAAATGAACTCGTGTAAAGTCATTGGCTGGATTTGGATAGATATCCAACTGAACCAGTTCTTGAAACTCATCTAATCCTAAACATTCCTCGATGTTGATTGTAATGATTGTGTCAAGTTGGGCACAAATAGGGTTGTTTACAACTAACGTAAGTAAAAACGAACCTGTTGTATCTGAAATCCAATTGAAATTGGAAGAATCCTGTGTTTCGAAATTTGATAAATTCCAATAATGATTTGTGCTGAATAATTCATTGTTTACTGAACCAACTATTACACTCCCAACACAGGAAGGGTTGGGTGAAAGGGTATACTCTATTTCAGTAGGACATTCAAATAGAGTATTGATAGTTTGGTTTGTCGTGATTTCAGGGTTGAAATCAAAAAAAATGTCGGCCTTGTTCAGAATTTGAGTACCATATGGCAAACCTTCGTTTAATTTAATGCGATAATTGATGAATCCATGACTTCCAGGTTCGTCTGTTGTACTATCCGGTAAATGAATGTTGTCAAACAGAAAGCTAATTCGTCCATTTTGGTTCCCGTTGATTACAACTGGATGGCTGTTGCTTAAAGGGGTTAATGTCGACCAATCTAAATGTTGATCTAATTGGTCTATGATTTCTATTTTACTCGCAGTATCAGTTCCTGTATTTTGAAAATAAATCGTGTATTCCATCCAATCTGAATCTAGCGGAATATATCCGGGAGATTCAATTCCTGTTGGAGTAACTGTCTTGATATTTGGATCAAAAGCGCACGTATGAATCGGCTGAACAGAATCTCGGGTAGTTAATAATTCAATTCCGGCAATAGGATCTATAATTGATACTGTTAATCGAGAGGTCATTGTATCACCCTGGAAACTATAATCAGGCATTAACGCCTGGACATGGATTACGTGGGAGTTAAAATAAAGAAGACTATCGTAATGCCAGTAAAGATGTTGACCTATAATCGAATCAGGAATGACATTGGAAGCCATATAGTTTACAGGAGTAGGTAATTCCAATTCAATAATTCCGGATGGGACGGTGGTCCCGACATTTTTGACCTTTATCCAATAATTTGAAACAGTGTTGCATTCCGCAAGTCCGCCATTTAATGAGGCACTGATTTCATGCACGGTATCGTTCTGTGAAAAACCGAAATCCAGATTTGAGTAGTTTAGATTGAGTGAATCCAAGTAAAGGTGGTATTGAGCAGAATCTGTGGATAAACTCCAGTGAGGAATAGTGTTTGGTTGTATGAGATAAATTCCTGCTGAGTCAGTTAAGTGAAGGATATAATTTCCGTTGGCATAGGAAAAAGTGAAATCACTTTGAGGATTTGAGAAAACGAATACATCATTGATCCCAACATCTGTTGAATCAAATAATCCGTTCTGATTCAAATCTGCAAAGATTCGTCCGGATGAATTGGATTGATTGATAAAATTATTCTCGTAGAAGATGATTTTAGATCCTAAGTCATTAACAACGACAAAGACATCTTTATCTCCGTCATTATCTATATCCATAGGATAAGTAATGGATTGGAGGTGATTCCCGCCAATGGCTTGTAACGGTCCGAAGTTTCCGGAGCCCGTATTTTCAGACCAAACCGTAAGCGTCGATCCATTGTAGGCAGAATATAGAATATCCAAATCACCATCCAAATCTAAATCAACAGGAGTGATAGATCTTATGATAGAAGTAGGTTGAAGACTGATAACATGAGGGGAACTAAAGGTCAGATTCCCCAGATTTTCCAACCAGTTAATTTGAGAAGTGAAGCTGTTTCCAATCAAAATATCCAAGTCTGCATCTCCATCCAGGTCCGCTACTTCCATGCATGGGATTTGACCATTTAGAGTAACAAGATCTACACTTTGAGCGAATTGATTGCTCCCAAGATTGCGCAGCCAGGATATTTGGTTTGAACCAACCACGATGTCTTTGAGCCCATCGTTGTCCATATCTGAAATTGCAATGGTTTTTACATTTGTTACATAATTTACCAATTGGGATGAGCCGAATACGCCGCCGCCTTGGTTTACAAATTTTCGGATCCAGCCTTCGTGTTCATGAGAAGTAATAATATCCAAATCACCGTCATTGTCCGAATCAACTAGTTCTGCATCAAATAGTTGGTTGTCTATCAGGCTTGCAGATGTAGGTTGAGAAAGCCCATGTACAGTAAATGTTTCATTGCCATTATTTTCCAACCAGTAGATAACAACCAGGTTGTTACCATTCGTATAGGAATGATAGGTTGAATAAGCCAGAATATCCGTATCACCATCATTATCGATATCACCCGCTCTTACAATAGGAGTACCACCTTCGTTAGAATAAGCAAATTGGCTGTAAAGTATTTTCTGAAAATCAAAAGTTCTGTCTCCTGTGTTCTTGAAATAGGATATTCTGCCATCGCTTGAACCACTTATTAAATCAGGTAAACCGTCATTATTTACATCAACTTCGCACAGACCTCCAACAGAAGCCAGCGAACCGGAAATTAACTTTTGAGGTTCAAAGGTCGTGTCTGCAATGTTTTTATAGTAAGCAAGTTTGTGGTCCAGACTGCTTCCCGAAACAAAATCAGTATCACCATCATTGTCCAGATCGGCAAAATTCAGAGATAAATTACCTTGGGTCGAGGTTGTGATAGTAAATATATCTGTAAAATTACCGAGTGAATCCTTTCTTGTCCAATAGGAGCCTACATATCCCGTTGCTCCGAAAGTATTGATAGCCTGAGACCAGATCAAATCCTGATCACCGTCTGAATCCATGTCCCTGAATGCAACGTAAACACAGCCTGTAAAGCTGTTCTCTATGATTGTTGGGGCTGAGAAGGTACCGGAACCAGTATTGATGAATTGTTTTATACCATCACCACATGCAATCAACAGATCCGGGTCCGAATCACTGTCAATATCGAAAGAGTTGATGTAGCGTGTAGCATATGCCTGATTTGAGATAAGTTGTGGAGTAGAAAAAGTGATTCCTCCTTGATTAACCACTTTGGTTAGGTTCGTGTTATTACCAAAGCCATAAATGATATCCAAATCTAAATCTCCATCAATATCAACGATATGCAATTTAGCAGCAAGACTGCTGCTTGTTGTGAATAAGTTTGTTGGACTATCGAATACCAGACTGCCTTGGTTTAATATCACTTTAACCAGACCAACGGATGAGATAACGATATCGGAAAAGCCATTGTTATCCAAATCTGTCAGGTATATTTCATTCAGATTGGATATACCTGTATTTATTATTTGTTGTGGTCCGAAATCGCAAGATCCCAGATTTTCATAATAGGCAATTTTGTTATCATTACTCGATGCAGAAACCAGATCCATATCCCCATCATTATCCAAATCATCATATTTAAGGGAAACTGGTCCATCCACTCCAGCTGTAATTAAATGTCTTCCGGATGGTAAAAAAGTGGAGTTGCCAAAATTTTCAAATAATACGATTTCATCGGATATGAATGATGCAGAAGCGATATCCACATCGCCATCATTATCCAAATCCACACTTACAACTGAAGATATTCCCAGGGTAGAATGAGTGATGTCTTTTTCTACTCCAAATTGGGCAGAAGTATAGAAAGTGAACAGGATTTGAACTAGTAGGAACAATTTGATTTTCATGGTGGCGTTGTTTTGGGTAAAGTTAAAAAATATTTTTAATGGTCTTGTGAACAGCTGTCATTTTGTCATAAAATCTCACTTGGCACAAACCTTGACAATACAAACCCAAATTTCAAAAAGTATGAAAACAGGACAAATACATGTTTCAACGGAAAATATCTTTCCGATCATTAAAAAATTCTTGTATTCCGACCATGAGATTTTCTTACGTGAGTTGGTTTCAAATGCCGTAGATGCAAGTCAGAAATTGAAAGTGCTTGCTTCAACAGGTGAATATAAAGGAGAGTTGGGTGACCTGAAAGTGGAAGTACTTTTGGATAAAGAAGCCAAAACACTAACAATCCGTGATAACGGAATCGGGATGACAGCCGATGAAATTGATAAATACATCAACCAAATTGCATTTTCCGGTGCGGAAGAGTTTGTAAAACAATACGAAGGAAAAGACGGGGCTGAAAGCATCATCGGGCACTTCGGTTTAGGATTCTATTCGGCATTTATGGTTGCTGAAAAAGTACAGATCCGCACCTTGTCCCGTCATGAAGGCTCACAAGCAGTTCAATGGGAAAGTAACGGTTCTCCGGAATTTACTCTGTCTGAGATCGAAAAAGATACACGCGGAACAGATATCGTATTGTTTATCAATGAAGAATCCGTTGAGTTTTTGGAGAAATCGCGCATCCAGGGAATTTTGGATAAATACTGTAAATTCCTTCCGATCCCGGTTTTCTTCGGTACAAAAGTAGAATACATCGACTCGCCGGAAGGGGAAAAAGACGAAGACGGAAAAGTAAAACGCGTTTCTGTAGACGTTCCGAACCAGGTCAATAATCCGAAACCGGCATGGACTTCAGCTCCGGTCGATTTGAAAGAGGAAGATTACAACGCTTTCTACCGGGAATTATACCCGATGTCTTTCGAGGATCCATTGTTCCACATTCACCTGAATGTTGATTATCCGTTCAATTTAACGGGAATTCTATACTTCCCTAAGATTAAGGAAAATGTAGAGGTTCAGCGAAATAAGATCAATTTGTACTCCAACCAGGTGTTCATTACTGATTCGGTTGCGGAGATTGTTCCTGAATTTCTGACCCTGCTTCATGGTGTCATCGATTCACCGGATATTCCTTTGAACGTTTCCCGTTCATACCTTCAAAGTGACGGGAACGTGAAGAAAATCTCAGCACACATCACCAAAAAAGTAGCTGATAAGCTGGCAGAGATGTTCAAGAAAGACCGTGCGGATTTTGAAGCAAAATGGGACGATTTGAAGATCTTTGTGGAATATGGAATGCTGTCTGATGAAAAGTTTGCGGAAAAAGCAAAAAGCTTTGCCCTGATCAAAAATACAGATGGGAAGTACTTCACAATTGATGAGTTTAAAGAGCAGATAGCACCGCTTCAAACAGATAAGAACGAAAAAGTAATCGCGCTTTATACACATAGCTCTGAGGAACATTTTTCCTTTGTGAAACAAGCTAAAGATCGTGGCTACCAGGTTGCAGTCATCGATGGACCGTTAGCTCCTCACTGGATTTCAAAAATCGAACAAACCGTTGAGAATTTCAGTTTTGCACGTGTAGATGCGGACACTTTGGACCAATTGATCCAAAAAGAAGGTGAACTGCCTGCAAAATTGACAGAAGAACAGCAGTCGGTGTTGAAACCATTGTTTGAATCGGCTGTAGACCAACAAAAATTCAAAGTGGAATTCAAGTCTATGAGCGAATCCGACGCTCCGATTATTGTTACACAGCCGGAATTTATTCGAAGAATGATGGAACAGCAAAAATACGGAGGCGGAGGTTTCTTCGGAGCTTTCCCTGAAACATACAACCTGGTTGTGAACGCGAACCATCAGAAAGTAGAATCACTTTTGAATCTTTCGGACGACACCGAGAAATCGACCAAGGTAAAACAGCTTACAGATCTTGCTTTGCTTGCGCAGGGTATGCTGAAAGGAGAAGAATTAAATAAATTTATTGAGAGAAGCATCTCATTCGTATAATGAACAATCCCCGTCGGGAGTTTGATTTCTGGACGGGGATTTTATTTTTGTAGCGTGTATAGTATCATTTTTGCCATTTTAGGATTTGTTTTAACCAGGAGTTTTTTCGGAGCGATTGCCGGTTTCGTCATCGGGGGGATTGTACAGCAATTTTTTGTAAAACCCAATCCGAACGGACAAGGCGGCCAGAATGGCGGAGGATCTCGTCAATCATTCCAGGATATTTTTGACTATTACACGCAGCAAACGCAACGCTACGATTTTCCGACCCAATTGCTGGCGCTTTCCGCTTACATGATGAAAAGTGACGGAAAAGTGGTGAAATCGGAATTGAACTTCGTAAAATCCTTTTTGGCACAGCAATTCGGGGATCAGTTCAATACCTCTCATTTACAAACGCTCAAACACTTTTTGGATGCACCAAGCATTCCGATTGACCAAATCTGTTCGGATATCCGGATGCGTGCACAGGTTGAGATCCGTATCCAGCTTCTGCATTACTTGTTCGGGATTGCCCAGTCTGACGGACAAGTCTCCGACCAGGAAATCAAAACCCTTCAATACCTGGCAAACCTGCTGCAGGTACCACCGATGGATTTCAGGTCCGTTCAGGGAATGTTTAGGCAAAACCTGAATGCCGATTACGAAATTTTAGGGATAGAAGAGTCCGCATCAGATGAAGAAGTGAAGAAAGCCTATCGTCAAATGGCAGTGCGCTATCACCCGGATAAAGTAGCTTCTTTGGGTGAAGAATACCAGAAGGGGGCGAAGGAGAAATTCCAACGCATCCAGGAAGCTTACGACAATATTAAAAAAGCCAGAGGTCTCTAAATCAAAATGATCCGGCTATAACGTTGTAGTTTTTTCCAGGTTAGCGATATATTAATCGAAGGTTAAAAAAAATAAAAACCGACACCACCATGTGAGATTATTTACGTCTATTTGCTGATAGCGTTAAATAACTCAGGCCTATGCCGACAACAAACTACTCTCGAAACCTCGTTTTCATCCTGTTCTTATTTTTTATAGGAACAACTCCTTTATTTGGTCAGGAAAAATACGCAAAGGCAGGGATGATTGCTACAGCAAATAATCTGACATCTTTTCCTGCTTCAGAATTAAAGAGCCTGGATGAATGGAGAAAATACAATGATCCCAAATACTATTCCCACCCTGATTTCGGAAGACTTCCTAAAAATACTCCGTGTGAGAATTGTGTAGAAGTACTTGAAAAACGGACAGTCGATGAGCGTTATTTCATCAATCTCAATGATACGAAAGAGTTTTTCATGCAAAGGGCTTTGGGAGACCTTCATTATTCGGTAAACGGAGAATGGGTCACCATTGATCCTTCATTGCACCCGGTTTCGGCTACAAGATATGAATCAGCTTATTTACCGGATCAGCCCGCAATTGATTTTGCTGCCGGGCGAACAGAATTGAAAAATGCTAACGGTACACTTCGTTTTAATAATTGGAAATTAATTGTTGTCCAAAATGGAATGGAAGTCAATCAGTACAGTGCCAATTGGTCTGATTACACGGTTGGGGAAGATGGCGCAATGATACATCATGTTTTCCCGGGAATCGATGCGGAAATGATCGTTCAAAGAGGAGCAATTAAAACCAGCTTCATCGTTAAATCGAATGAATTCGGAGCATTTGACCATTTGGTTTTTCGCGAAGAATTAGAGAGCACATCGCCGATTCATGCTGAATTCTCGAATGGAACACATACCCGCGGTATCGGAAGTTTGAAATTAATGGACGGAACAACAGAGGTTGCTATTATGGATGAGGCTAAATTATTTGCAAAGGGCGGACCGAAGAGCCTTGCCCGTTCAGCAGAATATGTCATTCATTCCAATTTGGTTGATTTGATTGTTGATTACGACTGGATTAATGATAACATTGCTTCATACGAATTGGTTGTAGATCCAACAGTGGGAGCAAGTGGTCTTTTGGGCCAGGTTTCGATCACCGGATCAAGATACAACGCATCGTGCAACTTTACCAATTCCTGTGATTACAACCTCACATTTTCAAGTCCTGCAAATGCAACGATTTCAGATGTGAATTTCTCCTTTGTTTATTCTGCGAACGGAACAACATGCTGGCTTCAGGATGGAGCCACAAGAATAGGTCTGGGAGGTTGTAACAGCCCGTCTGCAGCCGGTTATTATTGGTTTTGCAACGGTATTGGAGGCGGAACCTGTACGGCAACAAACCAAACAATCTTTTCGGATATTTCTGCTTGTTTGCCTGCACCAAGCTGCACTCCTCAGAGTATGACTTTTGTTTTGAAGTTTTATCGTTCTTGCTGGGGAGCATCGGGGTGTTCCAATACGTGCATTGGCGCCGCTTCGCCATTTACGGTAAATGTGATCGGTAGAACGCTGGAATATGCAAATCCGACAACTCCGATCACGCTTTCGGCAACAACCGTTTGCCAGGGAGGATCAATTACTGCTTCTACATCCGGATCCGGAGGTGTTCCGGGATATACCTACAACTGGAGTTTTAGCCCTTCAGGCACTCCAAGCGTTGGAAGTGGTGCAAGTGCCAGCATTACATTCCCTACTGCAGGAACAATTACGCTTTATTCTATTGTAACGGATGCCTGCGGAAACCAGGTTACGAACAGCAGAACGGTAACAGTAACAGCAGGAACACCGCCTACAATTACTGCTGGCGGCCCTACAGCTTTTTGTGCAGGCGGATCTGTAGTTTTGACATCTTCATCAGCGACTGGAAATACCTGGTCAACCGGGGCAACAACACCATCCATTACGGTTACAACTGCAGGTTCTTATACCGTAACTGTTTTAAGTGGTTCTTGTTCCGCAACTTCTGCTGCAACAATAGTTACTGTGAATCCGACTCCCGCAACACCGACAATTACAGCAAATGGCCCAACTACTTTTTGTACCGGAGGTTCGGTTACATTAACTTCTTCTTCCGCAACGGGTAATACCTGGTCTACAGGTGCGACAACTCAATCTGTAACAGTTTCCACAAGCGGTACTTATACTTTGACAGTTTCAGCAAGCGGTTGTACTTCAGCTTCAGCTTCTTCAACAGTAACAGTGAACCCGCTTCCGGTAGTACCGACAATTACAGCAGGTGGTCCGACAACTTTTTGTTCGGGAGGATCCGTAGTGTTGACGTCATCTGCTGCAACAGGAAATACCTGGTCAAACGGAGCAGCGACCCAATCAATTACGGTTACTTCCAGTGGTTCGTATACCGTTACATTTATGGATGCAAATGGTTGTTCTGCGACATCCGCTTCCACCGCTGTTACAGTTAATCCAACTCCGGCAATACCAACGATAACAGCCGGTGGTCCGACTTCTTTTTGTGCAGGCGGTTCTGTAGTTTTGACGTCTTCTGCTTCGACTGGAAATACCTGGTCGACCGGAGCAACCACACAATCCATTACAGTTACAGCAAGCGGTTCTTACACGGTGACAGTTTCCAGTGGATCATGTTCTTCGGTATCTGCTGCAACAACGGTTACAGTAAATCCACTTCCGCCGGTACCCACAATTACAGCTAGCGGTCCCACGACTTTCTGTTCAGGTAGCTCGGTAACTTTAACTTCATCTTCTGCAACCGGAAATACCTGGTCAACCGGAGCTACAACCCAGTCAATCATGGTTACAACCAGCGGTTCCTATACAGTTGCTGTTTCCAACGGCTCCTGTTCCTCTACATCTGCTGCAACAACAGTTACGGTAAATCCAACACCGACGGTTCCAACAATTGCAGGAAGCGGACCGAGTTCATTTTGTGCAGGAGGATCCATTACTTTAACTTCTTCATCACCAACCGGAAATACCTGGTCGACAGGGGCAACAACCCCGTCAATCACAGTTTCTGCAAGTGGTTCATATACTGTCACAGTTTCCAGCGGATCATGTACTTCAACTTCTTCACCTTTTGTGATTACTGTTAATCCGCTTCCACCTGTTCCAGCAATCACAGCCAGCGGACCAACGACATTTTGTGCAGGGAGTTCTGTTACTTTGACTTCTTCTTCCGTAACTGGTAATACCTGGTCTACAGGAGCAACGACTCAATCCATTACGGTTTCAACAGCAGGGTCCTATTCAGTAACAGTCTCAAACGGTACTTGTTCATCGACTTCATTATCTGAGATTGTTACGGTTAATCCGCTTCCACCGGTACCAACAATCACTGCCAGTGGACCAACGACATTCTGTGCAGGTGGTTCCGTTACATTAACATCTTCAGCGGCAACAGGAAATACCTGGTGGGTCGGAGCGTACTCACAGTCGGTTACTGTCAGCACCGGAGGAACTTATACGGTTACTGTTTCTGAGTTAGGATGTACTTCAACATCTGCGCCTATTTCTGTTACCGTAAATCCTTTACCAACCGTTACAGCATCGAATAATGGGCCTTTGTGTGTAAATCAACCATTGAATTTGACAGCAAACGGAACACCGGGTGGAACTTATTCCTGGACCGGACCGAATTCATTTGCTTCAACTGCTCAAAATCCGGGAATTGCATCGATAACCAATGCTGACTTTGGTGTTTACACCGTAACAATTACCCTTAATTCATGTACAGCTACCGCCACCACGAATGTAGCTTCGAATACCGGAGTTTCCACAGCTATTTTGCCTGCCGGACCTTTCTGTGCGAATGATATGGCTGTCACTCTTTCTTCGGTAAGTCCGGGAGGAAACTGGTCGGGAACAGGAATTGTAAATGCATCAACCGGCTTATTTGATCCGGGTGTTTCCGGACCGGGCTCGTTTGTTATTACATATGATATCCCGGGGGGATGTTCAGGAGCATCAAACGCAACCATTGTTGTAGATCCTGCTCCGGCAACCAATTTTACCGCAGATAATTTATCTGGCTGTGCGGATTTGCAGGTTACTTTTACCAATCAAACTCCATCGACAGCCAGTGCTCAATGGGTTTTTGGAAATGGTCAGACATCTGCATCTGTTTTAAACGCCTCCACTGCATATAATTCTCCGGGATGTTTTACGGTGTCATTAACAGTAACGGATTTGAACGGGTGTTCTGCAACTTCAACGAAGGCCGATTTTATATGCATCAACCCAAGTGCAGATGCATCTTTTACAGCTTCTCCTTACGAAACGACGGTTACACATCCTGAAATCCATTTTATCAATACTTCATCCAATGCTACGGGGTATAGCTGGAGTTTTGGTGATGGAGGAAATTCGGCTGCTGTTTCTCCGACTCATGAGTACGATGAGGTTGCAAGTAATTATTCCGTGAGACTGATTGCAACGAATGCATTCGGATGTCCGGATACAGCTTATGCCATTGTACGAGTATTGGATGAGGTGATTTATTACATTCCAAATTCATTTACTCCGAATGGAGATGAGCATAACAATACTTTCCAGCCTGTATTTACTTCCGGATTTGACCCCTATAGTTTCAGATTATTGATCTTTAATAAATGGGGAGAAACCATCTTTGAATCAAAAGATGCCAAAGTAGGGTGGGATGGTACTTACAACGGAGTAATGGTTCCGGAAGGAATGTACGTCTGGACAGTGACATTCAAAGACCCGAATACAGATAAAAAGTATACGGAAAACGGCCACATGACACTTATAAAATAGATTAAGCGTTCAATTGTTCAAAAGGTTCAAAAATTAAATGCGGGTGATTTTCTTGAACCTTTTACTTTTTCAGCAGTTGAACTTGGGGTAATTTATAATTTCCCCAGGGCGAACATCGTAGGTTGTTTACTTAAGTCGTAAGCGTTTTCTCTCCAGTCTTTGATCGTTCTTGTTTGGACACGTTCATTAAATAAGGTCAGGTTTGATGCTACACAAAGCAGCGTGTCATCTGCCAGTATGTTCAATAGATCTTCAAATACGTGCATGGTTCTGAACGGAGTGTCCATGAATAATTGTGTTTCACCGCTTCTCTTAACACGTTGTTCCAGGTCTTTCAATTTACGGATGCGTTCCTTTTGTTCTTTCGGCAGGTACCCGTGGAATGAGAATTGTTGTCCGTTAAAGCCGCTTCCGATCAGTGTCAAAAGAATAGAGCTTGGTCCAACAGTAGGGCAGACATGGATTTCATTCTCGTGAGCAAGGGCAACCAATACAGCTCCCGGATCTGCAATTCCTGCACAACCTGCTTCGCTGATAATCCCAACACTTTTACCTGCTTTTAGGGTTTTGATCAAATGGTAAACCTCTGTTGCAGCAGTTGCTTTATTCAATACAAAGAATTCTGATTCGTCTATCGGGAAGCTGCGGTCTATTTTACGCAGTAACCGACGTGCAGACTTAACATCTTCAACAGCAAATACCCGAAGTTCACTGGCAATTTCAGCTACTTTTTGAGGAATAATGTCTTCTGTTGATTCTCCTCCAAGTGTATTGGGAATAAGGTATAAATTGCCTGCGCTCATTAATTTTGTATTAAACGGTTGTTCTTTAAAAATGCGTTTGTTGCCTGGTCCAATAATTCAATGACTTCTTTGAAATTCAGGTCGTTCCCATAATATGGGTCCGGAACCTCCATGTCCTGGTTTGGATATAATTCATTCAAAAAAAGTCTCACCTTCTCTTTATCCTGCTCATTTCTGGCCAGGCGTAAGATGTTTTTCTCGTTACTTTTATCCATTGCAAAGATAATGTCATATTTGTCAAAATCAGCAACGGTAAACTGACGTGCCCGTAATTCATCGATTGAAACTCCATATTCGAGTGAAAGTCTTCTCATCCGATGATCCGGCTTTTCTCCCACGTGGTAGTTTGCTGTTCCTGCAGAATCAACCTCCATGGATAAATTGTATTGTTTCACCTTGTGGCGAAGCCATCCGTCTGCCATCGGAGAACGGCATATATTTCCCAAACAAACCATTAAAATCCGCATAAATTCAATCTTTTTTGAGGTGTAACGCTTGTGCAGAAGCTTCAGCGAAGGCACAAAGTTACTTTTTTAACTTCATTCTGCGAAATCTTCATTGATTCACACAATTTGTTAGTTTAAACAAACCGTTTATTCATTTAACATTTTTTGATTCCAACGAACACAACTATGTGTATCTTATAATCGTTATATTCATGTAAATCAATAGTAAAGACCATGAGACAGTTAAAGATTGTAAAGCAAGTTACAAATCGGGAGACCGCCTCTCTCGATAAATACCTTCAGGAAATTGGTCGCGTTGAATTAATTACTGCCGACGAAGAGGTAGAATTAGCTAAACGAATAAAGGCAGGGGACAAAAGAGCGTTGGAACGTTTAACAAAAGCTAATTTAAGATTCGTAGTATCTGTTTCCAAACAGTACCAAAATCAAGGATTGTCACTTCCCGATTTAATCAATGAAGGAAATTTAGGTTTGATCAAAGCAGCCGAACGTTTTGATGAAACCAGAGGATTTAAATTCATCTCTTATGCGGTTTGGTGGATTCGTCAGTCGATTTTGCAGGCTCTTGCCGAGCAGGCTCGTATTGTGCGGCTTCCATTAAACAAAATAGGAACAATTAATAAGATCAACAGAGCATACAGCGAATTGGAACAACTCTATGAGCGCCCGCCTTCAGCAGATGAATTGGCTGAGTACCTGGAGTGTTCTGTAGAAGATGTACGTCAGTCACTGGCAAATACCGCAAGACATTTGTCGATGGATGCCCCATTGGTAGACGGAGATGAGAGCTCGTCAAGCATGTACGATGTGTTGCCGAATGATTCTCTTCCAAGCCCGGAAAATGAATTGACCAAAGAGTCATTGCGCAGAGAGATCGAACGTTCGCTTTCTTCCCTCTCAGGTAGAGAAGGAGATGTTGTAAGACTTTATTACGGACTAAACGGAAAACATCCGCTTACTTTGGAAGAGATCGGAGATTTATTCGATCTGACCAGAGAGCGTGTAAGACAAATAAAAGAAAAGGCAATTCGACGCCTGAAGCATACATCCCGAAGCCGGATGCTTAAATCATACCTTGGTTAAGCGGGATCTACGTCAGTAATTAGTCGAATAGGTTTGAAATGGGGAACGCTGAAAAATTGATCCGTCAGCTCATGTAAGCGTTCCTTTACTTTCTTTTGTGGAGCATCCTGCTCAATTTTTAAAACAATTTCTTTCAAATAAAAGTTCTGGATCCTCGCAATAACCGGGGATTCAGGACCTAAAACGCGCTCGTGGAACTGTTCTTTCAATAGTTTTGCTAAATGCTGTGCACCTGTCTCCACCAAGTCTCTGTCCCGGTGCTTTAGGGTAAAGCGAATCAATTTATAGAACGGTGGATAATGGTAATTCCTGCGTTCAACTACTTCATTAACAGCAAATGAATCGTAATCGTGTTCCATTACTTTTTGGATTACCCAGTGATCCGGATTCCCGGTTTGGATAATTACCTTCCCACGTTTGTTTCTACGGCCGGATCTGCCTGCAACCTGTGTCATTAATTGAAAAGCACGCTCAAATGCCCTGAAATCGGTTTTGTTGAGCATTAGATCGGCGTCCAGTATCCCAACCAGTCCTACGTGATCAAAATCCAGGCCTTTTGCCACCATTTGCGTACCGATTAACACATCGATTTCCCGGTTTTCAAAGCCTTGTATCAATTCCAGGTGACTGTTTTTATTACGGGTAGTATCCAGATCCATTCTGCCGATTCTTACATCGGGAAGGATCAATGACAGATCATCTTCAATTTTTTCGGTCCCGAATCCCAGCATTTTTAGGCGATTGCTTCCGCAGGCAGGGCAAGTCCCGATGGGATTGGTAGTGTAGCTGCAGTGATGGCACTTGAGCAGGTTGGAATGTTTGTGGTAATTTAAGGTCGTATCGCAGTTGATGCAACTCGGGCTGAAACCACAAATTTCGCAAGTCCATATCGGAGTGTAACCTCTCCGGTTTTGAAAAAGAATAACTTGTTCCTTGTTCTTTAATGTTTCAATAATGTTTTCGAGCAGGAATTTTGAAAAATGTCCGTTTAAGCTTTTTTGCCGGCGTTCCTCTTTCATATCTGCACACAAAATTTCAGGAAGCTGAACTTGTGAAAAGCGTTCCGTAAGGAGCACATGTCCGTATTTTCCATCTCGTGTATTTTGATAGCTCTCAATGGAAGGAGTCGCAGATCCCAGCAGGGTTTTTGTTTTGAAGAAATGGGCCAATACGATTGCCATGTCTCTTGCATTGTAGCGCGGAGAAGGATCTTGTTGCTTGTAGGAAGATTCGTGTTCTTCATCCACAATTACCAAGCCCAGATCCCGGAAAGGAAGGAAGATAGAAGAACGTGCTCCAACTACCAACCGGAATTGTTTCGGATCGTTTTGAAGTACCTTATTCCAAATCTCGACACGTTCATTGGAGTTGAATTTTGAGTGATAAACTCCGATCTTCTCACCAAAATAGGCCGATAGCCGCTGGATTAATTGGGTTGTCAGTGCAATTTCAGGAACCAGGAATAAGACTTGTTTTCCCTGGTCCAATACTTTCCGGATCAATTCGATGTAAATCTCGGTTTTCCCTGATCCGGTAATTCCCTGAAGCAGGATCGTATCTTTCTGGTGAAAACTTGTCTCTATCTCATGCAGTGCTTTGGATTGAGCGGCGCTCAAGTCCGGGAATGCGAATTTGCTTTGATCAATTGAATTTATCCGTGATATTTCAAGACGCTCTGTGCGTAGAATGCCCTGTTTTTCCAAGGTATTTATTGCCGACAGGGAACAACCTTGTTCTTCCAATGATCTCCGAAGGATAGGAGTGACTTCCCCTGCGTGAAAACCACCCAGCTGGAGTATTTTTAAAAGGACCTGTTCTTGTTTTTGGGTTGTTTTTTTTAGGGCAAGTTGTTCGAATAATTCGTTTAAAACAGCATCCGAACGGTACTCTTCCTGGAGTACAACAAATAATCCGGTTTTTGGTGTGAACTTATTGGAAACTTCTTCCAGAGTCAGGACAACGTTCTTTTCAAGAAGTATTTTGATCAGCGGTTGTATTGTTTTAATTCCGATGATTTCGGAAATTTCCCTCAGATCGAGTGTTTCTTTGATCTGAAGTGCTTCAACAACCAGGTATTCACGATCGGATAAGTGGGAACTTTCTCCGTTAAAATCCGGATGAATGACAATTTTTGTTTCGCTTGCCAATTTGAAATTAGCCGGAAGCGCTGCGTTCATCACGTCACCAATCGGAGCCATGTAATACTCGGACATCCATTTCCAAAATGCGTATTGTTTTTTGGTAATGATGGGTGTTTCATCCAGGATGTGCTCGATGTATTTTGCCTGGTACAGGCGAGGGGCGTCCTGGTGTATTTTCGTGATAATTCCGGTATAGAGCTTCCCTTTTCCAAAAGGAACGATTACCCGCAGGTATTCTTGGATTTGGTCATTCATTTCGAATGGAACTCTATAAGTAAACTCCTGGCTTAAAGGAATGGGTAAGATGATATCAACGAAAAGAGTAACACGCTCGCTCATGAAACAAATTTAGTGAACTAAAAACAAATAAAGGTGTTTGTTTCAACTATAAAAAAATAGTTTTTTCCGGTAAATGGTGGATAATCTTATACCTTATCCTAAAATGAAAAAATCCCGTCTATCTAATGATAAACGGGACTTCTTAAGTTTCAGTTTTAATAGCTTATTGACAAGCCCAGGATTCTCCATTATTGATGTCGGACTGGAAATCACTGCAGAACATTAAAAGTCCTGTTATTGGTCCGATGCACAATTCTCTTGTCGACAAAAGATCAAGAGCTCTGGTACTTGCTGTACTGAATTTTTCGAGTTTGTTGGTCATTCTTGAGGTGAAAATACCAATTACCGGACCACCGTCAGGACGCGTCAAATTCGTAAATGTAGGCTTGTTTTGTGCTAATGAAGAGCTTGGTTGGTTCACCAATATGTATTTGCTTAATTCGGAAGATCCTCCTGTCATGAGTAATCGGATGGAAATCAACTTTCTTCTGGTAATGGTCGGATCGTTCGTACAATTGTTTTTGAGCAACGTATAGAACGTTTCTCCGTTAGCAGGAAAAGTAGAGGTTGAAGATGTAAGCTGATCCCCGTTGTATTCTCCCACTTTCCAGATAAATGATTTTCTAACCGGAACCCCATTGAAATACTCATCAAAAAACACCTGCATACGCGTATCCACTACTTTGGCATTTCCATTATTTGATTTTAAGGTCACCGAATTGTATTCTTTTACGTTATTAACCATTTTAACAAAGGAATAACTCCCGGCAGCAGAAGGCTGAGCGATAGACATTGCCGAAACCAGTTTGGTTTGGGCATTTACTACAATTTCTCCCCCGTTGATGGTTGCAATTAATCGGTAAGTTACATCATCTTTTAACGCCGTCATTGGATTTGGGTCATTTGTAGAAGGCTGATTGTTGATGTTGAAAGGTTCTGTCTTGAAATAATATACCTTTTGGTTCGGACTATAAAAAGCCCCCGGGACTTTATTCGTCAAAACCGTATCTCTCAATACCCAGGATCTGATTTTGGTTGATGTCCATTCTTCAATTTTAATTTCAGCCTCCTGAAAATAGTTCGAATCTTCAATCTGAGCAACTTCCAATGCATTGTTTGAACCTCCAAAAGTACGGGTAAGCTTTACATAATGTAAAGAGTCACTTTTGTCCAATAATCCGAATAGAACAGGAGTTTCCACATGTTCTCCGGCAAAATCAATATCGTCTTCACAGGAAGCGATCAATACCAAAGAGGCTAAAATAATGGAGCAAAGTGAAAATTGGAGAAATTTCATATGTATACAATTTGTCTCAAAAATACAATTTTAATTCATAGGATGAAAGTGATTAAAATCAACAGAAGCTACTGTTAAATCAATCCTTTACGCGATTAAATCTCATTGCCCGAAGCATCCAGTTGGGAAGAAAGGCTCCCGGTTTTTTATTTTTCAGATGAATGTACCATCCCAATTTTTTCATGACAGGAACTTTGTGAGTTTCCACAAATTCAATCCAGGTGCCGTCGGGATCTTCAATATAGCTGAATCGACCACCCGCTTCACCCATGTCAAATGTTTTTCCTGAATCAACGGTAAACGGAAAGCCCAATGCTTCACATTCTTTTTGCAAATCATCCATTCCCTGAACATCGAAGCACAAATGAATGAATCCCCAATCTCCCCAGAAACGGTCCTTAAAAATCGATTTTGAATCTGTTCGGTCAACAGCCTGGACCAGTTCTATTTGAGTTGGTCCCAATAATTTAGCAAAAGGCCCTTTGCGGTCCTCGGTATGCTGAAGCAATACTCTCCTTACTTGATGATTTCCGTTGGGAATGTTATTAAAAGCATCAAAAGTGTCTGTTACATCGTAAACAATCTTGTCGTATCCCAAAATAGTCTGGTAAAGCGGTAAAGCCTTTTCTATAGAGCTTACACCGATCATTGAACCTGCAACTCCACCGGTTTTACCCTCGAATTTGGTATCCATGAACCATCCGGAACCTTCAACGATATCAAATAGATTACCATTCGGGTCTTCTACCAAAAAGTGATAACTGCCATTAGGTAATTGCTGTGGCTCAGATAATACTTTTGCTCCTTTTTTAGTCAAAAATGCGTGCGTAGCTTTTACATCTTTTGATTTGATGCGGCAGGCATATAGTCCAAAATCACCCAAAATGACCGGCTCCTTGCTTTTTTCAGTTGGACGGGAAGTAAACTGCCAGATCTCGAATCCACCGCCACTTTCCATAGAAAGTGCAAGTGTTGCGGTTCTTGAATGAATGACACCTCCGGTGTATCTCGTCATCAACGGAGCTTCAGCCGCCTCTTCAAAAATTCGTACGTCTACACCAAAGTGTTCTCTATACCATTTCCAGATTGATTGAACGTTGGGAACACCAATTCCCATTTGCTGAATACCACAGATGATTTTTGCCATTTTTTACTTTTTTGCATCCTGATCCGTTACTTGCCAGACCAGAAATTGAATTTGGTGCGGCGCCTGTGCCATAGCTTCTGCGCCGGGACAAAGATACTAGGAATCTCGAAAGTTCAAATATTCAAATAGTTTTCACTTAAGCAACTTTTGAACTTTTTACCGCTTGAATCTTTTGAACTTGTTTCTAACGGAAAGCTCGTTCGTGGAAAATAATAAAGCCGTAGGTGAACTGGAATGCCAATGGTGTCTTTTGCTTCGGGAAATAATTCAACGAAGCCCTGATTGGTCCTAATGGTGAATGGTATATAGCAGACAAAGAGGCAACCTGAGATTCTCCTTTAAACGGTTTCGAGTAGCCGAATGTGCCATCATCGTTTTGGGTAATGGAAATGAACGGCTGGTACCAATAACCATCCACGCGTATATCAATGTTCTTCCGAAGAGAGAAAATTACATTCAACCCACCTCCAATATACTGGGGAGACCGGTATTCGGCAAAGAAATAGGTTTGTAGATCCGGCAGCGGCTGAAATGCGTTCATGTTTAGAAGAGTTGCCGTGTAATTCTTGAGCAGAGAAAGGTTCGTGATACTTGCCAGTCCATGAATACCAAATGAAAAATACCTGGTGCTCAAAGGAAAGCTTTGAATTTCCCCGCGAATATTGAACCAGTGGTGTCCGTTCCTGTAATCGTAATTTTCCAATGAAGTGGATCCTGCAACACTGTGTTCCTTGGCAGCACTGTAAATGGCTTTAAATTGAGCAAGCGTTCCGGATGATGCCCACTGTTTCCTGTTCAGGGAATTGTGTTCCAAAATCATTACCAGGGAATTTCCATATAAAATGGTTTTGTCTGTAGTGTCTTTATTGGTAAATTCGGAACTTTGATAGTAGCGGTCCTGTGTTTCGAAATGCCTGTAATCGAATCCGAATTTGGAGTTGTTGAATAGGGGTAATTTGATTCCTCCTCCCACGTAGGCCTCATTTTGGACCAGGAAGGATGGTTTTTCATCATCGAAGAAAGTGGTGAAGCTTTTGAAATAATCCCAACGGTTAATAACTCCATAGAAACTTGCCGAAATCGGATAGTAGGAAGGAAAATGCAGGTCCACATTTGCTCTTCCCGAATTATAGAATTTTCCGAAATAACCTCCTGCCTGGATGGTACTGGCAAAACGGTCCAAACGCATGTAGTTTAATTGTATGAAACCGGTGTTGATGGCACGCGTACTGATAATTCCTCCCAGATCTATGCGGAATGGTTTGGCTTCGGTGACTTTGATGTTCAAAGCATAGGTCGAATCTTTTTTTACATCAAGTGTAGGGAACAAATACTTGATTTGCGGGGTAGCGTAAGTTCTGAAATAACGACGCTTAAAACGTATTCCTGATAAGGTTTCACTTTTCTTGTTTTTAAGAATGGATTTTCTCACATAGCTTTCATCCAGTCCGTATTTATTCGTTGTATTTACTTCAGATATAACAAGCGGATGGACACTGGCTTTGAAATCGGATCTTCTTTTGTTTAATTCTTCCGTTGAAACACGCAAATCAAGCATACTCTTGATGCTGTCCATCATGGCAAGTGTCGATTTGTAACCTGCATTGATGGCTTCGTCTACATCATCAAAGTCAAAGGTGCTGATTTCCGATTTCGGTTCAATAATGATTCCTGATTCACAGGGGATTTTGAACGAAGTATGTGTTACGAGCATGTTTGTCAGCTGACTGATCAAATCATCTTCCCGCGGTGGAGCCGCATTATACGACACGTTACTTCCGATGATGAAATCAACCGGGAAATTGTTGTACATGACATCAGACGGGAAGTTATTGTAAAGTCCGCCGTCAAAGTAAAGTACACCATTGATGCGAATAGGATTTACATAAAAAGGAAAGGTCATGGATGCTCTTACGGCCTCATTCAGCTGCCCGTTCGAAAATACAACACCTTTTTTAGCGACAATGTCACTGGCAACGCAGCGGAAAGGAACAAAAAGGCTGTCAAAATTGTATTGGGAAGAAGCACCGCTGGCTCCAAAGAGGCGAAGCATTTCAAAATCGAGTAATTCCGGACGAATAAAGTTTGTAGGAAGTGATTTGCTGAAAATACTGTCGAGGGAAAAAGGAAAACTGATACCTGATGCATTTTCATTGTCTTCACGCAGCAGGAATTCATAGCGTTGTTCGATTGCTCCCTTTGACATCAGCTGAAACTTGTTGCTTAAGACATAGTCTTCAATTTCCTGGGGAGAATACCCGCTGGCATACATAGCACCGACTAATGCTCCCGAAGAAGTTCCCGTAATATAGTTGATCGGGATATTGTTTTCTTCCAATGCTTTCAGTACACCAATGTGAGCAAAACCAGATGCGCCACCACCACTCAATACGATTCCAACCCCTTGAGATTGAACGAATAAAGGGGTGAAGCTTAGAAATAAGATTATAGTTAGTTGTCTTGCTAATTGCATTAAAGTCAAAAGTAATTTTTTTTTACCTAAACGCCTCTTCTTTTGCTTTATTTCTCTACTATTTAGAAAATCTCGTTGGTTTTGTAGTACTTTTGCCGGCGTATCAATAATTGAACTTGCTTTATGAATATTGTCCTGAAAACATTTTATGGTTTGGAAGATGTACTCGCTGATGAGTTAAAGGAACTTGGTTTTCCGGATAGTACAAAACTGAATAGGGCTGTTCAGATTGAGGGAGAATGGAAAGATGTTTATTTTTTGAACCTGCATGTGCGTTGTGCCATTTCGGTATTGGTCGAACTGCGCAAGTTTCCGGTTAAAACAGAGAAAGATCTTTATAATGAGGCGAAAAAAATCAATTGGTCATCTTTGTTTGATGTCCGAAAAACATTTGCGGTAAAAGGGGCCGTTCATTCAACTATTTTTAACCATTCTCAATTCCCTTTTTTGCTTATTAAGGATGCAATTGTAGACCATTTCAGGGATGTGAAAGGTGAAAGACCCGATATCAATGTGAAATCACCGCAAATTGTAGTGGATTTATACGTACGTGAGAATGAGGGGGTGATTTCCATAAACACAAGCGGTCTGCCTTTGTTTCAAAGAGGTTATCGCCAGTCAACGGGAGATGCGCCGCTCAATGAAGTAGTTGCTGCTGCACTTTTGCGCATGAGCGAGTGGGATAAGAAAACAACTTTGATTGATCCGTTTTGCGGGTCAGGGACTATTTTGATCGAAGCCGCTTTATTGGCGGCAGGAATTCCTTCAAATATTGAAAGAACTCATTACGCATTTAAGAATATGGCCAATTTTGACGCTGACTTGTGGGAGGAAATCCATTCCGGTGCCAATAAATTGGTAAAAGAACTGCCATGTACACTCATCGGAGGAGATATTGATTCACAAATGGTGATGAAAACCAGAAGGAACCTGCGTGGATTTTCTTTTGGAAGGTTTATCGAAGTCCACAATGCTTCTGTAGATGAGTTTCCTTTTCCGGAGGGACCAGCCGTTATGATCACCAATCCGCCTTATGGAGAACGTTTGGAAACGGATGTGGAAGATCTTTACGGAACTTTGGGAAGTATCATGAAACACCGTTTGATGGGATATTCCTGTTTTGTGATCTCTTCCAGCGAAGCAGGGTTCAAATACCTGGCTTTAAGACCGAATAAAAAATACAAACTCTTCAACGGGGACCTGGAATGTTCTTTCAGAAAGTATTCGATTTACGAAGGTTCCAAAAAGAGCGAAAAGACCGAAGCTTAAGGTGTAACGATAATACGTTCAGAGATCGTTTCTTCATTATCAAAGTATACGAATGTGTAGACTCCGATTGGTAGTGAAGAAACGATGATCTCGTTATTCTTAACAAAATCACTTAGGTTAATCTCTCTTCCTGAAGTATCATATAATTTGGATTCAAGCAGCGTTTTATAATCTCCGGTGATCCGGATCGTCCCATTTGAAGGATTTGGGAAAATGGTCAGCTCATTAGTGCTTTTCGGTTTTATGGAACGGATATCATGAAAACGCGTAGTTCCGTTAAAATCTGTCTGTGATAAGCGGTAATAGCTCGTAACATCCAAATATGCATCGTAATCATAGATTTTATAGCGTAAAGGTTCCGTACTGGTTCCTGCTCCCTTCATGTAAGAGATCGGTTCGAAATGAATTCCGTCCAGACTGCGTTCAACGGTGAAGAAATCATTGTTTAATTCTGTTTCTGTCCACCATTCGCATGCAACGGCTCTGTTCTCCAATGAAACCTGGAAAGCGGTTAGCTCTACCGGAAGAGCACTCATACAGTTTACGCAGGCAGATCCGCTGAAAGAAGTAGTGTAAGTGATAATTTCATCAGCTCTGTTCGCTCTTCCGGAAACTCTTATTGTACCGGGACCAGCCAGGGTATAACTGTCATTCAGCGTTGAATTGGCACCACCTTGCTGAAAAAGTTTGGAACCACCCGGAATATCCACTTTAACGACATCACAAGTCTGGCAATTTCCATCTGCTCCCTGAGATGTGCTGCAACCAGGTCTGTCTCTCATGGTAGCGCTGACTGTATAGGTACACCCGGCAGGAACGGTAATATCAACCTGCATGGGAAGATACCCGGAGCTGCAATTTCCGGTAGTTCCTGAACCGCAATTGGGACCGCCTAAACTGGTTAAGTTGCATCCGGCGATGCATCCGCATCCTGCTCCGGTAACACCAATCGCCCCGGATGGACATTGTGCAAATGAGTTTAATGAATACGCAAGAAAAAGAAAGGTAATTCCTGTTAGTTTTTGAAGTGTTGTTGTAGTTTTTTTCATAGTACCTGGGAAAAGTAAATTCATTCCATTGGAACAGGACAAATTTATTCCAGGTGTTTAGTAATTTGTTTATGAGTAAGTTATGGTTCGGATAAGTTATGAATTTTACTAAATTGATTTTGTTTAATTCAATTTGAAGAGAATGTTATAGCTTACGATGCTGATCGTTCCTGATTGCTTTTTCATTCTTTCATCAGAAGTACTGAGTCTAAAAAAGTACCGGGTGCAAAAAAAATAGGGGCACGATTGATCGCACCCCTATTCCTTTTGATATGTTTGATTAAATTATCCTCTTTTATCGATTTCCACGTAATCTCTTGAGACTTTACCTGTATAGATTTGTCTTGGACGACCGATCGGTTCGCCACCTTCAGACATTTCTTTCCATTGTGCAATCCATCCCGGAAGACGTCCTAATGCGAACATTACAGTGAACATTTCAGAAGGGATTCCAAGGGCTTTGTAGATAATTCCGGAGTAGAAGTCTACGTTCGGGTACAAACTTCTTGATTTGAAGTATTCGTCTTCCAAAGCAACTTTTTCCAATTTCTTAGCAATATCCAGTAACGGGTCATTGATTTTCAATTTCTCCAAGACATCATCTGCTGCTTTCTTGATGATAGTAGCTCGCGGATCGAAGTTTTTGTAAACACGGTGTCCGAATCCCATTAAGCGGAACGGATCATCTTTGTCTTTTGCTTTTAACACCCATTTGTCAACATCACCGCCATCATTGTGGATTTTCTCCAACATCTCAATAACTGCCTGGTTAGCTCCACCGTGAAGTGGTCCCCAAAGTGCAGAAATACCTGCGGAAATAGATGCGTACAAGTTTGCCTGTGATGAACCAACGATACGAACTGTAGATGTAGAACAGTTTTGTTCGTGGTCAGCATGAAGGATCAATAATTTGTTCAACGCGTCAACAACTACCGGATCCACTTTGTAATCTTCAGTAGGCATTGCGAACATCATGTAAAGGAAGTTCTTTACGTAATCGTATTCGTTCTTAGGGTACATGAACGGGTGGCGCATCGAATTTTTGTAAGACCACGCAGCCAATGTTGGCAATTTAGCTAACAAACGTAAGATCGTTCTATTCTTTTTCTCAGCACTTCTGTTCGGATCCAATGATTCCGGATAGAACGTAGAAAGAGAACAAACCATTGCAGATAAAACTCCCATTGGGTGTGCTTGTGCCGGATAAGCTTCAAAGAATTGCTTCATATCTTCATGCACCAAAGTATGCTTTGTAATGCTTGAAATGAAATCGTCTAATTGAGCCTTAGTTGGCAAATCTCCATAAATCAATAAGTAAGCAACTTCAATAAAACTTGCTTTTTCTGCTAATTGCTCGATCGGATAACCACGGTAATGAAGGATTCCTTCTTCACCGTCTAAGAAAGTAATGGCGCTGGTAGTAGCACCCGTATTTTTGTAACCTACGTCTAAAGTTACGTAGCCTGTTTCCTGGCGAAGTTTTGAAATGTCAATAGCCAATTCATTTTCAGTACCTTGTACAATCGGAAATTCATATACTTTTCCGTCTAATTCGATTTTCGCAATTTTGCTCATGATGATCTATAAGAGTATTATCTAACAATTTTAATAGCCGCACTAAATTAATAAAGAATTAAATACAACAATCCTCCCTTTACAATCTTTTTTTGCAAAATAACTATAGGTTATCCGAATACTGAAAAAAGCAGGGATTAACAGCTTGAATATGTGTGCGTGCCAAAAATAATTCAATTGGTCATTGCACCCGAAAGAACAGTCAATTTATTCCAACTGATGAAAAAATAAGCGGTATTTAGAAAACCTGCCAGGGAGTAGGTTATTCGGATGCGGGATGGTTTTTGTAAACGGTAAACAGAGTGTATCAAAACGGCACAATTGATTGTTCCGACAGGAATGGTAAGCAGCCCCAAAGACCATTCACTCCAATTGGAGCTATCCCCGTATTTGACTACTTGAATAGCTCCGATATTCAGGAGTGTCCAGCTAACGGATCGAATAATCGCAATCCGCAAGAGTTATAAATTTTTCAATGTATAATCCAGCATCATCGTATACAAGTGGTTTCTTGTATTCCCACCGTAAATTCCGTGATTTTTATTCGGATAAATGAAAAGATCAAACTGCTTGTTGGCCTTCACCAGGGCAGTTATGAATTCCATGGTGTTTTGGTAATGGACGTTATCATCTGCAGAACCGTGAATCAGTAAGAACTTCCCTTTTAATTTATCGGCATGATTTACCGGGGAGTTGTCATCATATCCCGCTGCATTTTCCTGCGGAGTCCTCATGAAGCGTTCCGTGTATATATTGTCGTAATTTCTCCAGTTCGTAACAGGCGCTACTGCAATTCCCATCTTGAAGACATCCGCTCCTTTTGTCATGGCAAGTGAAGTCATGAATCCCCCGTAGCTCCAGCCCATAATCCCGATCCTGTTCGGATCTACATAAGATTCTTTCTGAAGGTTCTTAGCAACGGCAATCAGGTCTTCTGTTTCCAGTTTTCCAAGCTGCAGATAAGTCGACTTTTTGAACTTGGCTCCACGGAACTGTGTTCCACGCGTATCGACACAAAATACGATGTATCCTTTGCGTGTTAATAATTCGTGGTAAAGGTAATTTGCTCCGTCATAATCGTTGGTAACCATATTACTTCCGGGCCCACAGTATACATTGAAATAAACCGGGTATTTTTTATTCGGATCGAAGTTTGCGGGCTTCATAATCCAGGCGTTTAGTTTTCCGTCAGCACCATCTACCTGGATAAATTCCTTCTGACTTAGATTCATTCCGTTCAATTTGTTCTGAAGTTCCATATTTGCTTCAAGTACCTGGATTTCTTTTCCGGTGTGGTCACACAACGCGTAAGTAGGTACAGTATTTGCACTGGAACTTGTGCGGATGAAATAGTTGAATCCCGGAGCGTACTCAGCATCATGGTAACCGGTTGCTTTTGAAAGCATTTTCTTATCTGTTCCTTTCTGGTTAATGGAATACAGGGTTTTATTGATTGCCCCGTTTTCAGAAGAGGAATAGAAAACCGTTCCTTTCTTTTCATCGATCCCGTATAAGTCTATTACATCCCAGTTTCCGGAAGTAACCTGGCTTAATTTTCCGTCGAAAGTCAAATGATAAATGTGGTTGTAACCGTCCTTTTCAGAAGTGCGGAGCATAGAATTGCCGTCTTTTAAAAGGATCACGTTATCGGCGTCCAGGTACGTGTCGGATTGTTCTTCATAGAAAACGTGGTCTGCCGGGTTTTCAGGGTTCGTAACCAGATGGTATTTCACCTGGCTCTGATGGCGATTTAAAGTAGAAACAAATACTTCATTCTTAATAGGTGACCACTGGAAACGCGGCAAATATTCATACGTTCCTAAATTGACATTTTTTATCGCAGCGGTTTCTGCGTTAGCAATATGGAAAGTTACTTTTGAATTGTCTTCACCTGCTTTCGGGTATTTGAAAGTATATTCATCCGGGTATAGTTTTCCGTACATCGCCATTTGAAATTGTTTCACGTTTGTTTCATCAAAACGCATAAAAGCGAGGTATTTTGAATCCGGAGACCATTCGAAGCCTTGTGTAATGGCAAATTCTTCTTCGTAAACCCAGTCTGTTGTACCGTTGATAATACTGTTTTGTTTTCCGTCGGAAGTTATCTGTTTGTTCGTCTTATTAACAAGGTCATAAACAAACAGGTTGTTTCCTGCTACATAACCGAGTTTTGTTTCGTCCGGAGAGAAAGTTCCTAAAGTTTGAGGAGTTTCTGTATTGCTTACCTTATGAGTTTCTTTTGTTTGAATGTTGTAGACATAGTAAGTGGTAGCATAACTGTGTCGGTAGATAGAAGCTGTATTCGACTGAAACAATAACCATTTTCCGCTTTTACTTAACTTAACATCATCGAATTCCAATGCTTTCCCGTCGAATTGGATTCCGGAAAGGTTAACGAGAACCGTTCCGGCACCTTTGTAATCCTTGAACTGGTATTTTTTTAATAAAAGCTGACCGTTTTCTTCAACGATTTTGGTGAATGACTGTCCATCGCTTAAAGCAGTGAAACCTTCCACGCGGTTCGGATAGAACTCACCCGATTTCCAAATACTTTCTACCGATAGGTTTTGAGCATAGCCGAATGAGAGGATGCAGATAAAGGAAAAGAATAATTTAAGTTTCATACAAATTGTGTTTTGGCAAAAATAACCAAAAACTGTTCCTAAGGGAGTGAATTATTGATGAGTGGTGTAAAATAGTTAACAGCTTGTTTAATATGGGTTTGATTGATGGTTGACTAAGTGTATAACCTTAGTTGATTGTTAACAATTATGTAATGTAAGAATGAATTATTTGCCTTAACTTTGCGTCGGAAATTTCCGGGTGTTCTCCTTGATGCTGTGATTTAATGCAGACTGAAACCATCTGGAAATACAATATTTGGTATAATGAAATAGAAATGAAACGCTTCCATAATAGCAAAGACTTCTCCCGAAGTACTTGGTGTTATTTTCCGGCTGACAGGCCGGGTGGATTTGTTATACCTGGATACCGTACTTTATCTATAATTCAAATAATCAGTAAGTTATGAAAAAAGCATTACTATTTTTAGGGATGTTATCTTCTGTTGCGTATGCACAGGATTGCTCGAAAATCTTCATTTCAGAGTACGTTGAAGGTTGGTCAAATAATAAAGCATTGGAGATTTACAATCCAACGAACCAAAGTGTTGACTTAAGCCAGTATTTTGTGGCGCGTTATTCTAACGGATCTTCATCAGCTACAAATGCAAACGCAGTTCAGTTGAGCGGCAATATTGCGCCATATGGTGTTTTTGTTGCGGTATTGGATAAAAGAGATCCTAACGGAACAGGTCAGGAAGCACCAATCTGGGATTCTTTGGAAGTGCGCGGAGATGGTTTCTTTAGCCCGGTATACAATACCAGTAATGCATTTTATTGGAATGGGAACGATGCTGTTTTGTTAGCGAAAGGAACATTGACAGGACCTTCTACCAATTCGATTACAACAGCAACTGGCTTCCAGATTGTTGATGTATTTGGAAAAATCGGTGAGAACCCTGCGAATGAAACAGGATCTTCTGCAAATAATGACGGAGCCTGGTCTTCAGGATTTCCTTACAATACAGGAGTTGGTGTTCAATTGACAAGTGATCATTCTTTGATTCGTAAATCAACAGTTCTAAAAGGAGTAACAACGAACCCTACATTCTTCAACCCACTAGGTGAATGGGATTCTATTCCTGCAGTAACTTATGTATACGATGAGAACGGGAACCCTATCTCAGGTGCAAATGGACCTATTTTGTTTGGTAACTGGTTCTCTTTGGGATCACATGATTGCGGTTGTAATCCGTTATCTGTTGGTGATCAAACGATCGAGGATGTATTGGTTTACCCGAATCCAACTAACGAAGGGGTGACTTTCATTAAGAATGCACAAGGAGTGAAAGAGGTAACAGTTGTAAACACATTGGGGCAGCACGTTAATCGTTTCTCAAACAATGCTTCTGCAGTTATGTCCGTAAATTTAGGATCTGATAAAGGAGTTTATTTACTTCGTATCGTTCACGAGAACGGTTCAGTTTCAACGAAGAGGGTAATTTTTAAATAATTATTTTATAACAAGGTCGGATTTTTATCCGACCTTATTTATTTGAAAAATATGTTGCGATTTATTACAACATTGGTCATACTATTCCCGATAGTTTGCTTTGCTCAAACATCGGTGGTAAGAGGAACCGTAAAAGATAAAGTATCAGAAGAGTATATTCCCGGAGCTTATGTCAGCCTGGGGACTTTCAAAGCTATTTCTGACGATAACGGAAATTATGAATTCAAAAACGTGCCTTACGGATCTTATAAATTGACCGTTGGAGCATTTGATTTTGATACCCTTCAGTTAACAGTCGTTATTAAATCGGAGGAAACAGTCATTAATCCTGAATTGGGCGGAAGCACGGAAATTGAAGAAATTCGTGTCATTGCAAATATTTCAATGGACCGTAAAACACCGATTGCTATTACCAAAATATCTGCCGAACAAATAGCCGAAGAATTGGGTTCCCGTGACCTTCCTATGCTTTTAAATGCTACACCCGGAGTCTATGCGACTCAAACAGGTGGTGGTGACGGTGATTCAAGGATTACTGTTCGTGGATTTGATCAGCGAAATGTCGGTGTTTTGATTGACGGTGTTCCGGTGAATGATATGGAGAACGGAGCTGTATACTGGTCAAATTGGTTCGGATTGGATGCCATTACCAACCAGGTACAAATCCAGCGTGGATTGGGAGCTACTAAGCTTTCAATGCCTTCAGTGGGTGGATCCATGAATATTGTAACGAACGGAATGCACAATCGCAAAGGTTTCTCATTCAAACAAGAATACGGAACCGGAAACTTTTTGCGTACGTCACTTTCTTACAACTCCGGAAGAACCAAAAAAGGATGGGGATTCAACTTCTCAGGATCTTACAAACAAGGAGATGGCTGGGTGGAAGGAACCAATACGCAGGGTGCTTTCTATTACGGGAAAATTCAAAAGTTAATCAAGAAACATTTGGTAAGTTTATCAGCTTTCGGTGCTCCGCAAAAACACGGACAGCGTTCATTCTACCAACCGATCCAGTATTGGGATTCACAAACAGCAGCCGATTTAGGTGTTCCGATCAACCAAAACGCAATTATCGACAGAGGTATTCGTTTTAATCAACATTGGGGGTATATTACAAATGCTGATGGGGAGAAAGAACGTAAAAATGAGCGTTTAAATTACTACCATAAACCGCAAATCACTTTAAAGGATTTTTGGCAGGTGAATAAAAAATTGTCTATCTCCAATATCGGCTATATGTCTATCGGTAGAGGCGGAGGAACACGTTTGGCAAACTCTGCCGGAACACTTTACACCCAGGACGGACATGTAGATTGGGATGCAATTGTTCAGGCTAACCGGGTAGATCAATTATTTGGCGGACCAAATGTGGACCTTGCTTATTCACCTACGGAGTTAAAGTCTACTCAAGTTCAGATCGCATCGGTAAATAATCATTTCTGGTTAGGCTACTTGGGTCAGTTCCAGTACGAATTGAATACAAAATGGTCCGTTTCCGGAGGAATTGATTACCGCTATTACAAAGGAAGCCATTACCAGGAAATTACGGATCTTTTAGGTGGGGATTATTATGTAAATACAAGTAATTTCAATGATCCGAACCCGATGAAGCGCAAAGGAGATAAAATTGCACTGAACACTTACAACAATGATCGTGATGGATTGGTACAGTGGGGTGGAGTTTTTGGTTCCGTGGAATACAGCGGGAACAGATGGACAGCCTTTTTAAATCTTTCCGGAGTAGTGAATGCTTACAAAGGAGTTGATTATTTCCAGCGTAAAGTATTGGATTTGGGAGATACGGTTCTTAGAATCGGTGCGAACGATACGATTAATTACAATGGAAATACTTATACGGCATCTTCTCCGGGTCTGGAAGACTATGCTACTGATTGGAAAACAATTCCCGGAGGAACAATCAAAGGTGGTGTGAGCTATATTCTGAATGAAAATTCAAAACTGTTTGCCAATTTGGGTTATTTGTCCCGTACACCGCAGTTCAGCAATGTTATTGATAATAACACAAATACTTTCTTCCGTGAGATCAAGAATGAAATCATCCAGGCGGTTGAATTGGGTTATAGTTTCTCTAATAAGTATTTCGGAGTAAATGTAAACGGGTACTTTACCAATTGGAAAAATAAACCGTTCCCTTATGGTATTGCTATCCCTGATCCGAATGACCCAACTGCAAGTATTTATTTGAACATTAACGGAATGGATGCTATTCATTACGGGGGTGAGTTGGATGTTGCTTACAACATCTTCAAAAACCTAACTGCCGAGGCAATGATATCTCTGGGTGATTGGACATGGAACTCTTCTGAGACTTTTTATGTGCCGGAATTGGATTATTCCTTTACATTTGATGCAAAAGGAGTACATGTAGGTGATGCAGCCCAGACAATGATGAATTTCAGTTTGAGATATGAACCGATCAAAAAATTGTACTTCAAGATTCAATACCAATGGTTTGACCGCTATTACGCAGCATTTAATCCGTTCTTTTTGCAGGGAGCAGATGCTAGAAGAGAAGCATGGAAATTACCTTCTTATGGTTTAATGAATGGATTTGCAGGATATTCTGTGAATATCAAAAAAGTGAATGTTTTCTTCAATGCAATGGTCTCGAATATTTTGAACTCGAAATTCATGGCGGATGCAACAGATAGTTATTATGCTCCAAACAATTCAGATGCTCAGTCCGCTTCAGTCGTATTTGGACAGGGGTTGAGATTTAACCTGACTTTGGGAGTTAATTTTTAATACGGAAAAACAACAGCAATGAATAAATTTTGGATGTTAGCTTGTGTATGTTTGGCTTCACTTTCTGTGAATGCTCAGGCGACGATTGCAGATGCACGTAATTTTGCAATCGGACAAACAGTTACAATTAAAGGAGTTGTAACAAACGGTAGTGAGTTGGGACCGATTCGCTACGTGCAGGATGGTACGGCAGCACTTCCTGCTTATGGTACAACTTTAAACAGCGTTCTTCGCGGAGATTCCATCACCGTAACCGGAACATTGTATGATTACAGCGGGTTATTGGAAATTTCTCCTACGACCAGCTTTACGAATCACGGAGCGGTAACATTGCCGAACCCATTGCCGGTTCCGCTTTCAGCAATCAACGAAATGATCGAATCCCAATTGGTTCGTGTGGATAACGTAACATTTACAACTACAGGGTCTTTTGCATCCGGTAACAGTACGGTACAGATTTCGGACGGAACAACAACTATGGATGTTCGTATCAACGGAACTACTAATATTGATGGTACTGCTATTCCTACAGGACCTGTTTCAATCATCGCTTTGGTTGGTCAGTTCAACGCAAACTACCAGTTGGTTCCAAGAGCATTGAATGATATTTTTGCTTACGTACCTCCTGCTAAAGAAATCAATGTGACAATCGGCGGAACAACTTACCTTACAGGAAGCCAGTTTGCTGTTGGTACAACAGCTTCAACTACTGTAACAATTGAGAATACAGGTGCGGGTAACTTAACGGTTTCCGGTGCATCCTTTTCAGGAGCTAATGCAGCAGATTATTCTACAACTTTCACTAACGCAGTCATTGCAGGCGGAACTTCAAGTACACTTACTGTGAACTTCACTGCCGGTGGAACAGGATCTCGTTTGGGAGCTTTAACTATTGCTTCGGATGATTCGGATGAAAGTGCTTATGTAATTAACTTATATGGTATCGGTACGGATAACCTGGCTACTGAGCCTGCAGCAAATCCAACCAACCTTACATTCCCTACAAATAAGCCGTATACATTCAGCGGCTCTTTTACACCGAGTGCAAATACTGAAAACTACCTGGTTGTTTATACAAAGAATGGTACACCGGTTTCCGGAGCTCCGGTTGACGGAACAACATATAAAAGAGGAGATGTTGTTGGAAACGGACAAGTTGCTTACGTAGGACCTGCAGTGAATTTCTCACCACGCCACGTGATCGCTAATGAAACTTATAACATTGCTGTTTTCTCATTCAACGGTCCTGCAACATTTGAAAACTACAAGACAACTGCTCCGCTTACAGGAACGATTACTTCCCAGGGAGAGCAAATTGGTAATTACTACAATACAATCGATCACTCAAGCCCAACATTCCTGACTTCTTTGACTTCTTTGATCAATCCGCATACTGTTATTTCATATACGAACTACAAATCAACAGTGATGGCTCAGTTTGAAGTGAGAGATACAACACTTGGAAGATCCTATGTGGTTTGTTCATATACGGGTGAGCGCAAGGTTTTTGACGATCCGTTCGATTGGACCGCTGTTGGATATTCCCGTGAGCACACGTATTCTCATTCCTGGATGCCAACTTACCCGGCAGACGGAAATCCTGCTAAGCCTGAATATTCTGATCAGCACAATTTGTATCCTGTAAACCAAAATCAGGCAAACTCTCCAAGAAGTAATTTACCGATGAATGAAATTACCGGAAGCGTAGTATTCAATTACATGAACGGAAGCGTTGGTTACAATGGTTCACAATTGGTTTACGAACCAAGAGACGAGCAAAAAGGAAACGCGGCCAGAGCGATGTTTTACATGGCAACTGCTTATAACGGAATTTCCGGAAACAACTGGCAATTGCCAACCAACCAGGATCAGCAAATTTTGAAAACATGGCACAATGCCGATTTGCCGGATAATTATGAAATTGCTCGTAACGAGTACATCTTCTCGCAGCAGGGGAACAGAAACCCTTATGTAGACAGCGTTCATTTCACTTGTTATGTAAACTTCTCCAATATGTCTTATATCGCTGCAGGATGTGGTGATTTGGGAATCAACGAGCAATTATTGCAACAAAACTTAGTGGTGTTCCCGGTACCTGCTCAAACAGAAATGTTCGTACAAGTAAACGGAACACAAATCACAGATTATAAAATTGTTTCAATCTCAGGTCAGTTAATCGAAAATAAGTCTAACTTAACAGCTGATGTATTGAAATTGAATACAACTGAATACAAAGCAGGAACTTATTTGATTGAAGTAGAGACTCCGTTCGGAAAAGCTACGAAATCATTCATTATTGAATAATATGAAGAAACAAGTTTTTCTTTTTTTTCTAATAATAGGAGCAGGTCTTACGGCCTGCTCTTATCATTTACAGGTAACAGGATCAAAACAGAATGTAGACGATTCAGGTAAGTCATCTGTCGAAATGGATTCTTTAATTGCGCCCTACAGAAGGGAAATGATGAAAGAATTCGGTCAGGTGATCGGTGAAGCTGAAACAGACCTGGTTACCGGGAGGCCGAATTCTACGCTGGGTTTTTGGTTGTGTGACAAATTGATCCAGCACGCAAAAGACAGTTCGTTTTTTCGAAATGAACCTGTCGTGGCATTTATCAATATCGGAGGTTTGAGAGCTGATCTTCCGAAAGGAAAAATCACAGTAGGAGATATTTACAAAGTTATGCCTTTTGATAACCGCATGGTGTTTTTAAAGCTTTCATTGGATAAGATCCCCGAAATGGAAGCTTATTTGAAGGAAAAAGGCGGGGAACCGATCGGCGGATTCAAACTGGAGAAAGGGAAATTGGTGTTTCCGGATAACCTGGCGAAAGAGAAAAATTATTTCTGGGTCGTTACTTCAGATTTTTTGGCGAACGGCGGCGATAATATGTTCTTCTTTAACAAACCTTTGCAGCGGTTTGATACGAACACCCTCTTCAGGGACTTCATTATCGAAGCTGTTAAAAAAGAGCAAAAAATTGTATTTTATCCCGAAGAAAGAATAAATTGGTAAGATGGAAAGAAGATTATTTTTACAGCAAACAGGGGTGGTTGCAGGTGCTGCGATGGTTGCTCCTTCACTGATCAGCGCAAAGAAAAAGCCCAACAAATTAGTGATCCTCCATACTAACGATACCCATTCCAATATTGATCCTTTCCCGGTTAATCATCCGAAATTTCCGAACATGGGTGGAGTTTCCAGAAGAGCCAGCCTGATCCAATCCATTCGCAACCAGGAAGAAAATGTACTGCTGCTCGATGCGGGGGATATTTTCCAGGGTACACCTTACTTCAACAAGTTTAAAGGAGTATTGGAAATGAAAACCATGGCAGCGATGAATTATGACATTGTGACGCTAGGTAATCACGATTTTGATATTGGGATGGAAGCTTATAAAAGTGCTTTGTCGCATGCTTCTTTCCAGGTAGTAAACGCTAATTACGAATTGAGCTCAACTCCATTGGAAGAAGTTGTAAAACCATATACCATCATCCGAAAAGCCGGATTTAAGATCGGTGTTTTTGGAGTTGGGGTAGATCTCCAGGGATTGGTGCCCAATGAGAACTGGAAAGGATTAACTTACCAGGACCCCATTGCTGCAGCTCAAAAGCAAGCAGATGCTTTGCGTAAAGAGGGTTGTGATGTAGTGATTTGCTTGTCTCATTTGGGATACGAATACAAAACAAACCAGGTTTCGGACAAAGTATTGGCAGCATCTACCCACGGCATCAATGTCATTATTGGCGGTCATACACATACATTCCTGGAAGATATGCAGGAATTCAAAAATAAAGAAGGAAAAGCGGTTTTTGTAAATCAGGTTGGTTACGGTGGTTTAAAGCTTGGCCGGATCGATATCGAATTATGCCCGGATTCGGGCAAATTCACCATTGCATCGATCAATCAGTTGCTGGACCAGGATATCGTTTAAAATAAAAGGATAATGTGTGGGCGCGCGATTAATCGCGCGCCCACGTTTTACTAGTTATTCCGGAATCTCTTCCAATTGATCCTTGGATAACTTCATTAGTGCAATTCGATCAAAACTTCCCATAATTTTTGCCTGAATCAGAATATTCAGTTCTCCGGCTTCGGTTTGAATGAAATCACAAGCAGTAACCGGAATGTTTTTTCCAAGGTACTTTTTCCCGGCTAAAGCTCCGCTCGACTTATCATAAAGACTCAATAACAACTGATTGCTTCTGGTAGAGGACAAAAATGCTTTATAAGATGTACCGCCAATTGAAAGTTCTTTAATAAGTACCGGCTTTTGTGCATCCAGTTCGGAATGTCCCTGAGCAGAAATCGATTCGGTAATATCGATTGTTGCCGGATTCAGAGCTGCGTTGGCATTGTAGTAAATGTTATCGTAAGAAAAGCGCGCCAGTGAGAATTGGTTTCCGCCTGAAGGCGAAATAGCAGCCAGACCACCGTTAAAACCAGCCCCGTTGTAAACTCCTGCAAAGTTGAGGTTCTGGTCCAGGAAGATCAGGGAAAAACTGTAGTTGTAAAAACCGTTCATGACTATGTAATTGTTCTCCGGAGTAGAACTTACGAAAAATGGCATGCGTTTCCCGTTAAATGTAATGTGATCTACGATACGGTCTTCAACATCCGTGAAAATATCCAGGTCTGCTGATTGAACGATTGAACTCAAATCCAAAGTCAATTGATGGATTCCAGTCTGCATACTCAGGCGGTTGTAATTTTGAATATAAATATTTTGCCCGGAATTGTAGGCGTAAGTCGGATAGAGAATATCCGTAAAAGCAGCTACTTCGGTTGTGGACTGAGTATTTTCATCAATTTTCAGGACGTAGGTAAACAATCCGACAGCATCCATGCAAACCAAATAGTTCACTCCGTTACTTTTGATCAGGCTCGGAACTGCATTGACATAGTTTTCCGGTAATTCGTAATTCCATACAAACTCTCCTTTAGCATCCACTTTCATCAAATGAATTCGCCAGCCGTCGTAGGCACTCATTACTAAGTATCCGTCATTTGCAGCAGAAGTGGTCATGCTCAAAGGATGGAAATGTTTATTCCCGTTCTGATCATCGTAGATCTTGATAAAAGGGACTTCTTCTTCTTTCACTTTCTTTTTACAGCTTGAAAATCCGATTCCCAGCCCTAAAAAGATCATTGAATAAATAATTAGTTTCATACGAATTCGGATTAATGTCTGCTTTTTCTAAGAATTCCCAGTGAAATGGAGTTGTCTATCGGGAACATTACGCTTAATTGAATGTCGAGGTTCATAAACTTCAGCTGGTCCGGAACGTCCAGGTACTGCATGCTTAAACCGGTAAAATCAGCGTACCGGTTTTGGTCGCTGACCATGGAACGGAAGCCGTAGCGGAAGTTGCTTTCCAGGCTGATGGCGAAGTAATTGGCGAAATAGGTGAACCCGACTCCAGCTGTCAGTCCGAAATTAGCTTTAAGTAAATGTTCTGTAAAATCCGTTTCACCGGTTCTGTCAGCTGTTTTTTTATCTACTTCTTCATTGATGGTATAATCGTAGAAGATTGTTTTTTTTGCCTGGTGCCTGAAATTGGCATAGATTCCTCCCTGGATGTAAGGCGAGAATTGTGAAACGGTAAAATCCCAGCGTACCAGTAAGGGGAGGTTCACAGCCGAAACTTTTTGCTGATGCATCATTTCCAGTGCGAAATCCGCTCCGTTTACCGTATCCGACCAGGAATAGGCCGTGCGGTAATTGTAGCTGCTGTTTTGGTAAGCCGGCTGAAAAACAATTGCCAGCTTCTTTTTGAAGGAATAGGAGAAATACAGACCGAATTGGGAACCTTTGTTCTTAAATAATCCCTGGTAGTCTTTTTCCGAATTCGCGTTTTCCTGGGAAGATTGCGGAGTTGTTACCAGGAGGCTGTAATCCTTTACTACTTTAGCAGCGCTGAAATTCATTCCACCGGTAATGCCGAGATAAATCCGGTTGTTTCGGTGAACAGTGTATTTTGTTTGTGCCATCCCCTGAAAAGTAAGCAGGATGGTTAGTGAAAGAAATAAAATTCTGTTTAACATCATTATTTGGAAAGGATTACTTTTTCAGTTAGGACAACACTGTCATTTGCAATTAAAGTCACAAAGTAAGTTCCGTCGGCATAGCGGGATAAGTTAAAATCAACCGCGTGTTCTCCGGGAACGGTAGGTGCATCAGTAATGTGTCCGATGGATCTGCCGGAAATATCCTTGACCTCAATGTGGACCTTGGTTTCCTTTTTCAGAACATATGAGATACTGATACTTGAATTGGAGGGGTTCGGATAGCATTTGAGCCACAAATTTTCTTTGAAAAGCTCAGTAACACTGAGTTCCTTACAGCGAACATAATCCACACGACTGGAAACGAAATTCTCGAATTTAATGTGCTCGATAGCCGCATCAGGAGCACCGAACCAATCTTTGACCACAGAGGTGAAAACCTGCCTGTAATCATGCTGCAAAGGAATGTTTCCGTTTTGCAGGTTTGATAAATCGGGATTGTCTCCATAGACACCCGGATTCAGGCAAGTACCGTAAATAAGCATCGGAGCTGCATTTCCGTGGTCGGTTCCATAACTTGCATTGGAAGCTACGCGGCGCCCGAATTCGGAGAAAGTCATGGTCAGAACCCGGTCAGCAAGTCCTAAGTTTGTCAAATCATCGTAAAATGCTTTTACAGCCGATGAAATATGGTACATCAAAGCCGCGTGTGAGCCCATGGTCGTGTTATTAGTGACAACCTGGTTGGCATGTGTGTCGAATCCACCGATCCTGCAAAGGAATATCTTCGTTCCGATTCCTCCGCTGATCAAACGGGAAATAATTTTCAATTGTGGAGCCAAAGGGTTGTTTAACGAACCGCTCGGAGCGATATACGGATATAAATCCGGGTAAACTGTTCCGGAGTTCGTTCCGGCATCGTAAACATCTCTCAAACGCTCTGCATAGTTGTTAGACTGTCTTTCGATCTGCATGATGTATTCAATCTCATCACCCGCATGCGTAGGAGGGAAGTTGGTAGGTTCTTCGGCCCCAACGCTGTTTATCAGGTTGTAGAACGCATCCGGGTTTTGAATGGAAAGCCCGGCCGGAATTCCCTGGTTCCTGTGGAATGCCAGAGAAACCCCGGTTCCCATTTCAAGTGCCAGCGGATCCGGAACAGTGGTATTCGGATAACCTGTCGGATAATCCGGATAATAATGCTCAAAATAACGACCCATCCAGCCGGAGTTGAAGTAGTCGTCGTAATTTCCACCCATATACCAGACATCTCTGCTTCGGAAATGTGAACCATTCATGTTTTCATAAGAAACATTTTGAACGATTGCCATATTCCCGGCATCATACATGGCTTTCGAACCAACCATATCCGGGTGAAGCCCCACCTGTTTATTGGCAGGTAAATTGGGGTCCAGAGTGATGTAATGACGTGTTCCGCTTTGAGGAATGGCAATATTCGGTCTCAAATTGTAATAATTGCCGTATTGGTTGATCGGAATGACCATGTTCAACCCGTCATTTCCACCGTGCATTTGGATCAGCACCAGGATTTTGTCGTTCAGACTGGATTTAGCCATGTTCTCCAAAATACCGTCCGGCTGGACTAAATTCAATGCAATACCATTAAATTTTAAGAGCATTCCTGTTCCCAGCAGAGATGAAATGCGTACGAAGTCTCTTCTATCCATAGGGCGTAGTTTTTAAAATAATTGGTATTCCGGTGTCTGCATCATTGCCATGAAAAGGGATTCCAACTGCAAACGCACGTTGACATCGCTGCTCGTATTCACATAATTATTCCATTCGGCTGTCCAGTTTGCGGCCGGAAGCTGATCGAGTAAAACAGTATCTCTGAAATAATTAAAGCGGGTTGTATCAATGGTGATGGGGAAAAGCCAGTCAACCAATTCCTGGACAAGAATAGTTGCATCCCCCGGATTGGAACAATTTGTTTCAACAAATTCCACCACATCGAGTTTCAATAGATTTCCACCCATACCGGTAAATCCGGTGATTAATAACTCGGAGAATTTGTAGCGGTTTGCCAGGTAATTGGATGAGATCCAAAACCGGTGATATCCCGGGAATTGGTAATATGGTTCGTAGCCTGCTACGTCGTAAGGTTCAAAAAACTGAAGTCCCTGGAGGTCCAATTGTCCGATAAGCTGACCATACATTTCATAATGTGCTGTCAATTGGGTTGTTTTGTCCGGGACCGTTAAATTGAACAAACGCATCGTTCCGATAATCAGATCCATCGGTGATTTAATGATCGCACCGATATTGTTGTCTTCCGTGATCGGCGTATCCAGGTCGTAAAAATGTTCGCTTTGGAACAAAACTTCAAGTACGGAGGTAATAGTATAGTTGTTGCTGACCAAAGTTGCTGCCAGTGGTTCAATAATATCCGTTTCGATTTCTGCTGTTATATCGTAGTAAACGAATTCCCGGTAAATCCTTCTGCAAATGTGTTTTGCGGTATGCGGAGAATCGAAAACCATATTAACGATATCGTCTAATTCGGTATAAACTGCAGCTACGGCCGCATTCGTTCCGGTAACACTTCCTGTTTGGATGACCTGATTATTGAATGCACTTGAGAACTGCTTGGATGTAACATCGTGCTGGGAGGAAGTCGTTGCCGAACCCTTTACTTTTCCGGTTGGAATATTCGTCACCGGGTCGATGGTTTGAAAAGAAGGATCAATTCCCCATCCTGTCAATGCTTTGGTCAATGCCTGAACATCCTGCTCGGTGAAGTTGGTATAATTCCCCAGGCTTAATTCTTCACCTTTGCCTACGGTATATAGCTCCAGGAACTCACGTGCGAAATTTTCCTGCGGAACACCTTTGATATTCAGGTTCCCATCCAGGTGAAGGAGCATGGCGTTATCGATTACAAGTGCTTTCGTAAGGTCTTTGTAATTCCCCAAAGCATAGTAGCGTAGTAAACGCAGGTAATCAATCGCAAACTGCGGATTATTCTCAATCCGGGTCATGATCATCGGGAAATGTGTATGGTAGAACCAAATCATCCTTTCGGTGAGATTTGCCCCGCCGGCCCGCATGTTTTCCATCCACCAGCTGCGGGTATAATCCGCCAGGTTTGTACTGGTTGGACTTACCGTATTGGGGAAAATCCAGTCGGTTCCGCTTGAAGGATCAACGGGAAAGGGAGGGACAGGCTGAGTTTGGATAAGCGCGTTGACAGCAGCTTGTGCCGTCATCCCTGCAAAACTGGTAATATCCTGCAGTTTTGGTCCCATAGTAGCACGACGCAGTAAATGCGCGGCTCTTTGAGTGCCTAAAGCTCCTGCAATCGGATTGAGTGAAGCCATAAGTAACTAGTTGTGTTCGTTATTTATAAAATCAAAAGTACTAAGTCAATAACTTCAGTTAGACTTATCAGGAGAGAAGAGAGAATCAGTTCTGTGTGTTTTAGAGAAACCAAGGTAGAATTTTTGTTTTACATTTTCAATAAAATTCAAAGATCAGGTTCAATTTTATCACCAACGAACTTAGTTCTTTCCGGCTTGGTTGTTTTTTGTAGTAAGGGAAAAGAAGCTGTTGAACGAATTCGCTAGTTGGTATTATTTTTTCATGGAATGAATAAATAAAGGGTTCGGCTGAATATTTTTTGACGGAATTTGATAGAGGTATAAAACAGGTAGGGCCGCGGTTAATCGCGGCCCTACCTGTTTTTGGTTTATTTTTTACAAATGGATCACTTCACCGTATGCCGCAGCAGCAGCTTCCATCACTGCTTCAGACATGGTTGGATGCGGGTGAACCGTTTTGATCAATTCTTCACCGGTTACTTCCAGTTTACGGATAGCAACGATCTCAGCGATCATTTCGGTCACGTTAGCTCCGATCATGTGAGCTCCTAATAATTCACCGTATTTCGCATCGAAGATCAATTTTACGAAACCGTCTTTCGCGCCTGCAGCAGATGCTTTACCGGATGCAGAGAACGGGAATTTACCCACTTTGATTTCCATTCCAGCTTCTTTTGCTGCTTTTTCTGTTATACCAACAGATGCAACTTCAGGAGAGCAGTAGGTACATCCCGGGATATTTCCGTAATCCAATGGCTCCGGATGGTGGCCTGCAATTTTCTCCACACAGATAATTCCTTCCGCAGAAGCAACATGTGCCAACGCAGCTGTAGGAATAACATCTCCGATTGCGAAGTAACCAGGGATATTTGTCTGGTAGAAATCGTTTACAAGGATTCTTCCTTTGTCAACAACGATTCCCAATTCTTCCAATCCGATGTTTTCAATATTTGCCTGGATACCAACTGCAGAAAGAACTACATCACATTCGATCTTTTCTTCTCCTTTAGCTGTTTTCACAGTAACCACACATCCTTTTCCGGAAGTGTCTACTGATTCAACAGATGCATTTGTCATAATGTTGATTCCTGCTTTTTTGAAGGATTTCTCCAATTGCTTGGATACTTCTTCGTCTTCGATAGGAACTACATTCGGTAAATATTCTACGATAGTAACTTCTGTTCCGATTGCATTGTAGAAATAAGCAAATTCCACACCGATAGCTCCCGAACCAACAACAACCATTTTCTTAGGTTGCGTTTTCATGCTCATTGCTTCGCGGTAACCGATGATCTTAGATCCGTCTTGCGGTAAGTTCGGTAATTGGCGGGAACGGGCTCCGGTTGCAATGATGATTCCTTTATCCGCAGTATATTCAGTTACTTTCCCGTCTTCTCCGGTAACAGCTACTTTTTTTCCTGCTTTCAGAACGCCGGTTCCCTTAATCACATCAATCTTGTTCTTCTTCATCAGGAATTGGATTCCCTGGCTCATTCCGTTGGCAACACCTCTGGAACGATCAACCATTCCTCCGAAATCTGCTTTTGAATCCTTCACGGTAATTCCGTAATCAGACGCATGTTGAATGTATTCGAACACATTCGCACTTTTTAATAATGCTTTTGTTGGAATACATCCCCAGTTCAAACAGATTCCACCCAATGAATCACGCTCTACAACTGCAGTTTTCAAACCTAATTGCGATGCGCGAATAGCGGCAACATATCCGCCGGGACCACTCCCAATAACTATGATATCGTAATTCATTTCTTTTTTCAATAAAATGTAATGGGACGAAATTAATCAATTCTCAGGAATTGTGAACGAATCTACCTGCGAATTCACACAGATAATACTTATCGCTAAGATATGAACCTGTTTCTCCCGCAGATAGCGCCGATTACGCTGATTTTATGTAGTTGTTCCAGCAGTCTGTCGGCTTAATCAGCTAGATCTGTGGGAGATTTCTTTATTCTATCAAATACACGGTTTTCTTTGTGGATTTTCTAATTTTGACGAAAATTCATCCAATGGCTCAGTATCATATCGCTATCGAACAAGCAAACCAGCAATACATTCAATTCAAAGTAATTTTTGAAAATGTAGCACCGAATACGGTTATTCATTTGCCGAAATGGAGACCCGGAAGGTATGAACTAGGCAATTTTGCTAAGAATGTCAGAGGTTTTAAAGTTTTCAACGCGGAAGGAAAAGCGGTTGATTTTCGAAAAATTGATCTTTCTTCCTGGGAAATTGGTGTTTCTGAGCCAACAACCATTCGAGTAGAGTACAGTTATTATGCCTCCGAATTAAATGCAGGATCAACATACCTCAATAAGCAGATGTTGTATGTCAACCCGGTGAACTGTTTTATTTACCAGGAAGGAAAAAAAGACGAAGCTTGTGAAGTGATACTCAACATTCCTTCAGATTGGAATGTTGCGGGCTCGATGGAAAGAGAAGGAACTGTTTTGAGAGCAGCGGATTTTGACGAGCTTGCCGATTCACCGTTCATTTGTTCGGCAACTTTGCAATACAATCAATACGAATCACATGGAACGATCTTCCATTTGTGGTTCCAGGGTGACTGCGCAGTAGATTGGTCACGTTTGATCAAAGATTTCAAAGCATTTACGGATAAGCAGATCGAGAAATTCATAGAATTCCCGGTTCCGCATTACCATTTCCTGTTCCACATCCTGCCATACAAAGCGTATCATGGAGTGGAACACCAGAAATCAACGGTGATTGCTCTCGGACCAACATATGACGTCTTTGGAGCACTTTATACGGAGCTATTGGGAGTTTCTTCCCATGAATTGTACCATACCTGGAATGTGAAAGCCATCCGCCCGATTGAAATGTTCCCTTACGATTATCAAAAAGAGAATTTATCCAAATTGGGGTATCTGTGTGAAGGTGTAACAACATACATGGGAGATTTGATGCTTTACAAATCAGGTGTATTCACTTTGAATCAATATTTGCATGAATTCACCGGACAGCTTCAAAAGCATTTCGATAATTTCGGCCGTTTCCATTATTCCGTTGCAGATTCATCTTATGATACCTGGCTGGATGGTTATGTACCGGGTGCACCGGGCCGTAAAGTTTCCATTTATACGGAGGGTTGTTTGCTGGCATTTGTATGTGATGTAAAAATCCGCGAATACTCTGCAAACAAACATGGTTTGGACGAATTGATGAAGCGCTTGTATTTCAATTTCGCGCTAAATGGAAAAGGAGTCAGTGAAGAAGATTATTTAGGCTTATTGAAAGAACTGGCTGGTGACGGAACGGAAGAACTGATTAAAGATTATTTCTATGGGACAAGACCGTTTGAAGCCATTTTGACTGAAGCGCTTGAATCTATCGGGTTGGAACTGACTCATCAACCAAACCAGAAATACTCCGCCGGAAGAGTTGGGTTTAAAGCAGTGTCTCACGGAGCACATTTCCTGGTAGCGGCAATATATCCGGGATCGCCTGCTGACTTGGCGGGACTCATGATCAATGATGAGATCATCGGTGTGAATGAATTCAAAGTAAATGGTGATATCGACAATTGGCTGCAGTACCTGGATGATCAGAACAAACGGTTAACAGTGATACGTCAGGGAAAAATACTCGAATTGCCGTTACCGGAAGTTCAGCGAAGCTTCTATTTGGAATATGGTGTGAGTGTTATTGAAAATCCGAATAATGCTCAGAAAAAAGCATTTGAACATTGGAAAGCTTAAGAGCGAAGTTTTCAAAATCAGGTGAATAAATTTTCTGTCTGAAAGGTAATCTCGCAAAGTTGCTGAGCTTCGTGTTTTCTGAATTTTTCCGCGATTAAAACGCTTACCAATTAGTTGCCGGCGAATATAAATTCCGCCCGATTAAGGGATTTCTATTGATTAGTTTTGTCAAAAATTTTACAAAATGATCAATCAAAATGGCTTTAAAATAGCACTAATAGGTGCTGTTCTTATTTTTTCGAATTCAGTAAGCGCACAATTCAAATTTTCAAGAGTCAATGTAGCTGACGGTGTTAAAACGGTAGTAAAATCGGGCGATAAAGTTGATCTGCGTATCAGTCCGGCAGGTAATGTTGAGCAAAACTTCGTAGTTGATTTGGATCTTGCAGCATTTAAGAAAGCATATAAGTATGATGTGATAATCGTTTCTTATTTGCGTAATGACAAGGCTAACTTTTCATACATCCATGAACTGGAGTCGGTACTTAACACGAAAAAATATGCGGGAAAGGGGATAGTACCTGTTTATGCGTACGACAATAAAAAATTCAAAGAAACAGATTACAGAACACTTGCAAAGGATTTGATCGAATACGAAGGTCCAACACCTGTTTCACGAAAAATTGCTGTATATGGTAGTTTTATCACGGGTGAAGAAGGATATTTTGATGCAAATGACATGTACCAGTTCAGAAATAAGTATTCCGAAGGAGAACTTCTCGGTTTTATTGAGTTGAATACTATTTACAACAAGAAACAAATTGACGATTACAACGCTAAGAAAAAGGGTCAGGAGTATGCAGATGCAGAAAGGCACGTTCAAAATTTGCAATACAATTTCAAAAGAAATGTATTGGAAAATGTGAATCAATACTTAGCTCCGGTTGTCGCAACTCCGATTTACGGGGCATTGGCAGATGGTTTGACAGAAGTTTGGGATTGGAAGGTAAAAGCAACCGAAGCTATTAAATCTCCTGAGAATGCAGATAAATACATTGCCGCGGTTGCAGAATTAGATAAAGACTATGAATTGCTGCAGACAATCGCTTCCAAGGATAAAAATATCCTAAAGACTTTGAATAAAGAAATTAAGACGAAGAAAACAACCCAGGAAAAGTGGGATTATCTCCAGACGAATAAATAGTTAATGATATCAAAAAATGTGCAGGGACGCGAAGCTTCGCGTCCCTTCCTGTTTTTTATAATAGATACTCTATCTCAATAAATGAATATGTCCGGTTTTCGTGTTTTTCTTGTCATTTCCGGATGATTTGAAGCGAACAGTCCAGGTATAAATTCCGGCAGTGCATAGTTCACCGTTATAGGTTCCGTCCCAGCCATACTGTGTATCGTTGGATTCAAATAAAGTTTCTCCCCAGCGGTTGTAAATAGTCAGGGTGTAATTATACGGATCAAACCCTGAAGTAAATACCGGTGCGAATACGTTGTTGAATTCATCTCCGTCAGGTGTAAATGTGTTCGGAACATAGTAAACCAGCTCTTCCTGGATTGTTACGGAAAGTCTGGCTGTATCCGGACAGTTTCCGGCATTGTTTGCAACAAGTGTAATCACATAATTTCCGGCTTCTTCGGTATAAGTGTGGCTTGGGTTGAACAAATTGCTGGTAGCTCCGTCGCCAAAATCCCATGAATAAGCCGAAGCGTTAGAGGAAGTGTTGAATGTGTGGAATTCAGGATTCATCAAACCATGAACCGGATTATTGACTGAAAACTGGGCATCAGCATTCGGTAAGGCACAAATGAAACCTGGAAAAGATGTTGTAGTCGAGCATCCTGACTGGCTGGTAGAAGTAACAGTGATATCATAGCATCCTGCACCATTGAATGTGTGAGTGACACTATCCGGCTGATTTGAATTCGAAGAACCGTCACCAAAATTCCATGTCACTGAACCTGATGGTATGCTTTCATCAATAATAGAAGCAGTAAAAGGTGCACAGCCGGTGGATTGCTGCGTAGAAATCTGGACTACAGGCATTGGATTTACTACAATGGTTGTTGTTCCGGGGGTGGCACATCCTCCGCTAACAGTATAACTGATCGTGTGAGAACCAGCTCCCGCTTGCGAAGGTGAGAATTCACCCGTGCCTGCATTCACAATTCCATTACCAGCCCATGTTCCTCCGGCAATACTTGCGTAAAGAATCTCATTTGTTCCAGCTTCACAGAAAGGGCCGGCAGCTGTTATAACAGGTACTTGACCGGAATTCACAATCACGTTGGTTGTTGCGGATGAGGTACAACCGTTTAATGTTGTTGTAACGGTATAGGTTCCGCCCGCACTAATGGTGGCTGTATTAGAAACATTTTGTGTGTTGGCACTGAATCCGTTCGGACCTGACCAGCTGTAGCTTGTTCCCGGAAGGCTTGTTGCCTGCAACTGCATCGTACTTCCTTCACATAAAGGACCGTTATTCGTAGCCGTAACTGTTGGTACCGGGTTGACGGTTAAAGTCATACTTGCGTTTGCAGAACAAGATCCTGTGGTTCCTGTAACGGTATAGGTTGTTGTAACCGTTGGATTTGCGGTGACAGTTGTTCCTGTGGTTGATGATAACCCTGCAGACGGACTCCAACTGTAATTCGTCGCTCCGGAAGCAGTTAAGGTTGTGGACGCACCGTTGCAGATACTAGTGTTAGGAGATACTGAAACGACAACGGGAGTAACTGTAACGGTTACAGGTAAAGATGCCGTACAGCTTCCACTGGTTCCGGAAACCGTGTAAGTGGTAGTCGTTGTGGGGTTTGCAGTAACAGATGCACCGGTTGTTGAGGATAAACCTGTGGACGGTGACCAGGAATAATTCGTTGCCCCACCTGCCGTCAAAATGGTTGAACCACCATTACAGATACTTGCATTCGGAGATACGGTTAATGCAAGCGGGGTCACAGTAACGGTAACGGTTTGTGTCGAAGAACAACTTCCATTCGTTCCTGTAACGGTATAAGTTGTTGTCGTAGCCGGGCTCGCAGTTACACTTGCTCCTGTTGAAGCCGATAACCCGGTTGCAGGTGACCAGGAATAATTTGTTGCACCACTCGCAGTGAGTGTGGTGGACGCACCGTTGCAAATACTTGCGTTGGGAGAAACAGTAAGGTTCAAAGGAGTAACGGTAACAGTTGTTGTTGCAGTTGCTGAACAGGAACCGTTAGTTCCGGTTACGGTATAAGTGGTCGTTGTTGTCGGATTTGCCGTAACCGTTGCACCTGTTGCAGCAGACAAACCGGTTGTGGGCGACCAGGTATAATTCGTTGCGCCGCTGGCCGTTAAAGTCGTGGAAGCTCCCGAACAAATCGTAGTACTTGGGGTTACGCCCACAGTTAACGGAGCAACCGTAACTGTAACTGTAGCATTACTCGTACAGCCAGCAGTTGTTCCTGTTACAGTATAAGTTGTAGTTGTTGCCGGACTTGCCGTTACTGTGGCACCGGTAGTTGAAGACAAACCTGTTGACGGTGACCAGGTGTAAGTTCCTGCACCGCTTGCAGTAAGGGTTGCACTTCCTCCGGTACAAATGGTTTGGGCGGCAGGTGGAGTAACTGTAGCGCTATTTACGGTAATAGTTGTAGAGGATGATGCATTACAAGGAGCAACTCCTACGGAATAGTTAATGGTATGTGTTCCGATTCCGGCTGAAGCAGGGTTAAATACTCCGCTGGAAGAAACTCCCGGTCCTGACCAGGTTCCTCCCATATCTGCGGCAATTAACTGGGTTGTTCCGGAAGTCACACAAAACGGTCCTGCAGGTGTAATTGCAGGGTTTGGCGGGCCTGATTGAGCACCGGTTGGACTCAGTGATAGTGTGAAATTGCTGGAACTTCCGCTCCAGTTCTCAACAAGGATCATGATTTCCTGACCGGCAGTAACCATCGGTGCCGGTACAGATGCACTGCACGGAAAAGAAGTTCCGAATTGGTTACAGCCGCTTGATGAACTGGCATAATTACAGCCTATCTCATTGATTGGGTTTTGAATGGCTGTACAAGGAGATTGTCCGTTTGGAATATTGAAAACAGCCACATCCAGGAAACCTGAATTGGAGTTTCCGTCAATAAGCATGTTTAAAGGACCGGATGTTGTAATGTGCAGAATGATGTATCCCATATTCGGTCCGAAGAAATCGAGACAGGAACTCACAACCGGTCCCGGATTAACAAAGGTAAATGGACCTGCGGTTCCCGAAGCACAAATAGATGTATTGGTGTTACACTGTGCATTTGCGGATTGAGTTCCGGTTGTTAGAAGGAAAAAAATAAAAAAGGAAAAAGGGAAGAGGAGAGTAACGAGTAGTGATTTAATGTATTTCATAGCCGTTGTATCCAAAATGTGAAACTAATTCGTTGATGATTACAGGTGTAAGCTGCTCATTGCAGTTGATGCGCACGGAAGTGAAGTCATCACTGAAATCAATGACATTTACATAGGAGTAGTGCGATTTTAAACGAAGATTTACCTTTTCTTCTCTTTGAGAATCACCTAACGGACGGTAAGAAACAAAAGTGAAAGTAAAATTGTCCGGTTGATGTATGATACATGAAGGGTTATTTCCCGATTGATGAAGCAGCATGTCAACTTCAGAAGTAGACTGACCATTGGAGATCAATTGGGAACGAACCGAGTTCAAAGAATCAACGACGGATTGAGTTTGACCGAATGTTATAGTTGAAAAAACCATAAGCGAAACGGAAAGAACATAGCGCAGCAGCTCTGCTTTAGTGTAGTAATACATTATAAATTAGTTTCGTGTTCGAATATAGAACGAAACAATTGATTAGTGGTTGCCTAAATTGTTAATTAAAAAAGCGTGTTATTGTTAACACGCTTTTCGAAAATAAGGTTAGAATTTATAACTGACCCCTAAACTCGGAAGGAAAGGGAATTGATAGATCTTTGAATTGGTAACACGGTTTACATAGAAAATATTCTTTCTGTTGTATGCATTGGTTACTGCGGCAATGATTTCAAGCTCTGTTTTGTTTTTGAACTTAAACTGCTTTTTCACGGTGATATCTAATCGGTGATAAGTTGGAAGCCTTTTGGAGTTGAATTCTCCTAATAATACTCCAACACTGTTTGAGTTGCTTGTTGTGAAATCCGTTGTTACTCCATCTGTGAAAGATTCTGTTTGGTAATACCCTGAAGTTGGAGTGAATGGAAGTCCGGAACCAAAATTCCAGCGTACATTCAATTCCAGGTCTTTTTTCTTGCCGAAAGCATAAGATGCAACAAGGTTTACGTTGTGTCTTCTGTCAAATACCGGTGCATAAGTAACGAATCCATCCCATCTGGTTGATTTACCGTAGGAATAAACTCCCCACAAGAACAATCTGTTCAATGTGTATTTCAGTAATACATCAACACCGTATGATTTTCCGCTTTCAATCAGGAAGTCCTTTTTGTAAACATCGTCTTCTTTCGAGAAATCAGAAATGTCTTCGTACAGTTTATTCACATTGATGTTACTTAACTGAGGGAAATATTTAAAATACCCTTCGATGTTCAGCATCAGGTTTTTAGCCAGGTCAAATTCCGTTCCTGCAATAGCATGCCAGGAATATTGGATTCCGTTTTTAGGATTTTTCTCTTTTCCGCTTTCTGTAATGAAGTTTTGCTGAACGTTAGACGGAGCACTTAAGAGACCGTTAAACAAGTTCACGATATCCCTGTCTGAAGAAGCTGTTGTAAAGTTTTGTGAGTAACGTCCTCCGGATAATTTCACGCGGAAGAAATCAGTTGCGTTGTATTTAATACCCAAACGCGGTTCTAAGGAAATGGTGCTCAGACTCGCATAAGCCTGAACTCGTAATCCCGGTTGAACAACAAAGCGTTTGGTAACAAACTTATAGTTTGCATAAGCTCCGATCTCCACAGTGTTGTTTTCATCCTGGATTTTAGAAGCGATTTCATTATAAGTTAAGTAATCCGTTTTGAAGATATTGATCCCGATACCATAATCGATCTGGCCTTCGTTTTTCAGGAAGTAAGAGAAATCAAACCCAAGATCTGTTCCGAAAATGGAGCTGGTACGAGGTTGTGTACCTACTTCATTAAAGTTGGTTTTGTAGCTTGATGCTGTTAAATGTCCTTTGATAAAAGTTTTACCACCTCCCGGTAATAGAATCCATGATAATCCTCCTCCGGCCTGCTGGAAATCCAAAGCAGCAGATTCGTTGTAATTTACTTTGTCTGTATTGCTGAATCCGAACACAGAAACTTTAGATCCCTGGCCTGTTGCGAAAGTCAGTTTTCCGTATAAGTCTGTAAAGTTGTATGGCAATCCGTTTCCGCTATTTACTCCACGGTATAAATCTTTGGAAGTATAATCCAGCAAGGAATGTTTTGCAGAGAAAATAAAAGATCCGGCTCCCGGTCTTCCTTCTTTGGCGCGGTACATTGGCCCTTCTACAACCAGTTTTGCAAGGAATGGAGATACGGAAACTTTTCCACCGAAATTCTTTTTATTTCCGTCACGGTAAGTAATATCCATAACAGATGAAATTCTTCCACCGTATTTTGAATCGAATCCTCCGGTATAAATGTCTACGTTCTTAACGAGTTCTGTCTCAAAAATAGAGAAGAAACCAATGGAGTGGAAAGGATTGTAAATAGTCATACCATCCAGTAATATTTTGTTTTGGATAGGCGTTCCACCCCGAACGTATAATTGTCCTCCCTGGTCACCTGTTGTAACAACTCCGGGAGTTACAGAGAAAGCAGCCGTAATATCATTTTCAGCCCCTACAGACGGGATTCTTTCCAATCCTTTCTTGTCTAATTTGATTACAGACATCAGGACTTCTGTGGTTTTTGCTTTTGTTTCGGCAGAGATTTCAACCTCACCGATATCTGTCGCATCTTCTTCCAATAATTCAATTCTTAACTCGGTAATACCTCCTTTGGTGCTTACGACAATCTCTTTATTGTATTCTTTAAAGTCTGCCGATTGTACTTTTAAAAGATAAGTACCGATCGGAACTTTAGGAATACTGAAGAAACCATTTACATCAGCGGCCGCCCCCAGGATAGACTGTGTCTTTTCAGTAGGGATCAATATTACTTTTTCAAACGGTACAACTTCACTGTTTACGTTGTTGAATAAAAACCCGCGAACGGTATGGTCCTGGGAAAAAGAAATGATTGAAACGGTTAAGAATGCAAATAAGGAGAGTATTTGTTTCATATGTTTTATCCTGATTTTAAAGAAGTTTCCGAAGTTACATAATTAACACTAATTAACGAGTGAAAATTCCGAAAAATGATTAAACGTGCAGATTATTGATTAAACGGCTTTTAAATCAAATTATCAATGATGATGCTTCAATTATCAAGATGGTTTCTTGCTTGATAATTGATAACTTGATCATTAATAATTAACTCTTGCGAAGCAAGAGTTTGGCTTTATCCCAATAAACATCCATTTCCTCCAGTGACATTTCAGTCATGTTTTTAGCATCCTGAGCTATCATTTCTTCCATTTTCTGGAAGCGGGACTTGAATTTGCGATTGGTCGATTCCAATGCATCTTCCGGGTTGACATTGATGAATCGGGCATAGTTTACAAGAGAGAATATTACGTCCCCGAACTCGTCTTCGATCTTTTCCGGATCCATCGTCTGTTGTGCTTCATGCAATTCTGAAAATTCTTCGATTACTTTGTTTTTAACATCTTCAATATCCGACCATTCAAAACCGATTCCTTTCACTTTTTCCTGGATGCGCATAGCTTTGATTAAAGCGGGAAGGGTATTCGGAACACCTTCCAGTACCGATTTTTTTCCTTCCTGTAATTTGATCTTTTCCCAGTTAGCCTTTACTTCTTCTTCCGAATCAGCTTTTACGTCTCCGTATATGTGCGGATGCCTGTGGATCAGCTTGTCACAAATCCCGTTAAGCACACTCGTTACATCAAAAGCTCCCAGTTCAGACCCGATTTTGGAATAGAAAACCATATGCAGGAACAGGTCGCCCAGTTCTCCCTGGATACCTGCCAGGTCGTTTGCCTGGATGGCATCTGCCAATTCATATGTTTCTTCAATGGTCAAATGCCGCAGCGATTGGATTGTTTGCTTTTTATCCCACGGACATTTCTCACGCAGATCGTCCATAATATTTAATAAGCGGGCAAAAGCTTCCAGTCTTGGGACTTGCTTTAAATTATTATTAGCTAATTCCATACTGCAAATGTACATAGAACAAAATTTGTAATTTTGGATTATGAAAATTGCCTTGCTGTTTTTTTTACTGCCTGTTATCTGCTATTCCCAGGAAAGCCGGATGGATGATTGGGCTTTCACATTGAAAGGAAAGTCTGGTTTTTTAGCTGCACACCGGGGTACTATGGGGCATCTTGCCAAAGACCGTTTGTTTGCCGGTGAACTTTCTTTCAGCAAACGAATGAGATCCCAGAACTGGAGCGAAGAATACAAAAATCCTTATACGGGAGTAACGCTTTACGGATCGAACTTAGGGAATAAGGAAATTTTAGGCTATGGCTTTGGTGCGTACGGATTTATCGAGTTCCCTTGGTCGAGAAGCGAGAAACATGTTTTTACCTGTAAACTTGGAGCCGGTTTAGGCGGAGTAACAAAGGTTTACGATGTGACTAAAAATCCGAAAAATGTGCCGATGAGTACTTATTTGAATGCGGTTATCTGCCTGGGACTCCAGGGAAGATGGTATATAAAACCTCAACATGCATTGTTCTATAGTCTCGATATGACCCACTTTTCAAACGGATCAAGCAAAGTGCCTAATTTAGGAGTGAATATGCCCTTTATAGGACTGGGATATGAGTATACCTTTAAGAAGAAAGAGTATACCGGTCTTGAATTGACCCAATTCGAACGGGTGCCGTTTTTTAAGAGCTGGAATGTTTCGATTGTGGGGATTGTTTCCGATAAACAGATTTTCCCTACGGGAGGAAGGCGCTATCCGGTTTATGCTCTGAGTGGAATGCTTTACAAACAGTTTAAACCGAAAGTGGGAATGGAAATTGCTTTGGATATCATTTCGAAACAGTCCATTACCTATTACAGGGAATATATTCCTAAAACACAATGGGATATTTTACAGGTAGGGGGATTCTTAGGATACAATATTCCATTGGATAAGTTTCGTTTTGTTATTGGAATGGGGGCGTACATCAAAGATCGTTACCAGCCTGATGCTATGTTCTACCACCGGGTGGGAATGCGTTATCAATGCAAAAACGGATTATTGCTAAACCTGGTTCTGAAATCCCATTGGGCTAAAGCAGATTATATTGAATATGGTGTAGGATACACCTTTAATTATAAAACAAGATATCATGCGAAGAAGTAGTTTGGTGCTTTTAATGGTAATGGGTTTTCTCGCTTTCTCTTGTAAAAAGCCTGAAAACAGAACTTGTTTCAAGTTTTTGGGATCGGAAACTACCAAAGAGATTTCATTGGCATCATTTGACCGCCTGGATTTGAGAGAGCATGTGGAATACGTACTTATCCAGGATTCATTGGATAAAGTAGTTTTGAAAGGTGGTAAAAACCTGTTGAACCTGATAGAAACCAGGGTTGAGAACGGGGCTTTGATCATTGAGAATAAGAATCGTTGCGGTTTCCTGAGAGATGCGAAAAAGGTAGTGGTTGCTGAGATCCATTTCACCAAACTGATTAATGTAAGGTTTATTGGAACGGAGCCTCTGAAAAGCCAGGGAAGTATTTATACGGATTACTTCACGTTTTACAGCAGGGATGGGGCAGGTGATGTTGAGTTGAATATCCACGCCATTCAACTCGATGCAGAGGCTAATCACGGGTGGTGTAATTTTACTTTTACCGGCGTTGTGCAAAAAGCCCGCATTTGTGCAAAAAGCAATAGTTACTGTGATGTAAGTGGACTGACAGTTACGGATTCTATTTATGTTGCTTCGGAAACTGTAGGAGATATTAAGATCAATGCTGATAACCTGGTGATTCATGGATACATTACTGAATCCGGGAATATCCTGTATAAAGGAACTCCGCTGGGGCAGGATGTACTGATCAATGGCACCGGTTCGGTGAAACCATTATAAAGTGGGTATGCGATGCATTGAAAAAGTGGGGACGCGATGCTTCGCGTCCCTACAGGAAAATAAAAAATGCCCTGACATTTATCGTCAGGGCATTTTTTATTTTCCTCTTTTCAATTGCATCAGCACTTTAAAGGCTTTATCAACATGATCTTGTTTTACAATGATTGTAAACTCATTGGCAGTTGAAACGATCTCCACAATGTTCAGACCTTCCCAGGCCAAATGTTTCAGGATGTAATAGTAAATACCATATACTTCCGAATTCACAGCAGGAAGTTTCACCGTAATGGAGGCCAAATCTCTTGTGTGAGACTTTAAACGCTCATTGATCAGTAAGTTCTCCACGCGTGGTGAAATGCTTTGGGAGCAAATAACAGTTGTTTCAGTAACACCTCTGCAAATAGTATAGAAAATATCGGATTCCGAATTCACTAATTGAACCAGGTCGGCTTGCTTTAAGCGCAATGATTCTGTGTTTTCAAATGTAAAGTCTTCTAAGTTTGAGCGAACTAAGAAATCTCCTAATTCACCGATGATGTTAGTGATTTTGATGTTAAGGCGGTGGTAAAGTCCCGGAGACATTCGTTTGATTGCCATGACAATCGCTCCTTCTTTTACTTCTTTTCCTAAAGCTTCTTCAATTTCCGGTTTGATCTTACGCGCAAGTGAAGAAATGTTAATCAGATCGTCTGTCATAGCTTCACGCAAAAACGGACTTCTTCCGATTATTTCTTCTGTTATTTTTCCAATTGATAACATAATTTGGTTTGAATTAATAGGTGTGCAAATTTAAACAAAACGTTCCAGAAACAACTGTAAAACTGTTAGAAATTATACAGAATGAATAAACTATTGTTTTCAATGAAGAAAACTTAATATTTGATGAATATTCTATTTCTGTAAGATTATGTAGTGATTAAATCCCTAAACTTTAGTTATAGTTAGTATTATGCACGCGTATGATTTTTAACAAGATTCAGCACATATTCCAGTTGTTCTGTTTCGCTCATTTCTGAGTTGTCAACGACCAATGCGTCTTTTGCCTGGGTAAGCGGACTGATTGCCCGGGTACTGTCAATACGGTCTCTGTGTTTTAAGTTCTCAAGGATTTCGTCGATGCTGTTTGTTTCCCCTTTTGCCTGTAATTCCAGGAACCGTCTTTTAGCGCGTATTTCCGGTTTGGCAGTGATAAAAAGTTTTAATTCTGCGTTGGGGAAAACAACTGTTCCGATGTCTCTTCCATCCATCACAACGCCTCCGTTTTTGCCAAGGTTCTGCTGTTGCTGTACCAAAAATTCTCTTACTTCTTTGATTGCGGCAACTTCACTCACGATATTGGCAACTTCCAATTGCCTGATGGCATCGGAAACGTCTTCGTCATTTAAAAGCACCGGTCTGTTTCCCTTGGTGTCCGGTTTCCCGAATTGGATGCGGATGTGAGGAAGGCTGCTGACAACGCAGCTCAGGTTGATTTTATGTGCTCCAAGTGCACAGCCGTTCTTTAATGCATAGAGTGCAACGCAGCGATACATAGCTCCCGAGTCGATAAAAGTATAGTTCATTTTTTTTGCCAGCGCTTTTGCCAGTGTACTTTTACCGCAGGAAGAAAATCCGTCAATTGCGATTGTAATGTGTTGCGTTGATTGCATAGTGCGAATTTAATTTAAATGGAAGAAACGGCAATTCATTTCAACAAAAAAGGGCTCGTCATTGACGAACCCTTCATATTTTTTAGATGAACTCTAGTATTAGAATCTCCATCCTAAACGGAACATACCCATAACGTTGTTAGAGAATCCGCTTGATTTCATTTCATTACCTGTTACTTCAGTAGTTACACCAGCAACTGTAGTTGAGAAAGAACCTTCTTTCATAGTGTAAGAATTAAATCCTAATCCTAATTCAACTCCTAAGTAGAAGTTCTCTGCGAAATAGTAATCAGTACCAGCAACGATACCAACACCGAAACCTGCAGTTTTTTGCTCTCCTTTTTCAGAGTAATCAGCAGCAACCCAAGTAGCACCGTCAGTCTGCTCACCTTCAGCAGTCATTTTACCCATACCGAAGTTGATATCCAAACCTGCGTAAGGAGACAATTTCTCAGTTCCTTTGAAGTGGTATTCTCCACCGATTCCGATAGTTGTTGTTCCCATACGAGTTACATAAGTACCAGCACCTCCTGAGTTGTCAATTTCGTTTTCGTAGAAATTGTTAGTAGTCTTGTTGCTGCTGAATCCTAAAGACAAACGAATTGCGATGTTCTCAGTAGCAAAGTAACGGAAACGTAATCCCGGAGCAACGATAGATGGAGTAGTACCACCGTTAGTTGTAGGATTCAAGTTTGTAGCAGAAGAGTTAGCGAACCCGAATGCAGCTAAACCAGCAACGTTTCCTTCCAATGACATTGGAGCTCCTTCAGTTGGTTTTTGTGCCATTACAGCAGTTGTTAAAATCATTCCACCTAAAAGTAAACTTAACTTTTTCATGTTATAAATTATTATTGGTTTGGGCAAATCTACGTATTAAAAAGATTCAGGTTACAAAAACATGTTAACAAATTTCGGTGAATAACTCAATAAGAGGATTGTTTTGTTTGTGTAAACAATTGATTTAAAATGAGATGTGTTTATTTTTTAGAAAGCAAAAAATTTAGAGTCAGACCATGCTGACCGCCCGCAACCGAGTAGACATACCAGCCGTAATCTACACTGAAACGCTTGAATGCCATTCCGGCCCCAAAACTGAAACCTGCCAGCCCTCCGCGACCAACAATAGCTAATTCCTTTCTTCGCTGGTAATCAAAAGCAGTCCGGATCTGAAGCTTTTTCCCGATAAGGATTTCAAGCTGAAATTTGGCATGACGGGCAAGGTTATCGAAAAAGCCGGATTGTTTTACCTGGATGGTATCGCCGGTCAATGGGTCAATACGTGGTTTTGCATTAGGATCTACATAGGAAAGGTTCCATTTCTGTAAATGCTGTGCAACCAAACTGATGCGGAAAGGCGCATGTCTTAATTTGTGAGAGATTCCTAACTGTACTTCTAACGGAAGCGGATTCTTCTCTGTCGTAAATCCTTTCCACTGCACTCCCAGGTTCTTAATAACACCCACGATATTGAGGTTTCTTGCAGAATCCCTGTAAAGTCCGGCAATATCCAAACTTGTTCCGAATGCAGTATATGAATCTAACTGGGAATACAAAATGTTTAAAGTTGCTCCCACTGACATCCGTTCATTAAATGTTCTTTGTGCACTTGCTCCCAGGATGAAATCTCCCGGAGTGAAAGTTCCGAGATCTGTTCCGTCGAAATCCGTGCGCTTCATTTTTCCGTAGGAAGAATACCGGAAATGGACCATTCCCATCGTTTTCCGGATTTTACGGGCATAAGTCAAAGCTCCGGTATTTACGCCGCTTGCCATAATGGATTGGTTGAATCCGAAACGTCCGTGCATTTGATAGTTCATAACTGCAGGATTGTTCAGTCCGAGATTCAGATCGTTATCGTAAATGGTAATCGCGTCCCCGCCAAGTCCCATTGTTCGTGCATTATACTGGGAGTTCAGGTTTTGGAATGAATGAATTCCTCCTGTTTGAGCAAGGGTAACAGCCGGAAGTGTTATAAGTAATATGAGCGCCAGTTTATATTTCATATGTGGCATTAACGTTTAAATTTTGTCTTCATTGTTCAGGTTCGATCTTTTTCCGAATTCAATGACTTCCATCTGTTCGATTTTAGTGCCGTTAATCCGGAACCGCAATGCTGTTTGGATAGAATGAAACCCTTTGTTTCCGCAGGCGCCCGGGTTTAACCAAAGTGTGTTCCTGCTCTTGTCCTGCTGCACCAATAATACATGTGAGTGTCCGCAGACAAAGATGTTCGGTTTGGTTTCCTGAATAAAATCAATCGCTTGCTTGCTGTATTTGCCCGGTCTGCCCGCAATATGCGTCATGGAAACGGAAAGTCCTTCTACTTTGAAATTCAGGTATTCCGGGAATTCCGATCGGATTGCCTGGTCATCAATGTTCCCGAAAACAGCTCTCAAAGGTTTGAAAGCTTTTAAACGGTCTGTGACTTCCAAACTTCCGATGTCTCCGGCATGCCAGATTTCGTCAACATCTTTAAACAGCTCAAAAACGCGTTCGGGAAGAAAACCATGTGTATCGGAAAGCAAGCCAATTTTTACCATGAAGGGATCAAATAAGCACAAAACTAGTGAATTCAAAATTATGAAACGCTTTCGCTGAAGCTTTAGCGTAGGCGCATGCAAAATTCAAAATAGAAAGTCGGGGCAAACGCTGGCTCGTGCTTCATTATAAAATTCGTACACCTGTCATAAAAGTGTGAACACTTCCTATATGAAGTTGGATTGCGTGCAGATAAAGTATAAATGCGGCATGGATTGTACCGATTCTTAACACCTGTTCCGGCTAATTCGGGATATTTGATGCAGATGTGCGATTTATCGCTCACAAGTCAATGCTAATTCGGAATTCGTAATTGGGAATTCGTAATTAGTAATTATATTTGTCCGTTAAACAAACAAAAACGGGTAAGCATGGCTACGAAAACAGCTTCAAAACCATCAAAAACAACAAATAAGAGTGCGTTGAAAAGCACATCGAAATTTTCAAAAGAGACTTACATTAAATGGTATAAGGATATGCTTTTAATGCGTCGTTTTGAAGAGAAAGCAGGACAATTGTACATTCAGCAGAAGTTTGGTGGATTTTGTCACTTATATATTGGTCAGGAAGCAATCGTTGCAGGAACAGTCAGTGCATCAAAACCAACCGATTCACATATGACGGCTTACCGTGATCACGCACACCCGATCGGTTTGGGAACAGATGTTCGTGTATTGATGGCCGAATTATATGGTCGTTCTACAGGATGTTCCAAAGGAAAAGGAGGTTCCATGCACTTCTTTGATAAAGAGAAGAATTTCATGGGCGGACACGGAATTGTTGGGGCTCAGATTCCAATGGGAACCGGTGTTGCCTTTGCCGAAAAGTACAATGGTACTGATAATGTGGTTTTCGTTTCAATGGGAGACGGAGCAGTTCGTCAGGGAGCTTTGCACGAAACTTTCAATATGGCGATGAACTGGAAATTGCCGGTGATTTATATTATTGAGAATAACAATTACGCAATGGGTACTTCCGTTGAGCGTACAACAAACGTAACAGATTTATCTAAAATCGGTGATTCTTATGAAATGCCTTCGAAATCAGTAAACGGAATGTCTCCGGAAGCTGTTCACGAAGCTGTGGAAGAGGCCGTAGCAAGAGCAAGAAGAGGTGACGGACCAACTTTGCTGGATATCCGCACTTACCGATACAAAGGACACTCCATGTCGGATCCGCAAAAATACCGCACAAAAGAAGAGGTCGCAGAATGGATGGAGCAAGATCCGATCGAGCATTGTCTGAATGTGATCAAAGAAAACAAGTGGCTGACCGCAAAAGAAATTGAGGAAATCGATACATGGGTGAAAAACGAAGTGGAAGATTCCGTGAAATTTGCGGAAGAATCTCCATATCCGGATGCAGATGAGCTTTACGAAGACATCTACCAGGAACCGAATTACCCTTACATTATTGAATATTAATCAGATTATTATAATAGATCGTAGATGGCTGAAATCATTAACATGCCCAAGTTGAGCGACACCATGACTGAAGGTGTTGTGGCAGAATGGCACAAAAAAGTTGGGGATACTGTAAAGTCAGGTGAATTACTTGCCGAGATTGAAACAGACAAAGCAACTTTGGAATTCGAATCGTTTTTTGATGGTGTCTTATTACATATTGGTGTAGAAAAAGGAAAACCAGCTCCGGTGAATGCATTATTGGCAATCATCGGTGAAAAAGGGGAAGATATTTCAGGTCTATTGGCTTCCTCAGGAAAATCAGATGCTCCGGCAGAAGAGAAAAAAGCAGACGAGCCGAAAAAAGAAGAAGCAAAAGAGGTGAAAGCAGAGGAAAAAGCTCCGGCTGCAGTTGCTTCAGCTCCTAAAACATCTGCTCCTGCCGTTTCAAATGTTACGACAAACGGACGTATTTTGGCCTCACCGCTTGCAAAGAAACTGGCAGAAGAAAAAGGAGTGGACTTAAGCTTTGTTACCGGAACGGGAGAAGGCGGAAGAATCACTAAAAGAGATGTAGATCATTATGTTCCTTATGATGCACCGGCAAGACCTGCGGCTGCTTCGGGAGCGGCGATGAGTGAATCGTTTACGGATGAGCCGGTATCGCAAATGCGCAAAACAATTTCACGCCGTTTGGGTGAATCCAAGTTTACGGCACCACATTTCTATTTGACAATCTCCCTGGATATGGACAACGCAATTGCAGCGCGTAAATCCATGAACAGCAATGAAGGCGTGAAAGTTTCTTTTAACGATATGGTCATCAAAGCTGTTTCAATGGCATTGCGCAAGCATCCTGCGATTAACTCTTCCTGGATGGGGGATGTGATCCGTAGAAACAACCATGTGCATATCGGTGTTGCTGTTGCCGTTGAGGAAGGATTATTGGTTCCTGTTATTCGTTTTGCAGACAGTAAAGGATTGTCTCAAATCGGTGAGGAAGTGAAAGTATTGGCTCAAAAAGCAAAAGATAAAAAATTGCAGCCTTCAGAATGGGAAGGAAATACATTTACGATTTCTAACCTTGGAATGTTCGGTATTGAGCAGTTCACGGCAATTATTAACTCTCCTGACAGCTGTATTTTGGCAGTTGGTGGAATTTCCCAGGAGCCGGTTGTGAAAAACGGCCAGGTTGTTCCCGGAAATATTATGAAAGTGACACTTTCCTGTGATCACAGAGTGGTGGACGGTGCAACAGGGGCTGCGTTTTTACAGACCTTTAAACAATACATGGAAAACCCGGTTATGATGCTGGTTTAGACAATGATAGTTCTTAAAAAAGGCTGCCCAAATGGGCGGCCTTTTTAATTTTATGCGTTTTTTTTTAAATAAATAACTCGTATTCAATTTATTATTACATCTTTGTTTATCAAATAAACGAATATGAATAAAGGAACTATTAAGTTCTTTAACGAAACCAAAGGTTTTGGATTTGTTAAAGAAGACGAGTCTAACAAAGAGTACTTTGTGCACGTTTCCGGGTTAGTTGACCAGGTGAAAGAAAACGATGAAGTTACATTTGAGTTGGAAGAGGGAAGAAAAGGATTAATGGCGGTTAACGTGAAGCACGCATAAACGATATATAATTTTTCTTTTAGAACCCCGACATCAGTCACCAGACTGGTTGTCGGGGTTTTTGTTTTGAAACAAATTGGCTGATTCACTAAAAATCGCTTTGTATCAAACCTGTTTAATGTTCAACGCAACCTGAATCAGAGGTGCTTTTAAGCGAATAATTATTGAATCTAATTCCCAATATTGAATTAGATTTCCTTTTTTTTGCATAAAAATCAAAGAAGTGAAATATTCTATCCTGTTTATTTGTGTGGTAAACACTTTCCTGACCTTTTCCCAGATCATTAATGGAGAAAGAATCGAGTTTGACTTAAGAACCGATGAACGGATCAACCGGGTGATTCCTATCGGGGAAAAAGGTTTTGTTACCCTGGGGTTGGAAAATATAAAAGGAGCAAACGATATTTTCCACATTTCCAAATACTCCAATGATCTGGAAAAAGAAAGCTCGGTCGAGTTTGAACGGGAGTCTCGAATTACCAATCATACCACATTGCTTTCAGCTGATAGCAGTCAGATCATATTTTTGTTCTCAAATCGCAAAGAGTGGATTTTGAAAGTCTACAATATCGATGACCAGTCTTTGAATGAAAAGGTCATTGAAAAAGCCGATGCAGGATATCAACCCTGGGAATATTTGCTGATTGACGGAAAGATTGCCATGAACGGATTTCAGAAACGAAAACCAACCATCCTGTTATTGGATATGACAACCGGCGACCAGCAGTTTGTACTTGTTCCTGGGATCAGTTCCAAAAGAGTGGTTGAATCCTTTGGAGTTGATAATAAGAATGAAAAAGTAACCATCTTCCTTCGGGATGGTAAGGACATGAAAAAAGCAACCATGCATCTGCTTTTGATGGATCCGGGCGGAGAAATTTCAACCAGTATGGAATTGGATAAAGATCCGAACTTCTCGATCATTGACGGTGCTGTGACCTGGTTTAATGAGCATAGTTTCTTGATTGCCGGAACATACGGTGTTTCAGGAAGAACGAGTTATGCATCCGGATATTACCTTTCCAGGTGGACAGATGGAAACCAGGAATTCATCACCTATCATTCGTTCACGGATTTTGCAACTTATCTGAGCTATTTGCCTGAGCGGGCTCAAAAGAAAATGGAAAAACGGGTAGAACGCAAGAAAGAAAAAGGAGCTACGGATATTATCCGGAGTTTTGTAGCCATTCATCCCGTATTGCTTGTAGGAGATGATTACCGCATTGTAGGAGAAGTGTATTACCCGACTTATCGCACCGAAACCTATACCAGTTATGTAAACGGAAGAGCGGTAACCAGTACCCGACAGGTTTTTGACGGATATCAATACACACATGCGGCGGTGCTGGATTTGGATGAATCCGGACAAAAGATAAAGGATTATTGTTTTTCCATGTATTTGCATAATAAACCCTTTTCAGTCATTAAAAACCTGCGGATTACAGAAGATCCGGACGGAGGGATGCGCATGATGTATTCTACGGGAAGCAGATTGAAAGCAACTACAATTACCACCGACAAGGAAATGACTGAAACTGATTTCGGAGAGATTCTAACAGGGCATGAGGGAGATAAGGTTCGATATACCGGATTCACGAATTGCTCTTATTGGTATGGCGATAGTTACCTGGTTTATGGAACGCAATCCATCAAAAATAAAGAAGACGATAAAGTTGCTAAAAAACGGAGCATATTTTTCATCAACAAAATCAGTTACTCCAAATAGAGTTACTGTTTTTTGATGGCTTCCCACGTTTGGTACATTTTTTCTTGGCTGGGACGGTCGGCTTCCACTTCTTCTAACGGCTCGCACGGAATCAGTGTTTCGTAGCATTCTTTCGGCAAGGCCTGGTAAAGAGCCGTTCCTTTTGTTTTCCAGGCGATCATTTCGTCTGAGACTTCTTTGATCACTTTTGCAGGATTGCCTACAACCAGGCTTCTTCGCGGGATAACCGTATTTGCAGGAACAAAACATAAAGCTCCAATAATACATTCTTCTTCGATGACTACATCGTCCATGATAACAGCATTCATCCCGATCAGGCAGTTCTCACCGATCGTTCCGCCATGCACAATAGCCCCGTGACCGATGTGAGCTCCTTTCTTTAAAGTAACTGTCGTTCCCGGGAACATATGAATGGTGCAATTTTCCTGGACATTACAACCATCTTCAATAATGATCTGCCCCCAGTCGCCCCGGATTGCTGCTCCCGGACCGATATATACATTTTCACCGATAATCACATTGCCGGTTACAGCTGCTTGTGGATGAATAAAACTAGATTTTTTAACAACCGGGACAAAACCGTTGAATGAATATACCGCCATGAATGCCTATTTTTGGTAAAAATATGAAATCAAACTGGCAAAATGAGTTATTGTGATTATGTTTTAACCAAACCAAAAGACGACCATCACCGTATATATCACGATTTTCATTATGGTACGCCGATTGATGATGACAATGAGCTTTTCGGGCGGTTGATTCTTGAAATTAACCAGGCAGGTTTGTCCTGGGATATCATTTTAAAGAAGCAAGCAAACTTTTCTGAAGCTTTTGACGTTTATAGCATAGAGAAGATTGCTAAGTACCAGGAAGATAAAGTGAATGAATTACTTCAAAATCCTGGAATTATTAGAAATAGATTGAAAATAAATGCCGTTATTTACAATGCGAAACAGGTATTGTTAATCCAAAAAGAATTTGGTAGCTTTAAGGGATGGTTGGACAGCCACTTAGGAAAATCAAAGGAAGAATGGGTGAAGCTGTTTAAAAAGAATTTTAAATTCGTTGGAGGAGAGATAGTCAATGAATTCCTGATGAGTACCGGTTACCTCCCGGGAGCACATCAGCCTGGTTGTTACAGATATAAAGAAGAGAAAGCATTGCTTTCGATTTGATCGCCGTCTGTAGACGGAAAAAACTTCAAATTGAAAGCGAACTGAAACTAAAAAATAAAGAGTCATGAAAGCAAAAATACTACTTCCGATACTTCTTGTGATGCTTAGTTTTTCAGCAAAATCACAAGTTGGTTTGATGATCGGCCCGGGGCTGAATTACGGTTTTGGCTCTGGTCAATTATTCAAAACATTGAATTTAGGAGTGGAAATCCCAAGGGATGAAAGCGCCTCTATCCTGATCCGTGCTTATGCAAGTTTGAAAAATTCCAGAATGGATTCTACGTTTGCTGAGGCAATTGAGCTTGGGACAAGTCCTTCTGTAATGATGGTTGACGTGAAGAACGGCGTAACACAATTCGGAATCCAGGGAGGAACAAGAAGATACTTTATCGGTTCTAACTTCGATTACGGGTTTGGTCTATACGGAGGAACTGTCTTTGACTTCTCATTCTATAAATTGTCTACGAAAGTTATTGATCCGATTGATGTCAACGCATACCGTTTGCAAAGCTCCAACAGCGGAAGTGTATTCTTGTTGAGCTTTGGTCTTCAGGGCGGGGTGAAAAAACAATTTGCATTCGGAACCTTGTTCACAGATCTTTCGTTGTCTTATGCTATAGTTGCGGCGGGCTCTGCGAAACTTTCCGGAGATGCAAGCTCACAGGTGTCAGCCCTGAACTTCGGCTTCACGATCGGGTATCGAAAAGACTTATTTTTCTAATGAATTTTAAAGCTTGACTTCGACTCCGCTCAGTCAGCTTTTGAAAAATTGAAATACCAGATTACAAGGTTGTCGAATTAATTCGGCAACCTTTTTTGGTTGTAATTAATTTAATATGTGTTGGTAACTGAGCGGAGTCGAAGTCAAAAGGGCCACCACGTTTTTTTCTTTCCGCTAAGTTTGTTTTCAAAATCAGCAATAAATGCGGAATAAGAGCTATAGCGCCTGTCCATTCCTTTGAGCAGAGCGGCCTTTAATTCCGAAGCATTTAATTTATTGGGTGGGACTGTGAATTGGTATTTGGCTGCCATTTTTTGAAGTGTGTCACTAAATACCTTGTATTTTGAATCCAGGTTCGGTAAAGGGTAAGTGAGCTGGAGATTGGTTGTAATGCTCGGATTCGGATCGATTAAGGGCATTCTTCCCTGTAAACAGGTCCAGCAGGTAATACCCATTGAAAAGTAATCTGTTCGTTCATCTACCAGGTCCAGTTGATTCATGAGTAACTCAGGGGCGGCAAATCCCAGGGGAAAAAGCGTTTTTCGTGTTTCAGTTTCATTCCTGTTTAAAGCAAGTCCAAAATCAATGAGCGATACCCGGATTTCTTTCGAAGAGTCTACAATGATGTTTCCGGGTTTGATGTCCAAATGGTAGATCTTGTTTTGATGAAGATGCTCAAGAATGGGTTCCATTTTTTCCAATACCTCGAATAACTTTAGCGGTTTCTCTTTAGAACGGAATTGGTCCAGGTAATCGGCAAGTGTTATTCCCGTTTGAAAAGACTTGAACAAAAAGATCTCAGAGTCACTTTCGAAAAAATCGAGTGTCTCGGGCAGACCATCTACAATAAAGGAAAACTCAGCTTCCTTGCGCAAGCGGTCCTGAACAACCTGGTTGGTTTCCGTTTTTTGAACCGTTTTAAGGATGGACTTAACTCCCGAAATTTTATTTTCGGTTAGAAAGATATGCGCAAATTTTCGTTTCTTATTGGCATCAATTTGCTCAAGAATTTTGTATTTCTCCGCTGGGTTCATCGCTTTACTTCAATAGTAAATTGCAATGTACCATAAAATGTAATGCCGTCCGAGGGAAGAATTCCCGGTCCCGGATAAGCAGTTGCTCTCCTTGTGTAATAAGACGCATTCAATAAATTGTTGACACCAGCCTCTAATTGAAAGTATTTTTTGAAAGTATACCGGGCGCTTAAGTCCATAACGAAATAAGCCGGTATTTCACCGATAACAGCATCTCCGCTTCCTAATTTGGAATTTGTGGCATCGCTGAATTGAGCAGAATTGTAAGATCCCTGGATTTGTACCTGCCAGTTTTTTGCACGCACTTTTAAACCGCTTTTCAGCATAATCGGACTCACGTATTCTACCTGTTTTCCAACATAACTTTGCTCCCTGGATGAAATGTAAGTGGCATGGATATAAGAGAAGTTTACAAAAATGGATGAACCGATTTTTGAACTGTCTGCAAATGCTTTTATAAAGTCAAATTCCATAAAACATTCCACGCCGGTATTTAAGGCGTTACCAATGTTGGTACGGATTTTCTTGGTTGTGTTGGGCTGAGGCGCAAGCCCGATCTTGTCGCCGTAGAATAGAGCAAACACTGCCATGTCGGTATAGAAGTACTTGCCGATAAATCCGCGCCAGCCTAGTTCCGTGGTGTTCCCGTATTCATCCTTGATTAAGGAATCAACAACGATATTCGGGTTGGCAACTCGAATGTCAGAGAAATTGACTGCGCGGTAGTTCTGGCAAAAGTTCAGATAAGCATTCGAGTATTTTCCGGTCTTAAAAGATACTCCGGCCCCGCCTAGAGGAATGGCCCTGCTGATGGTGTTGGAACTTTCGATCCTGGAAACATTTAACGTGTCTTGTGTGAGCGGGTGGATCGCATATTGATTGTAATATCCGTTTGCGGAACTTTTGATGTATTCAAAGCGTATACCGGCGTTAATGGTCCAGCGGTTTCCCAGAAACCAGATATTATCCGTAAATGCTGCAAAATTCTCTGATGGGAAGCTGAAATCCGAGTTTTCAATATTGTCCGGATTGTCGAATTTGAAATCTTCTTTACTGCCTCTGTCACCACTTGTTGCCAATCCCTGGAGATTGGTGGTTTGTCCGCGGTAATAACGTGCCCCAACCAAAAAAGCACTTTCATGTTTTTGTTTCCCGGTAATTTTATACCGATGTAAAATCCGTGCTTCAGCCCCTGTATTCTTAAATTCTCCGGCAATCAGATCGCGTTTTCCACCCGGATCAGCCGTACTGATCTTTCCAAGATATCCCAATGAATAGCGGTCGGACAGCATGCCGAATGCACGAATGTTCAGGTGTGTTTTTTGGGAGAGTCTCGAATCATAATGAAGGGCAAGAATGTTCCAGTCTACTTTGAACCAGTTCCGGTCACGGACGCTTTGTTTCGGATCTTCTTCGAACTGTTTGTCTGTTAAACCTCCCGGCTGTTTTGCCAGGTAGCTCATACGTGTATATTCCAAACGAATTTGGTTTTTCTCATTGATGCGGTAACCCAGCTGAACAAACCCCTGCTGCTGGTTGAAGTCCGAATTTGGCCGGTAGCCGTTCCCGGTTTTTAACTGGTAGTATCCCTGGTATTCAAAACGACGGGTAGTACCTGAAATACGGTTAAATGTCCCGAAATAACCATAGTTCCCGATTGTATTGCGCGAGGTAAACTGGAACGGACTGCTCTGAACAGGATCTTTAATAATGAAATTCATTAATCCGCCAAACTGCGTTCCGTATTGTAAACTTGCCGAACCGCGGATGATCTCAATGGCCTGAAGCGCTTCCAAAGGCGGTGTGTAGTAACTTTCGGGATACCCGAGTGCATCAGCGGAAATATCGTATCCGTTTTGGCGTGTATTGAAGTTGGCTGCCCGGTTCGGACTTAATCCTCTTCCTCCGACACCCATTTGGATTCCTGCACCGTCACTTTCCCAGATATTCAATCCCGGAACTTTTGCAAATAATTCTCTTGGGTTGGCACTTGATTTTGCTCCTCCCTGGCGTTCCGTTTCAATCAATGTATTTGTTCCGGTTGCGATCTGAACTCCCTTAATGGGGGGAATGAAACCGATGTCGAAATAATGAAGGCGTTTGCTTCTGACCTCAACTTCTTCAACTGCTGTAGAAGTTTGCACTTGTATGACCGTTTTCGGAGCAACAATTCCGTTCAGAACGTAAATCAGTGTGTCGATGTCATTTCCGTATATAATCAAAGGGCCTTTATCGCAAGGTATTTGGAATTTTCCCTGCTCATCCGTCATAGTCTTTTTTTCACCGCATTGCACGAAAATCCCGAATTGCGGGCTTTTGGTCTGATCGATAATTGTTCCTTCGAAGTTTTGCGACCACGAAAGGGAAACAAGAACAGAAAACAGAAACGAAAGGCTTAGTTTTTGAGAGGTAAAATCCATTTTCGGTGTTTCAAATTGTATTCTTCTTGCATCAAATCTGTTTCCCGGCTTACAAAATGCTGATTAGGTCTGCCGTTTAGGGTGACGTAAACATCTGCAGTAACTTTTGGGCGCGACAAATGTACGCTTTTGCTGCCGAAATGAAGCGTGGTGTCCCGGTACTTTTTCCCCAGGAAGTGCGCAAACTGAAGGATCATATCCGGTTGCCGTGACATTTGATCAATCTGTTGCGGGCTTAAATAGTCGGCATTGGTAATTTCAATTGATTTTCGGGTATTTCGGTCCTCCACATAAAAAGTCGCATACCCTTTTTTCTCCATCAGCATCACTCTCCAGGAAAAACGGAAACCTTCTTCGTGCCAGAACAGGTTTTCCGGGTAAAGCAGGTAACGGAACGGGAGAAACAATTGCACTACTACGAAAAAAGAAATGAAGCCTGTGACAATCCGTGAGGTCCGAATGGAAGAAGCAGAAGTTTTGTCTGTCCACTGGAATGTCTTTTTCAATGCATTGAGCCAGCGATCATGGAAACCTGCCGGGAAGAAGATCAGGGTACTGAGGATCATGACCCATGGAAAAACACCGATTGGGAACAGAAGCCAGGTTAAAATGTGAAAGACAATAACGAAAAAGTAAGCGATGTTGCGTGTTTTATTACCGGAAAGAAAAAAAGGAATGGTTAGGTCATAAAAACACGAGAACCAGGAAAAAACAAACGCTACCCAGGATGTTGCCAGTAAATCACCAACCAAAGGAAGGTCCCGGAATGCCTGCAGCCACAAACGAAGTGGTTGTGCTTCCAGCAGCCAGTCAGTATTGATCTTGGCAATTCCGGCGAAGCAATAAACAATTCCTAGTTGGAATCGCAGTAAAAAAATCGGCCAGTTGGGAATGGTGCTCCGCTGAATAGCAGGATTCCTTTTTGCATCGATACTGAAGTTAGCATGTGCAGGAAGCCATATCAGGATAAATGCAACCAGACTTACGAAGTAATAATGATTGAGGTAGTAGCTTTTATCCAGCAATTCCACATAAGTGAATGCCAGGAAAAATAAGCTCGCTGAAACCCGGTAAAACGCACCGAAAATGATTCCCAGACTGGCCAGTACCATCAAAACGAAAGGAAGGTACATCCAGTTTCCCGGCAAAGTGTGCACCCAATCGAATCCCAGGTAGGAGAAATGGAACGGGGGATCAATGTACAATTGCTTCACCCATCCGTTGGAAACGAAACGCAGTGTACTGAATAAAAACAAAGATCCGATAATGATCCGGAAAGCAATCAGGGGAGTAATGGAAACTTCCCTGAAAAGGATCTCGGACCATCGTTTATTAATCGCCATCCGTATCCTGATAAGTAATCAAGACACCAAAAGCGGAAGCCATATCTGTTTTCATATAGATTACAGATCCTTGCTGATAAGCGTAAAAGTCTTCCAATGTGCCCGGGGAAGAGGTCATTAGCTGCTCCAGTGTTTCTGTCCAGGATTGCGGGGTTGAGTACATGTAATCAAAACGGGATGCAATGGTAGCGGAAAGAGTACCCTTGTCAAGTGCATTTAAATAATCATCAAAGCCAGTTCCGTTGTTGTTTCCGGTTAAGCTCAATCCATAGTAAATACAGCGTGAAGCGCGGATATTCTCGATCAGCAGCATTCTTCCAATCCCTGAACGGCGTGCTTCCAGGTAGTTCGGCTGCTGAATTCCAAGCGTATGATTTCCAATCGGGAATCCGATCTTGGTTGTTTTGCATAATTCGAAATCCTTGCAGAAATTGTTTACCAATAATGCGAACGGACTGGTGGATTCGTTACTAGTTCCGTTTACAAAAGTGCTTCTATAGCCCGACCATCCGGCAACGACTGCCGTAATTTCGGTTTTCATTTTAGCAATAATCTCTGAAACGTACGTACAGGCATTAGCGGAGTTTTGGAATTGAGTTAAAGCTCCGGAGTGGTAGAATAAATAGTCAAGAGCATCCAAACCGCTTGCATCCAGGTTATTCGAAGCACTCAGATCATATCCGCCATTCTGAATATTGTTGTTGATCTGAGTTGTATCACAAGGGAAAGTCCCGAATGTAAAAACGATGTTTGCACTCATTGCCGGCCCGAAATCAAATGCTTTCACACGCTGGAAAGAAATGTTTGCATCGATCCATGCTTGTTTGGCTAAATCCAGTTTTGCAGGCGTTTTATCTGCAAGGAAATCATTCCAGGAAGTTTCAAGCGTACTGATTTTTGTTTTCAGGTCGGAATAGCCCGGAATGATATAATTATCAGCCATATTGACCATAATAGGCCCTTTGTCAAATTCTGTATCTTCGTCTTTTTTCTTTTTACAGGCAGCTGCACCTAGTATAAGAATGAGACTTAAATAAACTCCCTGTTTAGCCAGTTTCATAGTTCAAATTTTAATAGTTCGAATCAAGAGTTGCTTTGATAGCGTTGATATCCGATACGTTTAACGACCATAAGTTTCCGTTGAATTGTGCCAGTAAGTTGTCAACTTCTGAAGCAGACATCACACGTGTATCAATAGGTGCGAAGCGTAATGTGTAAATGAATCCGTAAGCTTCAGACAATACATGAAGGAATTTAGCCTGGTCAGTTCCATAGTATGCTACTGCCTGATCTAAATATTTCATGGCCTGGTATGCTGCAATTTTTTCCCACATTCCTTTAATTGCTGTGATCGATGCATCCCGGTCTGCCAATACATTATTGGAAATAGCTGCACGGCCTTTCAGAAAGTTGCTCATCATGACCTGGTTGGAATTTAGAGCAGTATTCTGTGAATTACAGTATTTCCCCCAAAACAGGATAGACGGAGTAGTAGGGAAATCAACAGGCACTGAGAAATACCCGAAAGCTTCATCCCAGTAATGTTCCATAGCGGTATAAGTTTCACCGGCAACAGGAGTGGAATTATCTGCATTCATATTGGTAGTTCCGAGGTAAACATTTAATGCCTGGTACTTGAAAACCGCTCCCATAATTGATTTTTCGATCAGCTCAGAATACTCAAAACCATTGGCTCCGAACAAATAAGTGGATGACCCGGAGGATAGAGTTCCTGCCTGGCCGTTAGAAGCTGTATTCATATAAGAATTACTGGCCAACTGGATGGATTGGAAATAACTGCTGATTAAAGCGGTATCCAGGTTGAAGCACTTATCTTTTAGATTTCTGCTGGAGGTAAATGAAAAATTACCGTTTCCATTCCCGTTAGTATTTGCGAACATATCCTTTAATACCTGCGCTGATATTGCCTGGGAAGTACCTTGGTCTGCATATGTAACCATAGCTATCAAGTGGTTAATACGGTCCGTTTGTCCTGCATAATTAACCGTTGATTGGCCATTGGAATTTGTAAATGTATATGTTGTAGGAACTGAATATCCCGGGGCAGCAGGATTATAGGTACAGCTTCCGTCATCTTTTTTGGCCTTGGAATTGTAATTGGCTGCAGTTGGATTTGTACATCCTTTTTTCTTACAGGATACAATAGGAGTTACCAATATGCTAATTGCTAAAAGATGGCTTAAATGCTTCATAATCTATTTTAGTTTTTAATTGTTTGCAAAGTTACTTGCAGGGCTTTCTGACAACAATACCCTAAAAAAGGTATTTTTGGTTTATGAATGCCAAATACATTATTGCTGATTCGGGAGGTTCATCTACAAACTGGGGAATCGTGCTTACAACAGACGAAGTAGTGTTTATCCAAACGGATAGTTTACATCCGAAGTACGCGCTTTCAGACGGTTTTTCCTGGTCGGGCCTGAAATCTCAATTTGAAGGAATGAACGTACCGCTTCATTTTTATGGGGCCGGTTGTTCGGGTGAAACGGTTCAGGCAAGTATGCGTGGTCGCCTGGAGCAGCTGGGTTTTTCAGAAGTAACTATTTACCCGGATACTTTGGCTGCATGCAGGGCTTTGTGCGGTAATGAAGCCGGATGGGTTGCCATCCTGGGAACGGGTTCTATTTTGGTACAATACGACGGAACCGATATTACCAGGAGAATAGGAGGGTACGGTTCACTGGTAGGAGATGAAGGAAGCGGCTTCTATTTTGGGAAATTGCTCATACGCCACTTGTTGAGAACCGAAGAATGGAAAGCCGAATGGATCGAATTATTCCAGTCGCGGGAATTTATTCTCTCAAAACTGGCTGCATCTGATGCCCAGCAATGGATTTCAGGGTTGGGTGGAAAAACTGCTGATCTTGATTTTCGGTTCCTGCATGAACAAAACGCGGCATTATTCGTTAAAGAATATTGTCTACAGATTCCGGAATTGAAACAGATCTCATTTATAGGGACTTATGGTTTCGAGCAGGAAACAGTTTTTATTCACGTATTTGAAAATCAGGGTATTCGTGTTTCTAAGCGGCTTGCAAGTCCTATTGTTGATTTGGTGAGCTATCATCAAACTCGCGAATATTAAGGATTTGTTAACCTTTCTGGGAGTTGATACAGAGGTGTTTAGTCGAAAATATTAAATCTTTCGTAGAAAAGTACCTTGTGGTTTGGAAAATAATTCACAACTTGCAGAAGCGAAAGTGAGAAATGGATACATTATTAATTCAGGCAACTGCTCAAACCCCCTTAGTGAATTTGAATCCTGAGACAGGAATCATGGAAATCAGAGGTCGTTCAATTCCGGATGATCCCGAAGCTTTTTGGGGTGCAGTTTTATTGTGGTTTGATAATTACATGGCGAATCCGAATAACGAGACGCTGGTAAGAATCGATTTGGAGTATTTCAACATTACTTCCTCCAAACGTATTTTATTCTTGCTTTACAAATTGAACGAATTGGTTGATTCCGGTAAAAAAGCAAAGGTTGAATGGTACTACAGGCAATCTGATGAAGATATGTACGAAGTAGGCCAGGATTATGCTTTCATGGTTCACGTTCCGTTTGATTTCCGCGAATATACAGACAATGACCTGGTAGTTGCTTAAGTATTTTCTTCTGTTTTATTGGGACTAAAAAGTCGAATTTCGAGATTCATAATCGAATTGTTCAAATGTTCAAATTTGACTTTAAACAATTTTGAACTTGTTCCACTTTTTTAACCTCTTGAACCTTCATTTTTTGGAGAAAAATTGAAAAGAGTGAAGATAATCTTACTTTTCAATTGTTAATTTTCAATTATCAACTATTTTTGTTGGATTATGCGTGTAATAGCCGACATTCCACATCCGCGTTACAAGATCCAGATTTTCTTGTACAATGCGAAGTATCTTGTAAAAATTGAATTGGGACAATTCGAACAAACATTCAAGATCGCAGAAACGGATGTAAACGGACTGGAAGAACTGAAACGTATGATAACAGATCAATTATTACGTAACTCACTTGATCGCTTCCTTTCAATGAGAACCGATTGGGAAGAAGCATTTAAAAATAAAGAAGCATGAAATTAGGACATATCATTACTGCAGGATTAATTCTTGGATTAACAACTTTTGCTTGTTCAGATAAAAAAGAAGAACCGAAAACAAAGGAAGAAAAAGCACCTGAAGTTCCGGTAGTTAATTCGAAAGGATTAAAAATTGCGTTTTACTATTCGGATAGTTTGAAAAATGGGTTCACCTATTATAAAAACGAAGATGCACGTATCACGAAAAAAGGGGAGGCTTTCCAAAATGAAATGATGGCTAAACAGCGTGCGTTGGAGCAAAAAGCGCAGAATTACGAAAAATACATGCGTGAAGGTACCATGACCGGTGCTGATATGCAAAACCTGGAGAATGAGATCATGCGTATGCGTGAGCAGTTAATGAACCAGCAGCAGACAAGAGGAGCTGCATTGGAAAAAGAAACCAATGAAGCTTTGACCGTACTTTCCAAAAAGATAGAAGTTGCAGGTAAAAAATACTGCGAGAAATATGGAATTGATGTGTTATTGATCCACGGTCAGGGCGGACAGATCAACTTCATTAATGATAAAATGAACGTTACTCAATCATTCATTGACTTCCTGAATCACGAACAGGAAATGATGGATAAAGACCTTGGCAAGTAAATTATGCTGATAGCGCAACAAAAGCTCAACGAGAATATTGCCGAGTATATCCTGTACATGTACCAGATTGAAGATCTGATCCGTGCATACCAGTTTGATCTTGACCGTATCATTAAGGAAGTTGTGGAGCCGAATCTACCGGACCGCGCATACCTGGAACGTTACAGAGCATGGTATTCCGGATTGATCCGGGATATGAAATCCGAACGAATCACCGAATCCGGTCACCGGTTGGAATTACAGGATGTTTTGGTGGAATTATCTTACCTGCATAATTCATTGCTGACGGTTGTAAACGATGAAAAATACCGGACACTTTACTCCACGGCACTTCCCTATATCGAAGATTTCATAGAGCATTCCAATTTGAAAGGAATGAATCATTTGGAAGTTTGTTTCCATGCACTTTATATGAAACTGCTGTTGAAACTACAGAAGAAAGAGATCAGCCAGGAAACAGAAGAAGCTTTTGATGCGATGCGCATTCTATTGGCTTACCTGACACGCTCTTACCATCAGATGAAAGGGGGAGAGGGGCAATACTGGAATAATTAATTACGAATTACGAATTACGAATTACGAATTACGAATTACGAATTACGAATTACGAATTTTGTTTGATTTAAGTCTGGGAAATAAATTTCCTAAAGAAAGTTTGCTTTAATGTATTCGGTTTTTTAGTTATGATCCTTAAATTCGGAATTAGGCATTCGGAATTCGTAATTAAAAAAGGTCTTGTTTGCTCACATTTAAATCTACCATTCCTTTTATTCCTGGTAATCTCCCCGATTCCGAGAACTGCCAGTGTAAAACTTCCCGATCAGTCATGTATTGAGGTTCACGGCTGTAAGCAGCAATCCAAAAATTATAACCTTCCATTTTTCCACGGAATTTGGTTTCATAGAAACTCAATGAAGTATAGATGATCGGTTTGATACCGGTTGCTTTTTTGACTTCTTCACACCAGATCAATACTTTTGCTCTCAGATCTTCGTCTGAAAAACCTTCGTCTTCCACATCAATTACCGGCGGCAGGTCAATACTTCGAATTTTGTATACCGAAAGGAAATGCGCGGCCTGGGGTCTCGGTGCTGATTTCGGATTGAAATAATGATAGGCACCGTTTGATATCCCGTGTTTGTTTAAGTACTCACGATTTCTCTCCCATTGGGTGTCGAGGTGATCGGATCCCTCAGTTACTTTGCAGTAAACAAAGTCGATAATGGTATCAAATCCCTTTTCACTGAGGAGTAAATCCCAGTCAATTTCCCCCTGGTGATGCGAAACATCCAGTCCAACGGATTTGTATCCCGGAGGAATGATCTCATGAAAATGGGTCGAAGTCTGCACCATTCCTTCTGTTTTGTACCAGAAGAAAAAGAAAGCCAATACACCTGCAGGGATTGCAATCCAGAAAATGAATCTGCTTTTGCGGTTCTTTTTGGAGGCGGATCTGCGTTTGGGTGCCGCTTTTTTGCGGGTCTGTTTTCTTTTTGCCATTCGGCAGCTAAATTACATGTAAAAAGCTTATTACAACTCGATTCGAAAACAGAAAGTATCAAATACGTATCCCAAAGTAGATTTTTAGGAGATTTGGGTTTCTGGACGCAGGTGAACGGTCATCCCGCACAATGAAATTGTTATCGTAGTCAATTCCGAATACTCCGATTATTGGTAAAGTCCCGAATCTGCGCTCTATACTTGCACTAAGCCGGACACCGAAATAATTGACTTCGTCTTTCGGGTTGGGGGTTCTGGAAAAACCATACATGAGAGCACTTGAAAGATTAATGGATGTCAATTCAGAAAGGTGGAACGGGACCTGACAGCCCATATATCCCATGAGGTTAAATACGTTCTTTTTATAGGTTGCGCCCACGCTGTTACCTGATCCTATTACCGGTTTACTTTTCTGAGCATAGCATTCAACTCCCAAAATTCCGTACACGCGGTTTTTGTAAATATCGCCTATCCGCAGATTGATTCCGTAATGAATTACCTGTTTTTTGGGAAGGTAAGAACGGTGGGCAGAATCAGCAATAAACACGGTGCCCAATTCCATCCCGAATTGAACCACGCGCATGTTCTGCGGTGCATGCCTGATAATGTAAACCCGGTTGGTATCGCTTGAAGAAACTCTTACAGGTTTTGTCCTGACAGGTTTTGATTTTGTTTTCGGAACTACAACTTGTCCGAATGCTGCTGAATGCAGAAGGATTAGTAAAAAGGTGATTATTTTCTTCATTGATTTATGGAAAAGTGTTGCAAAAGTAAGGATTTTAGATGGAATCAAAGTTTGTAAACCGTCCAGTCTTCCGTATTCATAACAACTTTAAGTGGCAAGTAAAGCTCACCTCCCAAATAGCGCTTTAAAACAACAATGTATTTACATCCTTTTTGTTGAATACCTTTTCGGAAATTCGGGTTTAACAGTTCGTCATTACTTGCCACCCAGCCTTTTCGGTGTGCGAAATAAATGGCAGTCGGATTATCACCGGTGTTTACGGCTATCAGGTCCGAGCGCTTGGAGAAACTATCCATGTAGGCTTCCAGATTTACAAAAGCCAGTTCATGTTCTTTTAACCGGAAATCGTGAAGCTGGTTTAATGTGCCTTCAAGGACAATTACTGTCAGAAGGATGATTTGTACCACTTTCTTATTGAATCCGGCAACACCGTACCCGGCCGTCAGTGCCATGATGGGAACGAAAGGAATGATGTAATAGGAGTGGTGTGTGAAAGTGAATCCGGCTTTCAATGCAATGACCAGGAAAGCCGCAAAGCCGAGTCCCAGGATTCCTAAAAGCAGATTGTTCCGTTTCCGGATAGCGAAGAAAAGTCCTGCTAAGAATAATCCGAATCCCGTGAATTTTAATGCGGCATCATAGAAATGTTTTAACCCGTCTCCCAGGTGTTCAACCAGTTCCTGTCTCTTATACACATCTCCGAGCCCAGAGACTAGGCATGATCTCGTATGCCGTCTTCTGCTTGAAAAAAAAAAA
>NZ_CABHOL010000023.1 GCF_902168135.1 uncultured Fluviicola sp.
CTACCACTTTTACGTTGATCGGTCCGCCGTTGTAGTCATATTGTACTTTATCCAGGAATCCGTTCGCAACGATCGAATTCTCGGATGCCGATGTCAACTCCAATTCTCTTCCTCCGTTTCCGGTTCCATCCAAACGCGTGATGCGCGGAGTAAGACCATATGCAGACAAATGCATGGTTCCCATCGCTTCGGGAGCGGGGTCATGCGGAATAAGTTCCAGTACTTTCACTTCTCCAATCGCAGCTTTACGACTTCCCAGGAAAGGTTTCTTCTGTCCGTCCAAAGCAATCGGATCTGTTGGGTCATATGTCTTGTAATTGTTGTAAGCATACGAAATGGCCATGAAGTAATAGCGCTTGAAATTAACCAGACGTCTGTCCCCGGAAGAAAATAAATCTTCTGTGACCCGGAATGAATGCTTGATCCCCAAATCTGCACCTTTCACCTTTTCCACCGGGAATGAAGCCTGAAGGTTTTCATCGTATTCGAAATTCACCAGGCGTTTAATCCCATCCTTGAAATCCACCTGAGCAACCAAACGCGCCTTGGTTGGGTCCTCCAAATCCGATACGCTGACATTGGATTTTTCCAGCTGATAGATCATATATCCCTGGAACCGGTAATACTTATCTGCATTGGGAACGGAAGTAACAATAAAAGGATCCAATTCCTGGTAATCTTCCTGTTTATTATTCGAAGCGGAGCCGTTGGATAAGTATAGAATCAGTTCATTTTTCAATTCCTGACCGGTTAAATCCGGAGCATGCGGTCCTTCCAGTACCCGGAAACAGTTTTCAAACAATGCCTGCGCTTTGTCATCTGCCAAACGCAGTGCTTTAACGGATTCAAAAGGATCTCCGCCGGCAGATCTCGCCCAAACCATTCCCACTGTAATATTGTTAACAGCTCCTGGTTTCAGAACAAAAGGCCCTGCAGATTGAAGAAAACGCCGGTCATAGGGTAAATTATTTGCTGTTTGTTCCGTCCATGCAGGTTGTGGAATTCCATCTGTCCCCCATCCCAATGGATCAGTATCATCCGGGAACATGAAATCACAAGTTACATTCGGATTGACAGTCGGATCGGAAATATGTCCGTTACCACCATAGTAAAACGGTGTATTGTCTTTCCACCTTCCTCTCAGGAAATTGTAATAATCTGCCGCAGTGGTTGGATCAGTCTGATTCGGATTTGCTCCTCCTCCGGTATTGATGTAATACAGGAAACGTCTCATTCCATACCGTTCATTGTCCACAATTCCATCTCCGTAACCGATTCCGTTCAGCGCTTCTCCCGAATCAATTCCATAAGCATTATCTATTGAATCGTTGTCCTGGTAAGGACCTTCAAAAAAGTCTACTCCGGCAGCGGGCGGACTTGCCCCGTAACCGTAAAATCCCTGGTTATCTCCGTCTACTGCATCTCCATTGTAGAAATATCCCAATCCACGGTTCACATCGCAGCCCACGTAATCATCAAAAGGATCTCCGAGTGCTCCGTCCACAAAAACCCCGAAATAGGTATTGTAAAGGGTTTGGGTTCCGCGGTTTATCAATTCGTAGTTGTAGAAGGTCATGTTATTGATCTCATCATTCGTAGCAAAAGCAAATGCCTGCGCTCGGATTTCCATTCCGATAGGTTCACCCTGGGATTCGGTATGGATATTCCCTTTGTCATTCATGACCCACCACATGTTGAAGTCTCCGTAAAGAGAAACTCTTCGATCGGTTTTACAATCTTTTGTGCCGTTAATGTCGTACCAGGGATAGTCTCCTTCTTCCCATTCGTAATCGCCGTCATTATCCCGGTCATAGAAAGGTGCCAAATGATAATCCTGTCCTTTACTGACATCTCCGTGAGCCGGCCAGTTCTTAATAAATTCAGGAACCTGGTAATTCGGGAAATTGGCAGATTGAAGGCTTGTACCATTTTGCTGGTCTTGTATTCCGGCATTATACCATGCATCGAATTGTCTTACCAGGTCTTTACTGGAGGTAAAGTGATTATCGTATTTCAAGCATTCGCTCGGATCGATTTCGGCTGTTCCGTTGGATAAAGGTCCGGTCCAGTAATCTTGTCCCTGACGGTAACGCAAGGCAGCTAATTTCAACTGTCCGTTGACATCTGTTCCACCCAGCCAAAGCGCCGAAGTGAAAAAACACATGATTTTTGAGTTCTTAGGAATTTCATATTGGGAGAAATTTTGACCGGGAACCTGCCATAAATTTCCTGCTGTGTGAACCATTGCACGCACATTGTTGTATTCCATGTACGTAGTTTTATTGGGAGGTGCACAACTGGCAGCTTTTGTCTGAACAGGGTTTGTTTTACCACCAACTCCTTGATATACCTGGGCTGACAGGGATTTTGAGCCAATTAAAAAACCGATGAGAAGGAATAATCGCATTTTCTTCATAAATAGTTGCGAGTGAATATACTCAAAAAACCAGAGTTCTAAAAAAACCAATGAGGCAAGGACATATCGTTCCTTGCCTCATTGCTTATCTAACCGACTATGGGTACTTATGTTGTGTAGCAGCAGCTACTTCCGGAAGAAACGAAAACTAACTGACCTAAAACTAACCTATTATGAAACAACCCTTCCGGAAGCCGGCTTTGTTTTGAATACAAACACATGGTTTAATCTGATAGCTCAAAAGTAGCTTCGGAGTAGCTGTAATGAAATACCTGAAAAGGTCGTTTTTAAGTACTTGTTGGAAGTGAATGGATATCACCTAAAAAGTATTTACAAAGCCATACGATTAATGTCATGACTCCGTAAAAAGGAATTACTCTCTAATTATCGTTTCCAGGCTACGACTTTTTCGAAATCGATCAGGAGCTGGTAGATGCTGTTGAATTTGTTGAAGCTTAATTCCTCGTAGGTATCGTAAACATCGTGGTAATGCTTGTTTGGCCCCATGGTGTACATGAAGAATGCCGGAACACCTTTTTGCGTAAAGAAGTAATGGTCTGAATTTGCAGCCGGACCACGTGACCCGATTTTTGGCAGGAATTGCTGTTTGTCGTTGATGGATTTTAACACCTCAAACTGTTCCGGGAACACAGTCGCGTTGACAACCGTTACTCCTTCTTCACCGCTACCCATGATATCGAGGTTGAACAAGAACTGGATTTCTTTCAATGGAAAAATCGGATTATCTGTGTAGTACCTGCTTCCAAGCAAACCTACTTCTTCTCCGGCAAATGCCATAAAAACGATGTTTACTTCTGCTGGATTATTGACGTAATAACGAGCCATTTCCAGTAAAAGCGCTGTTCCTGAAGCATTGTCGTTCCCACCCGGGAAATAAGCTTCCTGTCCCATCTGTCCGAGGTGGTCGTAATGCGCACTGAACACAAAATATTTCCTGGATTTCTTCTTTGCCGGAACGTAAGCAATCACATTTCTTGCAGTATGATTCACCAGTTTTGCATCAACCCGAATACTGAAGATCCATTCATCCATGGAAGCATCCAATGCACTTGACTGCACCTGCAGTAATGGAAAACGACTTTGTTCCTGGCTTACACTCCACGTAAACTTAGTATCAAACAGTTCAACAACCGGCATTGACTGCCCCAGGGTATTTGCCAGCTCTTTTGCTTTTTTCAGAGTATCCCCTTTCCACAAACTGAAGTGAAATGCAAAACCGATACCTGTTTTGGAACCGCTCATAGCTGCCTGGCTGATCTTATTTTTCAACTTCTTGCCATTGAAAATTTCTTCGGTTGAAATGCGGTATATTTTTAAGCTGTCTGTAAAAAATGACGGACAGGATGGATCAACTACAAATTCTTTTCCCGGTACCAAAACCTTCCCGTTTACGGAACAAAACATGCGATTGGGAAAAGTATTCACATTGAATTGAAAAGGCTGATATGGAGAGTTCTTAAAGAATTTACAACCCATTTTTTCGAATTCGCCTGCTATAAAATTCGCGGCGATAGAATCCCCTCCGTTTACGTAGCCCCGACCGTGAAAAGCCGGCGAACATAATTTCTCAACGGTCAAACGACCCTGTTCTACCTGCCCGAAACCGAGCAGCGGTATAAAAACCAGCAGGAAAACGAATTTATGCATATTTGCGCTCTACTTTTTGAACGAGTTCAATCGCCAGTTGACTGTCTGCGTCCCAATGATACTTATTTGCATAACTGCTTACCAAAGACCTTGCCTGATCTTTCGAAGAAATATTTTCTATCTGGTCAATCAGGCTGTTGAATTCTTCATTGGAGCCATTGAACAATTCCTGGATAATTTGCAGACGTTCATTAAATCCGAAAGCACCTTTCAGGGTTTCCAGTCGAACAGACATTAATCGTGCGGCCAACGTACCGTCATTGGAATTCAGTTTTCCATAAATCGGGTGCAGTCCTTGTGTATTCTCGATCGGTGCTGCAAAAGCAGGTTCCGGAATTACCGGAGCTTTTTCTTCTTCTTTTTCAATTTCACTTACCCGCTCAACAAATGGCTGGATCGGTTCCTCGTCAACAGGTTCTTCCTCCACCTGATCTTCAATCAATTCGAAAGGGATTTCTTCCTCTTTTGATTCTGTATCTTTGTCGGATACAATCTCCGTCTTCGTAAGTGGTGTTTCCTCTTCAGTATCCATTCCGAACAGGTCATAAGACGGTTCTTCTTCTGGTTCCGGATGAACTTCCTGGGCTTCGATAATCGGAACAATTTCTTCCTTTACAGCCGTAGGAGTTTCCGAAACAGGAGCAGTACCCGAACGTCCGTAAACCTTTGACTCTATAGCTTTATACCGCAAAATAATTGCGCGCTCATTCAATTGATTGGCAGCCGCCGCAAAAGCTTCCAATTCATTCATGGTAGCTTCTCCGGACTTTATTTTTGCTAATAAGGCTGTAATTTCTTCGATCAATGCGTGCATTTCCATATTTCCTGTATTTCGAAATTTTTCAACATTTGCTGCAACTTGTAAACCTCGCTTCGGATAAGAACCGATAAATCACAATTTTTGCAGTATAAAATTACAATTCGTAAAAGTCCTTTTCGTTTCAAATATGAATAGTTGTTTATACCGGATTGTTGATAACCTTGAAAAATGATGTTTTTAGAGCAAATTCCTTCTGAAGCAAGACAAAACGGATGGATTGAAGTGATCTGCGGATCGATGTTTTCCGGAAAAACCGAAGAATTGATACGTCGTTTGAAGCGCGTTGAATTTGCACAGCAAAAACTGCTACTTTTCAAACCTGCCATTGACAACCGTTACCACGAAGAGCAAGTAGTCAGCCACAAAGGTTCTTCCCTGGAAGCAATTCCCGTAAAAAGTTCGGATGAAATCCTGAAGCATTGGAAAAAAGAGCGCATTGTTGCAATCGACGAGGCCCAATTCTTTGATGAAGGATTGGTAGATGTATGTACTGATCTGGCCAGGCTCGGTGTACGCGTCATTATTGCGGGATTGGATATGGATTATTTAGGCAAACCGTTCGGCCCGATGCCTTCTCTGCTCTGCATGGCAGAATATGTGACAAAAGTACACGCGATTTGCGTTTCATGTGGTAACTTAGCACAGTACTCTCATCGAACCTCCAGGGATGAGGGACAGGTATTGGTTGGGGCGGTTGAGACATATGAGCCGCTTTGCCGCAGTTGTTACAATAAAATTGAGCATTGAGATTAAATTATTCCATTGAAGCGTGTGCGGAAATTTTTGAAGCAGAAGTAATCGGTTCAAGCATCGATTCCATTCTGCACGTTTATTTTGATTCCCGCAAAATTCAACAGTCAAAAGGAGCACTTTTTTTTGCTTTATCCGGTCATTCAAGATCTGGAAATGAATTTATTGACCACGCTTATCAACAAGGAATCCGTTTTTTTGTAATTGCGAAAAACACAACGCTTACTTTCCAACCGGACGCGGTATACTTCCAGGTAGAAGACGTACTTGGTGCTCTTCAAAAATTAGCCAAACATCACCGCAGGAAATTCACTTATCCGGTGGTTGCGATTACCGGAAGCGTAGGAAAAACAACTTTCAAAGAATGGATTTTCCATTGTATTTCTGACAAATTCAAAGTTGTCCGCAGTCCCAAGAGTTTCAACTCACAGATCGGCGTGGCTTTGTCTCTTTTGGAAATGCATGAAGGTGCTTCCATAGCATTTATCGAAGCCGGGATTTCGAAGCCGGGGGAAATGAAAATCCTGCAGGATATGATCCGGCCCGATTACGGAATCTTTACAGCCTTTGGAAAAGCACATCGCGAGAACTTTGCAAATAACGAAGCTCATTTGTTGGAAAAATGGGTGCTTTTCCGCGAATGCCGTTTAGCGTTTATCCCACATACATTTGCTGATCTTGAAAACCGTCTTCCCGGAAATTTCCAGGTTTGCCAATCTTACGAGAATCCTCGTTTTCCGGCGGGATATAATGGGATGCTGGGTGTTCTGAAAACATTCCTGGCATATCTGCAGTTGGATCCCTTAGAAATTAAAGCCCGAATGGATTCTCTTCCGACGCTTGCATTACGCATGGAAGTTTTCGAAGGAATCAACGGGAATACGATCATCAACGATACTTACAACCTCGACCTGGATGCTTTGAGCGAAGCATTGATCTATCAAAGACAATTAACTCCGGAAAAAAAACGGATTGTTGTTATTGGTTTATCAGAAAGACATCAGCACGAAAAACTGGAAATCGAAAAACTGATCCAATCCTTCAACCCGGACGAATTCCATTTCATTCCCGAAGGAAAATCCATTCCATGGGAAAATTTCCACAATGCGGTTGTCCTGGTAAAAGCGCATCGCGACAGGGCTTTTGAGTACGAAGTTGCCCGGGGAAAAGCATTGAAACACCGCACGATTGTGGAGATCAACCTGAGTGCTATCAAGCGGAACATTTCGTTCTATCAATCCCGTTTACCGAAAGATGTGAAAATCCTGGCCATGGTCAAGGCTTCTTCTTATGGATCAGGCGCTGATAAAGTAGCTCCGTTCCTGCAGCAAATCGGTATCCGGAATTTCGGTGTAGCATTTGCCGATGAAGGTGTGGAATTGCGAAAAGCAGGGATCGGTGTTTCCTCATCGATTGTTGTGATGAACCCGGATCCGGAACACAGCGACCTGATTATCGAATACCGCCTGGAACCGGCCATTTATTCATTCGAGCAACTGGACGAATTCATTACTACTTTGATCCACCGCAATATTTCTGCTTACCCGATCCATTTGAAATTTGATACGGGAATGCACCGTTTGGGATTTGCACCAACCGATAAAGAACGTGTTTTGGCAGTTATCAACTCACAACCTGAAGTACAGATCAAAGGAATTTATTCGCACCTGGCAGATGCTGATAATCCGAACCACAGTGCATTCACACAAAAACAGCTGGCTTCATTCGATTCGATTGTTTCCTATTTCCGGGAACACAGCTCCGACTCATTTTCAGCACATATCCTGAATTCGGAAGGCTCTCTGCGCTACCCGGAAAACTGTTACGACATGATCCGTCTCGGGATTTCCATGTACGGATATACCGAAAATCCGAAATTGAAAGCTTCTCTTGAAGCAAGTGTTTCCTGGTACAGTTCCATTTCGCAGATCAAGACTGTTCCTAAGGGGGACTTTATCGGTTACGGGATTTCCTATGAAGCCATGGAGGATATGAGCATTGCAATCGTCCCTGTCGGTTACGCAGACGGTTTCAGACGCAGTTTAAGCAACGGAAAGGGTTCTGTTTACATTCACGGGATCAAATGTCCGGTGGTTGGCCGCGTTTGCATGGATATGATCATGGTTGATATCAGTTCGGTGAATGCGAAGATCAATGACACGGTTGAAATTATCGGGCAGAACCAGCCGATGGATGTGTTTGCAAAAGCGATGGAAACTATTCCATACGAGGTGATGACGGGGTTATCCAGACGGATGCACCGGGTTTATGTAGAAGATTAAGGTTTCCCGCAGAGGTTCGCAGAAAATATTTAGCCGCAGAGAGCGCAAATAGCAGTATTAACACTTTCTCCGAGCAATTTTTGGAAACAAGCGATCTTCACGGTAAAAAGAACTTATTCTTTCCGGTAGAAAATCGCTTCCACCCGGCGGTTCATCGACATGTGTGTTTCCGAGTCGTCCGGGAATAATTCCATTGTATTACTAAAACCTTCTGCCGACATGCGCGCCTTGTCCACACCATTCGAGATCAGGTATTTTTTCACCGCTTCAGCCCGTTTGACAGAAAGCGGCATATCGTTATCGCAGCAGACATGTCCGTGGAGTTTAACCTGGAGCGTGGTATCTTCCAGCATCAATGCTTTTAGCTTTTCAAGATTCGGATAAGATGTAGATAGAAAAACTGCCTGACCACCTGCAAAATTAATGTTCAGATTAACCGGTTTATTGAGTTCAAAAGCGAGCTTTGGTTTCTCAACTGCGTTTTTGCCGTAAATCAATACATCCACTCTGCGGTTCAATTCATCCGGAGCAATACGGAAACCCGAAGTTTCGTTCGCATTTATGACCTCCACTCTCACTTCCTTTGACCCGGAGCTCTTCAGCAGAGTTTCGACGGATGTGATTCTATCTGCAGCCAGGATTCGGTTCCTTTTCAAAGATCCGGTTGAATCCGTATACCCGATCAGTTTTATGACGGTCAATAACGCTGCATCCTGTTTATCCAATTGGGTCAATAGCCTTTCAGCATCCAGGATATCTGATTGATTGTATGCGAAAGATGCAGAAAGTGAATCTTTGAGGATTTCGTTTTGTGCAAAGCAAGATGTTGCTAAAAAAGCAATGAATGAGGAAAGTATGATTGATTTCATAAGTCGGTTTTAGATGAAACGGAAGAATATCATTTCGTTACATCCAATTTCGAAAGCCAATTGCGGGCATCTTTAAAATTGGAAAAGGTTTTCATTGGAATCGGAGGTTTCTTCATTCCGTAAATAAGGTTAATGATAAAGCCGGTTAATTTATTGGTAGCAATCATTGCCATCGCAGAGTAAGTTAACGGAAGTTCTTTTGCAGCCAATTCCCTTGTTGCTTGATCAGGAACCGGTGATTTCGCTATGGAAATAATCAACTTAACCGGTTTGTTGTCATTCATTGATTTCACCAAAGCAACATTGGAGGCAATCGTTTCAATTGTTCTGGCAGTGGATTTTGATTCTGCATACACGATATCCGGGGTTACACGCCAGTATTTCGCCAGTTCAGATTCTCCGATCATGGGAGTTTGTAACAATTCTTCCAGTCTCATACTATTTTTCTATTGCCAATAAGATTTGTTTGCGCCATTTTCCCCAGCGAAAGGTTCCGATTTTCCCGCTGTGGTGCACTGCGCGGTGGCAGGGAATCAATAAAGCAATCGGATTTGCACCAACAGCTGATCCGACTGCCCGCAATAAATTCGGATCGCCCGGTTCCGCGGCAAGGTCACTGTAAGCAGCTAATTCTGATTTACCAAGAGCCTGAAGCCGGTTCCAAACACTCACCTGGAAAGGTGTTGCTTTAACAGCAACCGGAATAACAGGAATATCGTCTGTTTTTACAAAATAACTCATCAGAGCCTGGTAAGCTAATTCATGCAGTTCCGTTCGTTCCTCTTTGATGGTACTTTTCGGAAAAGTTTTCCTCAAACGGATCGGACCCACTTCCGAATCTTCAAATGTCACCTGGCAAATCCCCGATTCATGGCTTGCAATAAATACATTTCCTAAAAAATAAGGAAAGATGGAATAATAAATGGCTTCCGGGGATTCTTCCAGTATTTGGATGTCAAGATCAATGTGTGTGGACAACTTATACGTTTCATCATCAACCGAATCAAAAATAGAGATCTGTGCCTGTTGTTTATCGACCCGAGCTAAAGAAGGAGAAAAAGCATCCTGCACAAAACGGATGGGATCTTTTCCCAAATATTCCTGGAACAAATGCTGGGTCTCCCATTCTCCAAGTCCCAAATGTTTTGATAATTCTTCGATAGTAATGCCAATCTGCTGTGAATCAAGCATCCATTTCAGGGTCTTGAAAAGCAAATCCATACGGGGAGCTTGATATGAAAAATCAGATTCCATTGCAGGCCGAAAGTTAGGCAAAAGAAGTGAACTGTTGATGTTTTAGCCGGTAAACGGTTAATTTCTTGTCAGAATTGTGGATAACAATCCGGTTGTGAATCTGATTATAACATGAACGCTTCAAAATTAGCTAAAAATTATCCGCTGCTATTCCGCCCACATGCGAATCAGGTTGCTGTGTGTCTGCTGAAGTACGTTCGCAGGTTCTGAAACCAGGTCCTGTCTGCGGAGTTCATCTATCACTTCCTGGATATCTGACAATACTTTGCGCTGATCTGCGCTCTTCACCATACTTTGGATCCAGGTCACAGCTACTTTTCGTTCACCGCTAACGACTTCACGCACCTGGTGCAGCTGGGTACACGGATAACAGACAGCGTCTCCGGCGGCTAATTTGTAAAGAACCGTTCCGGACGCCGTTTGAAGTTCCAGTTCCCCACCTTCGTATTCTTCCGGATTGTTCAGGAAAATGGTCATTGCGATATCAGTACGCATCATATTTGCCATCAAGGGACTGTCTACATGCCAGCCATAAGTCATTCCTTCGCGGTAAGTACTGATCAAAAAGGGATAGATTGTTTTCAACAAGACTGCATTTCGAAACTGCATGTTTGCGTTAAGCGCCTGAAGCAGCACTTGCTGTACCATTCCGTATTCCGGGCACTGCATGTCCATTTGCAGGTTGTTCTTCACTTCCCGGGCAGCTGCTGAAGCGGTTTTCTTGCCATCTTCAAACTTTGCGCGGGAGCTGAAAGCATCGATTTGCTGGATTTGTTCTTTGGTAAGCAGTCCGGGAATGGTCAGGTAGGTATTTTGAATAGTCATCATGTCGGTTTATTTAAACGGTTCAGAGCTTTTTCTATAAAAGAACTCTTCACGGCACGAAAATAACCTTCAGAAATGAAAAAACCTACTTATTGTTAAAGATGTGGTTTCTCTGTTTTATGATAAAAAGGGGCTCATTCTTCATGAACCCCTTCCGGATTATTTGTTTTTATTCCGATTTAGCCGGACCTTGCTTTGGTTTTGCTTCCGGTTTTGTGATCTTTTGAGGGATTTCCGTTTTCTTTTCCGGGTCCATCATTTCCATCAACTTCAACCCTAAGAGGCCGTCCATTGCCGATCCGCCTTGCTGACCATTTCCACCGATCAACACATCCGGGATCAGCTTGATATTTCCTTTCGACAGCTCTTCTGTGATCTTGTAACGTGTAAAGTTCTCACCACCCAGCGCTTTAACTGCCAATTCGTAAGCTTCAGCGGTAGATTTACCGATAGCCTGGATCTTGCTCGCTTCCGCAATACCTGTTTTTGAGATGCGTTCCGCTTCCGCGTCTGCTTTCAATTTTACCGCTTCGGAATCTGCTTTCGCACGGGCTCTGGTTGCTTCCGCTTCTGCCAGTGCACGCATTTTGGTTGCTTCTGCTTCCGCACCAACAGCTAATTTCACTCCGGAGGCATCCCCTTCTGCTTTTTTCACCGTAGCATTTGCAGTACGTTCCGCAATCTCCACACTCTGCTGTGCTTTTACAATGTCTTTCTGCATATCTGCAATGGCAGTTTCCTTTTCCATTCCCTGGCGCGTTTCCTGTGCCTGCTTCTGGGTTTCGTAAGTCACTTTCTGTTCTTCTGCGATTTTACGGTCTGTCAAGGTTTTCATCAGTGATTCTGGCGGCACAATATCCCCGATCAATGTATCTACCGCATTCACGTTATACTCATCCAACACTTTCTTGATGTGGTCCTTTGCAGATTCCTGGCGCTCTTTACGAGTCGACAAGAAAGCAATCACATCACTATCCTGCGCGGAGTTACGGAAGTAGTTACCGATAGTCGGCTCCAATACCTGTGTTACCAGATTCACCATGTTCCCGAAACGCGCAATTACTTTCGGTGCTTCATTGGTTGGAACGTGAATGATCTGCGAAACATCCAGGTTGAACGGGAAACCGTCTTTCGAACGAACGGTAATCGTAGACAAGTTCTTATCGAGATTGTGCGATTCACTTCGTGCCTGTGCCCAGTTCAATACCAGGTTTGTTGTTGGTACCAGTTCGACTTTCATCGTGTACTTGTTCACCGGGTACTTTCCGGGACCAAATGGTTCCGACCAAACACCTTTACTTCCCTTCTCTACAATATTTCCGTGCTTGAAGTCAATTCCGGTCAGATCTTTCCCGTCGTGGCCAATGTAGGAGATTACTACTCCCACATATCCGATCGGAATTTCTGTCATCGGTGTTTCTTCTACCTGCAGGGCCCATGGATTCAAGTTGTAAGATCCTGCCAAAATGACTGTCGGCTGCAAACCACGATTTCCGCCATTTTCCAGGAAAGTGTCAAAATCCTGGAAGTTATTGTGCCCGTTAACCGCTTTACCTGCGATTTCTCCGTGTTCAATCGGCATACCATCCAGGGTTGTAACGATACCTACCATACTTTCACGAATACGCACCATTTCTGTGATCGAAACCTGGAACAACATCGTATTGATACGGTATGAACCCGCCGTAATGTAGTTCGTTTGCCGGCCACGCTGACCGTTATTTCTCAGGAACATGTCTGCATCCTGGAAATTATCGCATTCTACTTTACGTCCCAGGATATTTCCCGTTGGGATTTCAGCACCGTCTTTTGAAAGCACTAATCCGATCTTTCCCTCCGGAATAACGGTAAACTGCTCCATAGTGATTTCGTACTGCCAAACCCACATTCCGAAATACAATCCCGGAGCAAGCGTTTTAGCCTGGAAACCTGCTTCCCCGTTTATGGCCACAATGCGGCCATCAGGAAGCTCTTTGTGTTCACCGAACAGGACGAATTTTTTGGTTACCAGACCGATCCTGTCTTCGGGAACGATGACCATTCCGAACAGGAATCTTAAAATAAATTTGTAGAGGATCAAACAGATTACGATCAATCCGACCCACCAATAACTAAGTAACATTTCTTTCATAGGTTTTCTATTGTTTAATTTAAAAGTTGGCACGTTACTTGCCGTGTCAAATTTAGAAGAAAAGCATTCAAAACTCCCAGTCGGACCCAATTACTTATACACGGAAACCCTTATCAAAAGTTCATGTATTCGATATGAGTCCCGACTTGGGAGCGCCTTTGGCGGCAGGTTGACAGAATGCATCGCTTACCGGCCGGGCAAAAGACACATTTGGTCAAACTGCTTTGATCCAATTTCTTTAAAAATGATTCACTTCAGTACCGTACGTTCCGCCGCTGTGCCTTCGCTAACCTTGTTTTGCCGAAACGCTTATGCTGTAGCTTGTGCCGCCGCTAAAGCTTTGGCGACATGCGGTCAGCGTAGGCACAGCGGCTTCACCAAGACAAGAGCTTTAGCACAAACATTGCGGACGAACGCTTATTCCGATAGGAAGCTTGAGGGAAGTGGCCTGATTCCGGTGGGCTGTATCGCGAATGTGACATTCACGAGGTAAATGTATATAACCTGGAATAATCCGGAAGATATTTAGGATATTTTTACTTAAAATCTGTTATTTTCAGCACAACTTTTAGGTGCTTTTACCAAGCTGTTTCCCTAGTAAATACGGGAGATACAAGGATATTTTTTAAAATTTGGAACATCCGAATCAATGGGACCTGTCATTTTTTATTTTGGATCATTTGGCGCGATTAAAAATAGAGATTAATGTCACGAACAACCTTCTTGTCGGTCTCATTGGTTGAAGTGTTTTCGACAGAAAACAAAAAAGGCCCTTCCGCCGCAGCGGAAAAGCCTTTCCTCTTATTATTCTTTCAATATTAGCCGTTCAATGCTTCCGCACCACCAACGATCTCCAGGATCTCGTTTGTAATTGCAGCCTGACGGGCTTTGTTGTAGCTTAATTTCAAACTACGCTGTAACTCCTTGGCATTATCCGTTGCTTTGTGCATTGCAGTCATACGCGCTCCGTGCTCGGATGCGTTTGAATCCAACAACGCTTTAAACAATTGGATTTTCAAAGTTTTCGGGATCAACTCTTCTACGATCTCTTCTTTCGAAGGTTCGAAGATGTAATCTCCGGCTTGTTTATCGCTTGCCTGCTCTGTAGGAACGATAGGCAATAACTGCTCTTCCTTCACTTCCTGGGAAGCTGCATTGATGAAGCTATTGTAGATCACAACCACTTTATCGAACTTCTTTTCCAGGAAAGACTTCATTGCAAAATCAGCAACTACGGAAACGTTTCCGAAAGTCAATTCAGCAAAGATATCATCAACGATTCCTGTTCCGGAAGTTTCAAAATACATATTAGAGCGCTTGAATGCGTCTTTTGCCTTTTTACCTAAACAAAGAAGGCTCACATTTGCATTTGAATATTCTTCATTGATTGCCAGGTTCACCCGTTTGATGATGTTGTTATTGAAACCACCACACAATCCTCGATTGGAAGTAATGGTAATGATCAATACGTTTTCAACAGGACGTGCAGCAGCCAATGCATTTTCTGAAATATCCAGCGAAGCAGTCAAATTACCCAAGATCTCCTGCAATTTCTCAGCATACGGACGCATTTGAGTAATAGCATCCTGAGCACGCTTTAATTTTGCAGCGGAAACCATCTTCATTGCAGAGGTAATCTGCATCGTAGATCCTACTGAAGTAATTCGATTTCGTATTTCTTTAAGATTCGGCATAACTTTAATTATGAATTATCAATGGATCAATTATCAAGAAGTTTCCCTCCGGATAATTGATAATTGATAATTATTTTAATTCATAATTCTATTAATATTTAGCAGCGATCTCTTTCGCAACTTTTCCTAAAAGATCTGTATCAGCATCTTCGTATTTTCCAGCTTTCAAACGAACCAATACATCTGCATGTTTCGCCTCCAGGAAATCCAAATATTCCTTTTCGAAATCTTTTACTTTGTTTACAGGAACATTTTGCATCAATCCTTTTGTACCAACGTAGATGATAGCAATTTGCTTTTCTACCGGGTAAGGATCTCCTTCGCGTTGCTTCAAGATCTCTAAGTTACGCGCTCCTTTGTCCAAAACAGACTTCGTAGCTGCATCCAAATCTGAACCGAACTTCGCGAACGCTTCCAACTCACGGTATTGTGCCTGATCCAATTTCAAAGTACCAGCTACTTTCTTCATGGATTTAATTTGAGCGTTACCTCCTACACGAGATACAGAGATACCTACGTTGATTGCAGGACGGATACCAGCGTTGAACAAGTCATTCTCCAGGAAGATCTGACCGTCAGTAATCGAAATTACGTTTGTAGGAATGTACGCAGATACGTCACCCGCTTGTGTTTCGATAATTGGAAGTGCAGTCAATGAACCTCCTCCTTTAACGATTCCTTTCAAAGATTCCGGAAGGTCATTCATTTGCTTAGCGATGTTATCATCAGCGATGATTTTCGCAGCACGCTCCAACAAACGGGAGTGAAGGTAGAATACGTCACCTGGGTAAGCCTCACGGCCCGGAGGACGACGTAGTAACAAAGATACCTCACGGTAAGCAACTGCCTGCTTGGAAAGGTCATCAAATACGATCAATGCAGGACGTCCTGAATCACGGAAGAACTCACCGATAGCGGCACCAGTCATTGGAGCGTAGAACTGCATTGGAGCCGGATCAGAAGCGTTTGCAGCAACGATTACCGTGTAAGCCATTGCACCTGCATCTTCTAATTTCTTATAGATTCCCGCAACTGTTGAACCTTTTTGTCCTACTGCAACATAGATACAGAAAACAGGTTCTCCGCGGTCATAAAATTCTTTTTGGTTGATGATTGCATCGATCGCAACCGTTGTTTTTCCTGTTTGACGGTCACCAATGATCAACTCACGTTGTCCGCGCCCGATCGGAATCATCGCATCAACTGCTTTGATACCTGTTTGAAGAGGCTCAGTTACCGGCTGACGGAAGATAACTCCCGGAGCTTTACGCTCGATCGGCATTTCATACAACTGGCCTGCGATAGGACCTTTTCCGTCGATTGGGTTACCGATAGTATCCACAACACGACCAACCATTCCTTCACCAACATTTACAGAAGCAATGCGGTTTAAGCGTTTTACAGTATCTCCTTCTTTTACTGCAGAAGAACGACCTAATAATACTACCCCTACGTTATCTTCTTCCAGGTTCAATGCAATTCCCTGCAATCCACCGTCGAATTCAACTAATTCTCCGTACTGAACACCTTTCAATCCGTAAACGCGAGCGATACCATCACCGATCTGTAATACGGTACCTACTTCCTGCAACTCAGCTTCCGAACGGAATCCTGATAATTGCTCTCTTAAAATCGCAGAAACTTCTGCTGGTTTAACATCTGCCATGTCTTTCCTTATTACCTTGTTAAACGTTGTTTCAATTTATTAATTTGCGATGCAACGGATGCATCGATTTGAGTATCGCCCATACGAACGACAAAGCCTCCGATCAGGTCCGTATCAATCTTCTCGGTCAACTCAACAGTTCCTGATATAGAAGCCTGAACTTTGGAAACGATCTCTTTCTTTACTTGTTCATCCAATTTATGTGCGCTGATCAATGTCACCGGAACAATTCCCTGATGCGCTTTCAACAAGCTATCAAAGGACGCAGCGATTTGTGACAAATATGCTTCGCGACCATTCTTCACAATCAGTTCCACGAACATGTTTGTTACTTTATCGAATTGGTCAAAAATTGCATTCAAAACAGCAATCTTCTTATCTGCTTTTACTACCGGGCTTTGAAGCATGTTCTCCAAATCCGGGTTTTCAGCACATACTGTTGCCATGTATTTCATGTCTGCCGCAACTGCATCCACTTTGTTTTGTTCGATCGCAAGATCCAACAAAGCTTGTGCGTAACGGGAAGCTGATTTCGAACTCTTCATTTCTATCGATTAGTTCAAGTTAATATCACCTGCCATTTTCTCAGCCAACGCTTTTTGCTTCTCATCTGAAGACAACTCTCCACGAATGATTTTCTCGGCGATTTCCAATGAAATTGCAGCAACTTGTGTTTTCAATTCAGCAATTGCAGCTGTTTTCTCTGTGTTGATGGTAGCACGAGCCGACTCAACGATTTTGTTTGCTTCAGCTTTCGCAGTATTCTTAGCATCTTCAACCATTTTCACAGCTGTTTCTTTCGCATCTTTCACAATTGCGTCACGCTCAGCACGAGCTTCTTTCAACAAGTTCTCGTTTTGCGCCTGCAAAGCATGCATTTCAGCTTTTGTTTTTTCAGCCAATTCCAATGCATCGGAAATCTTTTGCTCACGTGCATTTACGGAAGCTAAAATCGGTTTCCAAATGAATTTGGTTAAAATAACCAACAACAGAACGAATACTAAACCCGTCCAAAAAAGTAATCCTAAATCTGGTGTAATCAACCCCATCTTATTTCTGTTTTAATTTTTCAATTTTGTAAAAAAGGCTTGCTGCAACCAACCGTTGCAACAAGCTTTTTCAATTACTTCGCGTTTCCTAGTAGACCAACTACTACACCGAAAAGTGCAACACCTTCGATTAACGCTGCTGCGATAATCATAGCTGTTTGAATTTTTCCAGAAGCTTCAGGTTGGCGAGCGATTGCGTCCATTGCTGAACCACCGATTTTACCAATTCCTAATCCTGCACCTAAAACTGCAAGACCTGCTCCGATTGCTGCGATACTTCCGTACATGCTATATGTATTTAAAAAATTACTAATTAATGGTGTGCTTCTTCAACAGCTGCACCGATAAACAATGCCGACAACATGCAGAACAGGAATGCCTGTAAGAATGCTACCAACAACTCCAACACAGAGATGAACAATGCCATAGGAACAGATAAAGCTCCCCAAGCTGCACTCTGGTTAATGAAAATAATCGAAATCAATGCCAGAATAATGATGTGCCCTGCAGAGATATTCGCAAACAAACGAATCATCAATGCGAAAGGCTTAGTCAAAATACCTACCAATTCGATTGGGATCATAATGATCAATAAAGGCTTCGGAACTCCTGGCATTGCGAAGATATGCAACCAGTAATTTTTATTTCCTGAAAACACAGTTACCAACAAGGTACAAACTGCCAAAAACAATGTCACCGTGATATTACCTGTCAAGTTAGCTCCTCCAGGAAGGAATGGAACCAATCCAAGCAAGTTATTAAAGAAAATAAAGAAGAAGATGGTCAATAAATACGGAACGTATTTATGATACTTATGGTGATCAATGTTTGCTTTTGCAATATCGTCACGAACCATTACGATCAATACTTCCAAATATTTTGCCAATCCTTTCGGAGCAACAGGACCGTTTTTCTTGTAGAAACGAGCAACATTACTCATAATCAACAGGATCAATACAGCCCCCATGAATAATGAAAGCACATTTTTTGTAATCGAAAAATCCAAAGGACTTTTCGCCCCATGAACGTGACCGTCTTCGAAAGACAACTCACCGTTTTCCAATTTATAAATCTCTTCATGATACATAGCATATCCTGCTGCAGGACCAACTCCTTTAACATATGCTACTGCTTCATTTGTTTTATGATCTACTGAAGAAGCGTGTTCACCGTGGTAAAAATGCTTGGAAGAAAAAGTTTTCAAACCACCATCTACCAAAATAATCGGAAGGTAAACAGAAACTGAATTGTGATGTCCTCCCCATAAGTGCCATTCGTGCGCATCCGAAATGTGATGCATGATCATTTCTCCTACTTCAAACTCTTCTTCCGGGATTGGCTCTCCAGGATGAAAGGCATAAGTCGGGGTCAAGATGACCATTGCCGCAATTAATGTAAAAAATCGTTTTGCACTGAAAATTAATGACATCGCTTATTAATATTTAGATAAAACCCTAAATTTTGGCGCAAAGGTAGTTAATCTTTCAGAAACACCAAGAAAAAATTGCAAACAAATCTGTTATTTACCCCATTCACGGTAAAGAAGTTCACCCCTGTGAAAAAAAATGATTTTCACAGGCTTGTTTAACGGGTGATTTCTGTTTCAAGGTGTCTCACGCAGATCTCGCAGATTACGCTGATTTTGAACATTTAATACGCGCTTATTTGGATGGACTAGCTCTTACGAACCTTCAGCAACATCCAAAGTGCCTGGGTAAAGAGCATCACGACAAAGAAACTCATGAAGTACCAAACGAATTCTTTGAATGAATCTTTCCAGATGTATTTAACGATCAGCACGAAAAACAAAACGAGGATCATTTGAACAGCTGTTCCGAGAATAAAACGCTGGGCACGTGACTCTGCGGTTGCTTTGGATCCGGACATCATAATCGCTGTGCTTGAGAAAAAGATTCCCAGCAGACCAACTATTCCGGCAATGTGACTCTTTGGAATTTCCCAGTTGTGATTCAATCCTATTAACACCAAATACGTGGCTGCTATCACTACCAAACTCAAAAAGGCTCCCAGGCTTTTACTCATTATCTTTTTCTTTTGACATATCAATTACTTCCTTAATGATAATGTACATAGAAACCACTACTCCGGTCAGGGTGCAGATCAGCGTCCACATGTTTCCTCCCGCATTGAATTTCTTGTCCAGCCATACACCAAGGAAAGCTGTTGCTACGATTGTTCCGGCCATTTGGAATGCAGCGCCGGTAAACCGAACGTAATTCTTTAGCTGTTTTTTCGGCTTATTCTCCCGATTTTCTTCCATGACATTCTTATTTGAATCAATAGTTCTCGTCAAAGAACAACTGGTATTCTTCCAGCTTGTTTGTATCAAATAAGGTAAGCATATTTTTCTCGGAAATGAATAAAATTTTCATTTTTTGCATATCCAGCAAGTGGTTACGCGTGCGTTTGTAGAACGAAACATAAGAAGCTGCCTCGATATCATCCTTGAATTGCTTCACTAAAATCACATTGTCTTCTTTAAACACTTTCGAAGTCACACTTAAACGCAATTTGCCGTAATATTCCTTGTTAAAGTCAACCACTCGTGTTTTTGCCACCACATTATTAATCTTTTCTGTCAGGAAGATCATCACGAACATCGGTTCGCCTTCCTTGTATTCATAGATGCTTTTGTTGGAGAAGTCAACTGCTTCGTTTGTAGAATATCCGTTCAGGATAATCTTTTTCATTTCCAGCGCCTTGTCAGATTCCGGTGTTTTCGGGTAAAGGGCAATCAATGTATCCAAAGTCGGGATGATTGACTTCTTATCTTCTGTCATTTTGGCCTGGGCCATAGCTTTCAGCAACAAATATTTACTTCTGTACGGATTGTCTTTTTCTTCAGCCAATACTTTGTCTGCTTTGGCTACAACCGGATAGTACAATCCTCTTTCGTAACGATCCAAATCCGTTAAGTAAGCTTCCTGCGTCAGTTTTTCGCGCTCCTTTTTCTTCAGGAAGTAATCCGGATCCCGCAGGTAACCTGCATAATCCGATGTCGGATAGTTGATCAGAATGTAATCCTTCTGTTCCACTGCTACCGGATCCTCAGGACTGTGTAAGCTATAAATCTGGTATGCTGCCAACAATTTCATATCGTGGTTAAAATCCTGTCCCAGCATGATACGGTATTGTTTTTCTGCAAGTGCCGATTCATTCAATTGTTCATCGTAGATACCTCCGGCGTCAAAATAAGCATTCATCATTCTGTCACGGGAAGCTGTCAAAGCCGAATCAGAAAGCGGAAGTTTTGCCACCAGCATCTCCGGTGTCAATGAATCTAAGGCAGTTACATCCGAAGATTCGGGTTTATCGGAAATTGCTGTAGAATCTTCCGGATCGACAAAGCTTGCGAACACAATTTTTTCAGATCGGCGCCAATCATCTTCATTGGCACGCTGCCCCCACTGCTTTCTAAATTCTTCCAATCCTTCTGCTTTCGCTTTTTCGTTGTTCCAATAGAATTTATTCCCGCTTCCGTCGGATGATTTTTTGCTCTGGATTTCCTGTAAAGCAGCCAGACGAATGGCGTCTTGTCTTTTACGCTCCTCTTCGTCTTTCTTCATCTTATTGATCACTCCTTCGGCAAAAGCCAGCTGCTCAGACGGAGAAAGCTTAGCAATTCGCTGGATACTATCTTCATAATGAGCGATTTCCAATGCATTTACCAAACTTTGCAATTTGGATGCTTTATTTTTAATTCCTTCGTAATTCGGATATGTTTCCGGAATGACTTTCGCACAACTGTCGTAATATTTCTGTGCACTCAAATAATCTTTTTTGGCAAAGCTCATATCTCCGAGCTTCTCGTAAGCCATCCCTTTTTGGCGGTTATTCGAAGTGGAATAGAACGCTGAACGGGTATAGTTGGTTTTTGCTCCTTCTTCATTCGATTCCTGTTGGTCCATTTTACCCAAAGTGTAATAGATCTGGTCCTTGAATTCGGCATTCTTGGTATCACGAAGCATTTTCTTCAGGCTCTTGCGTACTTTTTCACCCCCTGCATTCAATGCATTCTTCAAATTCGCGTTGAAACTCATTTCATAACCCGCATTGTACTTTTTCACACGACCGTAATGATAAGCAGCTTTCCCCCTGTCCCCGGCATTTTCATACAGCTGACCAAGAATGTAATTGATACGTGCTTTATCGCGTGATTTTTTTGCATATTCCAATGCTTTCGTCAAAGCCTTTATCTCACTTTCCGGATCCTTTTTCTTTTCTGCAAACATGGCCCTGGTAATTGCCAGGTCGTATCTTAGTTTCTTAGGGAAAGGCGGAACTTCTTTATCTTTATTCTTCTTGCTTTTCTTCTTTTTTGACTTCGATGATTTGGAGTTCTTACCGCCTTTAGGCCCTTTCGAATCTCCATTTTCCATCGACTCCTGTGCTTTCTCCAGGTTGGTAATCGCGTAATTGGCTTCCGTAAATTTTCCTTGTGCAATGTAAGTCCTTGCCATCCACATTTCTGCGATGTAGGAAGATTTATCTGCTGAGAAGAATTTCTTGGTGTATTCAAAGTTTTTGAAAGCTAAATCGTAATCCCTTCTGTAATAATTCGCAATCCCGATTGTAATCCAGTTTTCATCGATCCAACGATTGTGTTCTTCTTTTTTGGAGGCCGGTTTTTCCATGGACGGCATTGCGTGGCGCTGAATGACCTTTGTACATTTGGAAATCGCAGTATCGATGGGCGCATACATGTTTTTCACTTCCTCTTCACTAGGCAGCTGAAGGATTGGAAGTACCGAATAATAATCTTCTTTTTGATTTTCCCGATAGGTTTTCATTGCTTCTTCAAGCAAATCGTTTGCATTGAAGTATCCGTTATAATGTGCTGTGGTACCGTGATAAGCCCTGCTAAGCATGGTGTTCTTCTCAGTAGAACATGCCCATACAAGGGAAAGGATCCCTAAATAAACCAAAAAATATATTCTCTTCATTCGAATGAAAAATCTGCGCCGATGTGATTAACGATTAACTAAGAAAAGGCAAATATATTGTTTTGTTTATCAAATCAATTCCAAATCCGGCAATTAGATGGTGGATTCTGGTAAAAAAACAGATTATGAGGTGAGTGTTAGATCTCGGTTTCTGATACACAGCTTTCACAAAAAGACAAATAGACATCCATCTATTTGAGCAGTAGCGACGAGGAATACAGATCAATAAAGTTAAGGTCCCGGATCCGCTTCCTTATCACCATATTTCTGATGAATCTCCAGTATTTGCTTTGCGTCATTGGCATCAATTCCCAAACTATCAGCGATTTCTTTAGCGCGAAGCACCTGGTCGACCGTCAATCCGGTACTATCGGTTTCGTTATGCAGTGCATTTTTCAGAAAAATGGTACTTTCTCCGAGGGCCGGAACAGTTTTGGTTGAAACAGCCTTCACAGGTTCATACAATAAGGAAGATTTCTTTGTTTTAGCAGGAAAAAAATTGCTCTTTTCGTCGTATGATTCTACCAGAACAAGTACAACACTCACAATATAAAGGGATTTGATGGTAGCAAACAAAACTCCCAAAAACTTGTTTAACGGAGAAAGCTGAACGACTTTGATCATCTTCTCGATCATTTTTCCGGCAAAAAAGATCATGGCCCCAACAATCAGGAAGGTAAATGTAAACGCAATAACCGGCAAATATTCCGAATCGATTTCCAGGGATGATTTCAACCAGTTGGCCGTGTAATCTGAAAAATGGATACCGACGTAGATTCCGACTAAAATAGCCAGTAAAGTGAAGAGTTCAATTACGAACCCGTGCTTAAATCCTTTGTATGCACCATAAAGGATCGGAATAAGAATCAGGATGTCCAGGAAATTCATGCATCAAAATTGGGAAATTCCGATGTGGGAAAAATGAATGATTCGGAAAGATACAAACGAACCATTGTTAAACAAGTGGGGGCGCGATTAATCGCGCCCCCACCCAATATTTATCTGGTATTCAATCATCCCATATTGGTGAAAATCTGCTGCACATCATCGTCGTCGTCGAATTTGTCCATCATTTTTTCAATATCAGCCAATTGTTCCTCGGTGAATTCAACCGGTGTTGTCGGGAAACGCTCCAGGTTTGATTTCAACACTGCAATTCCGCGCTCTTCCAAAGCAGAACCGATTGTTCCGAATGCCGTGTAATCACCGTAAATGAAAATGCGGTCATCCGTTACTTCAATTTCCTCGCATCCCGCATCGATCAATTCCAATTCCAGTTCTTCCGGGTCAATTGATCCCGTATTTTCCAATTCGAAAACAGATTTGCGGTTAAACATAAATTCCAACTGTCCGTTCGGAACTACTCCACCACCTGCTTTATTGAAATAAGATTTCACGTTGGCAACAGTACGTGTTGGATTGTCGGTTGCGCACTCCACATAAACCAATACTCCGTGAGGTCCTTTTCCTTCATAATCCACCTGGGTGAAAGAAGCAACATCTTTTTGAGCTGCTCTTTTAATCGCTGCATCAATATTGTCCTTCGGCATATTTTCAGCCTTCGCATTCTGAATAGCCGTACGCAGCTTCGCATTTGTAGCCGGATCCTGCCCGCCTTCTTTTGCTGCCATCGTGATTGCCTTTCCTAGTTTCGGAAATAATTTAGACATTTTGCCCCAACGCTTTTCTTTAGCTGCTCTGCGATATTCAAATGCTCTTCCCATTTCTGTTCTTTTATTATGATCGCAAAAATAATTCTTTAATTGAAAATGTAAAATCGAAAAATTGAAAAGGTGCAATGAATGTTCAAAAGGTTAAACAACTGTTTTGGGTTGCGTTTCCGTCACGACAGACTTCCTTGAACAGCGCTAACGCTTGTTCTTTATCAAAAGCTATGCTTTTTCTTATATTTACAAAATGAAGGTCTTAGTGGTAATTTTTGCAATTTTCAGCTTGCATTCCCTTTCTGTGTATGGCCAGGATGATGTTGTTCGAAGGCCAAAATTCCAGACAAAAACCAGTTTGGTTTATTACTATTTTTGGGAAGAAAATGAAGACGGGACCATTACCGACTCCCGAACATATGCTCCTTTTAGCCTGAACCGAGTGGTGCTGATCGATACCGCCAAATCCAGAAAGAAATGCACTATCAGTGATACTTTATTCATGCAGCAGGTATTGAAAATCGGAAGGAACTACATTCATAAAGATCGATTTACCCAAAAATTATCCGACAATAAGTTCTTCTTTAATTGCACTTACCCGTCTGAACCGCAAACAGTCATTTATATCAAACGAAATCAAAAATGGTACAGCTACAACGCCGGCCTCGTGTTAAATTTCTTTTCCCAGGGAAACAAACTTACTTTCAAGTCCTCCGGAGGAAACCTCTCACTTTTCAACCAAAAAAACATCGAGATTAAAAACAATACTTACCGGGTTGTTTCTTATTACCTGGCCGATAATACCACCGGGGAACGGAAAAAACCAGCTTTTCAGCATGTTTTTGCCTTTACCGGAGATGAACTGAGCCGGGAAATCATTCAGAATCAGCACCCGCAGGCAAAACGTTATTTGGTGTTTGTAAATGGTTACCGTGGACCTAAATACGATAAGAACGAAAGCAGGAATGAGGTTTATATGAATGACCGTACCAACTACTGGTTTAAAATAGACGACCGTTTTATCAAACGCTTAAATCCGGATACCAGCTTTTACCTGGACGGCAGTTTTCCGGTAAGTACTTCAAATCATCAGTCGAAGCTTGGTTTCGGGTGGAGCTTCGTTCGTTCGGTTAATTCGCGGCTTTCAAGCAAAAAGTATAAACGGTTAAACCAGGTTTCGAATCCGGAAGGTTTTGATTACAGATTTTCCCGTGGAGTACTTGTAGGAAAAGCACTTTTAAACCAGATCCGCAATACTCCCAACAGCTATTTGGTAAAAGATACCATAGACGTTGTTTGCCACAGTATGGGCTATGCATATACGCTTGGTTTTCTGGAAACATTGAAAGACGAGGTTGTATTTGGCAAATTGTATTTTCTCGCACCTGAAAATGCCGGTTACAAAGGAATGGACTGGAACCAGTTTGAAGAAGTCTGGCAATACGGTTCGAACCTTGGACAAAAAGATGCTGATCCGCTTTGCTACCAGGATGGCGTTGCGCCACAAGCAACCGTTTGGGGAATTGACAGGCAGCAGTCAAATCACGTGGGAAGAGTCTGTTCGCCGTATAACTGGCCGAATAAGCATTTTGTGCATTCACATATGGTCTATAGCTACGACTGGATCTTTGACCGTATCCAAAAAGGACAGCCAGGATACATTCATTAATTGAAAATGTAAATTGAGTTCCGATAATTATCGGAATGAAAAGTCTTGTCAATTTTACATTCTGCATTTTCAATTCAAGTGTCCTTTAGCAGTAAATACGTAATTTTGTGATTATGGATTATGCATTGGAATTACGTTACCAAAACCTCACCAAGCAATTAGAACCAACTTTCGGACCGGGTATTGACCTTCAGGCGATGCTGTTCTTAATTGGTGTAGAGGAATTGGGCGTCGGATATAAATTATTTAAAAAGCACGAGAAGACAGATTTAATGCACGTTGCAATCTGCACTTTGCTGGAACCTTACGGATATTACGCTTTCAAAGGACGGGATACGGATAATTGGCCGCATTTCGAGTTCCTGAAAGAACTTCCTCCTTTGAGCGAAGAAGAACAACAGGCTTTTATGAAAGAAGCTATTTTGGAATACTTCGAACATCATGGGTATTCAACCAAGCATGTACAGCCTTAATTTAGTGAAGAGGCATTGGTGAATAGGCAATAGTTAAATAATCATCGGAAACCAATCACTATTGCCTAATGCCTAATCACTTATTAACTATATTTGTCCACTTTAAATAAAAACTATGGATTTTTGGGTTCGCGCAGCTCAGCTGATTTTATCACTTTCTCTTCTGATCGTATTACACGAGTTCGGTCATTACTTACCGGCAAAATGGTTCAACACCAAGGTGGAGAAGTTTTACCTGTTCTTTAATCCTTATTTCTCGGTTTTCAAGAAAAAGATCGGAGAAACGGAATGGGGATTGGGTTGGATTCCGCTGGGTGGTTATGTGAAAATTGCCGGAATGGTAGATGAATCCATGGATAAAGAGCAGTTGGCACAACCGCCGCAACCCTGGGAATTCCGTTCGAAGCCGGCCTGGCAGCGTTTGATTATTATGCTTGGAGGAATAATCGTGAACGTGATCGTATGTTTCGCGATTTACATCATGGTATTGGCTGTTTGGGGCGAAGAAAAGATCGACCAGAACAAAATGGTAAATGGAATGGCTATTCATCCTTACATGGAGCAGTTCGGTTTTCAACAAGGTGACCGCGTTTTAACGGTCGATGGAAAAAAACTGGACGAGTTACAGCAATTGGGCGGAGAGATCCTGATCTTCAATATGCGTCATTTCAAAGTAATACACCCCGACGGAAAAATTGAAACAATTGTTCTTCCGGAAGATATCGGTGACAAAATGTGGGAAAATGGTGCGGAAAAAGGAACTTTCGACTTCAGAAGGTTCATGGGTGCTACAGATTCCGTTGTTCCGAAAAGTACAGCTGCAAGAATCGGGATGAAAAAAGGAGACCAAATCTTAAAGGTAAACGGGAAAAATATCAATTTTCACGATGAATTGACTTCCCAATTGTATCACAACAAAGGTAAAAAAGCGCACCTAACCATTTTAAGAGATGGAAAGGAAATCGAAAAAGAAGCATTTATCGGACAGGATGGTATGCTGGGATTAAATTATAAGAATCTGAAGCTGAGTACCGATACCAGTGCTTTTTACACTCAGAATTATTCTTTCGGAGAAGCATTTGTTTCCGGTTTCGGAAAGGGACTTAGAACGATGTATATGAACGTGGCGCAATTCAAATATGTTGCAACCAAAAAAGGAGCCAGTTCAATCGGTGGTGTAGGTTCAATCGGGAAACTGTTCCCGGCAACCTGGAACTGGCAGGCATTCTGGACCCTTACCGCATTCCTTTCCATGATGCTGGCAATTATGAACCTGCTTCCTATTCCGGCATTGGATGGAGGACATGTCATGTTCCTGTTGTATGAGATGATTACGGGTCGTGCTCCGGGACAGAAATTCATGGAATATGCCCAATATGTAGGATTCTTCTTGCTGCTTGGTTTAATTCTTTATGCAAACGGAAAAGATTTGATAATGGCTATTACGGGATAAAGAACTGTTCAAAAAGTTCAAAGGTTCAATTTTGAACGATTGAAAGTATGAACCTTTTTCAACTCTTTAACAACTAAAATTCACGAAATACATAAAAGGTGGCATAAGTCTAAAGATTTATGCCATTTTTGTAAAAAAGAAATCACCCTGATCCCGCACGTGCAGGACAGGATAAAAAAAAGCGACATGAAACATTTACTATTATCAATTTTATTTCTTGCTGTAGTAGGAACTTCTATAGCACAACAAAAAACGGGTCAGATTTCCTATTCGATGGATTTTGCCAGCGATAATCCCGATATGGCAATGGCACTACCTATGATGCAAGGTTCAACCATGGAAATGTACTTCATGCCTAATAAATCCAAAATCGACATGACAATGGGAACGTTCATGAAAATGAATACGGTTGCTGATACAAAAGCAAACAAAGGATTGATGTTGATGGAAATCATGGGTAATAAAACAGCTACTGAATTGGATCTTTCCAAAACGGACAAGGAAGAAAAAGCAGAGCCTACTATTGAAGTAACTACCGAGACAAAAGAGATTGTTGGTTACAAATGCACGAAAACAATTGTGCGTGATGCAGATGGAAACGAAGCTATCATGTGGATTGCAAGCGATCTGCAAGCTTCATTGAAGGGGCAGCAACAGTTCGGGAACAGTAAAGTAAACGGAGTTCCTTTGGAATTCTCTACAGTTAACAATGGAATGACTATTCACTTCATTGCTACGAAGTTTTCAAAGAAAGTGGATAAAAAAGCATTCAGCCTAAAGATCCCGGAAGGATATACTACAGTAACCGAAGATGATTTGAAGAATATGGGTGGTGGAATGTAAATTCCAAAATCACTAAAAAAACAAACCCCGACATTTATCGTCGGGGTTTTTTAGTATCAGATATTTTTCAGCTTGATAAACTTTCTGGTAAATGTTCCGGAATTCTTATGCACGGTAACAATGTAGTTCCCGGATGGTGTTCCATCCATATAGATAGGGACCAAATGCTCTCCCGGTTGGAATTCTTTTGAGCAGACTTCGCTGATCAATGTACCTGCAGTATCGTAAACACGAATGGTTACACGTTCTCCGGCACATTTAAATTTCAGGGTAGTTTGGTCCACACATGGATTCGGGAATATCAACACATCATTTTCCATTGATTGCTCGTTCACTCCTAAATTGCATGAATCCAACACAGAAATGAAATTGATGGTTTGTTCGAACATTCCCTGGATGTCGGCAACGTCTGCCTCAAACCAATCTCTTAAAATCGAAGCATAAATGTCTCTAAAGTCGATTTGCATCGGTACCCCTGCCTGGTCGGTAATCGTATTTGGAATAACCGGATTCGGGCCAATGATACCACTGCTGATACACGCACCGAAAAGGAACAATGGTGCCGCATCCCCGTGATCAGTACCATCACTCGCATTGGAAGCAATTTGTCTTCCGAATTCCGAGAAAGTCATTCCCGCAACCCTGTTTTCAAGCCCCAACAGGCTTAAATCGTTTTGGAAAGCAGCAACTGCGGTGGATACACGGGAAAGCAAATTTGCATGCACGCCGGTTGCCGGAGCTCCGTCCACGACCTGGGCATCGTGGGTGTCAAAACCGTTTACATTGACAATGTAGATTTTCGTTTTCAAACCTCCGGAGATCATTTGAGCAATGTATTTGAGGTTTTTCGAGATCTCATCATTGGGATCATACATGGTTGAAAGTGAATTCCCGGCATTTGCTGCTGCATTCACCTGTGCTCCGTAAGCATTTGCCTGCATGATCAGGGTAGACAAGTATTCCATGTGGGCGCCATAATAGGTCCCGTCATTTACTTGTCCCGTTTCAACCAGGTTATAACTGTCGAACGGATTATTGATAGCAACGGAAAAGTTAGCTGCTAATCCCTGGCAGGTTGCGGATACTTCGTAACCCATACTGATGGCAAACGGATCCGGGTTAGCAGTATCCGGATAGTCATCCGGGAAGTTGGGGAATTCATGGTCCAGGTACCTTCCGAGCCAGCCACGTGTGGCATTTTGGTCCAGCATACCGGAAGTCCAGATATCCATCGATCTGAAATGTGAACGGTTTTGTTCCGGATATCCCACATTCTGAATAATGGATAAACGCTCGTTATCAAACATATCCCGCATTCCTGACATAGCAGGATGCAGTGCATTGGTCGGCGTAATTGTCAGCAATTGATTCTGTGGAATCAGGATATTCGGACGTTGAATTGCCAGGTTGGCATATTGGTCCAGGGGAACCAAAGTCCCCAATCCATCATTTCCACCATTTAAACGAATAATTACCAGAACCCGGTCTTCCGCAGCTCTGGATGACTTAAACAGGTCCTCGGTAACAGCTCCGAATTTAAAGTTCTTTAAAACCAGTGGTGCTCCAATAGATGAAAGCGCGACCGACTGTACAAAATTTCTTCTTTTCATAGTTTCTGATTTTGGTCTACACTTACATTACTTGAGATTCAGGAAGCTGGAACAACCTGTAAAGCACCAGTTCTACCCGTTGGCGGACCGGACCGCTTACTGTTGTATTTCCGGGATCTGCTAAATAATCATTGTATTGGATTGTCCATTCAAAATCAGGCTGTCCGTTGGTCAAAATGGATTTCAAAACCGCTTTTTCTATCACAGAAACGCCTTTGCAGGTGAAAACGGTCAGAATGTCCTCTATTACCTGGGGAGCGCTGGAAGGTATGCTCAAATTATCCAGGAAATTTAGTGTATTGATCTTAAATGAATTCCCATTCACCACTATTCCATTTGTAAGTGTCATCAATGCACTTAAATCAAAACGCAATTTCAACAAACTTGAATTTGCCCATAATCGGGAGAAAGCCGGAGTTTGATAATAGGCTGTCCAACCGCCGACGCTCGGAGTTCTTAAGTATTCCATTCCCATCACCTGGGACAAGTAATAAAGGTTCAGGTAAATTTCATAATTAACCGGAACAGAATAGTTCGGAACCGAACCGGAAGCATTGAGCATTGTGAACAATAATTCCAATGGATTTTTAATAATAGCTCCGCGCACAGAGATATCGTAAAAATGTTCACTTTTCAGCAATTCCTCTATGACCGGCATGACTTCAAAATTATTGGAAGTCAGCGTAGCAGCCATATCCGTAATAACGGTACTTTCCACACTCGGTGTCAGGTCGTAATTAACAAACCAGCGGTAAATCTTCCGGCATAGGTACTTAGCCATATCCGGCTGGCTGAAAATAATATCGACATAGTTGGCATATTCGGTATTTCCGGAATCAGGAACCACTGCCGAACCGAAATAAGCGCTCAGGGTCTTGCTCGATGTATCGTGGAGAATCGGGTAAAACACACTGGAAGGCTGACTGGCAGAAGTACTGTACAGGTCCGTAACCGTCCACCCTGTTAAAATTTTTGCACCGGCAGCAACATCTGCTTCGGTATAGTTGGTATAATCACCCGTTCCGACCTGCGGGCCTTTCCCCACTGTAAACAATTCCAAAAGCTCACGCGCATAGTTCTCATTCGGAGAGAACTGATTATTTGTTGCACCATTGAGGAATAAAAGCATCATCGGATCGATGGTCATGTCTTTTACCAGCTGTTTAAAGTTCCCCAGGCAATTCAAGCGGTACTTTTCATGCATTCCATAAACCGCTTTCGCCTCGTTGGTACCGTCCACTCCAAAATGGTTGTCCCAAAACAAACACATTTTCTCCTGGATACTAACCGTGGGTTGGTTAATCCGCTGCATGAACCATGCTCCCAGCGAGTATAAACGTGCGTTATTCGTTGGTCCGGGATTCGCCGGATAAACATCATTGATCCACGTTGAACCGATTGTTGTAACTGCTTCGTCGGGGTGGAAAGCCAAGGGTGGTGAAACACTCGGAAGTGTCAATAATTGAGTAACAGTTGCATTCATCCCGTTTGTTACAGCTTGTGTAATCTGGGTGAGAGTAGCACCAAACATGGTCCTGCGCAATAAATGTGCAGCTTCTGCCTTTGTCCAGGCACCGGTGTATGGCGTTAAACTCAGTGAAATGGGCTCCTGTACGTTTTCTTCAGGAATCATAATAGTACGTTTTAGCGAAGGGAATTTAGTATAAAAAGCCGGAACGGACAAGCTAAATTGTTCATCTTGTGATTTTCAACTAGTTTGTCGGATATTGACCCGGAACTCAACACTATCTATCAATATTTGACCAGTTGAATAGTGCGGGTATTTCCCGTTTCATCCGAAACATTCACCAGGTAATTTCCGGACTGCCATTCCTGAGCGGTTAATACCGTAATTCCATTTTCCAGGCTGCCTTCTGTTATGCGTCGTCCTGACAAATCATACACTGCATAAGTTCCTTTTACTTCACTTCGAATGGTGAACGAATTGTTGGAAGGATTCGGATAAATCAGGACTGAAGACATTGCAAGCTCATGCAATTTCAAAGCACAATTATTGAGTGCATCAAATGTGGGATCGGCAAATGTAAATGTTCCTCCGTCGGGGCATCTTGCATAGGAAACATCCTGTGACTGCTGCCCGAAATCTACCTGGTCATAGATCATAGTTCCATCCGAAAGAATGAGTGATTCACCGGCTGAGCTGAGTTTAAAATTCGCATGCAATCCGCTTTGTTCCGAATCATTATCCGTCCATATAATCAGTACATCGTTTGCATTTACAGCCGTTCCAAGCGGGATTTGCCATTTCATCAGATTCGAAATATCATCCGAAAGATACAATCCCGAAAGATCTTTTGCTGTTGAGGTATGATTGTATAATTCAACCCAGTCATCGTTTTCACCGTTTGAATCGTATGCTGTTAAACCGTTATCAGCCATCAGCTCATTGATTACAATATCCCCGGAAGCTGGCAAAACTATCGCAATATTCACCGAATGAAATTCGTGCTCAGCACGAGCAGGACTAAAAATACCTGCATTTGTATTTTCAGCATAGATGTAGTATTCCATCACAATTCCATTTAGTACCACATCAGCTCCGTATACATGATCGCCGGCTGATCCGTCATTGTGCATTCCGTCATCGAACATTTGAATGCGGTTAAAGCGCAAAGGATGCTCCAGGCGATATCCCAGGAAAACACTTGTTTCATTCGAACAAACTGCTGTAACAGTTATCGTTTCGCCATAGTTCGGGCTATTATTACTTACTGCATGAGATGAAATTGCAGGAGCTGCTAACAGGTAGTCTGAATTTGACTGAAAGAATGACACGCGTGATGCCATCAGTTGCTGGATTCCAGGAATGGATGATCCACCTCCCGGTCCGCCGCCGCCTGTTACAGCGGTTGTCATTCCATTTTGGAATTGTGTATAAGTATAAAACTTGTAAGGATCAGCCTGCACCTGTCTCTTATACACATCTGACGCTGCCGACGAAGAGGATAGTGTA